>NZ_JADCLQ010000003.1:50516-643325 GCF_015234155.1 Dysgonomonas sp. GY75
ATATACAATAATACCTGATGGACAGAACTATAAAGTATACAATAAAAATATGATAAGTTCTTCCGAACTGGCATATACAATAGTTTTTCCCCAATAATTACCTCCTTATCTGCTTCTCAAACTTATACTGCTCATCCTCAGCCCGCGCCTTATCTATCCGGTAAAGGAGGAATCCGAAAACTTCGACAACTGCTTTCTCAGTAATCTGGTCAAATAAATAAATTTTATCCTCTGCCAGATCGGCAATTGTTTTATACCACCCCCATTTATTACAAAAGTCTTTGTATCCTTTAGAAACCGGTTTGCCTGAGCCACCACCGTTGAATAATGGTGCAAAATCGCTTCTGATTCTTTCTTTCTGTACAAAAAAAAAGCGAGCAATGGTAGGGCTTTGTCGCAAGGTAGGTTGCGGAACGTCTCTTGTCGTACGGCGGCGGTATCGGGATGGTAGCTTTCACCCGCCGGACGGCATACGATAGCCAGCGTTTCCGAAATCTTGGTCAGGCTGTCACTTTCCAGCGTTTGCTCTATGTCTATCCATTCGCCCAGTGTGAGTCCATCCGACGGGGAAATAAAGTAGTCCCGTCCGTCGACATTGACCTTTGTTGCGGGTTCGAAGTCGGTATCGAATATAAAGCCGACGGCATCGGATATGGCGTCGAACAGTTGGGTCGGCGAGTTGAGCAGCCATTCGCTGTCCAGCTTGCAAATGCCTGCTATGAAGTGCACATATTCCATCTTGTCTTCGGGGTGATGCTTAAACCATTTTTCGTAGTCGGCAAGGCACAGGTCGGCCCATGATTCGGGTACAGAGATTTTTTGGTTGTTGATTTCGATTTCTAACATAATTTTATAATTAATAGTTAATAATGAAGAGTTAGATTGAGTATTATAGATCGCTTGCGCCATTCTTAATTCTTCATTCTTTCTCACCGTATAGATAAATTACTTTTATTTTGATAACAGATTAAACCCAATATTTATTTAAAAGTCTATATTTATAGATGGAAATACTATAAAACAATGAAAAAATATCTTATACCTTATTATAACATTATTTATCTCCTTTAATCTAGTGTCTTGTGAAAAAGAGGAAGATATTGGAGGTTGGAGTACAGATGATAATTACATTAAAGTATATAATAAGAATTTAAGAGGTTATTCTTCCGAGTTGGCATATACAATAATTTTCCACAAATAGTTACCACCTTATCTGCCTCTCAAACTTATACTGTTCATCTTCCACGCGCGCGGCTACTTCTGCCGATGCCGTTGCTATCTGCCCTATATTGTCTATCACGTTTCCGGAATGTTTATAAAAATTTGCAATCAGGGTATCTTCTACTCCCAGAAATTTGCCAAACTTGGAAGCTGCTTCCTCTGCTTTCTTTGTATCAATCTCAATATCAACGTTTATCGTTTTCTTTGCCATAAGTTTTTATAGTATAGATAAAGTAATTGAAATTACAAAAAAGACTTGCAATACATCTATATTATTGCAAGTCTTTCCCGTTTTAAAATTTCGGAATGTGAAGTTTAAAAATTCGGTTAAGGCGATTATATAAGTGTTTAATTAATGAAAAGCACACCGGATAAGGAGTGCATCCATAGAGAAATCAATCGCAAAACGGCTACCGCTGTCAAACAGTATTACCATCAGGTACGTGCAGCCGTTTTTTTAACCAAGTAAGTTTCTTATGTAAAGAACGTTGTATGCATTACAAATATAACCTGATCTATGCTAAAAATGAAACATATTGCGTTAAAATAACTCATTAAAATAGTTAATTAACCAATTGAATATCAGATCATTTACTTTTAATATTTTAAATGAATTTTTGTCTTTAATAACATTGCTATATAAAACAGGACGTCCCGCTTCATCCGGATACGGACAACTTTACTTAAATAATGTTATTATCCATTCATAAATCTACTTCATTCTCGTAATGTTCTTATATTTGGATTATAGTAATTTAACAGGTGCATATGTGTACCAATAAGATAAACCTGACATGTTACACAAAATAGAAGCTACGCAGAGGCCCGGAACCAGAATTTGCGCAGGCATAAGAATAAAAACAACCGAATTATGAGATAATCGTCCGATAAAGATATTTTTTTATTTTAATACTTATGTTTTCCCATAGTATTAGAATAAGGTTAGTTGGGAAAAGGTTGTTGTGAAACAATCTTTTCTTTTTTCATCCATATTTATATATTTTTTGAATCTGGCATTATCAAATTAAAAAAAGTTTATCTATACAGTAAAAAGCTATGAGAGAACTAATACAATTACCCCTGATAAGTGAGAAACTGTTTAAGATGCATTCACCTGTGACATCCAACACCGACATCACCGAGTTTATACCTTATATCTGTATTGCGCAGGAGCTTCATATTGCAGGCATACTGGGCGAGCCGCTAATGGATGAATTATGCGAACAGGTATCGGCCAATACCCTTACACCGGAAAACAGCGATCTGATATTGAAAATCGCCCCTGCCCTCTCCTTCTGTGCCGTTTATCAGGCTTTGCCTTTCCATTGGGCTACTATCGTAAACAAGGGTATAACAATCCGGGAAAGTGAGAACAGTAAAGGTGTGGATATAAAAGATCTTGCTCAATTGCGACAATGGGTAAAGAACGATGCAGATGTGTTAAAACAGCAACTTGTGGATTTCCTGTACAAATACCGGACTAACTATCCTTTGTGGCAACCGGAAGATAAGTGTAAAAAAGAGATGGAATTCAACAGTGGATTTCATTTTCCGAAGCGTTAGCTCAAATTCCTGTTTACAATGCAATCTATTTTAAAAAAGACAGTTTCCAAAACTGTCTTTTTATTGTTTATGCAACTTAAAACAGGCCAAAAAAACTATTATTAACAATAAAAAGTCATTATTTTGACGTTAAAAACTATATTTTCAAAAATCATGTCATATATTTGTGCTCCGAAAAAAGACAATAAAGACAATAACAGAGTAAAGACAAAACTAATTGAACTGATATTTGTTAAAATATAAGACAACACAATAGACGTATTTGTTCAAACTATTAACTTATGAAGCTAATCACAAAGACTTTAATATTACATTTGATTGTAATAATAGCAATGTCGAACTTCTCAATGCTTACAGCGCAAATAACGATCGGTTCCAACCTTTCACCAAGGACAGGAGCCTTACTTGATCTCAAGGAGACAAATACAAGCGGCAGCAATTTAGCAAATTCTACAAAAGGACTCTTACTACCGCGTGTATCCCTGGTCAGCCTTCAAAGCTTGGTTCCTTTGGTTATCTCGGCAACCGAAGAGGAAAAAAAACAATCGACAGGTATGATTGTATATAATATGCAGGAAACACCGGAGCTCTCTATCGGGCTTAATATATGGGACGGAACTCAGTGGGTTCCCGTCTCCGATACCGGTTGCCCTCCAGATGTAGTTGCAGATTTCACCGTAGTTTCCGCTACGGTGAGAGGCACATATATAAAAGGGGTGGAACTTACTCCGCTGAACTATTTAAATATAGTACTGGATATTTCTGTTCCCGGAAAATATATTATCACCGGTATCACCACCAATGGTTATGACTATATTCTAACAGGCGAATTCCTGACAACGGGAGTACAAACGATTATGGCGCCGGGAAGTGGTACACCCGTTTTATCCACCAGCGATCTTACCGATGTGCCGGATGTGATAAAAGTGAAGATCAATACTCTTGAAACATCCTTGTCTAATCAGGTTCTCAGCAAACCATTAGATTATCTTATCGACTGTAACACTTTGGCTGTAAACGGAACATATCTGGTAGGAACGGAGTTGAATCCGTCAACTAATTACCTTACAGTACAGGGTATGGCCACAGCACCTTCGACGGGAGGAATGTATGAGATAAAAACAGATGAAGTCAATGGATATTCTTTTGCAAAAACAGGTCTAATTTCAGCTGGAAACCAGACATTTACAATACCAACGACAAATTTGACTGATAAACCGTTGACACAGGGTTTGAATAATTTTACCCTGACCACAAACAGTGCATTGTCTGCTACTACATGCCCTTTTACCATAAAGGCAGTATATCCTGCTTTATCGGTGTACATAAACAACATTTCATACGCAGGCTATCCTGCTTCTATGACTAATATAGCCGGGAATATAGACAACTACGGACCAAACGGAATATATGATAAAGTGGAGAAGATAACTTCTGCCACCGGTTCCACGGCTAATACAGTAGCCAATATGACAAATAAGGCTACCGATGTGACCATCATCAATTACAGTATGACTCTGAGTGCGACAGAGGCTGCGACAGCACTGGCTTATATCAAAAGCGGAAAGATACTTATCTACGCTGTAGATAACACCACCACCCCGGTGGCGGGTGCAGTATCGATAGTCGCAGGCCTGTTAGGAGTAAGCACATCATCCGTATTGGCTACCTATTCTGCCGCAACCAATGCCGAAGCCGGAATAATAGTAAATTCAACTACACTCACATCGCCGAACGACAAGCTTGTCAACGGACCTTTTGGTAATGCATCCGGATTATCTTTTGCCAGGGACGGCGATTACAACTGGAAGATAGATCTGGCAGCGTCAGTTACGGATACTTCTGTTCGAAGCCGGTTTATCCCTATAGCCAAAGTTTCGGACGGAACTGCGCGTATTCTGCTGGCAGACGGGGGTGCATGGGCTAATCTGGCTAATAGTGGTTATGAACCGAAAAAGATACTGTTCAGCAACATTCTGGCATGGGCAGTGGACAGGCTCAATGAGTAACTTAACTCGAAGATAATATAGAGGGCAGCCGATGAGCTGCTCTCTCTGTTTCCGTACGCTGAAGAATATTGCTTAAAAAGAAAAAGTCCCCGATATCGCATCGCTGACTTCTTCAACCTTAACACAAACTTTACAAAACTACATAATGATAACGCAGGATTACATAATAATGTTCTATCATAGCCGTTAAACTTGGTTAAGAACATGCTACGGAAACAGGTAAACATATCAGACAACATCTCAATGATAATAAGAAAATCCCCTGTATACACTATAATACAGGGGATTTCTATTCATAAATATTTTATCAATTGCCAAGCCGTTCTTTCAGCAGGCCTGGTATCTCCGACGGCTCTTTCGCCACCCGCACACCCGCAGCTTCCAGTGCAGCAATCTTATCGGCGGCAGTACCCGAACCACCAGCTATAATAGCACCGGCATGCCCCATCTGTTTACCCTGGGGAGCCGCCTGACCTGCTATAAAGCCGACAACAGGTTTTGTCACATGCTTACGGATATATTCAGCAGCCTGTTCTTCTGCATTACCACCTATTTCGCCTATCATAACTATGGCATCGGTATCGGGATCATTTTGCAGCATTTCCAGCAATTCACGGTAGTAAAGTCCCACTACAGGGTCTCCGCCCATACCTACGGCAGTGGACTGCCCCATACCGTTTGCCGTAAGATGATACACAACCTCATAGGTTAATGTACCGCTCCGGCTGATAACACCTATATTCCCTTTCTTAAAAATCTGTCCCGGAAGTATTCCTACAAGGCATTTATCGGGCGACATCAATCCCGGACAATTAGGTCCTATCAGCATCACCCCTTTCATCTGGGTATAACGGAATGCCTTCACAGCATCCAGCGTAGGGAGCCCCTCGGATATGCAGATAATGAGTCTGACTCCTGCATCGGCTGCTTCCATTATAGCATCTGCCGCAAATTTAGCAGGAACAAATATAATGGATGTATTGGCCTGCGTCTGTTGCACAGCCTCATATACAGTATTGAATACAGGTACGCCGAGTATCTCCGTACCACCTTTTCCGGGCGATGTACCGCCTACAATATTTGTACCGTATTCTAGCATCTTCTTTGTATGGAAACTGCCGTCGCGTCCGGTTATTCCCTGTACTATCAGTCGTGTGGATTCGTTTATTAGTATACTCATATTTTTTTCAGTTAACAGTTAACAGTCATCAGTTAACAGTGTTAATATTTATTGATTATTAAAAAAACGGTATTTTTTATGATGTTTTGATAACTGTTGACTGATTACTGCCAACTGCTAACTGCACTGCCTCTCCCATAGTTTCCGCCACTTTGAAGCGGGTTCCTGCAAGCATATCGCGTCCCTGCTTTTCGTTAGTGCCTGTAAGGCGGACGATAACGGGAATATCGGTTTCCAATTGTTCGAAGGCGGTAAGCAAACCCGAAGCCACATCGTCGCAACGGGTTATGCCGCCGAATATATTGATCAACACTACTTTCACTTTCGGGTCTTTGAGCAACAAGGTCATGGCATCTATCACTTTATTGGGATTGGAGCTGCCGCCTATGTCGAGAAAATTGGCAGGTGTACCGCCATACAGTTTTATCATGTCCATAGTGGCCATGGCAAGACCTGCTCCATTTACCATACAGCCTATTTCGCCATCGAGATGCACATAGCTGAAACCTTTCTCCTTGGCATAAGCCTCTGTTTTTTCTTCTTCGGTAGGCTCAAAGAGGGCATGTATCTGCGGCTGACGGTAGAGCGCATTGTCGTCGAAGGTCATCTTGGCATCTATTGCTATCAGGTTGCCTTCTTTGGTGAGTACCAGCGGATTGATTTCGGCCAGTGACGCATCTTTATCTACGAACAGTTTATATAGTTTTTGCAATATTACCGCCAATTGATTCACCTGGTTTATTTCTTCGAATATAGTGAATGCAAACCGCCGCGCCAGATAATCAGGAACTCCGATAAAAGGATCAATGGCAAATTTGTGTATCTTTTCCGGTGAATGTTCGGCTACTTCCTCTATATCCATACCACCTTCGGCACTCATCATCAGGATGACGGATTTAGTATTGCGGTCGATAACAAAGCTCACATAGTATTCCGAGCCGATATTAACGGCTTCACTTACAATGATTTTTGTAACGGGGAATTCTTTGATACTCATACCCAGAATATCCGTTGCATATTGTTTTACATCCTCCCTGTTCTTTGCCAGTTTAACTCCTCCTGCTTTACCTCGGCCGCCGGTAAGCACCTGTGCTTTTACTACCACCCGTTCCATATTCAGCCCGTCGTACGCAGTAACAGCCTCATTGGCGACATTACAGAGTACATACTTTTCAACGGGAATGCCATAAGACGAGAATAGATTTTTTGCCTGATATTCGTGTATCTTCATAGGTATAAAAAAATTTAAGTAGTTATTAAATTGATACCTTTTCTTTAACAGCTAAATTTACAGGTAAGTTTTTTAATAAAGTACATTTTATAGATAATTTTAATTTAAGAGGAGATAGATGCTGTTTATATAGCGGATACTAAGTAAAAGGAGTACAACGGAAAAAGTTAAATATTAACCTGTTACCTCAAAATATGCCTGTAAGATACCCCCTAACCCAAACTTTTATTTATCTTTGACACTGTTAATTAAGATATGCCCTAACGAATCTAACGTATGAAAAAACTATTTAAGTACCTATTAATTGCAGGCATACTATGCAGTTATGCATCATGCAATACAAAGAACAAGCAACAACCGGAAGCTGGTAATCAACCAAAAACCGTGACAGTAACCAAAGCCGAACAAAACGGATGGTATTTGTCTATGCAATCCTATACCTTCCACAAGTTCACCTTTGCCGAAGCTATCGACAAAACCCACGAACTGGGAGTGAAATACATCGAGGTATTTCCCGGACACAAACTGGGCGACAAATGGGGTGACAAAGTATTCGGCATAGGACTCACCACCGAAGAACGCAAGGAAATAAAGGAATTTGCCGAAAGCAAAGGTGTAAAAATAATCTCCACCGGCGTATATACCACAGATAACCCGGACGACTGGGAAAAAGAATTTATCCTGGCTAAAGAGATGGGCATGGAGTTCATCTCCTGCGAACCGTCCATAAAAGACTGGGACCTTATAGAAAGCCTCGTTAACAAATATGGCATAAAGATAGCCGTGCACAACCATCCGCAGCCGTCAACCTACTGGAATCCAGACCTGCTGCTGGCACAGATAGCCAACCGAAACCCGATGATAGGAGCATGTTGCGACGTGGGTCACTGGCGCCGCGAGGGATTAAATCAGATCGACTGTCTCAAGAAACTGGACGGGCGTATCGTATCGCTGCACTTCAAGGATATAGCCGAAAAGAAAGAGGGAGAAACCGAACAGCACGATGTGATCTGGGGAAAAGGTATACTCGATGTGGAAGGAATGCTAAAAACACTTAAAGCACAAAACTTTAAAGGATACATATCTATAGAATATGAAAACAACTGGGACAATTCCGTTCCGGACATAAGGCAATGTATCGACTACTACACAACAATAACTGAGGAAATCTTTTGAAAGGCTTCATACTTCATCGCCTAAGGCCGGAAATTTTCCGGCCTTTTCTGTTTATATTAAGAAACTGTTTTTTACAACATTTAAAATATTGGAAAGAACTATTGTCCTGTATATTTGTTTAAAATACAATCGTATAGTCATTTACAGATTAAAAATTCACAGATTATGAGCACAGATAATAGTAAAGGGAAACATCTCACCGATGAAGAAATAGAGCAAATCAAGCATCTGGATGCAGATCAGGTATTTGGCAACAACGATCAGGCTCTCGATATAAACATGGAAGAGAGGGAAGAATCGGAAGGAGATGATGATCCGTCCCGCAGACAAAGGGATATAGCAAAAGAAGCCGAAAGAGTAAGGGAAAAACTAGACCGCAAATCGAATGATGTGAGAGATTACAATTCGGATGCAAGAGAGATACCTATGTAATTACCCTTCGTCGGAAGTAATAAATATACCTCTGTCTCATAACTACTTATTAGTAAAAGACAGGGGTTTATCTTTCAAAGATCCAGCCATATAGCAAACTATTATATACACAGCCATTTTTGATTTGATAAAAACAATCGCTTTTCGTACATTTACTTCAAATAGCAGATAAATGCAATATATGTCCGGCAGAAATACAATAAAACAACGCAGTTATATAAATATGCTCGCTATCGGTATCCTTATCGGTGGCATTATCATGTACCTCTTTGGCGGCAAAGACAAAGGAGGGGAAAAAGTGGAAGTTTCGCACAATATGATTGTGGAGAAAATAGAAAGTCTCGGCAATCTGGAAGTGTTGAAATACAACATTCAGGATATGGTGGAATATAAGAAGGTGCGCCAGTGGCTGCCAAATGCCAAGACTGCACTCATAGTATCGGGTGAAGTGATCTGCTGCATAGACCTCACCCGCCTCAAACCCGAAGACATATACACCTCCGGCGATTCGATACGCCTGACTCTGCCCGCCCCCGAAATATGCCATGTAGCAATAGACCATTCGGCCTCGCGCATCTACGATATGCAATTCGGGTTGTGGGAGTCGACACAAATAGCCGACGAAGCGTACCGCCAGGCCGAAAAGCAGTTGCGCGAACAAGCTGCAAAACTAGACATGGACAGCAAAAGCCGCGATAGTGCCGTAAACCTGCTACGCCCTATTTTGCAGGCTATGGGCTTCGACCATATATTTATCACCTTCGGGCAAGGAAAAGGATACAAGGAAAAATAAAAACACAAATTCTGCGCTATCCAATATTTATCCGGAAATCTACTATTACCGGCTCAGCGTTCTCTTTAAAGTTTCATATAAATTATGGCACAAATTTTGTTTTTAACATAAAAATTGAAACTTCATGAAACCGAAAACTAAAAAGAGAATCAAGAGAACAATGATTATAATACTTTCAGTAGCAGCACTATTAGCAATCACAATTGCAATATTTGTCAATCAGCCGAGTTTTGGACGTACACCAGGCGGAGAGCGCAAAGAAAGGGTGAAGAACTCACCTAATTACAGGGATGGAAAATTCCAGAATCTGAGCTATACGCCACAACTAACGGGAGACAAAGGATATATAGGTATTATGTATGATTTCCTTTTTGCAAAACATGAGCGCGTCACTCCTACCGATAAAATTCCTTCAGTGAAAACCGATTTACTCCATCTCGACCGCAACGAAGATATACTGGTCTGGTTTGGTCATTCATCCTATTTCATACAGATAGACGGCAAGCGCATACTGGCCGATCCGGTCTTCAGCAAGGCTGCATCGCCTGTTTCGTTTGTCAACAAAGCATTCGACGGTGCTGACGGATACACGGCAGAAGACATGCCTGATATAGACTATCTCTTCATTTCGCACGATCACTGGGATCATCTCGATTATAAAAGTGTAATGGCTCTCAAAGACCGCACGGGTAAAGTAATCTGTGGACTGGGCGTAGCAGAACATTTCGAAAGATGGGGTTTTGATATGGACAAGGTTGTAGAACTGGACTGGAACGAGGACGCCGTTATCGGTGACGGATTTACGACATATTGTCTCCCTGCCCGGCATTTTTCGGGTCGCGGACTTTCGCCGAATCAGTCGCTATGGGCTTCATACCTTTTGCAAACACCTACAATGAAAATATATCTGGGCGGCGACAGCGGATATGACACCCATTTTGCCAAAATAGGCGAGCGCTTCGGTAAGATAGATCTGGCCATACTCGAAAACGGACAATATGGCACAGGATGGAAATATATACATATGATGCCCGAAGAAGTAGTGCAGGCAGCGAAAGACCTGCATACACAGGTACTTTTCCCCGTGCATTCATCTAAATACGCTCTGGCAAACCATTCGTGGGATGACCCTCTGAAAAGGGTTACGGCTGCAAGCAAGAGAGAAGATATGCGCCTGCTGACACCAATGATAGGCGAAGTGGTGAATCTGAAAGACAGCACACAGACATTTAAAGAATGGTGGGTGGGGATTGAGTAAGAGAAAAGGGTACGAACCTTAAAGTCCGTACCCGCACATGAAATACAAAAAAACTAATTATTGCTATCGGCAGCAAGTTCTTTTACAATATCCAGATCTTCCACCACCAACCGCTTATAACCGTTATTGATGGTAAAAATACTTAGCGTATCCAATATTTTGCGGCGAAGCTGATGAATGACCGTATGGTTGTAGAGCACATACGAATTGATAATCTCATTGGCATTTCCGCTCAGGTTGCCTGACCCCGACAGACCTGCCAATGTAGGCGAAGTAAGGCGATGGGCAGATATGATTTTCTGGAAAATAATCTCATCCACATTGTTGTACAGATCGGCATTGTTACTCGCTGTATACGATGTTACCACGGGCTTTACTTCCTGACTTTCGCCCCAAAGCACAACAATACTGTTTGCCCCGTTAGTCCCTGCATAGCTGCTCTCGATATCTTTCTGGAATTGTTCTTTCTGATCTTCTGCCGGATTACTCGGCATGGTAATAATGGTTGAGGGTACAAAACCATTGTTGATAGAGTTGCGGTAAAATTTGCCCAGCAAGCCATCCGCTTCTATATAATTCAATGCGGAATAATACTGGGGCACAGGGTAATAATCGAGACTCGGCTCATAATCCTTGTAATAGAAAAGATACGGAACACCTTTCTGCATTTCTTCGGCCCCATATGCCTTTATCTCTACCGGAGCGAATTTTCCGTATGTCTTGCGCCAATCGTTAGACAGGAAGAAGCTAAGATAAGTTCCGAACTCGTTGATCTCCCCCACTCTCACTTTACTGAAATCGGTATGATAAAGGCTTACAGTCTTGCCGTTTTCGTTCAGTATCACCTGAAAACAATATCCGCCGAAAGTCACATAATCTTTAGCTATTTTTTCTATCAATGCATCCCAGTCGTCGGCAGGGTTAGGTTGACCGTAATACTCCCCGTCCCTCACTCCTGTTCCGCAAATATAAGTCACTTTATTTTCTATCACTGCCTTGTTGATCGCCGATTCATTGTTCAGTTCTATGATTCGTTGCGGCAGCAGATTGTCTCGGTCGTAACTCACCCAGCCTTTTGTGTTGCGGGTGAATGTGGGGTACGATTTTACTGATTGGGATAATTTAATTACTGAATAATTGGCTCCTGTCGAATGTTGTTTCATATTTTCCGTTTTTTTCATTGGTGTTTTTAGAGTATAGATAAATTATTTTTATTTTGATAACAGAATGGAAGAGTTTTATTTAACTTCGTTCGTTCAAAATACAAGCACATATGCATAGCAAATCGACAACTGATGAAATAAGGGAAAGATTCGACAACGATGTAGAACGTTTTTCCAATCTCGAAACAGGGCAAGTATCGACTATAGATTCTGCAATTTCACTCGAACTGATTACAGAATCGGCGAAAAGACTTTGTCCGGATGCTAAAAATCTACTCGATATAGGTTGTGGTGCAGGCAATTATACACTGAAAATGTTATCGAAGCTGCCCAATCTCAATTGTACCCTGATAGATTTGAGCCAACCGATGCTCGATAGGGCAAAAGAACGCACAGGTATAGTAACAACGGGCGCTATAAAAACCATACAAAGCGATATCAGAACTGCAGAACTGAAAGAAGAATCTTATGATATTATTCTGGCGGGAGCCGTTTTGCATCATTTGAGAGATGATGAAGACTGGTTCGCAGTCTTTGCCAAGTTGTATAAGATACTCAAGAGGGGCGGATGCCTGATGATATCGGATTTGATAACCCAGCAATCGGAAGTACTCGACAGCTATTTCACCGATAAATATACCGAATACTTATCGGGTATCGGAGGCACGGAATATGCACATAACGTACTGGCATATATAGAGAAAGAAGATAGCCCAAGACCACTCATTTACCAGTTAAACCTGATGAAACAGGTTGGATTCAGTGAAGTAGATGTATTGCATAAGAATATTTGTTTTGCAGCATATTGTGGTATAAAATAATAAACCGGACAGATGCTCACTCTTAACCAATTAGACGAACTACTGCATAAATCGGCCTGCGACTACGAAATAATCAGGCACAATGAGCCTATATTAAAAACAGAGGACGCCGATAAGTACTTCGATAGTAGTAAAGCCGCTCCTGCATTTATCATAAAAACAGAAAATGGCTTTGTCGCACTCATTGTAAGTGCCCAAAACGGGAAAATAGATTTCAAAAAAACGGGTAGTAATATAGGCTTCGCGACATTCAGCCTGGCTGACAGGCTAGATGTGAAAAAGGCAACCGGCTATGAAACAGGCTCGGTTCCTTTGATCGGGCATAATTTGCCTTGCTTTATCGATAAAAGATTATTGGACTTAGACTATGTTTACGGAGGAACGGGCGACAGTTTGCATACATTAAAGATAAATCCTGAAAATATCGTATCGCTGCTTGATGGCAAAACAGTAGAAATATCAAAAAAGGAAGTGGTTTGAGTACAGAGGAAAACCGGACAATATCAGTCTTCTTTATCCTCTGCAAATAATATCTGCTCAACGTCTTCTTTCGGCATCCCTGCCTTAAGTAATTTGTTCCGTAAGTCCAGTTTGCGGAAATTCATATTCTCCTTGTGCGGACGTACTCCCAACAGGACCGCAACATCGTTACGTTTGTATCCGCAATAGTATAGCATAAACAACAGCAACTCCTTATCTTTCAGTACCGACAGTACATTTTCGCCATACGGCTGTTTCTGAAAATGCTCTTTAGCCTGTCCCACGAGCTGCTCATTGGTATTTTGCCTGAAGCTTTCCACCATCTTCTTTATTTTCACATAAAGTTCGGGTTCCTCTTTGGCTCCGAATTCTTTAGCCAGCGATTTAACCTGTTTATCTATTTCCACCCATTCGGTCACAATATTACGGTATATACCCTGCATATACGTCAGACTTTCGTCCTGATGTTCAAGTAGTTTCTGTTGCACGAGTGATTGCTCCTCCAGCAATTTGTTGCGCTCGTCTATCCTCTGGCGTTTGAGCCGCATAGTTCTGTTATTGAAGTATGCTATTACCAATACGATGAGTACGAGTGATATACCACCTAGTAAGTAGAGATAGTTGCGCATGAGCAAACTATCCAGCTCTTTCTTATGGAGGGCTGCTTTATATTTTTTATCTGCCTCCGACAATTTTTGCAGACTGTTCGATTCATTTATCTGCCGGGTAACATCCAGCAGTAAGTTATTGTAATGCAATGCTTCCTTGTAGTCTCCATTTTCTTCGTGGTAGCTCGACAAAGATTTATAAAGGTCTTCCAGTGTTCTCGGATATGTTATTTTGGCCAAATGCTCTTTCATCAGGTCAGAATAATATTTTGCCGAATCCGGTTGATTCTGATTATGATATAATTTCAGAAAGCTAAGGCATATCCTTATTGCCTCTTGTTGGTCGGTAGTTTCGGCAAGCGCAGTTCTCAGATAGTCAGCAGATTTCTGATGATCGCCCTTTTTACGATACAGCATCCCCAACATATGGGTGAAAGACACCTGAGACGGAACATTATTCAGTTCTTTCGAATAACGTAAACCTTCGTCAAAATAATAATAGGCGCTATCCAGTTTTCCCTCCGCCTGATAAGCTATACCTGTAAATCTCATTATCTGTAGCCTGAAGGTTTCCATTCCTCCATTCTTCGCATAGTAATCCAATGCCTGTTTGTAGTTGACAATAGCACTGTCCATCACACCTTTTTCATAATACAGGTTACCGATACTATGCCGGCTTTTGCCCATGAGTAAATTATTACCGGCTTTACGGGCGTAATGACCTGCCAGCATAAAATGCTCCAATTCCTTATCGGGAGTATTATTCGCATGATATACACCTGCTGTATAATAGTGTGCGAGAGCCGACAGATAAGGATCATTTTTAGTATCAAAATACCTTTGTGCATCAAAGACCAAAGTATCGCTTTTTATATCCTTACGCATCAAAGATTTTGCCTGAACATGCAGTAAAACATACCGCATATAGCTGTCCTGATCCATACCCGAAGGATTACGGATAGAATCGAGCAGAAGAAGCGCTTCGGAAGGATTATCTTCTATTTTAGTCTGTGCTTGCTCCAATAGTTTTGCAGGATGCCCCCCTTCCTCACAAGAATAAAGAAAGAGTATTAATAGAAGAGAATATGTAAGACTTTTAGCTAATGCTATTTTGCTCATTAAAAAAGAACCAGACTAGAAAAGGTTCGGGATTACAAGTCCCGAACCCCCTCAATATTGTTATTTGAAAAATTTAATATCAATCAATTTCAAAGGTACCATATTTTTTCAAAGAAGTAGCAGTATTTACAAATGTTATGGTATATGTGCCTGCTGGAAGTGCAGAAATATTTACCGACAATTTGCCTGAATATGACGTATTTACAACCTTCGTGTAATATACAGCGCCAGCTTCGTCTTTAACGGCTACAGTTACAACACCTAAATTAGCACTGAATGATACTACCAGACTCTTATCATCAACCATTTTTACCGATATAGGAGATATAGGAGACATAACAGCCATTCGTGCAGCCGGAGGATTTATAGTTGGACCACCTTCACCGGGTCCGTCTCCCACTGGAACATCTACTATTTTACCAGCAAAAGCCGTTCCCCCCAGACACAACATAATAAACACTAAGAAGTAAAATTTTGTTCTCATAATAGATTAATTTTTAAATTATTGCGTGTTCTAAACAGGCATTTACAGCCAATTGATAAAGTTAGATATTTTAATTTACATTTTCTTCCGAAAATAATATTTTTTCAATATCGTACTGTTCCATACCGACTTTGAGAAGTTTGTTCCTCAAATCCAGCTTGCGGAAGGCCATATTATCCTTGTGAGGATTAACACCCAACAAAATTGCGACATCGTTACGTTTATATCCGCAATAATAAAGCATAAACAGCAGTAAATCCTTATCTTTCAGGGTAGAAACAGCACTATCGCCATAGGGTTGTTTCAGAAAATGCTCTTTAGCAAGTACAACGAGTTGCTGGTTGGTATTTTGCTTAAAATTTTCTATCATTTGCTTTATTTTCATATAGAGTTCGGGTTCTTCCTTTACCCCGAATTCTTTAGCCAGAGACTTTACCTTTTTGTCTATATCCACCCATTCGTCCACGATACTGCGATATATGCCCTGCATATATGTAAGGCTTTCGTGCTGGTGCTCAAGCAATTTTGCGTGCACCTGCGACTGTTCCTCGAGTAACTTGTTACGTTCAGCGACTCTCTGACGTTTGAGACGCGATGTCCTGCCTCTGAAACAGATAGTCATAAGAATAATCAAAGTAAATGATACAGTACCTATTAAATACAAATAACTACGCAAGCGTGTACTTTGCAGTTCCTGTTGTTCTATAACCGCTTTGTATTTTCTGTCGGCTTCGGCGAGTTTTTTTGTATTATCGGCTTCTTTGATTTCCCGGGTAGTAACATCATACAGATTATTGTAATACAGCGCCGTTTTATAATCACCGCTTTTCTTATAGTATTCCGATATGGCTGCATAGCTTTCCTGAACGGTGTAAGCAAAAGTCATTTCAGGAATATATGACAACAGTTGATTAGAATAATACATTGCAGAATCGAGCTTGTTCATATCATTGTATAGCATGAGTATACTGAGATTAATGCGCCGTTTCTCATCCCGATTGGTAGTTCCATGTATTGCTTCTTGCAAATAGGATTCAGCTTTTGGAAAGTCTCCCAAATCACGATAAACAATACCTAATAAATGAGAAAAGGTTATTTGGGAAGCTTTATTATCAAGTTGTTTCGCCAATTGCATACCCTTATTAAAATAAACAAATGCACTATCAAAATGATTTTCCATTTCATAGGAAAAACCTATAAGATTTATTGCATGCAATATATATTTCTCAGACTCTTTACTTACCGGGTAATAATGTAAAGCACGTTTATAATTAGCTATAGCACTGTCCTGGATATTCTTCCGGTGATACAGGTTTCCAATCCAATGAAGACTTTTACCTGCCAAAAGATTATCTCCTGCTTTTAGAGCATAATGCGTGGCTAATTTAAAATGTTCCAATTCTTTGTCCGCAAATTCATTTGCATTATATAGGGCTGCTGTATGATAGTGAGCCAGAGCTGCTTGGGGATAATTTTTCTTCTCGTCAAAATACTTATATGCATCGAAAATCAAGGTATCATTTTTTATATCAGGCCTATGAATATTAAATTTTGCCTGCACTCTTGTAACTATATATTGCATATAGTTATTTTTATCCATCTGCTCCGGATTGCTGATAGAATCTAGCAAAAGAAGGGCTTCAGACGGTTTATTTTCAGCAATACTCTGTGCCTTTGTTAACAATTCTGCGGAATGATTGTCTTTTTTGCAGGAATAGAAAAAGAAAATTAGTAGTAGACAAAGTATATAACTATTACCAAATGCTATATTTTTCATTAAACTAAAACCTAGAATTGAAAAGGTTCGGGCTGGTAAACCCGAACCCCTCTAAAATTTATTATATAAAAAAAACGATTAATTAACCTCGAAAGTGCCGAATTTGTTCAATGTCTTATCCGCATTTGTAAATGATATAGTATATGTTCCTGCCGGAAGCATACTGATATCTACTGATAAGCTGGTTGTTTCTGATGTACCCACATTTTTTACATAATGTACTACACCTGCTTCGTCTTTAATTGTTACAGCTACTCTGCCAAGACTAGTTCTGAATAAGATATTCAGGTTTACATCATCGGTTACAGTCACTGTTACCGGAGATACAGAAAGCATTCTGGCCATAGGAAATATAGGACCAGTCTCACCAGGCCCACTATTATATAAAGCAACATTCACGACTTTATCAACGGCAGCATAACCTATTCCGCCAACGCAAGAGATCAAAAACGCAAGAAAAAAAAATTTAATTCTCATAATTGTTTAGTTTTTACTTTAATTAATAAAACATAAAAGAAGTATAGATAAAGTTGTGAGAGGATTATATAAAATTACATCCTATTTTTTACATTAACACATTGAAAAAATTGAATATAGATTTTTTCTTAGATATTATTTTGTTAAGATTAACATATATAGCATTTTAACAAATATGGTTAAAATGAAAAATATAGATTTATTTTTAACAATATATCACTTAAAAAAGGAGATTAGAAAGATTTAATTCGGCATTTTCACTTTTCGTGCTTCCTGATAAGTCCGATTTCCATAATAACCTGATAAAGATAAATGTTTATTTCTCAAATAAAGAAAATATTTTGAGTAACTACGCTTAAAATTCATATTTCAGAGGGCGACATTAAGATTGTATACATACCTTGTTCCTGCAGCAAATGTACCACTGGTTACCAGATAAGTAGAATGCGACAACAGACCAAAAGTCAGAGTTACTTTCAGTTCGGTAGGCAATAAAGTACTGTTGTTTACTATCCTGCAAGGATTTATGATCACATCTACATTTGCAACAAGAGTATTGCTCACAGGCTTACTTGTATTTACGGTAGCCGTGAAAGTGCTTGCCGTATTGGGCGTTAATGTTCCGGTAGCCAGATTTAATACTCCCGTATTGGTTACCGCCGAGCCACTGACTGTGACCTGGGTAAGAGTAAAAAGCCCCGAAAGGATCCCCCCTTTTATATTGAAGGACAACAATACCATCTGATGATTGAAAGTGAGAGGTACATTGGGAGACGAACCATTCTGGGCAGCCGGCGAAGCATACATAATATCTGCACTGCCTAAGGCCTGTTCTGTAGACTGGTCGGCCGGTAAGGTATAATTTACCGACAGCGAACTTACAGATGCCGAGTATGGATAATATGCATAAAATTTGATACTACTGCTCTTGTTTGGAAAATAAAGAGGTGAAGCATCAGCAGTCAAAGACGCAGTTGCTGCACCTCCCAAGGCGACAGTATATAAAACATTGTCTTTTGCATAAGAATTACTACCTCCCGCATCACGCATAAACATTCCTATCCGGTCACCCGTAGTCCATTTCACCTGATTGTTGGCTGTAGTCCATGAAGTCTTCAATCCATGCGACAACCGAGTCTTTCCCTCGCGCATCTCTTTCTCCATGGATACGGTTATTGCCGGATTATCATTGGACAAAACCATATCGCATCCCAAAGATGTGTTATCTACGGATTTAGTTGCAACATTATCCAACGAGAAAGCAGCAGGAATATATTTACGTGACGGCTCTCCATCGGACATAAAATCTGTATCGGAGGCGCATCCTCCTAATATGGACAATCCAAAAACAGAGAAAATAAAAAATAGATTTTTCAAAGTACTGCCATTCTTTCTGTTAGCCGCTATAGAATACCCGATACATTCACCGGGTACTCTATAGTATATTATGTTATATTATTTACAATACAGATACTGTACCGCCTGTACCTGTCTGCCAATCGGCCACAGTTGCACTGGCGCTAACAGCCGTAGCGGTGAATGTGAGTGTAATGGCATGGGCGCTGCCGGCTACAGTTGTAAGATTTACAGGAACATTGGTATATGTCACATTGGAGCCTCCCCCGGCCGGTTTTACTACGATAGTAAGTGTATATGCAGTTGCTCCCGATGCTGTATTTGTCATCACAGGGGAATTTGCGGCTGTACCGGCTGTGGTAATAGCTATCCCTGCGGTCTGGTTTGCCGAAGACAACGCCTGCATATTGGCGCTGCCGCTAAAAGTGCATGCTCCTGTCTCCACTGTCATAGTGGCCAGATTGGGCTGTCCGTTGACAGTAAGTGATACCACGGAATTTCCCGATGCAGGATAAGTTGTATCAGATTTGAATATAAATTGCAACTGCGTAAGCTTATGCTGGAAATTAAGTACCGGATGAACTGCGGCCGCAGATCCGGCCTTATGACCTGTACCTGAAGCCCACATTACATCTTCCTGACCTGTCATACTAATAGCCACTACCGGACTTACACCGGCAGTAGCCGCTGAGGTTTCAGCACCACGGGGGGCAAATGCAAAGAAACTGAGATCGGTGCCATCTGTCGGATAATAATACGGGCCTTTGGAAAATGTCACACTATGGTCTGCAGCTCCGGCTACCACAGCAGAGTCTCTGTTGATTACATTAGCTGCAGCACCGGCTTTCCACGAAACATTGTAGGCATATATGCCTATCGGAAAATCAGTTGTAAAATTACCGTTAACAGGTCCCGCCTTCACTAAATTAGCGGTTTGCACTGTTGCACTGATATCGACTCTATAAGAATCTTTATCAAATTTAGGAGAATCATCGGAATCGCTGTCGCATGCCACCAGCAAGCACAATGCCAATAGGCTGAAGATAGTTTTTTTCATAATCAAGTGATGCTTTTTTAGGTATTATCAAACTGTTTGTGAGTAGATTGAACCAAATAATCCAATATTTTAAAATAACAATCGGAGGGAATAAATGTTTAATTTTAAGTGAATTAAACTTATCAGATCTCACAATTTAACGATAATAGATATATGCTAATCCCATCCACATTATCCTGAGATGAAATATTTCCCTAATATTTTTTTATTAAAAAAAATGAAAATAATTTTATTTGATAAACTAACGCAATTATGAATTGTCTCACAACAATTTCATTTCGGCTATAAAAAGAAAAGGTTGTTTCACAACAACCAATCTTCATTATTAACCTTAAAATCTAATACCATGAAAAACACATAGTATTAACGTAACGAAAGTGAATTTTGTTTAATGGATTGTTTCTATGTTAAAATAGATTGTGTCGATAAAACGATGAAACATTTGACAGGGAAACACTTTCAATAAAAACACCACTCTTATTTTTCGCCGAAAATAACCGGTAAAAAACGAAGAAAATATTCTTTGGCTTTACAGTTTTTACCATAGCAGATATACTTCCCCCAACAGCAGTGCAAAGATGAAAACTACCACAAGGGTAAACCAGGCAGCCGTATCGGAAAGAATCTTCCGGACAATCATCTTTACTCCTGAAAAGTATCTCCCACTTTGCAAGAAAGAGCGACAGCAAAGACAAAATGTTCCACAATACCAACCCTCCAAGACGATGGATGCTACCGGACATCTGTTCCGGTTTCAACTTGTAGACTGTATTGTGAATGAAATTTATCATGGTTCGGCTTCGTTTTTGGGGTATAGATAAATTCATTTCAACTTTATGCAGATTTTATTATATTTTTTTTGAATTATCTATACTCTGATTTTTTTTCTTTTATATAGTTTTCTTTTTTATATAGTCTTGTTTAGTATTGTCTTTAGTATAGGTATAGGTGAGTGTATAGGTGAGTGTAGTGATGAGTGTATAGGAAAGTGTAGCGGGTTGTGTAACTTTCAGGATACAGTAAATAGTAGTTCGAGATTTTTTTAACATAAAATAACATTAAGCCGGAACTTTCTTAAATTGTAAAGAATACACAATGATATCTCTGCGAAAATGTGATAAAAAGTTAAAAACACTATACCCTGTACAGCATTCTTTTCTTTTTTTCCGTCTTACCTATGATTTCGGTCGATCCGGAGCTGACGATTCCCGTCTAACGGCCAAATCTTTTTTGATACGATTTACAACTACACCAAAATTTAGATAAGGCTGTCTTCTCTGGTCGAAGACCTGCCACGAATAACTTCACACATAAAACATTGCGGATATACCGATACCTTTTTTATCAGGGTTTCGGGATGGAAGAATTATATCAATCTGATATTAAATAAATTTTTAATCAATTTTATTAACGAAAATGTTTATTATGAAAAAGTTATTTTATTTGAGTTTTGTAGCGGTAGCATTGCTTTTCACATCTGTAGCCTGTAGTAATGATGATGATCCGACACCTCCGCCTGCAAAAACACAGTTGGAAGAGGTATTGGGCAAACTGGGCGAAATGGAAAATGTAGGGGATTTTACCAATATACTGAAAGGCGTGAAGTCTGAGGACCTCGGAACAGAAGCGCTGACTGTATTTGCTGTAGCCGACCAAACACAGGAACCGGCTCCCGAATCAGCAAAAGCACCCAAAGAAGGTGAAGAGGGCGAAGGAGGAGACGACACTGATGTAACAGCAGAAAATATTACCCGCCACATAGTAAAAGGCACATTCGACTTTCCGGCAGAGGAAGGCGATGAAGTTATCATAGAGAGTGTAAAAGGCGATCCTCTCAGAATAGCCAAGAAAGATGGTAAAATCTGGGTAAACGATGTAGAGGTGACTTCTGCAAGTGCCACTGATGCCGGACTAAGCAAAATCTACGTTGTAGCATCGGTAATTCCGGTGGTTGACATTCCAAAATTTACAGCAAACTTTGTTGTATATGCCGCCAACGAAGAATGGGCTGAAGGCGCTGCGGAAAAAGCAGTGACAGAGGGTGCAAAAATTACATTCTTCGAACTCAAAGGCGAAGAATATGTGGAAGTGAACAGCGTAGCTACCGATGCCGAAGGTAAAGCCGCATTTGAACACTTCAATAGTGAAGGACTATTCTACAAAGTAGAGCAGGAAGGTAAAACTTCGTTCCGCGATGGCTATATGGTTGTAGGTTTGTTCACTACTCAGGAGCAAATAGACGAAGCGCCCGAATATAAAACAGAAACAGCACTGGACAAGTTAGGATTGGGATCATTAAGGATAGCTGATATGGACGGAGACGGTGTGATCGACGAAAAAGATAAAGTAGCATCCGGTTATCTGCCAGTGGATAACGCCGCCGAAAGCACCGATCTGTTCATAGTATCGGATACTTACAAAGCCGGTGAAGCAGAAGAATAACGTTTAGCTTTCAGTCAGTAAAGATTCATTTGGTTAGTGAAAGCCCGGACAAATAATTTGTCCGGGCTTCTTGTATATGGTATTAAGAGCCTGTTTAAATTTTACCAAAACATTTTGTTATAGCTCTTTTTTCGTTCATTTTCAGTCTCTAACCCTTTATGGTGCTACTCTCGGCCGATGGTCGTGATAATCCAACCTTACCCTGTGCCATTCTTTCAATATCTTATCCACAAATTGAAATTCATATTTTTCGAGATCATCAACCGAATCCCATCTGATGATTTCGACACTGCCCTCCGGCGTCTGTATCGCTCCTGCCGATGTGTACGATTTGCCCATTATGGATATAACTTTTTCTTTGGTCATGCCCAGTTCCACTTTCCTGACATTCTTTTCGGAGTACATCGCATCTTTCATAGACCCGCAGGATACGAGGGTGACGATAAGTAAAGTGATGATTAATAGTTTCTTTTGCATTTTATACGTTTTTTAGTTCACAATAGTTAGCCATATTCTTTCAAATATATCAAAAATAATACGAGCGTGCTTATAAAGCTATGAAATATTTTATTGCATCTACACTCGCTTTCCCCCTCTCTTTTAAGCATTTTTCACTATCGCTGCATAAAATAAATAGATTAATCTGTTATCAAAATAAAAGTAATTTATCTATACAGTGAGAAAGAATGAAGAATTAAGAATGGCGCAAGCGATCTATAATACTCAATTTAACTTTTCATTATTAATTATTCATTATTAACTATTAATTATAAAACTATGTTACAAATCGAATTCAACGACCAAAAAATCTCCGTGCCCCAATCGTGGGCCGACCTGTGCCTTGCCGACTACGAAAAATGGTTTAAGCGCCGCCCCGAAGGCAAGATGGAATACGTGCACTTCATAGCAGGCATTTGCAAACTGGACAGCGAATGGCTGCTCCACTCCCCTACCCAACTGTTCGATGCCATATCCGATGCCGTCGGCTTTATATTCGATACCGACTTAGAACCCGCAACAAAGGTTAGTATCGATGGGCGGGATTTCTTTATCTCCCTGTCGGATAAACTCACACTGGGCGAATGGATAGACATAGAGGAGACGCTCAACAGCGACAGTGAAACCAAGATTTCGGAAACGCTGGCTATCGTATGCCGCCCTGCGGGTGAAAGCTACAATCCCGATACTGCTGCCGCACGAAAAGAGGTATTCCGCAACCTGTCGTGTGACAAAGCCCTACCATTGCTCGCTTTTTTTTTGTACAGAAAGAAAGAATCAGAAGCGATTTTGCACCATTATTCAACGGTGGTGGCTCAGGCAAACCGGTTTCTAAAGGATACAAAGACTTTTGTAATAAATGGGGGTGGTATAAAACAATTGCCGATCTGGCAGAGGATAAAATTTATTTATTTGACCAGATTACTGAGAAAGCAGTTGTCGAAGTTTTCGGATTCCTCCTTTACCGGATAGATAAGGCGCGGGCTGAGGATGAACAGTATAAGTTTGAGAAGCAGATAAGGAGGTGAGAATGAAGGAGAGGTGAAATTTGCAATCCGATTGTGATTTCAAACTTTCCTTCAAAATATTCACCTGTTAAAGACTTTTGTGATTATCTTTTGATGGTATGGATAATTATTTATCTTTATCGCAAAATTATTGAATATGGCAATAAAAAAATGTTCGAACTGTGGTGCAATATTGAAAGAGGAAGCTGTCAGATGCCGTTACTGCGGCGAAGAATTTAGTAATTCATCCTCAGCTGATACCAAAGGAGTGAATAGGTCTGATACCAGAGATGTTATATATGAGGAGTTTGGAGATAGCAAACCGAAGCTTTTGAGGCAAAATTTTACCATGGCTAAAATTGTATCAATAGCTTTATTCTTTTTCATAATCTCATTCTTTGTATTGGTTGGCATTCTGAAAGATTTGAAAGGAAGTGATAGCTCTGTTATTATTTTTCTTCCCATAATTGCTATCGCAGGATTTAGTACATGGATATTGTTTATTCTACGGCAATACCTCGACAATTTTCAGCAATATAATAATCTGCAAACTAATCTGAAATGGCTAGGCATAAGTATCTCCGGTATTTTTGGTCTATTTATCGTCTACCTACCTTTAGCCTACTATATCGATAAGCTTTCACTTGGAGGTATAGCTGCTCTTTTATATATTGGAGCCGTTGTTTTAATTATAATACTGAATATCCTTTCCGGTTGGCGTCTGGCACGTTTCGATGGCGATTATGTAGGCGGAATAAATCTTTTAGGATATGCTATGCTTGCTATGACTATATTTCCGATAGTGTTGCCGGTATTGCCTCTTCTTCTATTCTATATCTTTTACAAAGCAGCCAATTATGCGCATTGGTATGGTTTTGACGATCAATAAAAGGTTCACTTATATACTATTATCCTCGTAACAACAGCATTAATCACACCTTTACTATCATATGCCTTTTGTTCTATCCAATTCCCTCTTTCGTCAGTTCTATATTCATAAGTAACAAACTGCTCACTTTCCATCAATGAGCCTCTCCTTGTATACTTTGTCATAAAACTGTTCTCATCATATTCATAAATATCTTCCAGCCAGTCGCCATCAGATGCTATGGCTTTATCTGTCAAATTATTACCCCTATCGTCGTAAGTACGAATTTCGCGAATATTTTGGCCATCTGAAGTTCTTAACTTTTTATCGGTGCGATTGGGATAAGTAGTAATTACCATTGTATCTCTTTTGGGGCTATTTATATCATCTCCTTCAATCCAAACCTGCATATTACCGGATGTATCTGTTAATGCAGTATACCCTTTTGCATCTCGTGTAATAATAGATATGTTTTTACCATCTTTTGACATGTAGTGGGTAACTGATGGAGTCCTATCTTTATTTGTATATTGTATTTCTTTCAAAAGTGTTTTATCACTATCTTCTGCTGCTATATCAGGTTTGAATATGTAGATTGCATAATTGGCATCTGTTGTTTCTTTAGACACATTATTGGGGTCGGTAAATACAACAGCAACAGAGTATATTGAGTCTATATCCCCGCTAATAGTTTTAGAATAATAAGAGAAATCATTATGATAATATACTATATCATCATCAGTATTTTTATTTCCATTACAGGCGAATGCTGTCAGAGAGAGTAATGTGCAGATTGCTAGCTTGAATACTTTCATATTTTTTATTAGTTTTTACAAAACTAGACCAAAAATTGCAAAAATCTTTCAAAAATCACAATCAAATTTCAACTTATTTATCTATACATTAAAAACACTTATGGTAAACAGAAAAGAATTTATTGTTCCAATAAAGATTGACGGAGTAGAACAAGCGATTAAAGATACTGGAAAAGTCAAAGATTCTATAAACGAAATGCAAGACGCATATAATAAATTCCAGGAGAATCAAGCAAAAATTATTGCTATTAATAATGAATTTGTTGATTCTTTGAGAAATGTTGGAGAGGTACAGGCTAAAGCTAACGATATTAATAGGTTGGAATTAATAAAGACTGTCAATACTCTCTTAGAAATGGATAAGCAAACAAAAGAAACAATTAAAGATCTGAATAAACAATCGGATAACCTGCGAAGTAAATTTGTAGAAAACTTTCAACTATTCGGGAAACTGACCAAAGCGGTTGAAGTAATCGGAGAGAAAATCTTTCCTGCTTTAGATACATTCCATCTATGGACTAAGGGATTTTATAAAACCGCAAGTGCAATTGGTGAAACTGTTCCGGAAATTACATCAGCTTTGACCGGAAAAAAATTTTATAATGAAGACCATCGTAAAGAAGATGACAAGTTAGAAGCAGAAAGGCGAAAAAGTGAGATGAATAAGATGAGTGAATTTGAAAAATCACTAGCTTTTCTTGTTTTGGCAACCCAAGAGTCAATTGCTGATGTTCAGGAAGCACAAAGAAAAGCGATTGCGCAGTCTTTAGATGATTTTGGAGAACAGAAGGCCTCTATTTTTTATCCGGTTCAAGGTATTAAAGAAGGTAAGAGTACCACCGATGATATCAGGATATCCAAAGCACATAAGGCTGATGTAAACAAATTATACAACGACCAGACTAACAAAATTCTAGAAGATATAAGAGGTGAATTAAACGATTTACTACAAAAAGCTGATAATCCTCAGGATGCAGAGCTTATAAAAAAATATCTGGGACAATTGATTCCCCTAAAATATCATGGAGAAAATGAAGATTCATACTGGGAAGAAAAGGCAAGAAGAATTGCACAAGGTACAGCAGATGGAATTGTTGATGTAATTGCTGATAAAATAGAATCTAAATTTGAATCTGCGGCTCCTGTTGTAGTAAAAACCGTTACAGGTGTAAGTGAAGTCATACAGGATTATGCGGAAAATTATACACCTCCGCAAGAAGAATTGAATTCATTACCGAAAGAACAAATTCAACCTCAATCTAAAAACAACCCCTCCCCTACACAACCCCAATTAGAAAACAATCAGGGATCATCGCAAGATGAAATGCCCGTTCTTTATTTTAATAAGGAATCAGGTACAGGAAAACGAATTAGCGGTAAGTTTCAAGATATAAACAGTAATTTAGGAGATTCCAAAGAAGACAATATAAGACAACAGCGCGAACAAAGCAACCTCCAACTGGACGAACAAGCATTCTTTCACGAAAGAAGCCTTCTGGAAACAGAATCATTCAACGACCGGCAAAACGAACTATTGGACGAAGCGCAGCAGTCGATGTCTAACTTTGTCCAAGCCAATCAGGAAGCCGGTGATGCCATTGTAGAAACTGCCGCCGACACACAGGAATCTCACAAAGAGCATTGGTCGAAAATAAGCGCTACCATGCAAGAGCATGTCGACATTATAATGACAGGCGTCAATGCCATTTTCAGTGCCAGCAACGCATTGTTGAGTGAGCAGCTCGAAGAAGCCAACGAAAAATTCGAAGCCATTTCCGAAAAGTATAGCGAAGCCGTAGAGCTGCGTCAGGAGAGCAGCGACAAAATCAGTTCCTTAGAAGAACAGTCCAAAAATGCACGTGGTGGCCGCCTGTTGATTTTGCAGGAACAAATCAATCAGGAAATGGCAAAAAATCAGCAACTTGCCCAACAAGAGAAGCAATTAGCCAAAGAGAAAGAAAAGGCCGAAAAAGAAAAAGAGAAAAAAGAAAAGCAAATCAAAAAGAATGAAATCTCGCAAGGTATCATTCAAGGGGTGGCCAATACTGCGTTAGGTGTTACCAAGGCATGGTCGCTGGGTCCTATCATCGGCCCCATTATGGCAGCTATTGTAGGAGCAGCCGGAGCAATACAGGTTGGCGTGATGACCAAGCAATTGTCGAAACTCGAAGACGGGGGTTTCCTCAAAGGCAAACGCCATTCACAAGGTGGTATGCGTATCGAAGGTACAAATATAGAAGTGGAAGGCGGCGAATATGTTATTAATCGTGAATCTACTTCTAAAAATCTTGGTTTGGTGCGCTATATCAATTCACAGCGAAAGGAACTGAATGCAACAGATATGACAGGCTTTTTCGCCAAAGCATCCCAAGGCTTTGAACTTCCTTTCCAAAGGGAATTTGCAGCAGGCGGGCTAATGCCAGCTATAGAGACACCTAGCACAATTGATAATGAAGCGCTTATAGATGCCATAAAATCTATAAAGATCAATTCGAGAGTGGCAGTAACGGATATTATCCGTGCACAGGAAGATGCAGTACAGGTAGATAGGTGGTCGGGAAATTGATTGGATTTGCATCAAAATAAAAGTAATTTATCTATATCATAAAAACCATTTACAAGCAAACAATATGATAAACAGCATTCTACAAATCTTTCGCCAACAGGCGCAGCAACACAAGACCATCAAGGGCTTTTATTACAATCGCAACTACGAACTCGGCAGCGGCAAGGAAACCCATCCCCTGTTCTGGCTCGAAGACCCCCTCACGGGGCGTAATCAGGACAATGTATTCACCAATTCGGTAAACTTTTCCATCCTGTTTCTCCCTTCCACCGAAGAGTCGGTGCATCACCTGCAAAACCTCGCTTTCTCCATCGGGCTGAACATCGTGGAACGGATAAAGAAAAATCCGGATTATGGTATCAGTATCCGTCCCGACTGGACATACACCACCCTGCGCGACTATTACGACAACAATGCCTGCGGCTGCCGCTTTTCGGTCAACTTCACACAGGTAAATATGCAAAACCTGTGTCTGATAGACGAGCAGTTCAGTACGGATAATCAGTTTGAAGACGAATCCCTTCTGCCCGGTTTCGATATACTTCCGGCAAACAATTGTGAGGTATTCGTGCAAAAGCTACCCGACTTCGACATCAAAACCCGTAGATAATGGATACAGCGATTACAAAAGTTATAGAAGCCATTGCCGCCGATGTGTTGAAGCTGTCGCAAACCATACTGTCGGACAATAAGGTGGGCACAAATGCCAAAACAGGCAGAAATACGCTCATAAGCAGCGCACTACAAGACAGTGTAAGAGTGGAAATCCGCAAGATGAGCGAATCGGTAGTGATAGAAACCCTGTTCGACAATTATATAGACTACATAGAGCAGGGGCGCAAACCCGGCACAGGCAAGCAACCGCCAATCGACGCACTGCGCGACTGGGCTTTATCGCGCGGCATACCTGCCGACAACAGTACGCTGTTCCTGATCGGCAGGGCTATCCGGCGCGATGGCTACGAGGGGCGTCCGGTGCTGGCAACGCTGGAGGAGGAAATAGAAAAGCAATGGGACGATAAATGGGCGGATATGCTGCTGGATGCGGTGACAGATGAATTAAGTAAATATTTTGAATAAAACAGTAAAAAAATAGAATATACAGATATGGGATATATAACAGTAGATGAAATAGCGAAAATAACGGAACCTGAAATATTTTCGCTGGCAGGAAATCCAAACTTTGTACAGTTCGAGAATTTCAATCCTCAAAAAGAAGACAAGCCGGTCACTTTATCTCTGACGATCAGAGGCTCCGGCTTTATATATACAACTGTGGGCGGAGGAGTGGTCGTAACGGAAAAAGTATCGGATTTTAAAATAACAGAATTAAAATCGAAACAGGTATACAAATTCGTGGGAACAATAGAAGCCGGAGAAGTCGATAATGATACATTTTTAATAAGAACCGAAACAAGTAAAACAATTGAAACATTGATAAATTGCTTTAACAGCAAGAGTTTTTTCAAAGACAAGTTTACAATCACATCGAACGACACGACTATATATATTACCTCAAACGGTAGCGGCAACGATTACGCCTTTACTCTTGAGCCCGAAGTCAGCCGGTTCAACGATTTCATTGTAAGGATAGGAGATCCGACCGATACATATAATAAAGACGATGATCCGTTTATAAACATCACATTACAGCACGGAACCATAGCTCACGATAGTGATAACGAACTCACCTTCAAGGAATACCTGACAGGAACCAAACATACTTTTTATTATACAACAGACAAAAGCAAAGTCAGCAGCAATACCTACTTTGCAGGCAGTACCATTAAAATAACAACAGAAAATCTGCGCGCATGCCTGATTAACAATTATTTCTTCCGAAATAATTTTGATATTATCATACTGCCTTCGAGCCCTGACAAAATTGAAATGAAATCGAAAGGAATAGGGAATAAGTATGCTTTTTCGATTGAAAAGAGTCCCTTATCTGTCAAAATCACAGGTGATCCGCTATTAACAACAGATAACGACTCCCTGACTAAAGATTTTGGCGATTGCGAAATACAACTCGACATTTACAAAGACACAGGCATACTGCCGGGCATAAAGGATTATGCCAAAATGGGGACATATGCCACTACCCTATCCAAATCTTACTTCGGAATGCCTTTGTGGTTCGATATGAATACGATGTGGGCTAATACGAATACATATTCAGACAAGTTTCTTGAAGGAAAAGGCTGGCATAATACAGGCACAATGACCGATTTCCGCTTTGTTGCCAAGCGTTTCAATGGTGTCGAAACCGAAACATTCTATCATTCCGACGTGCTGTTTGCCCTTACGGGATACGACCGCAATCTGGAAAAGAATAATTTATCGGAATATGTTTATGACATCAGCCGGAATAATGAGGCAGAGCCATTGACCCGGCAACCTGTGCTTACTCATATCAGGGGGCAAAAGCAATATTTCAACTTTATCCTTTCCGACCCTGCCCCCGAAAGTAACGACACGCAGTGCAAACTGGGCATATTATACAAAGTATACACACAAGCCGACAGTTATCTGGACTACGAAGTTTCAGATGTACAAGACAAAGGTAAGTATAACGCCGTAAATACAGCATGCCTCGACATAGACAAAGTAGTACTGGATAAATACGCTAAAGCGGGTATTGTAAGGGTGTATCTGTGTCGCGACGGCAAAGCCGTAAGTAAGGCACTGACCTACCGGATACTGCCCGATTGCCTGTACAAAGTGAATGATTTTGCATTCCTGGGCTCACTTGGAGGGTGGTGTTCCTTCAACTTCGGAGGTACGGAACAGACCGATTTTAAGTCGGAAACCACGACCATTCATCGCACCCAGACACCGGAGTACACAACCAGCAGCCGTATAGAATCGGTCTTCAATAAAGACGTGACAGAGCAGTTTACGGTACAAACCTTACCCATAAACAGGGAAGTGGCCGAATGGCTGAAAGAAATCAGTGCGTCGACAGCTGTTTATGAATTGTCTACTAAGCGCTATATAATAGTAGATGAGCTGAATGTGAAACACAACAGTAAGGATGACCTGTTTGTCTTACAGATGAAATATCATTATTCCGACTCATATAATGCGAGGATAAAATAGGGAAATGAATATGACCGCTGTAAATGTGCAAAACAGAACATTCTGACAGCGGTCTATTTTGTGAACGACGATTGAGATAGATTAAGGCCTTTTAAAAGTGGAAAGACCTGCAAAACAGATAGAAGCTATGTTTATCTTAAGCTTTTTATTATTTTTGTAAAAAGAATAGTTATGACAGCCGGACAGATATTAAAAGAGCATGGTATTAAGAAGACAGTATGCCGCAAATGTATTCCTGATATTGCATGCAATCATGTAATTTCACTTATGTCTTATGAATGTTTCACATGTATTTAGTATAAGAATCGTGTGTTGAGCATTTTGTCATAATCAGCCCGGCCATATTTTATTTATTAGTGTTAATTAAGAATAAAACCCTTTCGTCTGAAAATAAAAACGAATAATTTTGAAGAAACTTTCCTCTAATTCATAATGTACAATGGCTTCCAAGGTTTTAATTATTGAAGATGACAATACATTCGGAATTGTCCTTAAGAAATGGTTTGATAAAAATGGATTTGACGCATTCGTTAAATCTACTTTAGATGAAGCCAGGAAGGATTTGCTAAAAACTGATTTCAAGTTAATTATTACCGATCTGAGACTTCCTGACGGAGACGGGATAATGCTGCTGGCATGGATAAGAGAGAGGAAAATAAACACCCCCGTAATTGTCATGACCGGCTACGGAGAGGTTCAAAGTGCAGTTGCAGCGATTAAACTGGGAGCTTTTGATTATATGGAAAAGCCTGTGAATCCGGATATTCTAAGATCAAAAATAGATGAGGCTCTAAATTATACTCCGGCTGAAATATCAAAAGAAAATGCTCCTGCTACAAATATTGTTTATGGCAACAGCGCTTTATCCAAACAAATGTATGAGCATATAAAGCTGGTTGCGCCTACACACCTGTCTGTCCTTATAAGAGGCGAAAGCGGAACCGGAAAGGAATATACTGCACGGATGATACACGACAACAGCCAAAGGAAACAAGCTCCTTTTGTGGCTGTGGATTGTGGCAGCTTATCTAAAGAATTGGCGCCAAGCGAACTGTTCGGACACCTGAAAGGATCATTCACCTCTGCTATTGCAGATAAGAAGGGCGTTTTTGAACAAGCAGGGGGAGGAACTGTTTTCTTAGACGAAGTAGGAAATTTATCTTACGAAGTACAGGTTCAGTTGTTACGTGCGATACAGGAACGTAAAATACGTCCGGTAGGCTCCGCGACCGACATTAAGATAGACGTAAGGGTAATAGTTGCAACTAACGAAAATTTGGAAACAGCTATTTCCGAAGGGCGTTTTCGTGAAGATTTATATCACAGGTTAAATGAATTTACTCTGATAGTCCCCCCTTTACGTGAGCGTAAGGAGGATATTGTCCTTTTTGCGAATAGTTTTTTATCTGAAGCCAATAAAGAATTGGAACGAAATGTGGAGCGGTTCTCGGAGGAAAGCATGTCTATACTAAAACAATATCGCTGGCCCGGAAACCTCCGTGAATTAAGAAATGTTATACGCAGAACCGTATTGTTTACAAAAGGAACGGAAATTACCCCCGACCTTTTACCTGAATTTATCCAGAGTCCTATACAAACTGAACAGATCTTATTGCCGGCAGATGAGCGTGAACAAATTACCAAAGCCCTGAAAATAACAAAAGGAAATAAAACCAAAGCGGCAAACCTACTCAATATAGATAGAAAGACTCTATATAACAAAATGCACCAGTATGGTATGGATATTTAATGAGATTTCAAATAATTTTCGGTCTCGGTTATTATCTGTTCCGCATATTCAATAAGCTCAAGTACATCATCCTCCCATTGGGGATACAACATGAATGTTCCATCTGAACGGTGTGTGTCCAGTTTCTTCAATATATCTAACTTCTCCACTGCTCCGACCTGTATAAACATTGGCTTCATTTTATGGCTAATAAACTGGGCCATATTATAATCACTATTGAGTAAAGCCTGTTTTAGTTTGCCCGTATTTTCCTTTGTAGAATCGACAAAAGATGCCAAAACCTCATGTAATGCTTCGGAGTCTCCTTCCAGCATTTTATCGAGCGAGCCAACGCCTTCTGCTCTTTCTTCTTTTTGTCGTCCTCCAAACAGCAGCCTTAAGTCACCTCCCGATACCGGTTTCTTTATATAGGCTTTAAACCCCATTGCCATAAAATATTCATTACTAACATCTTCCCGGGCTGTAATCACTGTAACCGGTATATTTACCCCACTGTGCTTTATCCTGTTTAAAACATCAATACCATTAAAATTTTCCATTTCCATATCCGTCAATATCTCATCATATTGGTCGATTTTTGTTATTATATTTTCAAAATCAACTATATTGCCACATATGGATGGTATATGTCCTAAGTCTGATAACATATTACGAATGATTATCAAATAAGACATATCATCGTCTACTATCAATATTTTCTTTGGAATAAAAGCATCATTTATAAAAACCTCGCTTGCGGGGATAGATATTTCTGTTCTGGTCCCCTGCCCTTCTGTGGAAGTAACTTTTATATTTCCCTGAAATAAATCGACCAAACCTTTTACTACATACATTCCAAACCCTGAGCCTTCCGACAAATGTGAATTTTGATCAACCCGGCTAAATGGCCGGAATATATCTTTGATTTGATTTTCAGGAATACCAACTCCTGTATCTTCTACTGTACAATATAATCTGGATTCAGAGAATCTTACATCAAATCGAATAGAACCGTCTAATGTATACTTGATTGAATTAGATAATATATTTATGAGTATTTGTTTGATCTTTAAAGAATCGGACGACAATATCAAACTTTTATCGAAATCGAACGAATAGGCCAATGTAAGATTCTTCTTATCTGCAAGGGGAACAAACATTTCTACAGTCTGCCGACACAGGTCGTACAGATTAAAGTTACGATTCGATATATTCGAGGTACCCTGTTCAATACTCGAAAACTCCAGAAGGTTACCCAGCAAGGCAAGAATATATTCACCCGAATCTTTCATCGTGCGTACTTCGTGATGTAGAAACCCATTGCTTGTTTCTTTCAGTTCTAATGTCCCCAGTATCGAATTAAGAGGCGTTTTAATGTCATGAGAAACTGATAGTAACAATTTATGCCGGCTATCCATGATTTGCTTAATTTTCAGGTTTGCTTGCTCTACATTCTTTCGCAGCCTGTAACTTTTGTTTACATCACTAATTATAAGCAATATAAATATAAAAATCAGGATAAGAGAGACAATACTGCTTACTATAGAATAAGTATTATTATTACGGATCAGTTGTTCACTTTTCTGGATTTCATCAAGCCTGACCTGAACAGTTTGGTTATACAGCCCAATCAATAGTGTTGTAATTTCAGAAGAAATTTCCTGATCTGCTACAATGAGGTTGCTCAAGTTTTTCTCGATAGATATAATTCTTTTTAAATAGTCGTCTTTCGCTTGTTCTGCTATTTCTGTGACTTCCGAAACGACATGGAGGGTATCGTTTTTTGGCATAGTCAAAGTATCTAGTCTGGCTGTAGTAATTGAAGTTACAGTATCAGCCCCTTTCGAAGCAGAAAACAATTCCCCCAATTTCCGCCAAAATCCTTTCTTGGCGCCCGAATAAATTACAGTATCCTGCACGGTGGTAGTGATCAAAACTGTGTCTTTCTTAACAACAGGATCAATTTCTTTCAATATTTCATTTATTGACTCTATGGGATTTTTATTATTGAATTGCCTATTCAAATTTGAAACAATCACCCCCTTCTTTATCAAAAGATTATTTATTTGCTGTAATTTTTCGTTGTGTAACGGGTTTATATGACTAAGAGAATCCATTAGCTGTTCCACAACATTCAGGCTTTCATTGAAAGATTTATAATGCCTTATTTGTTTTGTGGACACATACATATTTACCTTCGACTGTGATGCATTTACAGAATCAGTCAATTTGTTGACTAGCGATAACTCTTTATAATACTGCGAAATACTTCTTTTCTGATCATCAATATCATCTCTTAGTTTATATATATAAATAAGCATACCGCCACAGATAACGGCAACAATTACATATATCAATATAGCTTTGAACCTTATATTTTTTTCCGGAGTTTCTGACATCCTTTTAATATTTCCATTATACATATATATAAAACGAACAAATAATTATTCTATTTAGTTTTCCACAGTCCAAATTGTGGAAATTTTCCACAGTTCCACAATCTCATTTTTATTATCCGATTAACGTTAATTACACATATAATTGATTTACAAAAACTTACAATAACAAAGGATACTTATCTTCTTTTTGGCATAGCTATTGCAAATTATATACTGTAACGGAAGTTTACACATTTATACCAATTAATAGTAATTAAAAAATTTGGAGACATGAAAACAATGAAATTAATGATGTTAGCCATTGCGATAGTTTTTGGAACATCAGCTTTTGCAAATGTACAAAGTTTATCAGTTGAGAATAATGCAGTCGTTGCTATTAGCCAATCAAACGATGACGGATATGTAGACGTGAAGTTTGAGGACCTGAACGAGAAAGTACAAGCTGCTATTCAAGGGTACACAGAATCATATAATGTCACAGCTCTTGCCTACAACGCAGACAAGAAACTTACTAAAGTCACCTTATCCTCAAAATCGGATGAAAGCATTAAAGTTGTTATTCTGGATGACGAAGGTAAGGAATTTGTAGAAACTGCTGCCGAATAAATTAGTTCCAATCTACATCTGACAATTTTAGTAAATAAAAGGAAATACTTAGGTATTTCCTTTTATTTTTTCTTCTATTGGGAGAATATCTATGACGAATAACATTTTATAAAAAACACAACGAACCTACATAAACAAGTACTTAAACAAATAAAATATTAAAATATTAGGAGATACGCCTTAAAACATAATGAAAGACAGAAAAGCCTTCTGAAAAAACATAATAACGGAATAATTAAAGAATATGATCCGCAAAATGAAGATTATCATACCAGGGAGAAAATATGAAACAGAATGGCGAAAATATATAAAATTTATATAAAATTTTCAAGGTAACTTGCGCTCGTAAAAAGTGAGTACTACCAGAGAATGAAAATAAGACAGAAATACTGTATTTATCATTCAGCTTTTATTGCTGAAAACATGGATGTTATACATTTTTATCCGAAAGACATTTTACCTGGCCGTATGAAATCCGGCTGGCTGAAAATATCAGTAGTAGACACAAAACTTTTATTAACTTTTATTAACTTTTATCAAAATGTACTCTAATGTTTTATTTTATAGGAAGTATGTAGGTAATTATTTCAACTCTCTTGTAAAATTAGCAATTCTTTGAATATAAATTATTACACAAATAACTTTATTAATACACAACAATAGAAATATACCGGTAACAGATTACCGTTTTTATACAAACAGACAATAAATTTAAAGACAATCACAAATTGCAAACCCAGAAAACAACCAGATTATCAGCCGGGATATATCAGGAAGCGGAGATACACCAATGTGTATCCGTTCGTGCAGATATCCCAATACTAAAAGAATATGCAGAATAATTACATTTTGATAAAGCATACAAGGATCTGCAAAATTAAGAACAAATACTTTACTAAAGAATTACAACAAACTAATGAATTATGAAACTAAGATTTGAAAAATTAATAGCGATTATGTCCTTGCTGGTATGCCTGTCTGTGACTTCACACGCACAGGTAACTATCGGCTCTGGCGAAGAACCTAACATGAACGCTATTCTCGACCTGAAGGAAACAGCCGGAGGCTCGTCTACCAAAGGCTTACTGTTGCCGCGCGTAACCCTTTCGTCAACAACTTCATTTTCTCCCCTATCGGCCCATGTTGCCGGGATGACGGTGTACAATACTGCCACCACAGGAGATGTGACTCCCGGTTACTATATCAATGATGGAACAAGATGGGTAAGAAGCAGTGGTAAAAATCAATTTTACATGCCTTCAATTATCCTGCCTACGGATCCGGCTACATTGCCTAACAGCAATTATACGTATAGTGGAAGCACTTTCACCGTAAATTTATACAATCTGTATAGTGAACAATACGGACTATCCTCTTCGGCTACATCAGCAAAGAGCACAAACGCCCCCACACTGAAAGTATTTAATGCTAATCAGTTGGATTACTATATTGTTTATTTCGATAATGCAGTTTTCACAAATGTAGCAGTAAGTACAACTGGTATGTTAACCTATCGGCTTGCTTCGGGATATACCATCTCTGAAAAAACTTTTATGAATATTTTATTCTCCGAAAAATAAGAATTTGAAAAAAAATCATAGTTGTACCAAAATCAAATATCTAAAAAGATGAAGAAAAAAATCGTCATATTCATGATATATATCATCGCCTGTGCCAATGTTTTTTCCCAGAATTCGCAACACATATCCGGAGAATATAAATTTTCACAGGCGGTGATAACAGCTAAGGACTTCCGCAGTAAGGCTCCGGTCTTTACCAAAGTTTTTACGGACTCGCTTCAGGTAATAACTCAAAACTGGGATTTTCCCCCGCAACCGGTGTTTTCCAAAGCCACCATAGCCAATGGGCAAATAGTTGAATTTACCTTGTTGAATAATGGGTATACCTACATGATTACCGGAGAAAATACCCTGGAAAAGAGAGACGCGGAGAATGAAGTTCCAGATAAAAAGGACCAGTTTTCCGACAATTATTTTTTTCCAAAATATACTATTCTGGAACAGGGAAATTCTATAACGATTGTTTTTAATAAAACTATTTACGGCACTTCAAATTATCCTAACCAGACACTGGAAGGGGTATATGAAATGATACTGATCAAACAATAAAGAGATAAACAAATGAGGAAACTAATATATTCGATATTGTTTATAATATCGATTTTTGGTATGGTTCTGCAGGCTCAAACAACATGTGATAACTTTACGGTAAACACGGTTGTAACGCCCTCTACCTGCCAAAGTAACGGTACGGTAACCGTAACGCTTACAGGAGCCGACGCCACAGGGCTTTTTAATGTCCAGTATTCGCTGGAGTCGACCGTTAGCGGAGGATTTTTTCTGCTGCCTACAGCTAATAACGTGTTGTCCGGCATACCGGCGGGTTCCTATACGGTTACGGTAAGTGCATTCTGTGATATCCAGGGGCAATACAGCGTGGTGAAAACCAAGACGAACGTAGTGGTAGGCGGTACTTATCAGGTGCCTGAACTTTCATTTGTCGCAACAGGAGTAACATCTACTACTACAGCACCGACTTCGGTTTCACGCAGCTCGTATGCCGGATGTGTGACCGGAAGAATTGTGATGAGCATGAAAAATGGTAACCAAACAACTACGCCTGTGTTTACTATAACCTCTGCCCCTACGGGAATCAGTACTCCACAGACAGTATCCGTTACCCGAAATTCGGGTGGATCTCTGTCGGCCGGTTATACATACACGCTCGACGGATTGTATCCGGCAGGCAATTATACAATAGAAATTAATGACGGATGTTATACTGCATCCCGAAGTTTTACCTTGGGTGAATTGACAGATGTCCCTAATCCAAACGGTACATCTACGACCATGAGTTATTCCGATATTTATCCCTATTTAGGCGATAATCAGGATTGTGCATTAATAAGATTAAGTTTAGAGGCGGTTACTTCTGCTACATCGAATGCCGATCTTTATCAGTATTACAGAGAAGGACTATATGAAATAGGCGCAGCTCCACTGGGTGGAGAGCCGGAGCAGTGGACAGCATGGACAAGCACTAATCCCATATTGGATCTGGGATCGCACCAAATATCCGAATTCTACAGTTCACCCAACAAAATGTCGGTCTATTTCAGAGTTAAAAACTGTCCTACAGTGCGGGAACGATATGACGTATATATATACAAACCGAGCGGTACTTCTACAGGACAGAGGGATTATTGCGATTATGTAAGATTCCGGAGAAGGCCCACTACCTCATATACAAGTGTCTACTGCTATCCGATAACATACAAGGTTGTAAATAATAGTACCGGTGATGTATTGATAGAACAAAGCGGTATAACAAATCCTACTCAAATAGTAGACTCTGTTTCTCTTGAGTATAACACCAGCTATGCCGTTTCTTTTACAGATAAAGCGGGAACAATATACTCTTCTAATGTTTCATACTCTTTCCCAAACATTGCATCCTATACATATTCCGACAACAAATATTGTGACACATGGGAAAATTACTATGACAGGGATTATCTATATTGCTATCCGGTATATGTAGATATAAAGGATTCCGGAGGAACTACCGTAGCTTTAGATACCATATATTCATCGGCAGCCGCCTCTAGTTATTCTCCTCCTCTCGAGTATGATAAGGCATATACATTCAATTTTACATATCCTGGTAGAATAGTGAACGGAAATGTATATACAAGTTCTTATCCCAAAACCGTAGCGAATACACTACCTACCCTGAATCTATCCATATACGAATATGATTATTACGAGGGATGTATTATAAACCGGGGTTCGCTGTATGTAAGCACCGGGTCATCTTCCCGTCAGTGGCCTGCCGGTACTGTGATTACGATAACCGGTCCCTCTTCATTCGGAACAAAAACATATCCACAGACTTCGAGTGATTATTCTTTTTATATTTATGGCGTTGTTATTCCTCCGGGAAATTATACAATTACCGCTGATTATGGTTGCGGTACGCCGTACTCAATGACCACTTATCTTCCGGGTACGTATGATGTGAAGAATTTTACATACACAACAGAAAAGACATGTGATGGAATGAATATAATTCCTTCTGGAACGTTGACTTATATGGAAAATGAGATAACGGCTAACTTCCGTTTATCAGCCGGGCCAGACGGTTACGACAAGAATATCGTTGCTAACGGAGGCAAAATCACACTTTCAGCAGCAGGAACTTATACCTTATCTGTCGTTACAAATGACACTGAAGGCGTATGCGACTTGACGGGCCAAACCATCGTCTATACCGCCCCGCCAATGGAATTGGATAATACCAGAACGTCAGCTTATGCCTGCGTCGGCAGTAATGTAGGTATCATAATACTGCAAGCTGTAAACGGCGTAGCGCCATATACTTACGAATTGTGGGACGAAAACGACACAACCCAGTTGCAAGGCCCTCAGAAATCTTCCGGCCGTGTGGTATACAATTATGGTACTCCCGGTTCAACTTATTCTGTGCACGTAACTGACGATTGCGGAAATTCATTTGCACAACCGGTAACTGTGGCTAATCTGGAAACCGCAAAGCTTGTATATGCCGAATCTAACCCGGTTTGCTATGGTGAAGATATCAAGCTCAGATGCCTCACTTTAGGGATAACGGACTATCATTGGACATATCCAGACGGAACAACTATTGATGGCCAGACTCAGGTGATTTCAGGCGCTAACAGTTCAAAAGCAGGCTGGTACAAAGTGTCCGTTGAAGCTGAGCATTGTGGATCGCCGGTAACAGACAGTATTTATATCTCGGTTTACGATCCTATTAGTATAACGGATCCGGGGCTGGCAAACCAGACATTCGAGATATGTCCAAAGGCAAGCTTGACTTTGGGAGAGGCTGTAACCGGCGGTAGTGGAAATTATACATACAAATGGGAATACAGCAGTAACGGTACAACCTGGTATACATATATGACGACGTCTACTCTTACCGTTACAGGGCCAGCTGACACAGCCGGATCTTATAGTTTCAAATATCTTAGAAGGACTGTAACGGACGCAGCCTGTGGCGGGTTTGTTGAAAATTATCTGGTGAACGCCATCCCATGCTACATTCCGGTAAATCCTGACTTAATGAACTTAGGTACCGGGAATCCGATGAAAAAATAATAATACTATACAACAATTCTAATGCGGTTACCCTGAATGAAACATACGAGTATCTGCTGATTAAGAATAAATACTTTATTAAATAATAACAACAAACGAATAAATTACGAAACTAAGATTTGAAAAATTGATAGCGATAATGCTCTTGCTGGTATGCCTGTGTGTCTGACCGCACACAGGTGACTATCAGCCTTGGTGAAGAACCTGAGACAATGCTCTCATCCCAATCTGAAGCAAACGATTACAGATCTACCCTAATACTTCGGGAAAGTAGGTTTTGCCACTGACCGAAAAGGTCTTACAACATTTCTTCCCCAATAAATCAAAGCCGTCGGGTCACATGACCCGACGGCTTTGATTTATTCACATGATCGATGAAAAAAGGCATCTTAATGGCAATATGGCTCATGACAGGAGTCTGCCCATTTTCGTTTACTCGATTCTTTCTCAGGTAAAACAGAATAGTGGAAGCAGATTTCACAATCTTCTCTTTTTTTGTTGATAAAATTATAAATCGGATCCAGCTATTGAGAGAGTCCTCTAAATTTTTCAGAATCTATATCTTTGACATCCGAAATTATAAAAAGTACAAAAGGAAAATATATGGTGTATTTTTAAGTTTCTCTCTTAAAAATTTAAGGCCGCGGGCTCTGTGTGTTTTTACTGTATTCAGGCTAATATTGAGCATTTCGGAAATTACATTCCATGAATAGCCTTCTATACGCAGCATAATAACCCGCTTTTGTTCGGCAGGCAGTGCTTTTATATGAGTATATAATTGGCGTATGACTTCCTCCCGTATGGTGGCGATATAATAGTCTTCCTCCACAGATTCCAACTCTTTGCCCAAAGTATCTAAAATATTCTTGCGTGTCTTATTGTTCCGTAGATATATCAATGCATTATTATAGCAGGATTTATACAAGTAGGCAGTGGGTTCTTTGATATTTGAGAATGTTTTTTCGGAATTCCATAGCGAGACGAATATATCCTGTACAATATCCTCTGCATGGTCTGAATTTTCAAGAATCCTTGTAACATACGAGCACAATGCAGCATAATAATATTCATATAAAGAAGCCCAAGATTTTTCGTCCTTATTGCTTATTGCCAATAATACCAATCTTTCAACTCCCGTTATAGTTGCAAAGAATAATTATTCATTAGATATAAATATAAAGCAAAGTTAAAGGATTATTTTGAAAAAGTAGGATGAGATAAAGTCGTATTATAGTAAATGATATTATCCGTTTAAATGTTAAAATTGAAAATTAATATGGTTCTGATGTCACCCTAAATCAGAAATTATGTATTTATAATAAAAAGGAACCTAGAATATTAAGATGAAACGAGATATTTATGAGTCTGCATTTCTAATAAAAAAATCTCTTATTATCTAGCTTTGAACCTTAGAAACCTATACATAGTTATATCGGATGTTTTCATTAAATCCTTTCATAAAATAAATCCATATATTTTAACGCCTTCCTATTCTTTACAACTAATATCTGATAAAAATAACTATTTTTGTAAAAGAGGATGAGTAAAAGATTTAGCAAAAAAGAGGTGTAGTCGCCTCATTGGTTCATGCCTTTTCTGAGGTTCAGTAATACTTTGATTTATTACCTGAACCTTTCAGATTCTTAGGTATAAATCAAAGTATTACTGAAAGTAAACGCTCATCCTCTTTTTATTTAAACGATGAATACAATCTTAGTCATACTTATTATAGCTTTGGGATTATGGTTGCTTTACAAACTCTTTAACTCAGGAGGAAAAGACGACTACAACAGAAATACAAGTGGCTATAATCGTAACGCAGATAACTACGATAGAGGAGAAACGAAAAAGGAAAATAATAAAAAATCTATTTTCTCATTTTTACATAAAAAGAAAAGCAATACAGAGAAAAAAGCCAAAAGGCAAAGTATCTTCGCCCGTATATTTTCCGAACCTTTACCTTTCGATGATGGAGCCATAACCTGGTGTGCAAACTTTTTAATTATTGATAAAAATACGTTGATCGGGATATTAAAAGATACTTCTGACCATTACTCTCACTTCAAACTGGGTAAAAGAAGTGGGGGGTATCGTACAATATCGGCACCTGATGCAACCTTGCTGAATGTTCAAAAAATAATCTATAAACGTATATTACTCTCTGTAAATGTGCATCCTGCAAGCATGGGATTTCGTCAAAACATCTCTGTTACGCATAATGCAAAAACCCATTTAGGGAATAAACAAATATTAAAAGCCGATATTACCGACTTCTTCGGTTCAATAAAAAAGCACAGAATAATAAAAGCATTTCGAAGAATCGGATATCCTGCTAATATATCACAGATATTGGCAGAATTATGTACTCTTGAAAATAAACTTCCTCAAGGTGCAGTAACCAGCCCCACCCTTAGCAATATTATTGCATATGATATGGATATGAAACTGGCTTCTGTTGCCGAAAAAAGTAATCTGACATATACCCGCTATGCTGATGATTTAACCTTTTCAGGAGAAAATATCTCTTTTGAACTTACCCTATCCGAAATTGATCGTATAATAAGGGAAGAAAAGTTTGTATTGCAACGAAAAAAGACCCGTTTCCTGACAGAGAAGAAGCGAAAGATTGTTACCGGCATTTCCGTTAGTTCAGGCGAAAAGCTAATGATTCCCAAAGCAAAGAAGCGTGAAGTAAGAAAAAATGTTCATTATATTTTAACAAAGGGTCTGGCTGAACATCAACGATTTATTAGTTCAACCGACCCTTCTTATATGAAACGGTTAATGGGCTATCTCAATTTCTGGCTTATGGTAGAGCCTGATAATGAATATGTAAAAAAGTCTATTGCCGCCTTAAAAAAGGTATAGACTATATTATTACCGCACGTCCATTTTCTACTTTCAAACAGCCTTTATCCATAGCTTTAACTATCCCCCGATGCATTGCGGCATCAACATTCGATCCACCCCGGGAAAAACCCAAAAGCTGGGCTGATAACCTTGATAAATCTGTTGTGGGTAAACTTATCTCATCTGTCAGTATATGCTTCATCGCATTGGCTACTTCTTCGGGTGGAAGATCAACAGCATCTCTCAATCCTGTTCGGAAAAGATCATATTCCATATATTGCTCTTCATTCAACCAATAGAAAGATAAATCCTCATAATGTGACACATAAAAAGGAGTAGACAGCAACAGTTCATTAAGATAACCGTCTAAACGCTGTCCTAATCTTGAAATACCCCATGCCGCAAGTACTCTTTTACAAAGCAACGATTTGCTTATGGGTGCTTCTGTCTCCATGACTTCCTTGATCTGATTCAGTATGACTGCCCTGTGTCCCGGATAGAAGAACTCCTCACCGCCATATGGAGAAGGCATTAATGCTGATATCCGGTAGGATGATATATTATTCTCAACAAGTTCGGCCGGAGATGATATATCCATTGTCATCTCACTTTCCGTCTCTACATTTTTTTGCGGAGTTATAACTTCTATATCAACAACATCTGTTTCTTTGGCAATCAAAGCTTCCTCTATAGCCGCCAAAACCGCATCGGGATTCTCCCACCAGTCTAAAGTCCATATCTTAAGTATTTTCCATCCAAGCATTCTTAGTACGCTATTCTGTACGATTTCCCTATCCCGAACCATTTTGGCCCGTCTGTAATTCTCCCCGTCACATATAATACCAAGTCTATATCTGGACGGATTATCCTTATCTACAATGCCAATATCTATTCTATAGCCTGAGCAACCGATATTCGTATCGACTTTGTATCCTAATTTTTCGAGTTGGCTGGCTATCAGATTGTTTATTGAATATTCAGCAACTGTATTTTGCGTTCTATTTGCTATTTGCCCTCCTTTTTCGGCATATTCCAAGAAACGTTTAAGTCCCGCAACACCGACTGCACCTGTCCGGTTAAGGTCAATTTGATCGGAGCGTAAAGTAGAATATATTATCATTTCGTATCTGGCTCTCGATACGGCTACATTCAGCCTGCGCTCTCCCCCCTCTCTATTGAGAGGACCGAAATTCATACTTATCCGCCCATCCTTATCCGGGCCATATCCTACCGAAAACAGAATAACATCTCTTTCGTCTCCTTGTACATTTTCCAGATTCTTGATAAATATAGGCTCTTCACATTCTAATGCCAGACTCTCCAACTGAGAATTGAACAAGAAAACATCCGACAGTAAATCCTCTATAAGAGATTGTTGCACTGAACTGAATGTAACGACACCGATGCTTCTTTTTCTCAGTTTCTCATCTTTCAGCCTTCTTACTATTTCGTCTACAATAGCTTGTGCTTCCGCTTTATTTTGCCGGGACTTACCCTTGTCATAATGCCCGTCAATAGGAACAAACCTGACCTTAGATTCAATATTATCAGGTGAAGGGAATGTCAATAGTTTATTATCATAATATTCCGAATTACTAAAAGCAATCAAACTTTCATGCTTACTCCGGTAGTGCCAGAGTAAATATTTGGATGGCATAGAAAGAGCTAAGCAGTCGTCCAGAATACTTTCCAGATCTTCCATTTCAATATTGTCTTCGTCTGTAGAATTTACAGAAAAGAAATTAGTTGGAGGCATTTGTTTCGGGTCACCGACTATCACTACATTTTTCCCTCGGGCAATAGCTCCCACCGCTTCATAAGTCGGCATCTGTGATGCTTCATCAAATACTATAAGGTCAAATTTATCTGCATCCACGTCTATATACTGAGCAACAGATATAGGACTCATCAACATACACGGGCACATCCTTGGCAGCAGAGTCGGTATAAGATCAAATAATCTGCGAATAGAAATGCCACGGGCATTGTTCCTGATGTTTCGTTGCAGAATACCTACTTCCGAGTTTTGAGTTGCTTCTCTTGTAAAAGATGGAAGGTTAGCCGCTAGCTTAGCTACCAACTCTTTTCGTGTCAATTGTTCAAAGTCGGCAACCAGCCTTTTGTATTTTTCTATTGTATCATTGAATATTTTCCCTTTAAACAGTTGCAGATTTGGCTCTTTGGAGATAATATATTCGACTACAACTTTGTAAAAGCTTTTATAGAATATATTCAGAAGATTGGCTGTTTCAATGTTGTCATTTTTGTATTGATCGGCGATAAAACCTATTTGCAGAGCTTGCATCTTGTTATAGACAAGTAACCATTGATACCAGTCTTTAAGTTTATCCAGATTATCGTACCAAATGTTAAGCTGCTCCAAAACAGAATCTATCCAGTTGTTCGATTGTTTGTACAAAACATCTTCACTTGTTCCCAATACACTATATAACAGTTGTTCTTGCTGATCTAGCTTCGGTATCAGATTGTTTATTGTAATCAGTGCTTCACCATGCATTCCCCTGAATGTATTGATCCCGTCTGATAACTGTAGAGATAACACACGCTTTATATTTATGGCTTTGGATATATCTTTTGTATGTTCCAGTATTAATGAATTAATAATTGAAGTGTCTGTAATAATCTGTTGTATTGTTTTCCAATCTTCGTTACCATTACGTCCATACTTCTTAAAGTACAGAGGCATATCTTCCTCATATTTTTTCAAATAGGTTTGTTCCGATTGATATTCGATTATATCCTCTAAAGTTGATGATATTTGATCTTTGCTTAATTGACAGGTTGCATATATTATAAGTTGCTTCTTTATAGATCTCTGTCCGAAAAATTTAGGGATAAACCATTTATTTAAGGTCTGATTCCAGTCGAACAGCATTTTCCTGGCATCAAGAGACAATACTCCTTCCGAGAATCTCGAGAGTAAGCTTTGTTTTAAGCGATCTCTGTTTTTTCCATGCTCGCACACATCGCTGTATTCGTCTAAAATCTCGCTTAGTTGAGGTGATATAAGTAACGCAGAAGTAAGTTCCGGTATATTTAGTAGCTTATCAATTATGTTTGTTACAGTTCTTGTATTCTGCTTATCCTTGTAGACATCAAATTCTGCAAATAGACCCGGTAATTGATCGAGCTGCTTTCGAATATCTGATATAAGGCTGATCAGACCTTGAATGCTTTTTGACGCTTCGTCTTTGATTGTGGACGAGTATTGTCCGATAGTAATACCTGTCAAAGGATGCTTATACGGATGCCCGCAAGCATTCGCTGTGGATATCAGCTGCTCTATTGTTTCATGCCATTGTTGAAGCCTGTTTTTATCCAGTTCAGATAAAAGTACTTCGGGTATATTAAATAGAGGATCAGTATCTATTTGTTGATATTTTACAATAGCATCGTAAAGCGAAATGCCGAACGGATATACCTTGTGCAAAGCCTCGATATACTTATTCATTTCAGTGCGCAAGGCAAAAATACGCTCAGCTTCCTGCTTAAAATTTTCAGGAGGTGTAGTCTTTACGATCTCAGTTGTTTCTTTTAGCTGCGAAAGGATCATCCCCTTTTTTGTCTTGTTAGAATGTAATTCCAAGCAAAAGGGAGCTAAACCGATAGCTTCGAGACGGCGTTGAACTACCGACAATGCCGCCATCTTTTCAGCAACAAACAAAACTCGTTTACCTTTATATAAAGCATTAGCTATGAGATTCGTAATTGTTTGCGACTTCCCTGTTCCGGGAGGGCCATGTAAGATGAAATTTCGGCCTTCGGATGCTTCCCAAATGGCCTCCAACTGCGAAGAGTCGGCACTGATCGGCAAAACTATCTCGTCGGGAGGAATCGTGCTATCCAGTGTTTTAGCATCAACTTCACACTCCTCAACGTTCCATTCTATCTTACCGTTCATAAGGCTGGAAACAACATTATTCTCAATAAGCTTATGAGAATTATTATGAATGTCGTTCCACATGATAAACTTATTGAAAGAGAACAGTCCTAAAATTGCTTGTTCCTCCACATCCCATTTTGGCTGATTTTTTATGCTGTTTCTAATAATTGAATAAATGAGTTTAACATTCACACCACTATCATCCACGGGCAGAGGGTCTAATCCTGAAATAGTAATATTGAAATTCTGGCGAAGCATTTCCAACAATGTAATGTTCATCATTGTTTCTTCCTCTCTGGAACGTATTACATAGCCTTTTGCTGCCGATTTACGTATTATTTCGACAGGGATAAGCAGTATTGGTGCATAGCGCGGACGCTCACTCGATTTTGTTTCGTACCATTTCAATAAACCTAAGGCTATATACAACGTATTAGCCCCGTTCTCCTCCATGGCTGTACGTGACGAACGGTACAAGTACGTAAGGGCTTTGCCCAGTTCGTTTTCGGTCAGATAAGAGCGAAGCCGTTTTTGCGTCAATTCAGATTTTATCAGGTCTGTTATAGGATCGGCATCTGAAACTGATTTGTAAAGTCCATAATCAAACAATGGATTGTCCCAATCGGTGGGTTTATGCATTATTCTAAATTCTTCTCCATCGGCTAACGCATCTTCGAATAAATCGAGATTAGCAGAAATGAGTTGCAATGTATTCTTTGTAATCCTTATATTCAGGAGATTATTCCGCAGGCTTAAATCGAGGAGTTTGCGCTCCCACAGTAACTGTTTGGTAACAACAACCTCTGAACTTATTCCTGACAAATCGTAAGGATTTATAGTTTGAGGTGTTGCTTGTGACCTGTCTGAGACGGGCAATACTTCTTCTTTTATTTCCCAATGTTGCCCATTCAATATTCGTTGCGGAATTGGTTTAATTCCTGAAAAACGAGTCCTCTTTATATCTATAGCTAATATGAAACCGGGTTGTGAAATACACTTGTTGGCAATTTTTACAGCCTGATCGAAATCGATATTTTGTCCCATATTCATGCAGGTGGTCTCGACTAGTGTGATATCATTAATACCGTCAGCTATTCTCTTATTAATCAGAGAGACATCCTCAATCACACTGTCGGGAGATGTTTCCGGTACAAGCCATCCTCCTGCGAATGCATGTCCGTTAACCACTATAATAAGCGGGTGTATCCCGATTGCTTCCAGGCATGAGGCATATAGCAAGGCCATATCAAGGCAAGTACCCAGTTTTTGAGTCATCACTGAATCTACAAGTCGGATTCGTTGTCCGTAGTCTTCAAAACTAGCGGGTACAGTGCTGTATATAATTTCCTGTTCGGCAATGGCTGTATATATGGCAGCCATTTGTTTTTGTACTCTATCGGGATTTCGGCTTTGGTATTCGTCCAATGACGGGCTACCTGTCCATTGTTCCAGGATAATTGCCGCCCGTTTGATTACAGGTAGTGCTGCCGGATGATTTGGCGTAACAAATGCAGATAACATTTCCGGTAAAACAGCAATACCTCCCCACTGATCGTAAGCCAAAACATTGATAGGGTATTTTTCTTCAAACAGGAGTTCCTCTTTTGAATATATCTTTAGCGATATATCTCCGGATATGCGTTCTGTAAGTTGGGCAAAGTAACCGGCAGAGAGATTTAACTTAGGTATTTCGACTCTTATCTTTTCTTTTGCATTGATTATTTCTACGGATATAGGAATAGCCGTTGCGAAGCCGGGATCTGCAGTTAACTCTATCCTTAAATCCTTTAGTATTTCTTCTGTCAGGTTTTCTATCGAAAAATCACGTATAACAGATACCCGATTCTGTTGCATGGCAAAGTTTACAACAGGCAGATAAGAAAATTCAATATTAAGTTTACTTTGCTCATTTTCCATAACTAGAGAACTCTTTGTTATAATTAGTTTGAAATACTTTTTACAAGGTTTAAAGATAATAATCTATCCCGCAATATTCACACAACTTCTACTATTTACAGACTTTACCATCTCAATCTCCGTACTTATCTGTTCCCCCATATATTCGGCATGTAAGGATAGTAGCGAAAAAATAAATTCATAGGAGTAAAAAATAGATGTGTTGAGTAAATGTCATGCAAGCATAAAATAAAAAATAGCTACAAACAATTTGTTTGCAGCTATTTAATTTACGATATAAGTGATCCCGAAGCGATTCGAACGCTTGACCCACAGCTTAGAAGGCTGTTGCTCTATCCAGCTGAGCTACGGGACCATCCTTTTTGCTTTTAGCGAGTGCAAAGATAGTATATTTTGGTTAAAACAAAAGACTTTTAGCGAAAAGTTTTCACAACAGAATGTGATTGGTCGAAACAAAAGATTGTAAATATATTGCCTTTATCGATAACATTTACTACTTTTACCCCGAACAATAAAAACACTCCGATGAGAATGTAAAAAAACTTTTACCATACACAGGTTTATTTCTCAATTGTTTAATTGACTATACAGTATATTTTTAATATCTGTTCTTCTGTCATTTTTTATACCAACATGTAATTCTTAAATCAGCAAAGCAAATACAATGCTTCTATCCGGTATGTAAGACGGATATCATTTCTGGCACTCTGTACTGGCATTAATTATGCCGTGTTCGGGATATCCAAGTTTTCAATATTTTAAAATTATATCTATCATGTGTATTTCCGTACAACAATTAACATATACACATCCTGATAAAGAAGTTCTTTTTCAGGGTGTCAGTTTTTCATTAACTAAAGGGCAGAAAATAGCTCTGATAGGAGATAACGGTTCTGGCAAATCGACTTTAATGCATTTGCTGAAAGGAGATTTAAAGCCTTCATCGGGCGAAATAATCTGTTCGTCTGATCCATACTATATACCACAGCATTTTGGGCAGTATAACCAGATGACTGTGGCTCAGGCGTTGCGAATAGACAGTAAGTTAAGAGCTCTGCATGCAATTCTCAATAACGATGCTTCCTCTCAAAACTTTTATTTACTCAACGATGACTGGACAATAGAAGAACGTTCCCAAGCTGCATTATCCCAGTGGGGAATGGGACATCTCCCGCTTACAGCATCTTTGGATAGTCTCAGCGGAGGTGAAAAAACGAGGTTGTTTCTTGCAGGTATAGACATACATGAACCGGGGCTTATCCTGTTCGATGAACCAACAAACCACCTCGATTATCACTATCGGGGAAAATTGTATGATTTCATCACATCATCCCGTAAGGCAATGGTTATCATCAGCCACGACAGGGCTCTTCTTAACTTATTGCCGGAAACCTATGAGTTGAGAAAGGATGGAATTACTTATTATGCAGGAAATTACGAGTTCTATAAAATCCAAAAAGAGCAAGAAGTACTATCTTTGCAGGTAAAGCTGGAAGAACAGGAAAAAGAACTGCGCCTTGCACGTAAAACAGCGAGGGAAATAGCGGAACGAAATCAAAAACGGGATATTCGTAATAAAAAAAATGTTGAGCAGAAAGGAATAGCCCGTATTGTGGTCAACACATTACGAAACAAAGCAGAAAACAGTACAGCAAAACAGAAAGGCACACATGAACAGAAGATGGGATCTTTAAGAGAGAATATCAACGATATACGAAAATCCATGCCCGATATGAAAGCAATGAGAACAGATTTCAGTGAATCAGGGCTGCATGCGGGAAAAATACTGGTTTCGGCAAAAGATATAAATTTCAGCTACAATGATAATTCTTTGTGGAAGGATCCACTGAATTTCCAGATAAAGAGTGGTGAGCGAATATTGCTTCGAGGTAGTAACGGATCGGGTAAGACTACTTTATTGAAACTAATTACAGGACAATTGCTACCTCAGCAGGGGATATTGGAACTGGCCGGTTTCACTCACGTGTATCTCGATCAGGAATATTCTATCATCAATAACAGACTGACGGTTTATGAACAAATACAGCAATTTAGTACAGGACTGCAAGAACATGAAATAAAAACGATACTCAACCGCTTTCTTTTCTCTTACCAGTCCTGGGATAAAGAGTGCGCTCTTCTCAGTGGCGGTGAAAAAATGAAACTTGCTCTCAGTTGCCTGATGGTATCCTCTAACACACCCGATATATTTATCCTGGACGAACCGACAAACAACATCGATATCCGGAATATTGAGATACTCACTGCTACAGTCCGGGATTTTGGAGGAACGGTATTGCTCGTATCGCACGACATGTATTTTATAAACCAGATGGATATCGATTATGAAATAGAGCTTTGATAGATTAAATAATAATGCTCATTATCTTCACCATTCATGTAAAAAACAATAATCCCCGATGAGCCCGTGAACAAAAACACTTGAGCTTCACAGCAAAAACAAATCGGTTTATCTTCTTTATTTTTGGATAATAAAAATAGTTCTATCAATCCATAAGATTGAGCTTGTGAGCGAAAGAATAGTTATATTTGCAAAAACCAAAGATAATATGGAACAGAGAGTTATAGTGGAAACGTTAGATTATTCCGGCATATTTCTGTCGTGCTATACCAACGACAATACCACATGTGTACATGCAACAAAAGACCATACGCTGCTTTATCTCTATTCGGGCGAGCATGTGATTGATGATAATGGGCAACAAACTATTATTCGCCCGGGAGAATGCGCTTTTATTCGTCGTGACCACCGCATCACGATGTATAAAAATCACACAGAAACAGAACAATATAAGGGGATTTCCCTGACTTTCCGCCGTAACCTGCTTCGCGAATTTTACAATAAACTGCATAAAAGCGAAATTCCAAAATCGGTATCCGAACTTCACGAAAGTGTATTCAGGATCAAACCCAGACCCGATATTACAAGCCTTTTTCAATCACTCACACCCTATTTCGATTCCAAAATCAAACCCAGCGATGAAGTGGCAAAGTTGAAGTTGCAGGAAGGAATATACTGCCTGCTCAATACCAGTAAGGAATTCTTTCCAATACTGTTCGACTTTACCGAACCCTGGAAGATTGATATTATCGAGTTTATGAACGAAAATTACATGTATGAGCTTTCGATGGAAGAAATAGCGTCTTATACTGGCCGTAGCCTGGCAACTTTTAAAAGGGATTTCACAAAAATCAGTGATGTACCGCCCCAAAAATGGCTTATTCAAAAAAGGCTGCAGGTTGCTTACGAAAAACTCAAAAACGAGGATAAAAAAGTAAGTGACGTGTATGTTGAGGTAGGTTTTAAAAACCTGTCTCATTTCTATTCAGCTTTCAAAAAACAATTTGGATACTCCCCAAAGAAATAAAAGGATACCTGAGCCTTTCAGCAAAAAAATCTGAGCCTTTCAGCAAAAGAATCACAAAGTTCTTCTGTTAATTTTGTCTCAAACCAAATAATACTGAATATTGTTATATAAAAATAAAAAATAAAGAATATGAGTACAAGACGAGTAAAAGCATTTGGAACAGAGGCTGCTGTAGAACCTTTAAAAGATTTAAATATAGAGCGTAGGGAAGTTGCGCCCAACGACATAGAAATAGAAATTCTATATTGTGGTATTTGCCATTCCGATTTACATAGCATTCATAATGATTGGGGCAGTACTATATATCCGGTCGTTCCCGGGCATGAAATAGTTGGCAGGGTTACAAAAACAGGTAATAAAGTAACTAAATTCAAAGTCGGGGACTTGGCAGGTGTAGGCTGTATTGTAGATAGTTGCCGCGAATGTGAGCATTGCCATGAAGGAGAAGAGCAATTCTGCGAAAAAGGATGGACAGTTGTATTCAATTCACCCGACAGCAAGCACGGAGGAGTCACTTATGGCGGGTTTTCTGAAAGTATTGTTGTAGACGAAAACTACGTTGTACATGTACCCGATACTTTAGATCTACCGGGCGCCGCACCTATCCTCTGCGCCGGCATCACGGTTTATTCTCCGTTGAAACACTGGAATGCCGCACCAGACAAGAATATCGGAATAATAGGCATAGGAGGTCTGGGGCATATGGCCATAAAGATTGCCAAAGCAATGGGCGCTTATGTTACAGTGTTTACCACATCTCAATCGAAAGCTGACGATGCAAAACGTTTGGGGGCAGATGCTGTGATCATTTCTTCCAATGCCGAACAAATGAATAAATGCCCGAAACAGGATATGATATTGGATACCGTTTCGGCAAAACATGACGTCAATGTTTATCTCAACTTACTGAAAACAGATGGTTCTTTGGTAATAGTAGGCTTACCTAACGAGCCATTGGAAATAGGTGCCTTTAATGTGGTAAAAGGACGGAAAAGTTTCTCCGGCTCCAATATCGGAGGTATAGCCGAAACACAAGAGGTATTGGACTTCTGTGCAAAACATAACATCAAAGCCGATGTAGAACTTATCAATATACAGGATGTTAACACTGCCTTTGAAAGGCTGGAGAAAGGACAGGTTAAATATCGTTTTGTAATTGATATGGCTTCTTTAAAGAATTAGAAAGGCTGATCCGGGTTTATATAAAAAGGTAGCAGGTAATCTGCTGCCTTTTTTATTATGAGGAAGCTACCCATAAAAAGTATCAATAAAAAAGCAGGATGATCCTGACAGCAAAAACCATTGAGCCGTTGAGCAAAAATACCCTGGATTAACTATCATAATTTTGCATTATACATAAATAACGACATCTGACTATAAACGATAAAAAAATAAGATGGATATATTTGCAAGAATGAAACAAGGGGATTTAATCCTTGAAAATGACCCCGAATATCCCCAATTATATGAGGCTCTTCTCAGAGGAATGCGTATTACAGGCTTACTAAATGCGTCCTATCACACTAAAGAACAAACCCGTGATATTATCAGTGAACTAACCGGACAGCAATTGGACGAAACAACATGGATTGTACCACCATTTTATACCGATTTCGGTCAATTTATCCGCTTGGGTAAAAAAGTATTTGTCAACAGTGGATGTATGTTTATGGACAGAGGAGGTATCACATTGGAAGACGGTGTTTTTATCGGACCGAATGTAAACATAATTACGGAAAACCATGCTGAAGAGCCCGGATTACGGCACAATGTCTATACAAAACCTATCCTTATAAAGCGTAATGCCTGGATAGGCGCAGCAGCAATTATATTACCGGGGGTTACGGTCGGAGAAAATGCTATCGTTGCAGCGGGAGCTGTAGTGACTAAAGATGTGCCTGATAATATGATAGTAGGTGGTAATCCGGCAAGAGAGATAAGGAAAATAAAAACAAGCTCATTATGAAAAAGATAGCTACCGTATTAGTCTCTATTATGATGATAACAAATCTTTCAGCATGTATCTCCAATGATACGAACGATCTGTATACACCGGAGATCAACAACAAAGTCCAAAATATACATATAAATATATCGAGACTGAAAAATAGTATCTAAATACAAAATTATTTACTATAAGTGAACATAAAAAATGATTATTGGTTGAAAGGTTATTAATAATTATTATTCACATGCCTGACTTATTTTGTATATCAGGCAGCTTGTTAATTAACTTAATATCCTTATACCAATGAAAACCAAGACACCGGATCTTACATCTGAAATGTATATCAAAGATGTTGATGAAATTTCTGTATCTCTTGATGTATGGAACTTAAAAGAAAATCAGGATTTTGAATTTATTGCCAGAGAAAATAAAATTCTGCTGGTAATAAATGGAAGTCTAAAATGCTCCTTGCCCGGATATACTGACGAAAGTCTCAGTTCCGGTCAGATGATATTCATATCTATAGGTACGCGTTGCCTGATAAATACCATAGAAGGAGTATCTGTCATATGTTTGAAACCCGGGTTAATCCTAAGCCGCTGTAATCATTCAGACCTTTACCAACCCGAATTACCTGAAGATAAATTGACAGTTCTGAAATTCACCCCGATTATTTCAGCATACATTGATTCATTAAGGTGGTTTCTTAACATGAACTTCAAAGACCATACTTTATATATCTGCATAAAGACCAGGGAGCTCTTTTACCTGATGTCTATTTGCTATACTCACGGAGAAAGAAGTCTCTTTTTTAGAAATTTAGCTTCAAGAGACAGGGATTTTTCCGATTTCATATATCAGAATTACAGAAAAGTAAAATCTATAAATGAACTGGCCAGTTTGTCCTTCTATAGCCGTTCCGGTTTCGAAAAACGTTTCCGCAAAACCTTTGGAGTACCGGCATCTCACTGGATCACCTTGCGTAAGGCTGCAGATATATATCATGAAATACGCCGGAGCCGGAAAAGCATTAAACAAATCAGTTTTGATCATGGTTTCTCATCCCTGTCTCATTTTCATAAATTCTGCAAAGCAAAATTTGGCTTATCACCCGGATTTATACGCAAACAGATGCGGACAGATGACGAAGTTATAAAAAAGGCGAAAAAGTAACTAAAAAAGGAAAAAATATATGATATTTTTTAATTATCTAAAATTTATTTTTGTAACTCGGAAATCACGAAGACAACAGTTTAAACTTACTAATACATAATAATAGAGAAATTTATCTTCATTTAGACTAAGACAACAAAACATTAAAAGAATCATTAATCTGGTAAATTTAACAGAAAAGAATAAAAATTTAGAAAAGCATATTCTGCTATGTATGAATATACATAGCTTAATTAACACCCCTGAATAAAAAATAAAATTTGTGTTAACGCGCCATTTAAGAGGGTGTACTATCCGGAATTTATAAATAATGACTTTATAATAACAAAAGAAGAAGAAGACAACAAAAGAAGACAACAGTACAAGTAACAAATAGGCTAAGTCAAATTGATTTTTTATAAAATCAATAAAATAACTACTCAATAATATCCGATGACCAAAAGAATAATATTTCTCACACTGTTTATCTGTGGGACGGTTTTTCAGGGTAATAGCCAAACTATCTCTGAAAGAACCGGATTCCCCTCAGGAAGGGAGGCAATGCCTTTACTAGGGCTTAAATCCAATCTGATTTATGACCTGACAACAACCTTGAATGTGGGGGTTGAATACCGTTTATCCGAATATCTGAGTTTGGATATATCCTTCAACTACAATCCCTGGACATTCTCAAACAACAGAAAATTCAAGCATATCCTTATACAGCCGGAGTTGCGCTATTGGATCAACGAGCCGTTCAACACCCATTTTATAGGCACCCACCTCCTTTACAGCCACTACAATGCAGGAAATTTACCTTTCGGGTCTTTAAAAGATTACCGTTATCAGGGCGATGCTTACGGATGGGGTATATCTTATGGCTATCAGTGGATTCTTTCTCCCCGTTGGAATTTAGAGGCAACGCTCGGTATAGGCTATGTTCATTTCGACTACACACGCTATGAATGTGAAAAGTGCGGACGAGAACTGGGCACCGGGAATAAAAACTATTTCGGTCCTACCAAAGCAGGTATCTCTCTTATTTACATTCTTAAATAATAACATATCAAATAATATTATGAACCGGACAAAATATTATACCATTCTGTTTATAATCCTTTTACAATTTACGCCATTATATAACATTGGGCAAAATACACATGTGGAAGATATTAAAATAAAAGAGATAAACGATAGTTTACAGGTGAGCTACCGGATAAACACGAACGGGAACCCCGTTACCAACGGCCAAGCCATATATCTTAGTCCCATACTAATGATGAAGGGCAACCACTACCCTCTACAACCGGTAATCATTGCCGGAAAGAATAAACAGCAGGTACTACGGCGATGGGCGAACAACTATAAAAGAGAATTATCGTCCTGCATTATTAATCCTGAACTACAAAATGATCCAGCGCTTTACTTTAATGTACAAATACCCTATCTGCAAAAAGTCGATTCTGCCCGTATGCTTGTAAAGTTAGAAACTCTACACTATAGGGGTAAACATACACTTACATCTGATATGACCGTAAGTCCTGTTATTCCGGCAAATCAGGAGACATATACTTTTTCGCCCCAAGTCAGCTTTATCATCCCTAAAAAAGAAAATAAACTTCATTGTGTGCAAAAAAGTAGTTCTGTATTTTTTAAGACAGGACATTCAGGCATACTCCCGGCATACAGAGACAACCAGACAGGGATATCCGAAATGGAAAGAATATTGAGGGATATAGTTAATAATAAAAATATTTCTCTGGAATCAATATACATACACGGATATGCTTCTCCTGAAGGAAGATATGGAGTAAATGAAACTTTAGCCATGAAAAGAGCATTGGCTCTGAAAAATCACATCAGGTCAATGTTTAATATCCCGGATAATTTATTAAAAACAGATGCAACCCCGGAAGACTGGCCTGGCCTGACTACACTTATCGAATCTAAAGAATTGATTAGCAATGAAGATATCCAAAATATTATATCCATAGCAAGAGATGATGAACGCGAGGCTGCATTGAAACAACTAGACAATGGAAAGCCATATCATATAATACTAAAAGAGTTATTTCCCATGTTAAGGCGTGTAGAATATCAAATCTGCTATTCTATCAAGGATTATAGTGGGGATGAAATCAAAACATTAGAAAAAAGTAATCCTGAAAGCTTATCCCATCGGGAGCTTTACGATCTGGCCATGAGCTATGGAGAGAACAGCACCGAATATAATCGATTGCTCACAAAGACTATTCCTTTTTACTATCCCAAAGATACAGTAGCGATCAACAATGCTGCCGCAGTCTCGATTAAAAACGGAGACTTAGATACTGCGCGACGCCTTTTAGAGCAGGCTGCCCCAAGTGATCTGCTATACAATAATATGGGCATAATCTATATGTTGGAAGGTAATCGGGAAGAAGCACTCCGTTGTTTCGACAAAGCCATTACCTCAGGTAATGAACAGGCTGTATATAATAAAAAGGAGTTGCAGCGTAAAAAATAAATAAGCTTTACTGACATATATAAAAGCAAATAATTCATTTATAAGTCAAATCAATCACATTGAATCAATTTTAAAAACCAACAGCGTATGAAAAAAAAATTCAGCTATCTAGCATTATTAGCCATGGTACTATTACTGGGCTTTAGCGGTTGCTCCAACGGGGAAGATACAGAACCCGTAGATAATGCAAAACCAAAAAGTGTATTCCTGAAACTTGGCAAGAGCGCCGTCACACCTCATTCGGTAAGTAGTCCGGTGAGTAATGGAACCGATGTAGTCCTACAGTCGGGAGATTTATATTTCGTAAATGCATCAGGCGCCATATTAAAGCATTACACGATAACCTCTTCTACTACAAGTGCTACGAATATTAATATGACAGAAGCTCATAACGGAGCATCGATAACCAACCTGCCCGGAAATACAGAGATGGTCTATGTTGTAGGTAATACGTCCGGTCTTCCTACTTCGGGCAACATTTCCACAGTACAGGAAGTTGTATTGCAAGTGGAATCCCAGAATGATATTGAAGACGCAAACCTTTACGGAAGCGGCCCACTAGTCGATCCTGTATCACCTGCTACTGCCTATACCTGTGAGGTTGATCTTAAACCTACCGTGGCACGTATCGAACTAACGGATATTACTTCCAGTGGTGTTATTACTGATTTTAAAGTAGATGGTATTTTCATCGATAATTATTTTTCACAGGCTTTAGTAAAAGGAAGTGTGACCAGTACCGATTTCGTGGAAAACGGAGCTGTGGCGGCAGCATTTAATGATGAAACCAGTGAATATCCGGCCGGGCTGAAACCTGCCATCTATGATTTCTATGATCCGGCACTCTCTGCCTCTACAAAAGTAGCTAAGCCTGCAGGTACGGGTACAGTATGGGCCTATAATTTATTTGCCTCATCCACCGGTAGTACAGTTCCCCGTATAATCATACGCCTGAGTGATATCGTAACAAATGATGGTTCTACATATACTGCTCCGCAGTTTGTCACGGTCAAAGGATTTAAAGCTGTTTCCGGAGGAGCTTCTCTAACAAGTATTGAATCGGGTAAAATATACAAGATAGCAGCAGGAGCATTGACATTCAATGAGACCGACCTGTCTCCGATACCAAATTTAAGCCTGATCGATATAGAAGTAACAGTTAATCTGGTTGCCTGGACAGTAGTAGGTGTAACGCCTGAACTTTAATGTATACAGCATTCTTCGGGGAAAGCCGACTATACTTTCCCCGAAGGGTCATTATACAAATCCGCCGGATATAGAGAACGGCTGTAAGACCAGTCATATCACAGAGAGATGCGGTTTAGTAAGAATCTAAAGGCTTAATATATGAGATTGTTCCATTTGTTTTTCGTATTGTTTACCATCCTGATATTCAGCAGGTGTATTGATGACAGTTCAAGTGAATGCCCGGTCGGTATCGATAAAAATTTTATACTGAAGTTTCGTTATGTAAGCGATGGACCCGAAGAACTTTTTATCGAAAAAATAAAAAGGGTGGACGTATTTGTTTTCAAGGAAGACGGACAATATGTAATGACCCAAAGTGCAGACCTGGCTGCATTAACTTCTTTTGCCGGAATCATGATGGATCTTGATCCGGGTAGTTACCGGATCGTCTGCTGGGGAAATGCTTCCGGAAAAACATTTTTCAGTCCGTTAAGTACAAATAGCATGATGAAAGATGCTTTTGTAACTCATACTGCCCTCAGAAGCGGAATTGCTGCAACGAATGGCGACACATTATATTATGCATTGGATCATACCGTATTGTCCCCGTCATTAAAAGTCACGACAGTATCCGAAACAGTGATAGAACGGATACTCGATTTTCATAATGCATTCATAAAAATACAGGTCTATGTAAAAGGGCTTTCAGACAAAGGTCCTCAGGGGCAACTGCTTGCACCGATAGTAGAGATGACCGGAGTTACCAGTGGATACAATTTCGAGATGCAGACTTTCGGCAATGCTGTCCATTATCTTGATATATCCGCATTTGAATACATATCAGGAGAAAAAGTCGCTGCTATAACATTTTACACACTTCGTTTCCAAGATGACAATCCGATAGAAATAAAGATTAAGAAAAGTTCCGACGGCAGCACTCTTACAGTAATCAATCTCAAAGATTTTATGAAAGAGAATAATATAACAGTAGAAGGTATAGAGAAGGCTGTAGTACCTATACTGGTTGAATATAAAGAAGCCTCTGTAGAAATAAGTATTCCCGAATGGGGACAAATACCGGTAGACCCGGAATTATAAACATATCAGGCTGGTGAATCGCCCGGTTCCTTTCCGGTCTGTATATATCACAGCGCGAAACACAGAAACAAAATAGAGTATGAGAATCATAAATATGCATACCGGACAAAAAATCATCATTACTTTATGCATTTTATCGGGAGTACTATTAAATTCCTGTCAGGATAATGACGAAGTACCATCTCCCGGTTCAGCAACAAAAGAAGTAACCTTTTCCGTAAAAGTTCCGGGAGCATCAGCCCCTAAAACCAAGACTCTGCCAGAAAGTAATGAGAATGAAGTCAGGAGCATCGAAGTACTATTGTTCGATGACAATGGGGAATATACTTATCAACCGGTGTACAGCAATGTAATCAATACCGATCCTGACAACAGCAATATCAAGACCTTCACCATAAAGGTTCCCGAAGGCACATACAATATGGTAATACTCGCTAACGCGCGACAAGCGGTATCAGGAATCGTGAGCAGTATCCATGACGGAGATTCCAAAGCATCGGTACTCGAAAAGCTGGTTATCACCAATAGCAATAAATGGAATGCCGATCCGGTGTCCGCAGGATATATACCTATTCCAATGTTTGGCGAAATACCTTCTATTTCCGTAAATGCATCATTACCGTCCAGTACATATGTAAATCTGGTTCGTATGGTATCTAAAATTGATGTGGCACTAACCAATACAGATGCCTCGGCTAATTTCACCTTAGAAAGCATACGCCTATATAATTATAATAATAAAGGATATATAGCACCACTTTCAGGTAATTGGGACCAGTCACAAAGTATTGTCACCGGAGTCAGTATACCTACCGGTTCTATTCTCACTCCAGGCCCGTTATTATATGACGGTACGGCTATTACTACAGCACATACGGCATCATCAGGAGAAATATATACATTCGAGGCTGCAAAGGCTGATCCGTCATCGATGCAAAATGCCACATGCTTGGTGATAGGCGGTACATATACGGGAGACAGCCAACCAACATACTACCGTGTAGATTTCGCCCGCACGTCATCATCGGTTACCACTTACCTGCCCCTCCTCAGAAACCATTATTACAAAGTAAACATAACAAAAGTCAACGGCCGTGGATTACCCACACCTGCCGATGCATTCAGTTCCCGCCCGGTAAATATAGAAGCAAATGTGATCATGTGGGATAATGTAAAGATCGGTGATATCGTCTTCGACGGACAATATATGCTGGGAGTATCGCAGAGTTCAATCACATTTACGCGCGATGCTCATACAACCTCCAGCTCTGATAATGCGTTTTGTGTAACAACCGATTATCCTTCCGGATGGAAGATAGACAAAATAACGGATGTCTCCGGTAACAATGTAACCTGGCTCAGCGTCGTATCCACTCTGGGAGCTGCCGTATCCACAGGAGTTTCAGGTAGCGTTACAGACCTAAAGCTAAATATGTCCGAAAACACCAGCGGATCAGACCGTACAGCATATATTCATCTTAGCGCAGGACGCCTTACCCATACGGTACAAGTTCTGCAAAAAACTGAAATCAACCTGAATTTAAAGGTGACCGACCTGTCAGGCAAAGCGATATCCGAGTTGGTTTTCGCATCATCTGCCGATGTTCAGCCTGCTGCACAACAATTCAAACTCAAATGGAACCCGGTCACATTAAGTGTCACAGCAACCCGTAGCGACATTTATAATATCGGCTTTTCGTTCGACGGATCTTCAGACCAGCCGGGATCAGGTATACTCGCTCTTCTGAATGATCCTTCGGGAGAGAAAACGTTTACTGTACGCCCTACAGCTATTACAGCGGCTGAGATTGCAGTAAATCCTTTCATGGAGAAGGTCTCTGTCGTCGATTTCAGGATAGGCGACCCATATACCTTCTTAACCACAAGTATTTTCCTCAGGCAAGTCAGATATAATATCTCTACGCAAAAAGACGCATATTACCTGATGGATGGAACTCAGAAATATTTCACAGTCAAATCCAATACAAACTTCACCGTTGAGGTCAAAAGTAACCTGGATAATGTGGTACAATCCTTAGTGACCACTTCCGGAGGAGCCAATACAAGCGGTACCAGAGTATATTTCAACATAATCAACGATGCCGCCAATCCGGCGCTTTACTACAGAGACATTGTATTTACGATCAAAAGCCCCCAAGGTCGTTTTGCCGATACAGATATTACATTGCCATGCTATGCCGGTGTCATCCAACCTAAATCGAACTCATATATTGTCAATCCGGGAGGAACAGGAATACTTATCCCTGTCAGCCGGGCAAACGACTCCGGGATAGGGACTCAATTGGGTGCATCGGAGAATTTCACGGCCAGACTCCTCTGGACAGACAATGCAAACAGGGTAGCATCCAATTCAAATATAAGCCAGATTCATATTATTGGAACGGGATCATCTGCTTATCTTCTTGTTAAACAGGGAAGCGCTTCAGGAAATGCTGTTGTAGAGATCAAGAACGCATCTAATACAACCCTCTGGTCCTGGCATATATGGGTGACCGACTATACACCGGTAGCTTTAGGTACAGGTAAATTTATGGACCGTAACCTCGGAGCCATAGGCAACACACCAAGTGCGGCGGCAACAAAAGGCTTGCTATACCAATGGGGACGCAAAGACCCGTTCCCGAGTTCATCTACGTTGACAGGAACCGATGAACCTACATTATACACTGCCTCAGGAACAATATCTGTTACCAGAGCACAAGTATCTGTAGCAAATAATCTTGGCAATGCTATAGCTAATCCCTTCACATTCTATTATCTGGCTACAGATCCCCGCGACTGGTACAGCAATAGTGGAGTCAGGAGCGATGCCCTCTGGGGTCCTGCGTCCAAAACGGTTTATGATCCATGTCCCACCGGCTGGCGTGTACCTCAGCAGGGAATATGGCTCCTTGCTAACTTTACAATGGGACAAAATGGGGCCGTATGGGGCAGCAATGGAATGACCTGGACAGGTTATGGTGGATGGTATCCCGCAGCAGGTTATCGCGTAGATTCGAATGGAAATCTGACTAATGTTGGCAGTACCGGAATATATTGGACGGCTACAAATTCAGGTACAAGTGCAAATTATCTCAGTTTCACCAATAACACTGTGGCAGTACAATACCCGACCTATCGCGCCGGAGGCTTTTCTGTACGGTGTGTTGCCGAGCAATAGCAGTAATCTGAATAAACAGAAATAAAAAGAATTATACAATGCATTATTAAGCAATAAAATATGAGAGTAACCATCAAATCAATTATATACCGGACTATACCCGTTTGGGCTATATTTCTAATCCTCTTCTGCTCCGCTTGCCGCGATACGGAAGATGTACCGGTTGGAAATATTAATGATATGGAAATACTGTTCTCCGTCATAGTTCCGGGTTCATCCGGACTTAAGTCCTCTATGGACGAAGAAGATGAAGATAATGTGCAGAGTATAGAAATTTTGTTGTTCGACACAGATGGTAAATATACTTACCAACCCTTGTATAGCAATGTTATAAATACAAACCCTACAGACAGTAAGGTTAAGACCTTCACTGTAAAAATTCCGGAAGGTACTTATAACATAGTGATTCTGGCTAATGCCCGCCAAAGCCTTGCTAATGCTTTAGGTAGTATCAGTGATGGAGAGGCAAAATCTTCAGTCTTGGAAAAATTGTTGCTGGCAAACTCAGGAAAATGGAATGCCAATCCTGCATCTACAGGATACATCCCCATACCGATGTGGGGGGAAATAACATCGCTCACGGTCAATAACAGCACTCCTGCCAGTAATCCGGTAAATCTGATCCGTATGGTCTCTAAGATAGATGTAGCACTTACTCATACCGATGCCACAAGCAAATTTACTCTGGAAAGCATACGTCTCTATAACTATAATAACAAAGGCAGGATTGCTCCAACTGCATCAAACTGGAGTGCATTGCAAAATAAAGTAACAGCAGCATCAGTCCCGGCCTCAGCACAGAAACCGGTTAATCCGGCACAAAATCCGCTGGTATATGACGGGGCTGCCATCACAACACCGGGTGTTTCGAGTTCAAGAGAGATCTACACCTTCGAGGCGTCAGCCGGAAGTTCATCCTCATTACAAAGCAATACCTGTCTGGTTATTGGTGGAACTTACACAGGCGATAGCCAACCGACATATTACCGGATCGATTTTACCCAGACGTCTTCAGGCAATACTACCTACCTGGCATTATTACGAAATCATCACTATAAAGTAAATATTTCTGAAATAAGCGGCTCCGGATTGCCGACTCCGACAGATGCCTTCAATTCCCGTCCTGTGAATATAAAAGCGGAAGTTATTGAATGGAATGACGCTCAACTATCCGATGTAGTCTTTGACGGACAGTATATGCTGGGAGTATCACAAGGAGAATTTATATTACCTCGCGATATCCATATAGCTACCAGCGAAGGCAACAGTCTCGCTGTGAGCACAGATAACCCTTCCGGCTGGAATGTTGATAAAATAGTAGATACCGGAGGGAATAACATTAGCTGGCTGGGATTGTTATCAACATCAGGAAGCGTGATTTCATCAGGAGCCTCCGGCGTTACTACTAATGTAAAACTTAGCCTGACTGAAAATATAAGCGGTATAGTGCGTATTGGTTTTATACATCTGAAAGCCGGACGCCTTACTTATATAGTCAAGGTGACACAAAATATCAATGCAGCACTTGCTTTGAGCATAAAGAATGTAGCCGGGACCAAGAGTATTAATGAATTGATATTTGCTGCACCAATAAATGCATTACCTTCAACCCAGCAATTCAAAATGAAATGGAGTCCTGCAACGTCTTCTGTTATCGCAACTAACTATGTCATAGGTAACGCAGGGCTATCTTTAGACGGGTCTTCCGGTTTACCTTCCTTCGGTCTACAGTCGTCCATAAGCGATCCTTCGGGCGAAAAATTATTTACAGTGCAGCCCACCGCTATTACAGATGCCGAACTTTTAACAGATCCGTTTCTGGTAAAAGTATCAAAAATGGACTTTACGGTATCCAACGGGACCAATAATATAACTGAGAGCCTCTTCTTGCGACAATCAGCATATAACCTTGTATTCAGCAATGTCAACTCTTCGTACTGGACCAACGGAAACACGTATACCTTTAATGTGAGAAGTAATACCAACTGGCGAATCAAATCCATCACAGAGAATATAACAACAGGGAGCGGCTCGCTTTTGAACCTGCAGGCATCAGATAATCTAAGAATAGGAACTGTCGGTAGTACCAATACGGGAACAGGCACTCCGGTTAATTTCAGAGTTGTGAGTAATGTTGTAAGTATGGCGGGACAGATAAGTGTTGTTTTTGAAAGTCCCGACTCTCCGAAGAAATTCAATGATGTAACCCTTGTATTGAATATAATCAATGAATATTATCCTAAAGCTCATCAGGGCTGGGCCGGAAGCAATATTTATTACGATTTCGCTTCAGGACATTTGACCTTTGACGATGTAGGGGTTACTACTCACAGAACCTATCAGGGAGTGTATTTTCAGGCAGGCAGCTTATATGGAATGTCTCCTGTAGATATCAATCCTTTAGCAAACACAATATATCCCACTATAGGCGGAACGACATTAAATTTTGCATGGTCTGCCATCCCTTATGCAACCGCCAGTGTAAGCAGCAACCCTCCTGTAGGGAAAACGCAGTTTGACCGCGCATACCTTTATGAAATAACCAATGAAGCAACTGGTGTTGGCGACATTTGCAAATATATGACAGATAAAGGCTGGGCTCCTCCAAGTAAAAAATGGCGCATGCCTACTTCCAACGAATTTAACACTGAGGCTAGTTATACAGTTACCGGAACATTTATTCCGTACGTTCCGATCGAACCTTATGGCATCCAGATATTTAACCGGGGATATAATAAGTCTGACATAGGATCCCCATTTTTTCCGGCTTCCGGCTTCCGGGAAGAAACTAAATTGACAAAAGTCGGAGAAAATGGAATGTACTGGTCTTCATCTGCTAACAGCACAAGTTCATATGCCATGAATTTTGCATATGGTCTGGTAATACCAAATACAATCCTTTTCCGCCAGCTGGGTTTTAGTGTTCGTTGTGTCGTAGAGGAATAACAAGCAGGCATACTATCAAGTTTATATAAGTTTAGGTCGTGGAGACCTATTGCGTAGTTTTGTAGAATTTGTGCTTATGGAATCCTGTGGGTTGTGATAACCAGCGGATTCCATTTTTCAGGAACTCTGATACAGAGCCTTCCGTTTATCAAATATTTTTACAATCCGGGTAGGCAACTAATATTAACTAATATATAAGACCTGCACCAACAAAAAACGATGACAGATTTATATAAAAAATTGCAGATAGCAAAAAAGGAAAGAAAAACATTAAGTTTCGCTACTTACGTATTGTCTGATGCCGGAAAAGAATTAATTTTACTTAGAGATGGAAAGTTTTATCGAAACTTCGCCATAAAAAAATATTTCTATTGCCAATAAATCTTCTAATTATGCAAAAAATAACCCGTCGTTTTTAATAATTACAATTTAATATTTAATGAAAAGTAGATTCTGTTTTATTATTCTTTATTTCCTTATTTTTACAGGTGTATGTGCCCAGAATAAACTTCAACTCTGGTATGAGAAGCCTGCCGGTAAGTGGACTGAAGCCCTTCCTGTAGGTAACGGTTTTATCGGGGGAATGATCTTTGGTGGTGTTGACAATGAGCTTATTCAACTGAACGAAGGCTCCTTATGGTCCGGCGGGCCACAAAAGAAAAATGTAAATCCCGAAGCATACAAATACTTGCAGCCCATCAGAGAGGCTTTAGCCAAAGAAGATTATAAACTGGCTACCGAATTATGCAAAAAAATGCAGGGTTATTATGGTGAGAGTTTTCTGCCTTTAGGAGACCTTCATATAAAACAAACTTATGCGGATAACAGGCGACTCAAGAATTACCGGCGTACATTGGACCTGGAAAATGCTATAGCAACTACTGAGTTCGAAATAAATGGGGTAAAATATATCCGTGAGATATTTACTTCTGCTCCCGACAGTGTTTTAGTGATGCATATAACGGCAAGTATGCCCGGGATGATCAACTTGGAAGTGTCGCTCAACAGCCAGTTGTCCGGTACGCTGTCTGCCGACGGGAAGAACCGGATTGTTCTCAGAGGGAAGGCGCCGGCCCGGGTAGATCCCAATTATTATAATAAGCCCGGAAGGAATCCGATAGAGCAAACAGATGCAGAGGGCTGCAATGGCATGAGATTCCAGACTGTTGTACAAGCCAGATCTAAAGACGGGGCAATCATATCTGACAACAATGGGATATATATAAAAAATGCCACATCTGTTACTCTTTTATTATCAGCCGCAACAAGTTTTAATGGATTTGACAAATGCCCCGATAGTGAAGGAAAAGATGAAAAACGCATATCCGAATCATATATCGCACACGTACAGGATAAAGGATATGACGACCTGAAAACTACTCATATCAATGATTATCAGAAATATTTCAACCGGGTTTCGTTTAGTTTGCCGAATACGACCATAACAAGGGATGTAAATCGTAAACTACCTTCGGGTATGCGCCTAAAACTATATTCGTATGGTAATTATGATCCTGAATTAGAATCCCTTTTCTTCCATTACGGACGTTATTTGCTGATCTCGGCTTCACGGCCGGGCGGCTCTGCGGCTAATCTACAAGGGCTCTGGAATAAGGAATTCCGCCCGCCATGGAGTTCCAATTATACGATCAACATAAACACTCAAATGAATTATTGGCCTGCCGAAATTGCCAATCTTTCCGAAATGCATCAACCATTACTGCAATTTATACAGAATCTTTCCAAAACAGGAACAATTACCGCACAGGAGTACTATAGGGCGAAAGGGTGGGTCGCCCACCATAATACCGATATATGGGGGCTTAGTAATGCAGTGGGCGACAGAGGGGATGGAGATCCCAATTGGGCTAACTGGTATATGGGTGGAAACTGGCTGTGTCAGCATCTTTGGGAACATTATCAGTTTACGGGGGATAAAGGATTCCTCAAAGATATTGCATATCCTGTAATGAAAGAGGCTGCTCTATTCTGTTTCGACTGGCTGATAGAAAAAGACGGCTATCTGATTACATCTCCTTCCACATCACCCGAAGCAGCTTTCGTTACAGCTGATGGTAAGCGCTATTCTGTTACTGAAGCGGCGACTATGGATATAGCGATTATACGGGATCTGTTTACTAATCTGATTGAGGCCTCGCAAGAACTGAACTTTGATAAAAAGTTTAGGGAACAACTCATAAAAAAACGGGATAAGCTCTTACCTTATAAGATAGGTTCTCAAGGGCAATTGCAGGAATGGAGTAAAGATTACAAAGACCAGGATCCCCATCACAGGCATATTTCACATCTGTTCGGATTACATCCCGGACGTCAGATATCACCACTTATCACTCCCGATTTAGCGGCTGCCTGCCAGCGGACATTCGAAATAAGAGGCGATGAGGGAACCGGTTGGAGTAAAGGATGGAAAATCAACTTTGCCGCCAGATTATTAGATGGTAATCATGCCTATAAAATGATAAGGGAAATTATGAAATATGTAGAGGAAGGCGGTAGCAGCACAGGAGGGACTTATCCGAACTTCTTCGATGCGCATCCGCCATTTCAGATAGACGGAAACTTTGGTGCCACCGCCGGATTTATTGAAATGTTGCTGCAAAGCCATTTGAATGAAATACATCTGTTGCCTGCACTTCCTGATGTATGGACGGAGGGGGAAATAAAAGGTATTATGGCCAGAGGTGGGTTTGAAATCGGCATCGAGTGGAAAAATAACGTGTTAGATAATGCTATGATCAAATCCAAACTGGGAAAAAAATGTACTCTCAGAACCTCTGTCCCGGTAAAAATTAACGGGGCTGTATCGAAACAAACTTTTGACGGACAATATTATCTGAATACGTTTGAGACTCAAAAAGGAATCACATATAATGTAACTATAGAACAGTAAAAGATATCATTGAAGAACCTAAAACGAAGCTATCTTTGTTTTAGGTTCTTCTCTATTTTATAGAATATTCTGTCAGATCCTTACAATTTTATCTACCACACATTCAAAATCCTGCAGGTGGGTAGCCATCAAAATAGTAATATCAGGATATTGGTCTTTGATATTTCGAAAGATGGCAATTGCATTTTCTGAACTGATGCCGGCCGTGGGTTCATCTACCACCAACAGTTGAGGTGTTTTCAGCAGGGCCTGTGCCAGCAACAACTTTTTCCGTTGCCCGCCACTTAAAGTTTCACCATTTTCACCTAACCAGCTCCCCAGGCCATCAGGAAGCGACAAACGCCAGCTTGCCAAATCTACCGTATCCAGCACTTGCTCGATAGCTTCATCAGAATATCCTTCAAAATTTTCGCGCAAGGTACCGGTTAATAAATAAGCTTTCTGGGTAACGTAAATACATTCCGGTACAGGTAAATGAGATAATTCGCCATCGCTATTCCATCTCAATAAGCCACTGCGGCGGTATTCAGGATAGAAGAGGCTATTCAACAAGGTAGTCTTTCCTTTTCCGGTTTCTCCGAAAAGAGCAATCCACTCCCCTCTTTTTATCTCTAGCGACACATCTGTTGTATGTATAGATGTTTCAGGTATTTTTGCACTTAGGTTCTCTAAACTTAAATTTTCGAGTATGGAATTAACTTCCACTGTTGCAACAGGCTGTTCCCCTTGCGTGATAATCGAGTCAATATCTCTAATCTGGTGTGCGACCGAACTTTTTTCCGATTTTCCGGAGAAAAGCATTTCAGCCAATTCGGCCTGCGCCATAATACCGAAGAAAATTCCAATTGCCATTGGAGCATCTATACCATAATCGCGTGAGCTCCAAAGCAAAAATGTGGCAATATAGCTAAACCCAAGACCGGCTATCAACTGCAACCAAAATGAATTGGTCTGCAGTTGGTCTTCCAATTGTTCGAGTCGTAGCAATCTTTGTTCATACTGCTCTATGGCTTTCCCCTCCAGTTCATATTTCGAAATTTCTATCCGGCCTCTGAAACTTTGGATAAGGGACTGATTATTCTCCTCCCGATGCACTTTCAATTCTCCGTATAGTTTTCTGTTTTTTCGGAAAATTAATTGGGGTATAATAAACAAAAGAATGGCAGATGAAATCAAAAATTCGATAGCTACCACCTGTGAGAATACAATAAGGAAAAAGAAGTAGATACTCAGCGAAAGAATCAGGGCAGAGAATGGTAATATCCACAAAAGAATGTGATTCAATATTTGATCTACACCATGCGTACTGTTTTCGAGTAGAGTCGAGTTATTATTGAATTGCTTTTTGAAATAAGGAAATTTAGCTACGGACCGGAATATTTTCAATTGCAGGCTTTGCTGGGCATCCAATGTGGTTTTATGGTTTTCCAACCGCTCAAAATACCTCAGCACTGTGCGTATAAGGGCCATTAAACGTATAATAGCAGACGGGACCAGATAAGAGAACGTAGTACTTGCTGTAATGAATACAACACTACATATTGCCAGAAACCAACCCGAAATAGCAGGAAGAGCTATAAATGCCACTGTCCAAAGCAATAACAGAAGAAAACCTCTCAACCATCTGCCTGCCAAAGGCTGTAATATATATTTTATGATAAATTTATTCATGGCTCATCTGTTCCCCCCAATTTAAGTTTACAATTGTATTGGCAAAAGTCTCGAACATCTTTTCGTGTGATGCCACTATAACCAGCCTATCTTCTGCCAATTTCATTATTTGCGGAAGAATGATTTCAACAGTACCAGTGTCGAGGTTAGCCGTAGGTTCATCGAGAATGGCTATCGGCCTCGGGTGCAACATCATCCGGGCAAGCGTAACTAATTGCTTTTCACCACCCGAAAGTTGTTTTCCGTTATGGCTCAGTACGGTTTGCCAACCCTCTTCCTTTTTAGTCAAAATTTTATCTAAGAACTCTGGGTATTGGTTATATTTATTAACCTCTTTCTCGAGAAAAACATTGTATCGAAGTGTTCCGTCGAAAATAAAAGGAAATTGGTTCATATATGACGTATTTGCTTTCAACCATTGCTGTGACCACCTATTGTCTTTCCCGTTTACGGAAACCAGTCCATCCTTAGAAGACAGGCTTCCTGCACAAATCTTCAGCAGGGTAGATTTACCTGATCCTGAAATACCTTTTACCAATACCAATCCTTTTGCAGGTAATTTCAAATTGATATCATGAAGAACTTTTACCGGCGAATCGGGATAAGCAAAGCTAAGGCCACTGATATCAAAAGTATCAAGCTCTTCATTTATTTCTGTTAAAGGTGTATCAATATCCTCGTTTAGGATAGGCAACAGTAGCTTTGCCGAAGCCAGGGCTTTGTTCCTGTCGTGATATGCACTGACGAATTTTCTCAGATAAAAGAAAAAATAAGGCGAAAGAGTAAGCAGGAACAATGCAGTACGAAAATCATAACCTTTCCCGTAATTGGGACCTGCCATAATCCCAAGCAAGCTCATTCCTAAATAAATAGCAATAACAGCAATACAGATGGTAACAAAAAGCTCCAACACAGCCGACGAAAGGATAGCAACACGCATCACGTTGGTAGTCGCTTTGTTTAATTCCTTACTTTTTTTCGATAGAAAGAGGTATTGCGGTTTGAAATTATCTAAATTAACAATTTCCGCAATAGTCTGAAGGCGATTGTAAAAGACAGCTGAATATTTAATGAAAAGATTGATGTGTTTTTTATGAAGAGCTTCTGCACCCACACCTATGATAATCATCTGTATAGGAATGATTACCAACGAAACCAAGAGTGCAGTACCAACCCACTTTTCCATCCAAAAGCAAATAACCAAGAGTATTCCGCTCACTATGAGCGAAGCCATCAGATATGGAATGAAAAAAGCGTAAAATGGTTTCAGATCGTCGCTTATCCTTGTAACGAACAGCGTACTCGATATAGAATCAAACTTATTGTTATTTAACAATATAGGATATAGCTTCTTTTTGATTTTAGAAACAATAATATTTCCTGCTTTGTAATTGAACAGCGATGCAAAATGGGCAAAAATATATCGACCCAAGAGGAATAGGGATGCATACAACAATGCGTTGGGCAAAAGCAGTCCGTCATTGAGCCACGACGCTGCAAATTCTGACAAGTACCAGCAAAAAACAACAAAACATCCCGCGCTTAAAACAGTAAGTACCGAAGCTGAAATATACGCACTTTTTGCTTCGGCAATCTTCTTACCCAACCATCGGGAAGCATTTTCCTGATTTGAACTCATTGATTATTTCCGGTTTTGATTTCCATCACATGGAAATGAGTGGATATTAAATGAACTAAGTGGTTATACTCTATTGTCAGCAAAGATAATTATTTATATAAGATAATTATTGATATAAATAGAATCAATCTCGCATTCCTATTTGTTTTTTGATTTTCTATATTGATTATCAAAAAAGTAGTAAATATTATTTTCCCATATGTGACACTTGGAATTTAACCAGCCGTGTCTCCAGTTAGCAAGAGGATAACTTTTTCAATACTATGTAAAAACTAAACCCACGAATCCTCCCGACTCATGGGTTTTATAAAAATCTTTACAAAACTACACCACGACTAACGATGAATGGTCGTGTTTTACTTTACACATTGAATCTGAATAATTTATTTTAACAATACCCGTTCAGATTTGTTGATAGATTTATCTTCACTTACTATTTTTACGATATATATACCTTTGTTTATCAGTTGACTCCCTACAAAATATCCGCTGGAATTACTGAAAACCTTCTTCTCGTCAAGTAACCGGCCTAAAATATCATAAACTGTAGCAACACAATTCTTTTCAGACTGATTATCGACCACGACCTGGTTATTTCTGACATAAACATTCACAAGAGAAGATTCTTGTCCGGTTCCGGTTAACGGAGACGAACTTTCTGTGATTTTGAATCTACCATTAGTTATGGTATTTGTTCCTGAAAAAGTGTATTCCACATTATTTCCGATCGGATAACTACGGCCTGTATGTATATCGTGCAAATATAACTTGCGCATTTCTACATCAGAGGTTACGGAAAGCGTTATCGAAAATTTCTCATCTTTGATTGTATTCACACCAAAAGTAGTTCCTGTAAATTCAGGTACGGTAGCTATCTGATACTTAGACTCCGTTTCATCCGATACATATACCTGAGTCAGTCCTTCTTCCTGAAGTTTGTATGCATCCCATCCGTTATCAAAGCCCTTAGTTGTATTTGAATTTTCAAATAACCATACACGATCGGCTGATGTATTGCTCACGACATCCATAACAATATAAGGGTATTGTGGCGTACGACTTTCAGTATAGGCCGATTTCCACGGTTTTGTAGTCGATGTATTCAACTCATTCTTTATCAGTTCGCCATACTTCAATGTTATACTACCGGGAGTTTTTACATCCAACATGAATGTATGCATAGACAATATCCTGTCCGGTATTCCAACTTGTCCTGCCAGATTAAACGGTACGGCCTGATATTGTCCTCCGGCAACACCGCTGACTGTTCCGCCATTCAGCTTCCGCCATTGGTCGCGAGTTCCCATATTGAACAAATAAACTGTATTTTCGGTCAACTCCACACTACCAAGTTCGATAGCAGTGGTAGTAATTGGTATAGCAGCAGTAAATGAATTGCCGACAAGGTTCATTCCCGAATAGTTGACATTAGATGTTCTGGTAAGCGGAACAACTGCATTCCCTACATTTAGGATTCCGGGGAAACTGTAAATATGAGTCGGCAAAGTATTACTGCTATTAGTCATTTCGTAACCTTTGAATGCTTTCAATCCTGTATCCGGCGTATATGGCGCGGGTTGCCATTTATTGCCACTGAATGGTTCTACCCATTGGTTTATTGTTTCTACCTTAGGAGTAAGATATGGAAAATCGGATGCCTGAACCGGAATTCCAAAATATTGCCATTGATTTTTATAGAATCCACAGGTTGAGCATTCATACGCTTTGTTATAAAATTCTACCGTAGCATTTACATTGCGGTTATTATCAGGATCAGCAAAGAACAATGTCCCTGTCGGCTTATCAGTTGATGCCTTCACTACAATAGTCCCTTTGGCCGGATTATCATCTCTTACAACACCGTTGATCGTAAGCTGGTTTTCGGTGGTTACCAGTAAATCCATATCCGAATTATTAATCAGGTCTCCGATCACACGATCGGTATCAAGATGTAAATCACGGACTGAAGTTCCAAGACCATTTCCATTTCCTGAAGAACCATTATTGATGTCTGTTGCAAACTCAATATCTTCTCCTGTTGCAGGCACAAACTCTGCTGTCCAGTTATCAGTATCAGCCCATTCATTGCTAACCGTTCCGTGCCAATAATTTCTCTTATAATTAGGATCAGGGCATCTTATTATAATTGTGCCATTGGGAACAGAACATACTTTATCGAGGCTTATATCATCGATATAGTAATCATTTCCATTATTCTCTGCCAGATTATTCCTGAAAGAAATAATAATATTATCTACTTTACAATTTTCCTCATCATCCGGCACTGGCACTGAAAAATATAGTTCCAGATATGTCCATTTATTTTTAACACTAGTATCCCAATCATTCATTACATGAGATTCTATTGTAGCCAATACTTCATTCGTTTTCGGATTCAAGATGTCAATGGCAACTTGTGAAGGCCCATTTACCAGATACAACCAGAGTGAAGCCCTGTATGAAGCACCGACCTGTAATAATTGAGGCCTTTTGTAGAATGAATTGAGAACTTGTCCGGCATTTACAACCATAACAGCGCCATCTTCTGTGCCCGAACGATCTTGCACAGTATTGGACTCATTGTAAGGCGGTGTCCAAAAGTAATAATCATTAGACTTATGTCCCATTTTTATATATCCGGGGGCTACTATTGCATAATGATTATTATCAATCGCATATTTATCATATTCTTCTGAAAGAGGATATGGTGTACCAAACTTAAAACTGTTGGATGGCATATAAGGCGAAGTAAGACGTCCAAAATTATTTGATGCTTCCGGAAATGCACTCACCCCGAAATCTTCAAAAAATATGTTTTCTTCCCGGCATGGGACAACTGTTTCCGTATCGGTGTTATTATCCGGTTCGGGATCTACTCCGTCACCAGAGACAGAGGCCGTATTTAAATAGCTTCCGGAAGCATTTACTTTTGCAGTAAAGCTGACAGAGATATTTGCTTCTTTAGCCAAAGATGTAATATTCCATGTTATAGTATTTCCGGCACTTGTTCCCCCATTATTTATAGAGCCGAGAGTATAGCCATTGGGGAGAATATCTTCTATTATTATATTAGATGCACTGTGTGGTCCATGATTTGTAATTTTCAGAGTAAAAGTGACAAAATCGCTGACCTCCGGATTAGATTCATTTACCGTTTTTTCAATAGCCAGATCAGTCTCACGTATCAGATTTACCATCACCCCTTTGATATTGTTACAATTTCCACCCTTTCCATTATTTGCACATTCAAAATATGGGTCAGTAGGGAGTACATACCACAGAGTAAGATCATATGGATTTTCAGCATTTGCCGGAGCAACCGGATTGGCAGGATCGCTCGTATTAGTAGCATCGGGGTCTGTAACATCATTCGGACGCAGAATGGTTGCCACCGCATTATTATTCCCCGGATCTGCATCGAGTGTAACTTTAGCTTGGAATGTATATGTTATTTCACAGCCATCGGGCAAATTAAGCGAGGATGAATACTGGCGTTTAACTGCATCGTAAACTATAGCTAACGATTCCGTTCCACAACCATTGCCATTGAAAACAGCTGTATAACCCGTGCCATCAAATCCTTTTGGAAGAGTAAATGTAAAAGGCGCGCCTACGACATCACTGGGACCATTATTCTTAACCTTTACAGTGTAGGATAATATTGTCGGATTATAATCTCCGTTTATATCTTCCTCTTCCAGCCGGACAGAGCTTTTATCAACGGTAACAGATGACACCTGAAGATCGGCTTCTTTTATAGTAACGGCCGTTTCTATCGTTTTCTCCTCTCCTTTTATAAATGTCCATGTATCTATAGACTTCTCGTTTCCAAACCCATAGGATGCATTCGAAATCCCTACTGCCCATTTATGTCCATTACTGTTACTGGAGATACCACTACTGTTAGTAGGTGGCAGATGGCTGTTATTTACCGGACTGGAACTGCTACCGCTATTATTATTACTGTTAATTGTTATATTCGAATCGTCCCAATAAACAATATCGGATAATACATTATTTAAATTATTGTGATCTAATAATTCGATGATTGTTCCTCTCAGATTCATCTCCATATCGAAGAAGGGAAAATGCACCTCTGCACCTTGCAATTGCACTGTTATTTTTGCAGGTACATGCCCTGCCGGAATAGGAATATTATCCCCGTCTTTTCCATCCCAATATACACTATTTTCACCTATTTTGGCTGCCCCATACATATGCCGGGTAGTAAAGGCGGGAGTGCCTGTACTTTCTATCTTTATCGTAAACGTTCCCTGAGATTCGGTCTTAAATCTTATATATCCGCCCTTCGACGATATCTGTCCCTCTGTATTATCTGTCCCCAGAACCTTAACCTCTTCAACTTTAGGCACTACAATCGTATTTTTCAGCCAGGTTTTCCCTCCCGGGACAGCTCCACTGACTTCTACATCTAAAGGCAGGTCGGCGCTAGGCTGAGTATAGAATAATTTATGTGTAATACTAACATCTGTATCTGCCAGATTCGGGTCGTGAACCTGATTTCCAATACCTGTAGTAGTATTCAGACTTTTATATATGGGAACTTTTGTTGTCGCATTTACGAAACCATTGTTATTAACAAAGAAAGTGAAATAAATACCATTATTCCCATTATTATTTACCCGGTAGGTGTAGCCATCTTTAGTCAGTACATATACTAGTCCGTAGAACCCTGTTGTAGTAGATGATGCTACCGACATATTCAGTACATTGGTATACACCCGCCCTTTTATGAAGTCTGTATTAGTAGTGTTAATCACAGATACATCCCATCCTGCCACATAACTTGAATTGGACGGTTGAGATAAGCTGGTAGCCGCTCCTGTTACACTTCCACTATTGTTTCCTGTTCCATCAAATTCAACTTTGTAAATACCTGCTGCTCCTGCCGGCACAGTATAATAGATAGGTAAATACCTGTTATCACCGGCAGCCTGCCCCACTCTGCGCGGCCCGGCTAATTCGGCATTTCTATCAGCTATATTTCCCTGGTTATTAGCAACAGTTAATGTAACCTCATTACCATTAGGTGCGTATAATCTAATACGTTTAGTGGTACCGGACTGAGCACTCGATGCTAAAGTAATGGTTTCTCCAACCTCTGCATATACAAAATGTGTTCCCCTGTTAGGAAAAGGCCAGTTTTCAGTAACTCCTGTATTGGATCTTAAATATGCCCTATTGCCTGTTGTGCCGCTTGGATATAGATCCTTTGATCCGTCCGCATATATTCCGACCAATGGCAAGAGACTTATAAACAGCAGAATAAAAAACAAAAAGCGATTGCTAATATAATTCATATTGTTGATATTTTTTGTACTTGAAACATGACCGGCCAAAGCCTGTTATATCAAGATTTAAACTATTACTCAGATATTATTCTCAGATTTCCATACCGTATATATACCAATGGTTGCGCTCTATTTTCGCAGGCAATAACAACTTATAGGTTTCATTTCCGAATTCAGGCGGAGGTAATGGACCTGAGCCCTGATAAGGAATACTTATTTCTATCGCACTTCCTGCATTATCACGCTCATTGATATAAGTGGTAACGATCAACTCCGTAACCTTCCCGTTCTCCAGATTGTATGATGATACAGTTCCGCCAGCCTGCCATGCCACCCAATCAGAAGAACTTACTAAATTATCCGGTTTAGATGCTCGCTTCAACGCATATGTATTCTTGTCAAAGTCAATAAATTTATAATTATACTGCGCTATAGTGTTGAACAGAGGGCTGCTTTGATGCTCCGCCGATAGTTTGACATTAAGCTGCACCTTAGCTACGGCACGGATTAGCGGTACATTATTCAGTTGGAAATTAGAATTAAAATCGTGAGTTTTACTCCCCGACATTAATATAGGTGTAGTTATATTATCCGACCAAGGTTGGGACGTTTCGTTCAGAACTGATTGCAGCCCTGTTAATGAGGCCACAGCATCAAGACCCGTCTTGATTGAAGAACAGTTCGCTATAATATAAACCTGCCTGTTACCGGCTTCGGCCTGAGTCAGGTTTAATGAGACCTTACTATTGCTACTGTTCCATGAGCCTCCGGTAAAAGTTGCAGTATTGACATAATACTTTTTCAAGGTTTGTGAACCTGTCGTAGGAAAGAGGAACAAGTATAAATCATCTATACGTTGTTCTTCCACAGTTCCCGCATCAGCCGCCTTTGTCTGTTTTGTGACGTAATTATCTATGCTGAAAGATAACTCAATCTTATTATTCTCTAAGGCAGTATCTGTAGTTTCCTCATTGGAGCAGGCAACAAAGAACATACTTAAAAGCAATGATATATATACTATTCTTTTCATACTTCTTTTCTCTTATTTGATAAAGGTTTTAACAAGATTATCATTATACCATACCTCCAGATACGACTGGCCTGCGGCAGGTATAGTCCCCAACTGATAATCGGCTGATGCTACAGTGTCCAGGCTATCAAAGTCTTTTTCGTCCGTACCATCAGAAAACTTAAAAGGAGTTATGGTTTTTAATCTGACTGCATGAGGGGTACATGCTTCTACCGTATTACCGATTGTGACCTTTCCATCCTCATCCACAGTAACATTATATCCGTATCCCATATAGGCCGAGCTTTGTTTAACCTGCCACGGATCGAGGCTATAGATGATTTCTATGGCACGCAGTTTGCTGATAATATAGGAATAATGGCGGTTACGGTAAATATTGTAATCCGGCTTATCAGTCTGCTGCCCGGTAGCAAAAGATAAATAATCTGTGTCGGTTATCGTACGGCTATCCGTTATGATCGGTATTTCATAGAAAGCACCATCGAGAGTCTCAATCAAAAAGTAATTAATCGGTTTGTGATCGGCCAGGACCGACCAATCGGGAGCCGTCATCAAAGCTTCAGGCATATAATAGATATATCTATTTCCTACTTTTTTCAAAGGTTTATCTTCATAATAAACAGGAGTAACAGGAGTCGCCGGTGATATAAGGCTAAATTTCCTGTTTGCATTTTTGTAATATATATTTTTTACGCCGGAACTGATTTCAGAGCCTTCGATCTGTACTTCCAGCTTTGCAACTACACGGATAAGTTTTACCCTTTCTTCCCCATCAGGATAGAAAGGTTTTGGAGAATAAATATTACCTCCCTCTGTAATAGCCTGGTTCAGATATACTCTCGACATAGGAAAGCCTTTCGATTCCTGTGCGTTCAGGTATAAATCGGCATCCAATTCGCTAAAGGCATTCATATAAGCGTCCATAGCCGATTTGGTAGTGATGCCTTTCAGGTCATCCATTGGCATATTGGCCACAAAGTAAAAATCACGCTGCCCCGCCGTCATCTGAACCGTAAAAGTTTTTTCCTTATCAGTAAACGGTATCTCTTCATCAAAGAATTCACAGACTTTTACTCCGGTTGATGAATCGAAAGCCAGCATGGCAAGATCATGCACACGGTCCTCATAGTCCACAACATCAGCATTAAAAGATTCCAACCCTGCAGCCTGTGCTTTAGTTATCGACAGGAAAACCTGAGGTTCTTTACCCGTCTCATTATCTATATCCTGATGATTATCGTAGATCTGTGATTCGCATGCTGAAAAAGAAACCAGCATTCCAATAAGTGCTACATATAATAAATTCAATCTCATAATCATATCGATTATTTAAGCCCGACAGCTTAGATTTACAATTCTGTTTTATAGCTATGTACAAGCCAGTTATTTACATAAATAGCACAGCTAAAATGTGTCCAGCATTCTGAACAATAATCTTTTATCACGAATTTGACAGTGAAATCATTCTCACAATTCAGGTTAATTCCACCCTCTACAGTTCTCAACAAAATACTGGCAATGAGGTCTCCGTCAAAAACAAGTTCTTCTTTATCGTTACCTGTATAAGTTATTTTAAGTTTGTTATTGTATCCGGTAACAAGCCCGAGCATGGAATAATTCCATGTTGCCGAATTATCGGCGAATTTAGTTTCAACTGCAGGATATGTTAATACCGGAGTATTAAGAGGCATCGTACCATCTATGCGTACTATTCCGTTAGCCGAAGAAACGGCTACATGCAGCTTTTGCGGATCGTAACCCTTCATTGTAGCCTCATCGAACTCTACAATAATATTTACCCTGTTGGTCAGTTCATGCAGATTAACAGCCGTGTGCTTATATAAAGAACCGTATTCTTCAGGATCAGGAAGAAAAACAATCGGACTTTCTCCATGCCAGATACGTTCTGTAGTCGCTAAACGGGCCGCTATACTATTTGTGGAGTTGATAGCTAACATCACATCCTTCTTGGTTGTTACCTTTTGAGTAAAAGCGCTCCTGTTGAATTTTTCATTGACACCAGCCCACGCTATGAATGAATAATTACCATTGGAAACCGGCATAAGAACTTCAAAATCACGGTCGAGAGTGACATTTTGCTGGTTTACTGAAGTCACCAATATTCCTTCTTCATCGAATGCAAACACTGTAAGCGATGAAACATTACCAATGAAAGCAGAGTCTGTCGCACATGGAGTCATGGAATAGAATTTTACATAAACACCCTGGGGGCAATCCGCCAGATCATTGTAGATAAGGGAATCGCAACTCCATAAAACTGTTCCCAGCGCGAACAATGTCATCATAATCCTGATTCGCAAATTCTTCATCCGTTTCATTTTTAATTAATTGATGTTTGTTTTAATAACCGGAGGAAGCCTAAATACGTCCTCCGGCTGTATTTTACATATCAGATATTCTATAATAGTCAGATACCCAGATCTACTTTGTAAGAATGTAGAGTCCAAGGAAGAACAGTAACATCGACACTCATCCATGTTTCGGGAGAAGTCAACGGATCAGTCGGATCAATCGGATTTTCCGGTTCGGTTACCCCTGGTACGTTTGGTTTTGGATCGGGATTTGATGGAGTAGGACTGTTCGGATCTTCGGGATAAAGCGGATTCCAATTAGTTCCAAGATTTTTAAAGCCTGTAATATGAACATGGTAAACATTGTTTCTTACTACCGGTGAATTATACCAGTTTGGAACATTATCCGGGTTCACCCATGCATAGTATAGTATTTTGCCACCGACATATTTAGCTACTGTCTGTCCTACAACGCCGCCTTTGGCCGGATCAACAGCATTATCCGAAGATATGTAGAATCTTCCGTTTGCACCTACATAGAAGTCATCCCCAGCAGTATACGAACCTCCATCGATAAACACACCAGGTGTAAATTTAGCCCTTACAAGGACATAAGCAGTATTTCCTTTCTTGTAGTTTGATGCTTCCGCAACACCAATAGTATGTGTATTCGGTAATATGAACTTACCTGAAAGTTGAGCATCCAGATCAGCAGTTACAGTTCCTTTAGGATCGGTATTATAATCAGCCATTGTCGGTACTGCCGTTCCTCCAAACTGAGTTGCAGGATCATATGCTTCGAACAAGCCTGAGTAATCATATTTACTACCTGCATCACTTATATATGCTGCATCTGTAGCAGGCGACCATCCGAAATTAGGTGTAGCGAAATCTGCTTTGCGCTGAACGAATAAAGAGTTCTCTCCCTGAGCCAGTACCCATGTTATATCAGAAACAGTCCCCAAAGTAGTTGCTCCCGATTTTATATCATAAGTATCATTTTCAGTGGTTACCATTACACGGGCAACAGCTCTTTCCACATTCACACTTGCACGGTTCTGGCCTCCTGAGATTGTCTGAACTTCAGTTATATTAGGCGCAACATTAATTGTAATTTCGGCAGTATTAGTCATTACAATCGTTTCATCAACAATACCGTTTTTCTTAGCCAGTTTTTCAGCTGATGTACTTACGGCAAGGTCTGTACCTGAGTTGGCAAGAGTTAAGGCCAGTGTTTTATAAGCGTTTTCGAATGCATCGGCAGGAGTCGCAGCCAAAGCAGCCTCAACATCCGATGTTCCGTTCACCAGTACATAAACTTTTTTAATACCTGCCGATGTTTTAATAGCTGCGGATGTCTGTGGTGTTAAAACAACCTGATTTCCATTCTTTGTCAATAAATAATCAGTACCTACTGCGAAAGGCTTCATTGTCACTGTAGTTCCATCTACAAGATAAATTGCTATTTTCTCAATTTTATCTTTTCCCGCCCATTCATCAAGATAATTATAATCTTCCGGTAAACCAGCAGCTTTAGTTGAATTCTGGTTTCCGCTCAAAGACATACTTAATGTAACACTCACGTTTGTGTTCGCTTCCTTTTCCCCGGTCGATGATGTAATGTCATCGTCACTGCTACATGCTGTAAATCCCAGAGTCAGGGCTACAGCACCAATCATAAATAATTTACTAATCGTCATTTTCTATTCATTTTTAAAGAATTATTCTCATAAGATTTATTATGCACTTTCTATTTTGTGTCAATTGATTTCTCTATTATTTCTAAATTTGCTTTTCCATTCGGGTCCTTGTAGTCTGCTGATTTTCTAAAATAATCTACAGCTTTCTCTGAGTCACCTTTGAGTATATATGCAACTCCAAGATTATTCCAGGATTGAGGTTTGTCTTCTATTTTTTTCAATCGTTCGATAGCTGCATCCAGATTTTTACTTTCAATATCTGCCGCAGCCGAATTCATAATGGCTATTTCACTGTCAGGATATAGCCTGACAGCTATATCAAATACTTCTCTGAATTCTTTGCTATCGGACGGATAGCTCTCTGCCACAAGATACATTTCGTTCAGACTAAGCAGCTTAGGGTTCTTTTTGATTACCTGTCTGGCTTCCTCTACATTAAATGCACGTACTACATATGCGATAGAATATTCGGTACGGCGCAATGCCGGATAATAGTTGTTGAGCAATGTACGGTAAGTATCACCACCCGAAAGCTTTAAAAGTTCCCCGTCGCGTGCATCCGGATTTGAAACTTTATCAATAATATCCAATACAGCTTGTCTATCTGCCAATGAGGATAATGCTACAGCTTTCCGCAATCCGGGCCAGTCCTCTCCCATCCCATCAACTGTAAACTTATTACGTGGTACGCCAAACTTAGTAACCAAATAATCAGCAAATGAGTTAGCCCGGTTTTCCGCCAGTTTCCGGTTATGCTCAAATCCCCCTTCCGGCGAAGCATATCCGGCTACACTAAACTCTGTAATCTCCAAGTCTTTGTTGTCCCTTATTTCACCGATCACACTATCCACCTGAGCAAATTCCCGTGAGTTATTCTTGTAGTCACGTAATAGTTCGTACCGGTCGACGATATAATTAAAGGTCGCCGTATGACGATCGCTGCGAGCTTTAACAGGCTCTACTTCAGGCACAATGAATGTAAGTTTATACAATTCCGGATCTTTCTTAGGCAATATATTATGCGCGATCAGCTGATCACCTGCAGGTTCGGAACAGTTTGCACATCCCGACACATTCTTTTCAATCACCAAAGATGCATCGTCCATCCAGGATTTGTAAGGAACGTCTACACTGTAACTGACTGATTGTTCCGTTTTATTCTTTCTCTTAAGAATCGTTTCCGGTTGTGTTTCGAAAGGCAGATCACCCCCAAGTTTATTTTTACGGTTTATAATTTTATTTCGCAAACCTCCTGTTACAGCTACAGGCGGAAGATTAAGATAATCCATATTATTTTCATTGGACTTGAGAACAGGTGTAAGGATAACCATGTCATTTCTCTTAACATCCATCTCTTCAGGAATAACTATATCCATAGAGACCAGAACCTGATTACCCTGCCTGGCAAAACGTTCTGCCGATACTTGTATTTTTTCGGTCCGGACCTGCGAATAAGCAGGTGTAAAGAATATTGTTAATAATATATACAGGGATGACTTTAATATAATTTTCTTCTTCATTGCTTCCTATTTTAAGAAATAAATAAAAGAAAGGCCCACTTTGGTTATACCCCAATAATTGTAATTGCCTTCATCTAATTTGGTTCCACAATTTGTACATGGATACTCGTCGTAATGAATGCGGGCATATCCCGCACCTATATTGAATTCGAAATTCCACCGGTTAGACAAGACCCACTGGTAACCATAGCTTATGCCCCCGCCATAAAGGTATCCTTCGTAACGTTTATCCTTAAAGACATCCAGACGGCCGACAGGGATATCCAATCCTCCGGCATTGAATTGCGCACCATGTGCATGCAGCCCCAAAAAGTGACCATTAAAGGTCTCACAAAACCACCACCGATATTCGGGTTGGATAAGCCAGTGCTTAAAACTCTTGTTATCAGAAAACTCAAAGACGTTTAATCCCCCGGCAATTTCCAGTGTACTTTTCTTACCCAACCCAAACTCCAGGCCTAAGTTGGGAGTAGTAGTGCCCCAATAAGCCAGATTGGTTTTTACGCCTACTTCCTGTGATCTGCTTACAGAATAAAAGCTCGTAAAAATCAAAACAACCAGACAGATTTTTCTTAATGTTTGACTATTATTCATTTTCTTATATTATATAATAATTATCAGGTTATTACTTCTTACCCTATGAAAGAAGCTCTACATTCTTATTTATATATTTATGTTATGACACTACGTTTATATTATTTTTTGTCCTTCACTAAAGAAATATACAGCAGGAGTAATCCGGAATAATGCATATCAACTTATAGTTACATTATTATATGCAACTTTTAGAAAAAATCTTCGTACGCTTAATATTGACAATATCTATTTCTTAACAAATCATATACATTATATAATTAAAGAAATCGTCACATCATTCTTTTGTTATATATTTATAATCAATCATTAAGGCAATGTATCCATGCTATATTTCTTTCTACAAATATCTATCTATATGACCTTATTTATGGTACATTTTTATAGTATTTTAAGGTTGCGATTTTCTCTTTTTCCATCCTGGCACAGAATAATCATTATTGACACAATTTCACTTCCACACATTCCCGTTATATGTTTTTTAACTTACATAAAACATACAATAATGAATTTAACAAATGAATAATGCAGAAACAGAGACTAGCTATTCAAACTCTTTTAGTATATTATAAATCAAACACTTATAGAACACATTTATCGATTATAGATATCATATATATGATTGATACTTAAAAAAAGACCGGATAATCAAATGTAAAGTCATATTGCGATTTACTGGTGAGATAAGAGAAAAATTGCAAAACGGATTTCCTGAAAATATATATACCGGGTATTTATCTTTCTTATAATATGCGAATCAACAAATGAAGAATAAAAAAACCTACGAATCATCCCGACTCACAGGTTTTGGAAGACAATAAGTATATACGAATGTATATACATAAAAACAAATCTTATGGTCATCACGACCATTAAATTCTCCACGTCATAAACTATATAATAGGTGTATATCTCAAATACCCGGATAATCAATGATGGGCATACCCCGATGGGTTGACAGATCTTTATTTATTACTTTAAAAAAGTATATTTTTAGTTATTTTTCATTTCAAATATTTTGGTATCTTCAGGTAAAACCTTGTCAAATAAATTTCAGATTCATAAAAGCCGGAAAATGTAGAAGGATATGTGATCAAAGGCTTTTCTCTTGCTATAAATATTCTTATTTTTTAATTTATACAATTGAAAATCCGCGAACCATCCCGACCCACGGATTTCACCTTAACACAAACTTTACAAAACTACACAGTAGCTAATTATAAATTAGCTATTTTCCTCCTTATAAACTTTTATTCTATTCTTCTTTTACTTATATGTACAAAAATAGACAATACCCTATTCATAAAAGGTACAAAATATGAGCAATGGGCTCTTTTTTATTTTCTATTTTAATATCCAAGAAGAGTTTTCGGGCAGATATTGCATTCACCTTTCAAATATTCCATTATTTTGCATTTTTGTAATTGTGATATTAAAATAATTGGGCATAAACAATTCAAGTCGTAGATAATTTTGAGTTTATCAATTTTCGTTGTTCCTGAAAAAACTTATGTCTTTGAATCTCCCCGCCGAATGTTATAAGTGTAGAATATCGCTTCAGAGATTCAATCCACAATGCATGACTTTTACAGATACTTGGATCAAGAGAATTGATCCCACCTATACCATATAATGCAATATGCGAACGAGAAGTATTATTGCTCTCCAGGAGCAAATAAGTTGCATCAATATCTATATTACATAAATATACTGCAATATTAGAATCGGTATTATTATAAATCCCCGAAATCGATATATTTTCTATTTCTGATATCACTTCATTTAGTTCAGCTCTGATAAGTTCCACATCTTCCGCATCAAGGAGATTCAAATCATAGAAATATTTCACCTCCCTTATCACTGAGGCAAACATATCGTGATTAATTATTATTTGAGAATTTTTCACTTTCCGTATTTCGGATACAAATGCACGGTGAGCATTAGTCAATTCTTTTTCTATCATAAAATCCTTATATGGCAATGACTGAACCCTCATAATCTGATAAGACCATTTAAACAGGCGAAATTTAGCCAAACTATCGTAGTGAAGAAAAAATATAAAAGGCAAACTGTTAAATGCACATTTGAATGTTGAGTTTTCTAATGCTCCAAATTTGGAAGCTAATGCTACATATTCCTCTATTCTCTTGGCATAATTTATATTTATATGAGTCATATCTACCAGATTCAACTCAAATATAGCCTTCTTATCCACTTGCGAACCTATGATATTATCGACAGAAAAGCCTAATGCCTGCGATATCTGAGCTACTTCTTCGAACGAAAATCTTACTTCTCCCCGGAGTCTTCTATAAACTGATTCTTTCCCCAAACATAAGATGTCACCTAATACGGAAGCGACTTTTTCTTTTTCTGATTTTGTTAAATTCTCTTTTTCTGTAATTGCAGTCCGTATCGTCCTGATTAATCTGTCATGCGCACTTGTCTCTTTCATCGAATTTATTCCTACATTCATGATTTAATTTCCTTTTAATCTGTTTATAAATAAACTATAGAAAAGACTATTTACTTAACAACACCCCCATTTACACAATCCTTAAACCCTGTAAAGTCATTATAATATAGCAATATTAATTTTGTCGCAAAATTATAGATACAGATACTTTCGAAGCGTACATTTTGTGATTATTATCAAAGTATAATTTTCTTTTATAGCATTTAGCATATTATATATTTCATTTATGACATTCAAGCCATTAATAATGTCAGTAAATGAATCCAAGAGACAGACAATGCAAATAACGAGCCGCACATATTATATTTTTACTTTTTTTGACATTACTAAATAATTAGAATCAATTATTAATCTTTTTTTTCAATCAAACGGTTCAAAAACGAGCATTAGACATACTCAGGCTAGACTATTGACAAATGTTGATCAATCTCACTTTTATTCTTGGCAAGATATACAATATTTGAAATATCTTTCAGACTTTATCTCCCTGCATAGTTAAATCAATTGTTATTTTATGCTAAAAACGACACCATAATTATACGTCATGTTAAAGCTTATACCTTCTTCTGTTTACACCATAAAATTCTTATATTTGCTATCAAACTATATACCTATGGAATCTGTACTCAGAGAAGTGACACCTCTTTCGGAAAGAGATTGCTTCATGATTTTTACGCGAACAAAGAAAGAGTTTACATATCCGGTACATATACATGCCGAATATGAATTGAATTTCATCGAAAACGGTGCCGGTGCCAAACGTGTCGTTGGTGATAGCATGGAAGATATAGAAAATCTGGAACTAGCTCTCATAACCGGCCCCAACCTCGAACATGCATGGTTAAACAATAAGTGCGAATCGGAAGAAATAAAAGAGATTACCATACAATTTCACGGAGATTTATTGAACGAGCATTTATTGCAAAAAAACCAGTTCCGCACGGTAAAGGAAATGTTCGAAAAAGCGCAGTTTGGTGTGGTTTTTTCTCAGGAAACCATTACCTCAATGAGAGAACGGTTATATTCTCTCGCATCGGAGGCCCAAGGTGCGCATTCGGTCTTAAAATTGTTTGGTATATTATATGATCTCTCACTTTCCCCCATGCGTGAACTTTCGAGCCGTTCGTTTAAATCTCACGAACAAAGTTACGATAGCCGGAGGATAGAACGGGCATACAACTTCATGCTGGAGAATTACAATAAAGAAATAAGACTGGCCGACGTAGCTGACCTTGTAGGTATGACGGAGGTAGCATTCAGCCGTTTTATAAAGAAAAGGACAGGACGAAATTTTATCGATTCGTTAAATGACATACGTCTGGGACATGCCACACGCCTGTTAGTGGATACAACCTATAGTATTATGGAGATATGTATGGTTTGCGGATTTAATAATCTTTCCAATTTTAACCGGATTTTTAAAAAGAAAAAAGGTTGTACTCCGCGCGAATTCAGAGAAAACTATAAGGAATCGAGGTTTTTCTTATAGGTATAAGAAAAATATAAAAAGAAGCATGAACCTGTATCTAAGATTCATGCTTCTTCCTTTATAAACATTACTGGGCATATAAATGCAAACCTAACCTATTTGAGTATATTATTTGTTATTCTTTCACAGTTTTTTAAAGACACAGCAGGCAATTTAGGATTGGATGGAGAAGGTGCAGCGGTCATATTATTCAGATTCATATTTTTCACTTTATTTGCCTCGATAGCATATGTGTAATGATGCTTCTCTACCTTATCCCAGCCTATATTCCCCTGGTTGAAATATATATTCTCTACATTCTCAAGATATATCACAGGTACATCTGACTGATAAAGTTCTTTTTCCCTGTTTGCATTCAGCCTTAAATCAAAGTTTCCCCCGGCTACTTCTTCCAAGGCACTTTTTCTCAATACAAAGTCGAAGTTATTGAATGTCACATTTTGTATTCGTGTATCATCCGATGCAATCATTACAATTGAGTTTTCACCTACACAAGTGATATTTGTAAAATTGAGGTTTTTGATAATTCCGATATTTGGCTTTTCCGGTATCAGCATCATAGCAGTTATATTTATAGGTTCCCCCTGTCCCCACCAGTCACCTGTATGCAGCCTTGTCTCTATATGTATATTGGAAAAGTTCATATTCTGTACCGATCCGGTATCACTTACAGAAATATTTATACCGCGATTCGAATCATATATGACGATATTGTCGAAATTATAGTTTGACATATGATTCTGATCATGTCCCCCAATGCGTATCCCGCTGGAACGGGATTGTAAGACACAGTTCGACACATTAACATTTTTCGACGGTTTCATTATATCCTTGAATCCGGGATCACCGTGATGATTAGCATATCCGGCTACAACAATAGCATCATCACCACAGGTAATAATACAATTGGACATATTTACATTACTGCAAGAAATAATATCGATTCCGTCGCCATTGGGAATCAATAAATTATTATCTATACTCAGTCCGGTAATTTTAACCCTGTCGCAATGCACAATCAATATTGTCCAATAAGGCGCGTCGATACATTCAAAGTCGGAAAGTGTCACATTTGTGCATTCGCTAAATATAACCATTTGATGAAATCTGTCTTTTGGATACAATGGCCCATCGCCCAGACCGCTAAAAACCTTTCTGAAATTCTCTTTCTGGCGAGTAAATACTTTTTGATCGTCACCTATTGTTTTTGCCTTGCCTTCATACATGAATTCCATGCCTCGCCCGAATATCCTGCCATTTCCGGTGATAGATACATTTTCGGATTTCTCGGTATAAAATATCCCGGCCAATTCCCTGTTATGCCTTTGATACTGCGTAAGATCGGTTGTCGCCTTCAATATGGCTCCGGTTTCGAAGTTAAATTCCACATTTGATTTTAAATTGATAGTCCCCACAAGATAAGTCCCGGACGGTACATGTACTATTCCCCCACCCTCTTTGTGACATTCATTTATAGCTTCTTGTACCTGGGCGGTAGTTAGTGTTACTCCATCATTTTTTGCACCATAATCAATTATATTATAAATCTTGGCGTTTGATGTTATACAAAAACTGAAAAATAAAATAATAAAAAATATCTTGTTAGTCATAGTTCTTATTTATTTGAATATGTTATTTTCTTTTCAATATATTGTTAGATACTTGTGTACAATTTGTTAATGAAATAGCCGGTAGCTTCGGATTGGAAGGAGACGAAACGGCTGTCATATTATTCAACTTCATGTTATTTACCTTTATAGCTTCAATCGCATGTGTATAATAAGATGCGTCTGTAGCATCCCAACCTATATTCCCTTGATTAAAATATACATTTTGAGCATTTTCTATGTAAATAACGGGGATATTGGACTTGTATATCTCTTTTCCCGATACAGTATTTGGCCTGAGATCGAAATTCCCGCCGCTGGTCTTTTCCAATGCACTTTTCCTTAGAATAAAATCGAAATTATTGAATGTTATATTCTCCAGTTTAGTCTCATCCGAAGCATACATTAATATTGAATTCTCTGCTACACATGTAATATTGGAAAAGTTTATATTCTTAACGATCCCGACAGGATTATCCGGCACGCCTCTCATCGCCGATATTTTGATAGGTTCACCCTGTCCCCACCAGTCACCTGTATGCAGCCTTGTCTCTATATTTATATTGGAAAAGTTCATATTCTGTACCGAACCTGAATCCCGCACTGTAATATTGATTCCGCAATTGGAATCAAAGATTGTTATATTATTGAAATTATAATTAGACATATGGTTTTGATCCCATCCACCGATTCTTATTCCACTCGAACGTGATTGAAGTACACAATTGGATATATTAATATTTTTCGATGGTTTGCGTATATCTTTAAATCCCGGATCACCAAAGTGGTGTGCATAACCCGCTAACACGATGGCATCATCGCCACAGGTGATAATGCAGTCCGAAACATTCACATTGCTGCTGGATATAATGTCCAGCCCGTCGCTATTGGGAATCAGCAGGTTATTATTAATCGACAAACCGCTTACTTTTACCCTGTCGCAATGCACGATAAGGAATGTCCAGTAAGGTGCGTCGACACATTCGAAGTCCGATAATGTAACATTATAACAGTTGCTGAATATTATCATTTGCTGAAACCTGTCTTTAGGATATACCGGACCGTCTCCAAGCCCTGCAGACACTTTCCGGAAATCATTTTTCTGACGCACATAATTAAGGACATCCCCACTGATAACTTTTGCGCTATCTGCATACATAAATTCCATTCCCTGTCCGAATATCTTTCCGTTTCCTGTGATAGATACGTTTTTTGCATTCTCTGTATAAAATACACCTGCCAGGCCATTGTTATCTTTCTGATATTGTGACAGGTCTGTAGTAGCAACTAATGTGGCTCCGGTTTCGAATCTGAATTCTACATCCGATTTTAAATTGATTGTACCTACAAGGTAGTTTCCTTTTGGCACATATACTACTCCTCCACCTTCATAACTACACTGGTCTATAGCTTTTTGTATATAAATAGTAGTAAGTGTTTTCCCATCATTCAACGCGCCGAAATCTTTTACATTGTAAATCGCAGCACTGGAGGCGAGCCATAAATTGATTAATATAAGTTGTAGTAATACTCGTTTATACATAATATACAGTTTTATTTGTTTTATTTTTTACTCTGCATTTCCTTATTAAATCCGAAAATTATATCTATTGTATTATCAGAATGGAATACCGAATATAACCCTTGCTCTTCCTGAGCCGGATCGCCCATATAGTCATCCCCTTTTTCCCAGAATATATGCTGTTTATTTTGCCTGGCAAATCCGCCCCACGCCCAGAAATTGGCACCGGCCAGCATTCCTTTATTATTATAATTATCTTTGACCAAATCGAATACATAAGTATAATATTCATTCCTATTAATTACAGGAGAAGCTATTGCAAATTCAAAATCATCACGGGGATACCCGAATTCTTCTATAACCATAGGCTTTTTATATTTGGACGAGATGCTGAGGTGCTTCTTAATATATATGCCTGTTTGCTCTTTCGAATATTCCAATGTACCTTTCAGGTCATCCTTCTTTGCCCATCCCCAATTGTAAGGCCAGATATGAATAGTCGTATAATCGATCTCTTTGTACGAATGTATCAGTTCCCATAGCTGGATGTCACCTTCACAGCCCTGATACCCCTCGCTTCCTACCGATACCAGATGATTAGGATCGAGTTTTTTTATCTGGCGGGCAACATCACTTATCCATAAAGCAAAAGAGACCTTGTTCTCTTCGGCAAACGCACGAGGTTCATTACCTATCTGCCACGACATTATCACCGGATCATCTATATATCGTTTATTAGTGTAGCGGTTTGTACGTGTAACAATATATTCGACATGGTTGGCAAATAAAGTCTTGCATGAATCACACTTTTGATATTGCTTTACATATTCAGAAAAAGCATTCCAGCCATCTACTGCGGGAATGGGTGCTTTGCCTTTCCCCGCCCATTCAAGATATTGGCTGTATCCTCCCGACCACTCCCACGAATTGTTCAGGAAAAGAACGGCCGACATATTCCTTTTGCCCATCTCTGCCAGCAGAAAATCTAACCCTGCCAGTATGGTATCGTTATAAACACCCGGCGAAGTTTGCAAAGTAGGTTCCACCTTTGCCTTTATTCCATTTATCCCGTCGGCACCTACAAGTATACGCAGGTTGTCAACTCCAATAGCCGAAAGCGAGTCCAGTTCTTTTTCGAGCCTCACCCTATTTCCGCCTTCACCTTCGGAAGAAAGAATAGCTCCATACCAGAAATTAGTACCTATATAGTAATAAGGCTCCCCGTTTTTTAGAAACTGGCCATTTTCGGCTATGGTAATAAAACGGCTATCCGATGTTTGCCCTTTACATCCATATAATATAAATATGGAGACAATAAATAATAAAGAAAATTTCATTTTTAGAGGGTATTAGATAATATTAGAAATGATATTACAAAAATACAATAGATCCCCTTGAAGAGACAAGTATTTATTTATCTCGTTGTAATACTTTTTTATCCTTTTAAATGAAAAATAATACCAATAATGTTAAATTGATATTACAAATAATAAAACAACAAACATTGACAGTAAGGCAATTACATCCAATAGCAAAATAACAACTTTCCGAATCAATCTTTTTTTGGCAAAAAAAGTATTATTATATGATAATAAAGTATTTGTTTTTTATGCATCACATAGATACTTTTGTAATGTAAGTTTCTTGCGGAAAATATTATTCCAATAATAATTACTAACTATATTCTTAATCTAAACCTTAAATTATGAAAAGAATACTTTATCTATTATTTTTTCTTTGCATAATCCCGTATGCGGCGTTCGCACAGGCATATCAGATTTCCGGCCTGGTAACGGATGCAAAAGATGGTTCTCCATTGCCGGGAGTTGCTGTTCACACACAAGACAGAGTGGCAACAATGACTGATGCCGACGGCCTTTATTCAATCAAGGCTAACAAAGGTGATATTCTCACATTTTCACTCATTGGAATGAAACGCCAGGAAGTAAAAGTGGAATCGGAAAAGAGTATCAACATTGCCATGGAAGATGAAAATATAAACCTGGACGAGGTTGTAGTCATCGGGTACGGTACTGTAAAGAAAAGAGACCTTTCCGGGGCTGTAGGTCAGGTGAAAGCCGATGATCTGCTGAAAGGAAATCCTATGAGCAGTATCAATCAGGCGCTGCAAGGAAAGATGGCGGGGGTCAGTGTTATACAGAACGATGGCGCTCCGGGAGCAGGAATCAGTATCCTGGTTCGTGGAGCAAACTCATTTAAGACCAATTCGCAGCCGTTGTATATTGTCGATGGTGTTCCATACGACGTTGCCTCTATGCCGACAAATGGTTTGCAGAACGGGAATAACCAGACAGCCAATGCATTGGCAAATATCAACCCGCATGACATAGAGTCTATCGAAGTATTGAAAGATGCGTCGGCGACAGCTATATATGGTTCCCGCGGGGCAAACGGGGTTGTATTGATTACTACAAAAAAAGGACAACTAGGTTCTGAAAAAATAGAATTCACGGCCAATTTCAGTATGTCCAATCGCAGTAAGAAGATGGATGTACTCGACCCGGTGACTTATGCTCGTTATGTGAATGAAGGTGTGACCAACCGTAAACTCTACGATGGTGTTTCTTATTTTATGCTGCCATATCCGGGAGCATGGTCGTACAGATATGATGCCAATAATAATATATTGACCGATACGGGTAAATACCTTCCCGGGCCGGAAGATTTCCAGAATCTGGGTATGCGTACAGATCAGTATGGAAATACAACTTCGGTGATGAGTACCGACTGGCAGGACGGCATCTTCCAGACTGCATATAGCCAGGAATATAACATCAGTGTTTCCGGTGCGAGCGATAAAGGATGGCATTCATTTTCCGGTAACTTTATGGATCAGACGGGTATTATTGTGAATTCGGCTTATAAGCGTTATTCGTTGCGTACGAATCTGGGACGTAAGCTGAGAAGCTGGCTCGAGGTGGGTACAAACCTGAGTTATACGAATTCGATAACGGATTTCGCAAAGACAAACTCATCCGAATCTTCTGTGGTTCGTTCGGCACTGGTCTTTCCTCCTACATACGATCCTCTGGTAGGCCGTCAGGAATCGAACGAACTGAACTGGTTGGCTGCCAATCCTTATGTATATGTACGTAATACTACAGACCAGCTGAGATCCAACAATGTATTCAGCTCATCTTATATAGAAGTGAAATTTACCGATTACTTAAAATTCCGTCAGAATCTGGGTTTAAGCTATTCGGCAAACAACCGTTACACATTCTACAGCCGCCTGACACAGGAAGGTTATCCGCCGACAAACGGAAGAATAGGGCAAAGTGACAACTGGTGGCAAGGAACTACGGCAGAGTCAATTATGACTTTCGAAAAGACCTTTAATAAGGTACATGCCCTGAATGTGGTGGCCGGTTTCACTTTCGAAGAAGCAAACTGGGGTAATAAGTCGGTAAGCGGATACAATCTGCCTACGGATATAACAGGACCGTATAACATCGGGTCTGCATTGACTATAGAAACTCCTTCATCGGGCAGGGGAATGTCGAGAATGGTATCCTTGCTGGGCCGTGCAAACTATATCTATAATGATAAGTATATAGTTACCGCATCTTACCGTCGCGATGGTTCGAGCAGGTTTATAGAAGGAAATAAATTTGCCAATTTTGCTTCCGGAGCTCTGGCTTGGCGGATCTCTGAAGAGAAGTTCATCAAAGACCTGAATATATTTGATAACCTTAAATTGAGGTTGAGCTACGGACAAACAGGAAATCAGGGGATCAATTCTTATCAGACTTTAGCCAGACTGGGTACAAATAATTATCCGATAGGCAGTTCTCAGGTTAGTGGTTTCTCTGAAGACGTGTACAACGGAGCCCTCAATCCTAACCTGAAATGGGAGACTACAGACCAGTATAATGCCGGTCTCGATATATCTTTCCTTAAAGGAAGAATAAACCTTACAGCAGACTATTATTATAAAAAGACAAAAGATCTTTTACAGAATGTATCGATACCTTCCAATTCAGGATTCAGGAATATGTGGTCTAATGCAGGCTGGGTAAAGAATAACGGACTCGAACTGACAGGTAAATTCTATGCTGTAACGACCAAAGATTTCAGCTGGGATATCGATGCTAACATTTCTTTCAATAAGAATGAAATCGGCGGACTGGCAGGCGATCAGTTTGCTGATCCTCTCTGGTATGCCGCAAGTAATGTATTTATTCAGCGTAACGGCGTTCCTATCGGTGCCATGTATGGTTATGTAGAGGATGGGTTATATGACAATGAAGCCGAGGTGCGTGCCAATCCCATTTATGCCAACGCAGCTGATGCTGTAGTGAAGAGTATGGTAGGTGAAATTAAATACCGCGACCTCGATGGCGACGGAGCTATAACGGCTCACGGAGACAGAACCATCATTGGCGACGCAAACCCTGATTTCGTATATGGTATAACAAATAATCTCCGTTGGAAAGGATTTTCTTTAAGTTTCTTCTTCCAGGGATCTGTCGGGAATGATGTGTATAATGCCAATCTGATGGATATAACAATGACAAATATCGCCAATATCCCACGTTGGGCGTACGAAAGACGATGGACTCCGGACAACCGGGATAACGCAGAATGGCCGAAAGCGATATCGGGCGGATATACCCGCGAATGGAAAATCTCAGACAGATATGTGGAAGACGGGTCGTATCTCAGGCTGAAAAACCTGAATATAGGATATACCTTCAATCCTAAATTCAAAGCTATAGGAGATGTTCAGGTGTATGCCAGTGCAACCAATTTATTCACTATTACGGGCTATAAATGGTTCGATCCCGATGTGAATGCATTCGGCGGAGATATGTCGAGACGTGGTGTGGATTTGAACTCATATCCTTCGAGCAGGACATTCTCGCTGGGGCTGAAAGTCGGTTTTTAAATACATAATTTTAATTATTTGAATCATGAAAAATAAAATCTACAATACAGTGCGGTTAATTCTTCTGGGGGCACTGCTTATAGTGACCATACCGTCCTGTAACGATATGCTGGAAGAGAAAAAATTCGATTTTGTTCAACCCAACGATATTGCCGATTCGGACGATGGCGCTACTCAATGGGTGATGGGTACATACAATCTGCTTATAGATGATATGTTCAGATGGAGTATCTTCCCTACTGCGTTTGATTTCGATTGTGATTATATCAGCGGTCCCGACTGGGCATTCAAAAGTTTCGGGGCAGGAAATTTCCAGTCTATCGATGAAACCAAAAATATGTGGGAGAAACCATACGTCATTATTCACAGGGCTAACTATGCGATAGAAAATATAAATAAGATGAGCAACGTTACCCCCAGGTATAAAGAAAATGCTATAGGCGAACTTCGTTTTCTGAAGGCATATTCTTACTTCCTTCTGGTACGGGCTTTCGGAGAGGTTCCGATCCGCAAAGAATCGATAAATGCTACCGGAGAAGTAAATATCCCCCGTTCTTCTATCGAAGACGTCTATGCCTACATCATAGAATTGCTTAAAGATGCCGAAACGATGATGTATAAGAATACGGATGCGGGATTTGTTGAAGGCCGTGCCTCAGCGGGCGCAGCGGCTTCCCTGCTGGCAAAGATATATGCTACGATGGCATCGGGTGCGATGCCGGCCGGAAACGAGATTATTGTAAAAGGAGGAACCCCTTATGTAATGAATGGTGATACAAAAGTATATACCAATCCGGTGGCAAAAAGATTCGCAAAAAAGCAACTTGCCGGATATGCCGCTTTCGATTACAAGGAATATTACGGGCTGGCGCGTGATAAGGCTAAACAGGTGATGGACGGAGTGTACGGGACATATGACCTACTGCCCTATGATAATCTGTGGAAAAAAGAATCATGGAATAAGACCGAACATATCTGGATGTTGCAGTCTATTTCGGGAGACCCTAAATTCGGTATGGCTTATACGGTGGGTTATGCCGGAATATACGACAGCAATGGAAATATCTTCAACGGGCTATGGTACGGCATGCGCGATCATTGGTATAAACTATTCGAAAGCAAAGATTACAGAGCCGAGAAAGGTGTAATGCACCGCTGGGCAAGAAACTTCGATGTTGTATGGAATATAGGATCGTTCTATCCCGATACGGAAGAATACAGAAATAAAGCATTAGGATATACAGATGAACACGGTAATGAAATACCACCTCAGGCGCCATATAACGACGGATTGAGATATACATGTAACAAAGATGCCGCATTCCTTGCCTTTTTGACCAAATACGATGACAGAACGGATAAAACAATTGAAAGAAGTGACGCGCACTGGCCATTCCTTCGTTTTGCCGATGTGGTACTCATATACGCAGAAGCCGAAGCCGAAACAAACGGAGTGCCGAATGATGCGGCATTGGAAGCCTTGAATAAAGTCAGGCGCAGGAGCAATGCTACTGAGAAGAAATTGACAGGGACAGGAAATATAGGTTCGATTGTGGATTTTCGTTCGGCCGTATTGGAAGAGCGTGCAATGGAGTTCGCTTTAGAAGGCGACAGGCGCTGGGATTTGATTCGCTGGGGTATCTATGTGGATGTGATGAACAATATAGGAGGTACAGACGAATCGGGTATATATAAAGTACGGTCGTCAAGGCATGAGTTACTCCCTATCCCGGCTTCCGAAATGGACTCTAATAAAGAAATCAAAGAAAACAATCCGGGCTGGAGTTAATATTTTCAAGAACGAAAAATACATACAGATATGAAAATAATAAATATAACATATTCGATAATATTTGCAGGGCTTGTCTTTCTGGCAACCGCATGCAGCGATGTGGTAACGTACAACGATGGATATGACGACCAGCTTGCATCATATGGCCCACCTTCTGTGAGCCGTATAACTACTGCAAAAGATACGGCGACGACAATAACCGAAAGTTCGCTGGCCGAGATGATTACGCTACACGGTAATAACCTGACGGATGTTACCTCCATCTTTATTAACGATGTCGAGGTCGACCTGTCTACTATATATGCAGTCAGGACACGCCTTACATTGCCTGTTCCCAGGATTTTGCCAATGGAAGCTGATAATAAGATAAAAGTCACAACTAAGTTAGGCTCCGTAAGTGTTCCTTTGACAGTCAATGTTCCGCCTTTGACCCTTTCGGGACTGGACAACGAATATGCAGCAGTGGGAGATACCGTAAATGTGAACGGCGCTAATTTCGACTTGTACGAAATTGTTGATGGAAAAGGAAAGGTTTATTTTGGAGACATCGAGGCCAAGATAGATACAACCACCGCGGAATATGTAGCTGTGATTGTGCCGCAGGGTGCAACACAGGGCGATAGGATACATGTGGTCGGCCCGCTTGCCGATATGTATGCGCCGGGCCGTTATATGGACAATCGCGGCCTGTTCCAGGACATCGACCACTATCAGGGATGGACAGGGCAAAACTGGTTTACAGATGGTTCCAGACCTGATGATCCGAAGCCATGTAGCGGCTTATATACCCGCATCAACAGGACTTTAGGCCCATGGGAATGGTTTGATTTCATTGCATCATGGTATCCTGTATTCGATGGGACAGATTGTTTCGATAATCCGGAAAAGTATGACTACAAATTTGAAGTACTGACATTAATTCCTCTCAAAACCAAAGGTATAGGATTGATATTCCAGACCGGATATTATTGGGAGCCGGGGAAAATCGTGGAGTTCAATACCAATGGAAAATGGAAAACAATTACAGTTCCTTTGGAGGTGGTCATGAACGGGATGAAAGAAACGAATCTTCCTCACGAAAACGGCCATGTTGGATTCCAGATCAATATTGCGGGTGGAGAGTCCGAGACTATTGATATTTCCTTTGATAATTTCAGGATAACTCCTAAAGAATAGGAATAGTAAAGTAATACAGGCCGCAATGTTATATGCCATTGCGGCCTGATAATAGCTTCATCGATTAACATATAAATAAATGAAGAAAGGAATTATTATCTGCTTACTCAATTTGTTTTGTTATTCTGTTTTTGCCTCTTGTTCGGGGGGTACGGAAAAAGAGGGAGGTAAAGAAACCGGTTATCCTTCTCCGGTTGTAGCGTCCATCCGTTACGAAGCAGAAAATGCAATACTGGTGGGCGATGCCGTTGTTGAAAAAAACATACCCGGATTTTCAGGAACAGGCTATGTGAACCAAAACGGCGGTGATATTTCTTTCAGGATCAATGTTCCCGAAAAAGGGAAATACAAGTTGGATATACGATATTCTACAAACGGGCAGAAAAAAGAAAATCTGCTATTCATAAATAACATACAACAGTCGAGCCTGATATTCGATCCTGCACAAAACTGGGAAACTCTCCCGGTAAACGGTCTCATACTAGATAAGGGGGAGAATATAGTCCTCATAAAAAAAGGCTGGGGCTGGATGTTTTTCGATTACATAGAAGTAAATAAAGCGCAGGAGGATATCTCTTTCAACGTATCACCATCTCTTGTGACACCCGGTGCTTCGGCACAGGCAGTAAAACTGTACAATTTCCTGAAAGATAATTTCGGAAAGAAAACAATATCCGGAGCTATGGCCAATTACAGCACAGGACTGGAAGAAGCAAACTGGATGCATGAGAAAACAGGTAAATGGCCTGCTCTCGCGTGCTTCGATTTTATAGACTATAACCGTACATGGGGTTTTGTGAATTACAAGGCCATAGTAAATAATTCCAAAATGTGGTGGCAAAACAACGGTATTGTCTCCATCATGTGGCATTGGCGCGACCCATTGAAACTAACAGACCAGTTCTATACCGAAAGTACAACATTCGACATATCTAAAATCAATGATACGGATTCGCCGGAATATAAAGCAATGATAGCCGATATAGATATTATTGCGGATTATCTGAAACAACTGAAAGAGTCGAATATACCTGTACTCTGGCGTCCTTTGCACGAAGCAGCCGGAAAGTGGTTCTGGTGGGGGGCAAAAGGATCAGAGCCTTGCAAAGCCTTATGGATATTGATGTATAACAGGCTTACAAACCACCATAGGCTGAATAACCTGATATGGGTGTGGACAAGCGATGCCGCAGGCGAAGCAGGCGAATGGTATCCCGGCGATGAATATGTTGACATCGTAGGCATGGATATTTATCCGGGCGAGAGGCAGCACGGCTCCCAATATATCGCCTTTGATAAGGTAAAAGAATTATATGGTGGCCGCAAGATAATCGCTCTTAGCGAATGCGGTTCCATACCCGACATAGATAAAATGTTCGAATACGGCGATGCGTGGTCGTGGTTTATGCCGTGGAACGGACCTATGACACGCCTCGATGAACAGAACGGAGAGGAATTTATAAAGAAGGTCTTTAATAACGATAAGGTAATAATCAGAGACGAAATGCCATCTTTAAAGTAATCAGCTAATAAATAATTAATAAAAATATCTTCAATGAAAAGAACTGCATTATTAGTTTTCGTATCCACAGTTACTATTGCTGTATCTGCGCAGCAGATGAAGCCTGAAAGTACAGAATGGTATTATCCGCAACCGCCTAAGATAGTTCCGGCAGCCAATATAGGGCAACCGCCTTCGGACGCAATTGTGTTGTTCGACGGTAAGGATTTGTCGAAATGGGTATCTGCGGACGGTAGCGCGGCAAAATGGGCAGTAGTGGACGGTGGTATGACAGTAACACAAGGCGCAGGCGATATTTACACAAAAGAATATTTTGGCGATTGTCAATTACATATAGAATTCAAATCTCCGACTCCTGCTAAGGGTGGCGGGCAAGGCAGAGGAAACAGCGGTGTCTTTCTCCAAAGTATTTACGAAGTGCAGGTACTGGACGGGGACAACAATCCTACCTATGTGAACGGTATGGTCGGCAGCATATACAAACAGCGGGCGCCTTTGGCGGATGCTTATACCAAGGCCGGGCAGTGGCAGGTGTATGATATTTTCTGGAAGGCTCCGGTATTCGGGACGGACGGAAAATTGGAGAGTCCTGCAATAATAACTGTGATGCTGAACGGTGTATTAATTCAGAATAACTATGTGCTGAAAGGTACGACCGAATATATCGGTTTTCCGAAATACAATGCACATGGAAGATTGCCGCTGATGCTGCAAAATCACGGCGATGCGGTTGCATACCGCAATATATGGATAAGAAACTTATAAAATTGGAATAGCCCTGAAATAAATGCGATAGGGAAGATTTCAATTGATGATATATATTAAAAAAATAAAAGAAATGAACGAGCTTTTTAAAAAACGTCTGGAGGCTGTAACTAAAGAATATGAAGAATTAGTTACGCGTAAGAATGAACCGGTATTCCCCGGCAACGGAATATTCGAAAGGTATAAATATCCTGTGCTGACGGCCGCACATGCCCCGGTATTCTGGCGATACGATTTGTCGCCCGGGACGAATCCCTACTTTATGGAGCGTTTCGGCATAGAAGGTACATTCAATGCCGGAGCTATAAAATGGAATGGGAAATACCTAATGGCGGTGCGGGTGGAAGGCAACGACCGTAAATCCTTTTTCGCCATAGCGGAAAGTCCTAACGGGGTCGATAACTTCCGTTTTTGGGATTATCCGATAAATATGCCTGAAACCGATAATCCCGATGTAAACGTCTACGATATGCGCCTTACGGCACATGAAGACGGATGGGTCTACGGCATATTCTGTACCGAGCGCAAAGACCCGAATGCTCCGGCGGGAGACTTGTCGTCTGCCGTGGCTGCTGCGGGTATATCCCGTACAAAAGATTTAAAAAGCTGGGAACGGTTGCCGGATCTGAAATCGAAAAGCCAGCAACGGAATGTGGTACTGCACCCCGAATTCGTAAATGGAAAATATGCGCTCTATACCCGTCCTCAGGACGGATTTATAGATGCCGGCAGCGGAGGCGGTATAGGCTGGGCTTTGGTCGATGATATCACAAGAGCGGAGATAAAGGAAGAGAAAATTATCAATTACCGTTATTACCATACGATCAAGGAGCTGAAGAACGGCGAAGGTCCTCATCCTATAAAGACGGCGAAGGGCTGGCTGCATTTTGCGCATGGTGTGCGTATGTGCGCTGCCGGATTGAGGTATGTCCTTTATCTGTATCTTACCGACCTCGAACAGCCCGACAAACTGATTGCCGAACCTGCGGGACATCTGATGGCCCCGGTCGGGGAAGAAAGGATTGGCGACGTATCCAATGTGCTGTTTACCAACGGATGGATTGCGGATGACGATGGTACTGTATTCCTTTATTATGCTTCTTGCGATACACGCATGCATGTTGCTGTCTCTTCTGTCGACCGTTTATTAGACTACTGTTTGAACACGGCTCCGGACGGATACCGTTCTGCGACTTCTGTGCAGACATTAACAAAGCTTATAGAAAACAATTTCGAGTTAACTAAAAATACAAATAGCTTAGCTGTTCAAAAATAAAGTAATTAATAAATACTAATGGTATATTTTAATGTTGGATTAATTTCGACTTCACTTTGTTTCGTCAGAACGTTCATTTTGGCATTGCCCAAAACGAACCAAAAGGCTAGCGCTCCGTTCCTCGGCGACCTGTCAACAGCTTGCCGGCTGAAAGGGACAAACGGGCTATCGCCCCGTCCCTTTCTTAGTCGGCTGCACCGGACAGGTGCCCGCCTGCGTCACGAATGCGCAGAGGCTGACGCCGTAGTAAGGCAAAGCCCTTTCAAGAATAAAATATGCGTCAGCCCGCGCCGTTAGCTTCATGGACGGGGTACCCGTAGGTTGAAAAGACGAAAAAACGGAAACGTGTTTGAGCTTATCCACTAATTCGGGTTATACAATCTTCCCAGCGAGTTTTTCCGTTTCGTCTTTTTGTCCGTTACGGGTCGGCCTTTGAAGCGGGGCGTTAAAGCGTTTTTGGTTCCTTTTGGGGATTTGGCCAAAAGGAACACAAGCAATTTTTAATTGCGCGTAGTCGAAATTAATCCAACATTTAAATACATCAATGAATATTTTTTGAAGCTAAATAGAAGATTTTCATAATGGATTCTGTAAAAATTACATTAAAAGAGAAAATAGGTTATGGATTCGGGGATGCGGCATCGTCCATGTTCTGGAAACTGTTCGGTTCCTACCTGATGATTTTCTATACCGATGTGTTCGGGCTGCCTGCGGCTGTGGTGGGTTCTATGTTCCTGATTACCCGTATCTGGGATTCGCTCTTCGACCCGATTGTAGGTATGGTTGCCGACCGCACGGATACACGGTGGGGTAAATTCCGTCCTTATCTGTTGTTTCTGGCAATACCCTTTGCCGTTATCGGGGTATTTACTTTTTTTACCCCCGGTCTGGATTATACGGGTAAGGTCATATATGCCTATGTAACCTACTCCCTGATGATGATGGTATATTCGGCTATCAATGTGCCCTATGCCTCGTTATTGGGTGTGATGAGCCCTAACCAGAAAGACAGGAATGTATTGTCTACCTCCCGTATGACCTTTGCATATATAGGCAGTTTTGTAACATTCCTGCTGTTTATGCCGTTAGTCAATTATTTCAGCAATGGCAGCAATGCCGTCGAAGATCAGCAGCGCGGCTGGTTTATGGCAGTGATAGTGATTGCTGTGATGTGCGCTATACTTTTCTTTATGTGCTTTTCATTCACAAAAGAACGTGTGAAACCGATAAAGCAGGAGAAAACACCCTTGCTTGACGATTTGCGCGATCTGATAAAGAATAAGCCCTGGTGGATTCTGTTGGGAGCAGGTGTCGCAGCATTGGTATTCAATTCGATACGCGACGGAGCTACTGTCTATTACTTTAAATATTATATCGTGGAGGATGGTTTCGGTACAATCAATGTGTTCAGTATACCGTTCGTCCTTAGCGGGTTATACCTTGCATTGGGGCAGGCTGCCAATATAGTGGGCGTCATACTGGCTGCTCCGGTCAGCAACCGTATAGGCAAGAGATATACCTATATGGGTGCGATGGCAATAGCTAGTGTACTGAGTATCGTTTTTTACTGGATGGATAAGGACAGCCTCACCTTGATTTTTATCTTACAGGCATTGATAAGTATTTGTGCAGGAAGCATTTTCCCGCTGCTATGGTCGATGTATGCCGACTGTGCCGACTACTCGGAGTTGAAGACCGGCAACAGGGCGACAGGACTGATATTCAGCTCGTCGTCGATGAGCCAGAAATTCGGTTGGGCAATCGGTAGCGCCCTGACAGGCTGGCTGCTCGGTTACTTCGGATTTCAGGCGAATGAGGCGCAGAATCCTGAAACGATCAATGTGATAAAAATGTTCCTGAGTTTCCTTCCTGCAGTGGGTACCATATTATCGGTCGTATTTATTTATTTCTATCCTCTGACGGAAAAGAAACTGGTAGAAATAACATCGGATTTGAATTTAAAGAGGGAAAATAAATGAACGGATTCAGGAAAGAATTAACTGGGAACATCCTGCCATTCTGGATAAATAAAATGCAGGACGACCATAATGGCGGCTTCTACGGACAGATAGACGGTAATAATATACTGAATCCCCGGGCTAATAAGGGGGCGATATTGAATGCCCGCATCTTATGGACTTTTTCTTCCGCATACCGTATCCTCAAGGATGAAGAATATCAGAAAACGGCACAGCGTGCCTTCGATTATATCGTTGCATACTTTATCGATAAGGAATACGGCGGAGCTTTCTGGGAACTCGATTATAAAGGTAATCCTGTAAACACGAAGAAGCAGACTTATGTACAGGGCTTTATGCTTTATGGCTTTTCAGAATATTTTCGTGCCACAGGTGAGCAAAAGGCATTGGAACTGGCTAAGGATTTCTTTTACCTGATTGAAAAATACAGGGATAAGGTTACAGGCGGTTATCCTGAGGCATTTACCCGCGACTGGCAACCGATAGAAGATATGCGCCTTAGCGATAAAGACGATAATGAGGTGAAAACGATGAATACTCACCTTCATATACTGGAACCATATACAAATCTTTGCCGTATATGGAAAGACCCGCAGTTGGAATCGGCACAGAGGCAATTGATAGATGTTTTCACGGATAAGATTCTGGATAGCAATACTAATCACCTGAATCTTTTCTTCGACGAAGATTGGAATATAAAGTCTACTGCCGTATCTTATGGCCATGATATTGAAGCATCGTGGCTGCTTTTCGAGGCGGCAGAAGTATTGGGAGACAAAGCGCTTATCGCTGAGATAAAAGATCTGTCCTTGAAGATAGCCGATGCTGCTTCCGGAGGTATCGGGGTCGATGGCAGTATGATATACGAATATAAGAACGGGCATATGGATACGGAACGCCACTGGTGGGTGCAGGCCGAAGCTGTAGTGGGATATATGTACGCATACAGAAATTCCAAGAATGCTATATATAAAGAACGGGCATCGCAAGTATGGTCGTATATTCAAAGCCGGATGGTCGACAACGAAAACGGTGAATGGTACTGGAGCCGCCTGCCGGACGGAAGTATCAACAGAAAAGATGACAAAGCCGGATTCTGGAAATGCCCTTATCACAATGGACGTATGTGCATGGAAATGTTAGAACATTTTGGAATTGATTAAGGTCGCAGTTCTATTTGTTCCTTTGGTATATAACAACAAAAGACAGTTATATTGTAAAAACATATTATTGAATATTTCTCCGGAGCAGATGTAACTTTATACTTATAATTTTATCTATACAATGCGTATAACCAGCGTGTTATCAAGAATACAGTTACAGAAGAAAATACGTGAAAAGGTGTAACCTTTGTTACCTTTTAACAAGTAGTAAGTTTTAAGTAATAAGTTGAAAGTTATATGAGATACAAGTTGTTAATCGTTTACTGACGAGATGCTTTGCTCGACTCAGCATAATAATCAAATTATTAATTTTTCATTCTTAATTATTAATTGTTTTTTCTGTTACTTCTGTTACTTTTTAATAAAATACCTATTGGTAATAAAAGACATAAAATAGAAACATTCGTAAAAAAAATATAATGAAACATTTACTAGTATTTACGCTTCTTACTCTAATATTGCTTTCTTGTAAACAAAAAGAAGAAGTGGAGAACAAAATTTTACCTATAGACAAGAATGCGACGAAAGAGACAGTCGTATTGTATAACAGATTGTTCTCACTGATGGACAAAGGTATTATGGTGGGCCATCAGGATGATCTGGCCTATGGGCATGCATGGTACAAAGAAGCCGGCAGGTCTGACGTGAAAGATGTTACCGGGGACTATCCCGCCGTGATAGGATGGGAACTGGGGCATGTGGAAACAGGAGCGGAGTTTAATCTCGATTCTATTTACTTCTCGGATATGAAGCGTTATATAAAAGAAACTTATGACAGAGGGGGCATTACCACTGTCAGTTGGCACGGGGACAATATAGTAACGGGAAATACAGCATGGGATTGCGCGCAGGATTCTGTCGTTAGAACTATTCTGCCGAATGGTTCTAACCATGAGAAATATCTTGTATGGCTCGACCGTGTCGCCGATTTCTTCTTGGATTTGAAGGATAAGGACAGCAATTATATTCCGGTGATATTCCGTATGTATCATGAGCATACCGGAGCTTGGTTCTGGTGGGGAAGCAAACAATGTACACCGGATGAATACAAGAAATTATGGATAATGACTGTCGAATACCTGCGTGACAAGAAAAATGTCCATAACTTGCTGTATGCCTATTCGCCATCCGAAACGGAAAGCGAGGAAGCCTATCTGGAACGCTATCCTGGAGACGAATATGTGGATATAGTAGGCTATGACAGCTATGTGAACGGTAAATCGCCAGAAGATATAGAGAGATACAAAGATGCTATGAGCCGCAATCTAAAGATTGTGACGGACTATGCCAGCAAAACGAACAAAGTTCCTGTTATCGGGGAAACCGGAATGGAAAGCATACCGGATTCTACTTATTTCACTAATATTGTTTATCCTATCATAACACAGCATAAAGTTGCATGGGTTCTTTTCTGGCGTAATGCATGGGAGCCTGATAAGCCTTTGCATTATTACATGCCTTACGGTGGGCATCCTGCAGCAGAAGACCTTAATGTATTTATTGGTAAACCTTCGATTCTTATGAATAGAGATATTAATTAAAACTTATATAAATGAAAAACTCATACATTGGAATAGCCTTTTTTCTGATAGTGATGTTACCATCGCTATTTGCTCAAAAGAACGTATCCCTCACTTCTCCTGACGGGCGCCTGACATTCTCTTTCAAACTGGATAACATAAGTCCATCCTACAAAGTGACGTTCAAAAAACAAACATTAATAAAGGATTCCCCCCTTTCGCTGGATTTTGAGAACGGGAAATTCGGAGAGGATCTGAAGATGAATAAACCCATGTTCAGAACCGGTGATGAAACATATGAATTAATTGTAGGTAAGACCAAAACGATCCATAGTCATTACAAAGAGGTTTTAATCCCCCTCGAAGAGAAAAATGCACCTAACAGAAAAATAAACTTAGTAGTAAGGGCCTTTAATGATGGCATAGCTTTCCGCTATGAATTTCCTAAACAATCCAATTGGGATTCTTATGTGATGTATGACGAGAAGACAACTTTCAATCTCGCAGAAGACCCGAAGGCATTAACCTTGTTCCTGCCATCATATACAAGTTCGCATGAAGGATTATATACACATTTGGATTATAACGACATAGAAGAAAACAGATTAATGGATATGCCCATCATGCTGGAATATCCGGACAATATCTTTATGGCAATCACCGAAGCAGCTATCGTAAACTATGCCGGAATGTATCTGGTGAAAGAAGATGGTATGTTTGTAGGCAAGCTATCCCCTCTTCCCGGGCAGGATAAAATAAAGGTGAAGGTCAATTTGCCTCATCATACTCCATGGCGTGTAATGTCTATAAGTGACCGGGTGGGAGCTCTTATAGAATCCAATATACTTACAAACCTCAATGAGCCGTGTAAGATAGAAGATACCTCATGGATAAAGCCCGGTAAGACTACGTTTACCTGGTGGAACGGAAATGTTGTTCCGGATACAACCTTCCTGCCGGGTAATAATTTCGAGACGAATAAGTATTACATTGACTTTGCTGCCCGAAACGGACTTGATTACCATTCAGTTTATGGTTACGCGGAGCAGTCATGGTATGTAGATGACGGATACGATTTCAGTACTCCGGGCCCTAATGCAGATGTTACAAAGACTATCAAGCCGATAGATATGAAGAAAATATGCGATTATGCAGGAAGTAAAGGAATCAATATTCATGTCTGGGTAAACTGGAAGCCTTTATATGCAAAGTTGGATGCAGCCTTCAGGCAGTTTAACGAATGGGGTGTAAAAGGTATGATGGTTGATTTTATGGATCGTGACGATCAGGAAATGATCCGTATTCAGGAAGAGATATTAGCCACCGCAGCCAAATATAAGCTATTTATACAGTTCCACGGCTCTAGCAAGCCATCGGGCTTACACCGTACTTATCCGAACGAATTCACAAGGGAGGGTACGCTCAATTATGAAGTATATAAATGGGATACGATTATCAACGCTGACCACGATATCTCGATGCCATTTACTCGTCTGCTGGCCGGTGCTACCGATTATCATCTGGGCGGTTTCAGAGCTGTGCCGAAAGCCAAGTTCAAGATACAATATACAAATCCATTAGTGACCAGCACCCGTTGTCATATGTTGGCTATGTATGTGGTACTGGAAAGTTATCTGGGAATGATATGCGACACGCCTCCTTCTTATGAAGGGCAACCGGGATTCGATTTCTTGCGAAAATTACCCACAGTATGGGATGAAACCAAAGTCCCTGACGCCAAAGTAAATGAATATGTTACCATAGCAAGAAGGAACAATACTGATTGGTATATTGGCTCCCTGAATAATAGTAAAGCCCGTACCCTGACTATTACTCTGGATTTCCTTGGTGAAGGTGACTTTACCGCAGAAATATATACTGATGCCGAAGATGTAAGTATAAATCCAAATCATTTGAAAAAGCAGATTAAGCAAGTAAAAAAAGGAGATACCATCGAACTGCCTTTAGCCTCTGACGGAGGTGCAGTAATACATATTTATCCCTGATGAAGTATAATAAAGAACTACAAGGGTAAGCTTGTAGTTCTTTATTTTCATATCATTTACTTGTATAAGTTACGCTTTTATATTTCGATGTGAATTGTAATGTCTTAAAGTTGCTCTGTGATACTTCAATTTGGAATTGCTTTTCTTCACCGGGTTCCAAATCATAATGGCGTGTATCCCCTATTTTCTTGCCGTCGAGATACATCATCAGCTTTCCTGTATCGGTCAGGTTTCCTGTATTTGTAACCAGTACATTTGCCACTTTTGCGTCTTTTCCCGGCTGGTCTTCAACACTTACGACTGTTATAGCAAAATCTGCATTAAAGTTCAGAGGATAGTCTATCTCCCCGTTGATTCCATCCTTAGCTTCGATGAAACCGACACTGTCTTTTATACGATCTTTTGCAACGTAAGAAGGGCTTTTGCCTCCGACCATTATCTTAAATAAACCTTTTTCTACCACCCTGTCCATCTCATCATTAAGCAAGGACAACTGGTAAGGGGTAAGAACAAAGGACACTTTCTTCGACTCTCCCGGATTCAGATAAACCTTGTCAAAGTCCTTCAATTCCATCACACGGGTTTTCACACTGGCATACATATCAGTTATATATAGCTGTACAACCTCATCCCCGGCTACCTTTCCTGTATTTGTCACAGTCGCATTCACCGATACATTCCCGGTCTTTTCCAATGATATATTCAGATCCGAATAGCTAAATGAAGTATAACTCAATCCATAACCGAATTGATATAAAGGATAATACGGCATATCTACATAGTCATAGACGCGTCCTGATGTCTTGAAATTGTAATACAATGGCAATTGTGCCACATCCTTTGGGAATGTCATTGGCAAGCGTCCGGCAGGATTATAATCTCCGAAAAGCACATCTGCGGTTGCATAACCACCTTCCTGACCCGGCAGCCAGTTTACAAGCACTGCCTGGCAGTTTTCAGCAGCATAAGACAGGTTGTAAGGACGTCCGGCCTGTAATATCAGCACAACCGGCTTTCCTGTTTTACATACAGCTTCCAGCAATTTCTGCTGTTCTCCCGGTAATATCAATGTAGCGAGATCGTGGTTTTCTCCCGAAGTATTGGTTATCCCTTTCAGGGCTTCGCTTATAGAACAGTCACCCAGTACAAGTACTGCCACATCGGCACTTTCTGCTGCTTTCACAGCCTTTGCTATATCAGCTCCTTCTGTGCCGATAAAACGGCATCCTTCTTCATATAATACTTTTGTACTGCTATTCACAGCTGCTTTAATCCCTGTAAGCACAGATTTTAGCTGTCCCGGCTGAGGCTTGGAAGTGTAGTCTCCCGGTTGCAGGTTATCTGCTCCCGGACCAATCACTGCAATGGTCTTAAGCGACTTTGATAATGGCAGGATATTCCCTTTGTTTTCGAGCAAGACAATAGATTCCTGAGCCGTTTTGCGGGCTAAAGCCTGATGCTCCGGTGAGTTCCATCCGGAATATATTTTATTCCAGTCGAGAGGTTTACAAGGGTTATTCTCAAACAATCCGTTTCTGAATAATGTGCGCAGCAATGTTTTACAGGTGTATTCCAAATCGTCCATATTCAACTCTCCTCTTTTAGCTGCCGCTATTACATCAGGATCGTTGTAGGTATCTCCGCAATTGGTGGCAATGCCTGCAGCAAGAGCCTGTTTGGCTGCTTCTACCTTGTCTACTGCTGTATAATGCTTGCGGGCAGTCAGGTTCCCTATGGCTCCGCAGTCACTGACAATGAACCCGTCAAAGCCCCATTCATCGCGCAGAATTCCTTTCAGGAGTTCTTTACTCTTTGCAACAGGAACTCCCAGAAAATCCGAATAAGACATCATTATCGATTGATACTTATATTTTTTATAGATATCTCTGAAAGGTACCAGATGAATTTCGCGCATCTCCCGCTCGGAAAGTCCTATATCATGGGAATCTCTCCCTCCTAAAGGTGCTCCGTGGGCTGCGAAATGCTTTGGAGTGGTCATTAAGCCTTTCGACTGGTATCCTTTTATCCATGCACCTCCTATTTCCGTTACCAATACCGGGTCTTCCCCGTAAGTCTCTTCACATCTCCCCCACCGGGCATCTTGTGCAACATCCAATACGGGTGACCATGCTTGTACGGCATTGGCACTTACGGTTTCGTCTCCGATAGCCATAGCAGCAGCTTCTATCAACCTTTTATTCCATGTAGCGCCCATACCTATTGACTGAGGAAATATAGTTGCACCGCTGCCATAAGAAAAGCCATGTATCGCTTCCACTTTATGTATAGCAGGAACTCCTAAATGTGGTATACCCGGTATTCCCCAACCTTCGCGAAGTAGTTCCATTTTATCTTCTACAGTCATCACAGACAGCAGATCTTCTACACGGGATTCCAGAGGCAGATTAGGATTCATATAAGCCCTCTCCTTTAATGGTACGTTTGCTATTTCCGCTTTTTTATCGAGGATAGATACCGAGACTTCTTTTATCAGTAAGTCTTTCTTCAGTACCCCTTCCTTAAATACAAAACGGACATGCGCCCCATACTTTGGTGTAAATGACAGTACAGATGCCTTACCCTTGGCCGATACAGTGTAACTAACAGGAACCCCCAGATTCATAGGATCGTATGTAATATACACCGATAGAAGTTTTTGCAATTCCTGAGGTGTTATTCCCTCACAGTCTATGGTGATTGCATTAACATCTCCCGCTTTTTGTAACGAAAACATCAGCCATTCCGCTTTTTGTAAGTCTTTCGAGGCCAGTTTCCAATTCGTTTTCAGGTTGTTGTCAGCTACGGCATTGACCGTTTTTTCATTGACTGATGTAGAAATTCCCGCAATATTATTCTGTGCCACCGCTATAGTGGAGAAAAACAGGACACATAGCAGGCAAATAAATGCTTTCGTCTTTTTTTTCATTATACTCTTAGTTTTTTATGATATTTTATTCTTGTGTATTTTTCATATAGCACAAAGAAAACAGTATGCCATTAATAAATAGTCCGATGTAAGGTTAACAGATATATAAAAATTCAATTAATGATGAGTATTAGCAGGTATATTAGAAGAAAAGGTAACAAAAGTAACACAGAAAACAATTAATAATTAAGAATGAAAAATTAATAATTAGCTTGCTCAGAGAAGCGAAGCATCTCGATAGAGAGTAGTTAACACCTCGTATCTCATATCTTTCTCCAAAAAGGTTACAAAGGTTACACTATTTCACCCATTTGCTAATATGCTAATCTACAAATTTACGAATCAATCTTTCAAAGAACATTAGCTAACGGCCAAAGGCTACCGGCTACATACTATAGATAAAGTTTTCGGCCAATCTGTAAACTATTTATTCAGTAATTTCATAATAGCCTCAAAATCGAACGCCAGAGAGAAACGTAATGTCTGGTCCAGAGGATTTGAGTTATTGGTTGCCAGTATATAAGCTGCATCTAGCTGGAATGCATTTATTTTAAGACCTGTACCAAATGTCAGATACTTGCGGTTCCCTTTCAGTACATTCTCATTCGCATAACCTGTCCTCAGCCTGAATTTACTATCATAATCATACTCAAGCCCCAACGCCCAGGTTATTTCTTTCATCTCTTCCGAAAATCCACCGGGAGCATCTCCAAAAGACTTGAATATCCCTTTGAAGGAACTCATCTTTTCATATTCGAGTACTCTTTCTCTATAATTTTCTATCGATTCATCATCTTTTAGAACAGGAGGAGTAGGTACTAACAGTTTATTCAGATCGGCGGCAATGGTTAATGAATTCTTTTCATCCAAAGGGTACATTAATGATGTGCCCACTCTAAAATTCGCAGGAATAAAACTTTCTCTGTTATGTCCACCGTTAGATATCTTTCCTCCTATATTGGATATATTAAACCCAAGTCCCAAAAGGCTTTCCGACTTTCCTATATTGATATAGGATTCATTATAGCCGGCAACATCAGCGGCAAATGTACCGTCAGAAGAATCTTCGTCCTCTATGCCGGAATAGTTGGCACGTAGATAACGGATAACTACAGAGCCGGAAAAAGTCTCTGTCAATTTCCGTGAATAACCGATATCCACAGCCAGTTCCGATGGAGCAACAGTGCTTATAAACTCGCCTTGTGCATCGGCCAGATACACATCTCCTATCGAAAAATATCGTAGAGATGCACTCAATGCCTGATTGTTTTCTGTTCCCGGTTTGTAATAACCTACAGCATTGAGTAGAGATATTCCATTCACCACACTCCGCATCCATGGAGTATATGACAGGGCTAAAGAGGCTTTACTGGTTGCAAAAGCATATTTTGCCGGATTCCAGTATTGAGAATAAGCGTCGGGCGTTGTTGCTGCTCCAACATCACCCATCCCGCCCGAACGTGCATCGGGCGCAATGGTTAATGAGGGTACTGCTGTTTCTATCGGATTATATTCTTTGTTCTGTGAAAACCCTGTAACTGAAATAAATAAGTATATTAAAATCAGGATTTTGATTGCAATATTTCTCATTTAATAGTTTTTAGTTCAAAGTAAAACTCTTTGTCAATTGTATATCCTGTGACGAGGTTCCAATCATAAATTCGTAGTTACCTTTAGGGGTAACAAATGCTTCCGTTGCATCGTCCCAATACCTCAACAGGTCTTTCCTTATATTTATCTCTACGTTTTTCGTCGCACCTTTTTTGAGGGTGCTGCGTTGAAATCCTTTCAGTTCTTTTATAGGCATAAAGATTCCCGAAGAAGGTATTTTCACATATACCTGAGAAACCTCATCACCGTCCATACGCCCGGTATTTTTCAGTTCGAAGGAGACTTTGATATTATTTCCGTTGTCATTTATCTGTAAGTTTTTGTAAGCGAATGTAGTATAACTCAGTCCATAGCCGAACGGATAAAGCGGCTTCCCTTTAAAGTATTGATATGTACGTCCTTTGGTAATGTCATAATCGTCAAAAGATGGGATTTCTTCAAGGCTGTTATAATATGTAACAGGCAAACGTCCTCCCGGATTATACTCACCGAACAACACTTCTGCAACGGCTGTTCCACCTTGTTCTCCCGGATACCATGCGTTCACGATGGCAGGGACATGTTCATCCATCCAATTAATAGCTAAAGAACTTCCTGCAACCAATACTACCACAATATTAGGATTGACTTTATATATTTCCCGGATAAATTCCTCCTGATCGGCAGGCAAATGAATGTCATACCTGTCCTGTCCTTCACGCTCAATGGTTTTATTTATCCCTAAAACAGCTATTACCTGCTCACACTCCCTGACGGCCTTTCCGGCCTCACCGTACATATCCAGACGTTGTTTTGAACCTACATCCGGCACTTTCCAATATAGCCTGGCTACAGCATTGTCGCGGTTATTGAAATATTCGGCCCTGATATCATATTCTTTACCTCCTTCAAGATATAAAGACACTGAATCAGTAGCGATACTACGCTCAACCCATGCATCGATTAATTTCTCTCCATTGATAAACAGTCGACTGCCATCGTCAGCTGTATAATAGATTGTATAATCTCCGGACACCTCAGGACGTAATTTACCCGACCATCGGATCGAAGTTGGGAACGGAGGGATAAACGGGTCCGGCGCCTGATTGGCTGGTTCGAAGTTTACCCATTCTTCGGTGCGTGTTTTTGGCGTACCCGAAAGTTCCATATTACTGAAATATTCCGTTTTCAGACCTCCGGGGAAATAAGGGGCTGAAATCATCTCTTTACCGTCCATCGCTGATTTCCACGGTGCATATAGGATTTTCGCATTGTCCCCTACTTTATCTTTGATTCCCTGTAAAATAGAAACCGGAGCATTAGCCGGAATACCGCTATAATCCCCAAATTCGGAATTCCCTGCGTTAATGCCGACTACTGCTATAGACTTTACTTTTTTAGGATTCAAAGGTAAAGTCCGGTTGTTATTTTTTAATAAAACGATACTCTGGCGAGCCGCTTCAAGAGCCAGTTGTTTATGTTCAGCCGAACCAACAACGGATGGGGATATCTTGTTATAAGGATTAAGATCAGGATCATCGAACAAACCCAGATGCATCCTTGCCCTCAGTACCCGGTATGCGGCCGTGTCTATATCTGCCCGACTGACCATATACTGATTGTATGCATTCAGCAGTGGCTGCATATAAACATCATCACCGCATTCGAGGTCAAGCCCAGCCTTAATAGACAAAGTAGCGGCGGCTTCCTTTGTTTTTACATATTTCATTGCCGACACCAATAAACTAGGTCCTCCGCAATCGGAAACCACATATCCGTTAAAGCCCCAGTCGTGGCGCAGAACCTTTGTCAACAGCCACGGATTGGCCGTACATGGAACATTATTTATTGCATTATATGCCGACATGATAGATGCAGATTTACCATCTTTCACACACATTTCGAAGGCGGGGAAATAATATTCGCGCAGTTGCCTTTCCGATATTTGCGGATTACATACAAATCGGTTGTGTTCCTCATTATTAGCAGCGAAATGCTTCGGAGTGGAAACGATTTTAAGATAGCGGGGATCATCGCCCTGCAATCCTTTTACAAATGCAGTACCCAATACACCCGACAAATAAGGGTCTTCCCCATAAGTCTCAGGCGTACGTCCCCATCGCGGATCACGAGCCATATTCACAGTAGGCGACCAGAATGTAAGCAGATCGGTAAAACGCTGAGTCTGCAACTTGCCCTGTTCCAGTTCATTCCACCGTCCACGGGCTTCATCGGATATGGCTGTTGCTATTTTGTAATGCAATTCGGGATTCCACATACTAGCCAAACCTATTGCCTGTGGGAAAACCGTAAAACGACCAGGACGGACAACGCCATGTAATGATTCATTTCCATGATAATACTTTGGTATTTGCAAACGGGGAATTCCCGGAGAGGTTGCCCTGAGAAGACTTATTTTTTCTTCTATGGTAAGTCTCGACAACAAATCCATTATACGGTCGTGTGTCGGCGCTTTTTCATCCAGATATACATCTTTCTGTTGGGCTTTTAAACCGGCTGACAGGGAAACCAACAGCAATGTGAGCAATGCACATACTAAAAACTTTCTAAACATTATTCTGCTTTTTTATTATAAGTTAAAAACTACTACTTCGACTACTTGTTGAGGAATACTTTCTTTTCATATTTACTGCCCTCATAATCCAGTCTCAAAATATACACTCCGCTTGCAGGACAGATGAAAGGCACATCTCCTTTTGTTGTATTGTCAATAAGGCATTTACCGGATACAGAGTAAACTCTTAGCCTGAATTCACCTGTTGTACCTCTTACCTTTATGTGATGTCCGTCATATGAAAAACTTATTTCTTTGTCCGGATCTGAAACTATAGGATTCAGATTAACTATTAGCTGTTTATCTGATTGAATGTTAGTCACCGTTTTCTCTTCAGGAATATATCCTTCTGCCGAAACTTTATAAGTTACATCCTGTCCTTTTTGAATTTCTATAGTTTTTTGTTCCGAACCGTTTATTATTACAGTAGCATCCGAAGGAGTAGGTATAATTTCGAATCTGATTACAGGAATTGGATCGAGATTAACTTCTAGGCGAGTATCCGATTGAATATCAGACACAGTTCCCTCTGCGTCTAGATATCCCTCTGCACTAACCTTATAAATAACGCTTTTCCCTTTTTCAATTTCTACAATTCTCTGCTCGATTCCATTGATTATTACTATAGCACTCGAAGGAGTAGACACTATTTCGAATCTGACTTTTGGTACAGATATAGCTTCGAGCTTTACTTCGATACGGGTATCGGATTGAAGATTCGAACGGGTATCTTCCACTGTAACATATCCTTCTGCCGATACTTTATAAGTCACATCTTCGCCCTTTTCTATAATTGCAAAACTTTGCTCTATCCCATTTATATGAACTGTGGCATTCGACGGAGTCGGTATAATCTCAAATTTGACAGTTCCAATTTCCTTTTCATTATTATAAGCCCAGAATTCGTGTATCGACCAATCCCCCCCTTCGTTTGTTCCTGTTTGCAAAATGCGTATATATCTCGCCTCCTGATCATCCAGTTCAATTTTCAATGTACTTTTAGTTCCGCCACCGGAAGCGATGGGTTCTCCCCACAATTCTCCGTCATCAGATACATAGATTTCATATTTATCAGGTCCATCATTCGGACTTTCTGTATAATCGAGATGGATTTTGTTAAACTTTTGTGGTTGCAACATATCCACCTGAAACCACTCACCCGATTCCTGTACGGCTTCAGTATCCCATCGTGTAGAAAGGTCGTCGTCGAGAGTCCTCTGCGCACCGTCATTATTTTTAGAAGCCGAAGCTATCCAACCAGTCCTGTCTAATGGTATTTCTTGTTTTTTCAAATCGGTGTTGTAAACATAAAGCTCATGTATCGACCAGTAATTCCCAGCCTGTCCCGTCTGCTCTATTTTTATATATCTTGCTCTTGCTGTTTCATCCAGATAGATGAAAGAAACATCTCTGGTACCCTTACCGGAAGCCACAGCACTAGTCCATGTCTGACCATCATCGGAGAGATACATCTTATAAGAAACAGGTGAATCGCCTGCACTTGCGGCCACATCCAAAATGATAGCATCTAGCTTTTGTACTTTCTTCATATCAACAATAAACCATTGTCCGGAGACCTGTGACGCGCCTGTATCCCATCTGGTTTCGGATTTGTTGTCAATAGCCATGTATGCTTTGTTGTTGTTATGAGATGCAGTTGCTGTCCACCCTGTCCTATCGTATACATATTCGGTTGTATATCTGATAGCATAATCCAGATTGTTTTTCCACAGTGCACATTTCTCGGGATTGATGCCGGATGGATTTAATACGGATGACTGAACTGATAACTGAGCTTCTGCCGGATCTGTCAGAATTGCGTCCGTAGGGGCGACAGTAGAAGCTACAAAACTTAACTTAGCAGGATGATTCAGTGTTGCCAACCCACTCTGTCCCGGATGATGAAAATTGGCAGACTGCAGTTCAATTGTTCCATTTCTTAGTTGCATTCCTCTGCTAGGATTACCCCAGTAATCGGAATTAAAGAATGTAGTGCTTCCTGTAAATCCTGCTCCGGTCTCTATATACCATGTGTTATTGTCGCCAATAGCAACCAGTTGTGTATTTATAAAATCGAATCCTCCTGTACCTATCTTTTCAATACAAACAGCGCTTGTTGTCCCGTCTATTCCGGTACCCATCGAGATACCTTCGGGGCCATTGCCACTATTGTCACCTAGTATAAGCCCTTTGTGAGCTCCATAGATAAAATTATTATATAAACGTTGATTTTTGCATGCTCCCAATTCGATAAAATCAAGTTTTTCCAATCCGTATTTATATGAAGCCTGCACAAGACTTTCTTCTATCCCGGGTATCGGTGAATTAGGCCAGCTTCCCCATTTCGATTCGCCACCTGTTGCATAGCAACCGATATTGACATGTACATTCTGTATCACTCCGTTTTCAGAACCGGTGCCTACTTTAATTCCTCCATTAAATACATGTCCCATTACATAATCTACAAAGTGATTGTCACATTTGTAGGTAAATAAATCAGCGAATTTATCTACAGCACGCATTCCCACATTTATAATGTAAGCATCCGCCCCTGTAACCTGTACAGTATAAGGATATGCGAACATATTGGGCAGATATGCTGCTCTCTGCTCCGGATAGTTGAATACAATCCCGCGTATACCGCTGTTTTTCGCAAGTTTCATAAAGGGCTGGCCATTCGGATTTCCTTTGCCTGTATACACCTCAATGATTGTACCTTTACCTAAAGGAGCCGAACTTAAATCGACTGCGCCCTTTAACTCTACTCCCGTCGGCACAGATAAATTTCCGGTAACTTTGTAGTTGCCCGGAGGTAGGAAGACTACACCACCTCCATCATCAGCAGCTTTATCTAATGCCGATTGTATGGCTGTTGTATTATCTTTCACTCCGTTGCCATTCGCATTATATGGCGCTACAGTGGCCAGATACATCACACTGCGGAAAGGCTTCCTCGCTTTTTCTTCCACTCTGGTGAAATCCTGAACCTTTTTGATGGATAGGGGGCTATGGTCGATAACTGATTTCATTATCGATTTATCATCAATTTTAACCTCCTGAGTAAAACGGTTTCCTGTTAGAACAGAACGCGCCCCGATGCCTAATGCTATCTGAGGCTGCTGATTTTTAAAATCGCAATCATTTGCGACTAATATACCTCCGGCTGCGTTAACAACTCCCTTATTTATAACACATTGATTTACGAGAGTTTTTACACTAGACGACTTATCTATTTTTACAGCTTCGGCTGTCGCACTGATTTCAGATGCCTGAATCTGAACCGTTCCACTTGTATTCGGACCTATCACAAATCCGTTTTCACAATCCGTCATCTTTATATTAGAATACATAACTCCCACATCGTTAACATCGGCACTATATACTCCTGTTTTGCAACGCGTAAAAGTCATTGCATAGTTATGTCCGTTGGGGACGGATGTTTCCTGACCTGCCACTAATGAATGAGCAGACAGCATCCCTTTGTTATAACCTTCAATATCGACATAGCAGGTATAAGACCAGTCGTTACGCCTCATAACGATACCTGTACCGTTATTATATATCCAGTTTTTATATGAGCCTCCCGAGGCTGGAGCATTAGGCAGGCCGGACGATGCCCAATATTCGGGAGAAAAATTAACATTCTCAATTCGTCCTACATCGGCAATATTATCTATTTCCACTCCTACGGAAAGTGGTGTTCCGTATAGATGATTCATTATCGGACAACCACCACCGTTTACTCTGGACAGCATTAATCCAATATATGAGTTTACGAACGTTATATTTTTTGCATTGCAATAGTCATTACCCCAGTAGCCTGTTTTTCCGAACATTACAGATGCCGGGTACTGTTGGATATTATCTGGGGTTTGTTCGGGATGCCAAATGGCCAGATCCATTATTCCGGCACCGGGTTCCAGTGTGAAGAGAGGCGCACTGCTTGCGTCTCCTTTGCCAGCGTAAGCCATAATAATAGTACCCTCGATTGGCTGGTTTTTTTGCGGTTTTTTCCAATCTCCACGAATGGTTATTCCTTTGGGAACATTAAGAGCGCCTTTTATTACATATTTCCCCTCAGGCACGTAAAGGGTTCCGCCATTGTATGTGGCAAGTTGATCCAGCAATCGCTGGAATGTTTGTGTATTATCTGTTACCCCATCTCCTTTAGCCCCATGATCGAGGACAGAAAGTGTTGCAACGAATGTTTCCTGCCTGGGAAACTTAGCGGATTCTATCAGCTTCCAGGATTGTCCGTAGAGAGATATAAAAAATCCAGATACAAGAAATATAGATAGCGTGAAGAACCCTCGTTTAAATTTTGATATAAATGATAACCAATTTTTCATAAGTACAGATTCCGAATTAATTTATTAACAGGAAGAATTACTGATATATAGATCAGGCAAATAAAATGTAAATAACAGGCTGATACTGTATGATAGATTCGAAGTACCAGCCTGTTTTCCTGATATGTATTTAATTACCCACTTTCTCTATTTTAACTATCACTTTCATGTTGCCTGCAAGTCCCGACAACATCTCCTGTACATATAGCATACCCCATCGTCCCGATTCTGTTTTAAACAAATACGAGGTTTCGTTGCGGGCGGTCGTATATTCGAATGTACGAAAAGAGGCGCCAACCAGATTTTTCATAATGGCATCATTCTCCATCTTGGTGAAGGCCGCGCCGTCGACTTTAGGTACAGAACCTATACTTACCATCTTGTTTCCTTTATCTTGCAACACATTAGCTATTTGCAGTCCTGTAGGAGACAATAACAATGGTTCTTTCTTGTCTTTATTATATCCGAAGCAGATACCTTCTACGTCTTTCTGAGTATTCAGAAAATCTGTTACCGAATATGTCTTATAATCAGTCAGTGACAAAAAGAATCCCTGTACACTATTGTTCTGAGCGCCAAGTTCAACAACAAAAGTTTCAACCGGTTGAGCCTTGATAAAATGAAAATCCTGAGTTGTTGTTTTCCCTCTTTTGTCAGTCAGTGTAAACCGGATGGTTCTGGATTCTGTAAATCCGGTGAGATCGACAGTATGGGATATTGAAGTAGAAGTGAGCTCCGCTCCTATTTCTTCTTCAGTGTACTGAACCCCATCTATTGATACAGACTGGATCATACCTTCGGCACTGAAACTTCCGGTTATCGTATAGGCCACTTCCACATCCGGATCTACTACATAATAATCTACATTGTCAGCAAAATATATATATGGTTCCAGCAGCGGGTAATCTTCGTCGCTACAACCAGCTAATACAAGAAGTGACAATAATATGGTCAATAATTTTTTCATAGCAATTAATTAAGATTGTTGTTTACTGTAACTTTATATTCCCTGATATGAGTTCCATCTTGTGCTACAACTTTATAAATAACCGGAGGTGTGATAAAACTCTGTATAGCTCCCGATGAAGGAGATACTTTAGCATTTTCAGAGACGATTACTTCAGGTTGTAATTTATCAAGCCCCATATTAGCAGGGAGAGACAATACGATGGTGGTGTCATCATGCGATATAGTCGCATCATAAAACTCATTAATATTTTTATAAACTCTGAATCTTGTTATTTTATCAGCTTGATTCAAAGCCAGGTCAGCATCAACATCGTCATCCGGTGTAGAACAATTGTTAAGCAGGATGCATCCTGCCAGGATGAATATGGTATATATTAATTTTTTCATGTTATCTCTGTTTTTTATTAATAGCCGGGATTCTGTTGTAAATTAGGATTCAACAATAAGTCGAAAGTCGAAATAGGCGACAGGTAATGCTTTTTCATAAAGACCCGCTTATCCCCGATTTGTACTTTATTGTAGAATCCGTCATTCTGTCCTTTAGTTACGTCGTAGCCATGCACCGCTCCATTCAGCTTATCGTATGCCGTGCCCCATCTGCGTAAATCGAAGAAGCGATGGTCTTCAAACGCCAGTTCGACACGACGTTCGCGCATGATACGTTCCCTCATCTGAGCCTGAGTCAGACCTTTGGGTAAATCCGGCATGCCTACACGCCTTCTTATAAGATTTATATCATTATATACAGCATCGTTAGGCGAATTATAATATTCATTCAATGCTTCAGCGTGAATCAATAAGATCTCAGCAAAACGGAAGTAAGGCACATACGGATAGATAAATCCACTGTTCGGATTATTGGGGTCGCCCGGATATGTAGAGCCATCGATCCATTTCTGACGGCACATTCCTGTACGCTGGCTTTCCAGATGTGATGCACTCCCTCCTATCCATGGTTTAAAACTGTAAGTCTTATATTCGGCATTCGGATACTGAATAGATGCTTTGAAGCGCGGGTCCCTGTCTTTTCCGGGGTTATTGAACTCATATCCGCTTTCCGATTCATTCGGTAATTTTCCATTTAGCATTTCAAAACTTTCAGCCAGTTCCAACGTAGGATTAGTCCAGTTCCAGCCTCCACAGCTCCGATTATGTGACGCATCAACAAATCCGTTATCCTGCTTCGGATAAAATCCCCACACATATTCACTGTTGACAGTCCAGAATATACTCATAAACAGTTCTGTATAATTAGTCGGATACTGTCCGTTTTCGTTCGGTACTCCCCTATACAGGGCATAACCCTGATCTATTACCTGCTGTGCTGCATTTGCAGCAGCCAACCAACGCTCTTTGTCATAATTACCGTAGTATTGAATATCTGTATATTCCGGCATTACAGGAGTAGATGTATTAAAAAGAGGACTGGCAGCATAGAGTAGCAGACGGGCTTTTAATGCATAAACTCCGCCTCTGGTTATACGCCCGAATTCTGTGGAAAGAATTTCATTGGATGTAGGTATATCAGGTGCTATCTCGTTTAATTCCTGTACTACCCAGTCTACTGACTCTTTGAATGTAATACGCGACATATTCAGAGCTTCCTGATAATCTTCCAATACATAATCTAATTTTACAACACCACCATAATTGCGAATCAGATGAGCATAGAAGAATGCTCTTAAAAACCGGGCCTCAGCCAGATAACGCCTTTTTATCTTTTCATCGCCGGGAACACTATTTATCTTATTTATAAAGATATTCGCTTTCCTTATTTTCTTGTATGAATTGTTCCAAAAGTTGGTGGATGGAGGAGTACCCTCATCCCTGTCATCTCCATTCGGATTATCATCGGCTGTGATGGTACCCTGGTTGTATGATTTAGACCATAAAGGGGCATATCCCTGCACTCCGTCATCTGTGGCCAGATCGTACCCGAATCTGCGCGATACGGGATTATATAGGGCTGTTGTTGACTCGTAGTAAAGGTTATTCAATACTTTCCTGGCATTAGCCAAATCCTTATAGGCATCCATTTCCGTGATATCCTCACTGGCTTGCTTGTCAAGGAAGTCACTGCAACTTATTGTGCAGAAGAATCCAATTGCTATTATTAAATATCTGAATTTCATTATTTTTGCTTTTATAGTTATTAGAAAGAAAGATTGAATCCAAAATTTACAACCCTCATCATCGGATAAGCGCGTCCACTACCTTTTACATAGTTTTCAGGGTCATAGACCTTTATATTATCCCATGTCAGCAGATTCACTCCGTTGGCATATACCCTGAATACATCTATTCCCACTTTCCTTGTTAACCTTTCAGGAATCGTATAGCCTACTTCCAAACTCTTCAGGCGCAAATACTTATTATCTATTTGCCAGAAAGACGATGTATGGCGATTGTTACTGCTCTCTGCCATACGGGGATATTTCGCATCCCTGTTTTCGGGAGTCCATCTGTCCATCCATACAGCCAGAGGCGTATTGTTTTCGTTCCAGAATGGCATATTCTGGCCTGTAAGGAAATTGTATGACGAATTTGCTGCGCCTTGGAATAAAGCAGCGAGATCAAAGCCTTTCCATGAGAAGCCAAGTGTTCCCCCGAAAAATATTTCAGGTACCTGCGGATGACCAATCGGATACTGGTCATTATCATCTATGATACCATCACCGTTTATATCCAGATACTTTATATCACCGGGGCTGACCGGATTTTGTTGGTCGGCATGTCTTAGAATCTCTTCTTCCGATTGGAACAGTCCGAGAGAAATCCGTCCATATGGCTGCCCGATACGGTTACCCTGCGAGTACTTATAATCGTATTTCTGCGGCGATTCCGGTATTTTTTCTATTTTGTTGCGGGCAAATGACATATTCCCTCCCACATTATAGTAAAAGTCTTTACCGATACGTCCGCGCCACATACCGTCGATTTCAAATCCGCGATTACTCACCTCTCCGTCATTTGTAACAATAGATGAGAAACCATATATAGTCGGGATCGTACTTAATGACGTCAATATATCCCGTCTGTATTCATAAAAAGCATCTACCGTAAGTGAAAGCTGATCTTTGAAGAACTTGGCATCGATACCAAAGTTGTACTTTGTCGATTTTTCCCAAGTCAGATTCTCATTTCCCATTCTCAGCTCAGCCAAACCTGAGGTTCCGGCTGCATTCGGATAACCAAACTGAGGACCTTCCGCATCCTTATATAAACTCATATACAGGAAGCGGTCTACATCGCCAATGGCATCATTCCCTACCAATCCACACGATAAACGGAATTTGAGATAACTAACAATATCAGATTTCCAAAAGTCTTCCTGAGATATAAGATATCCTACAGAACCAGCAGGAAAGAATCCGAAACGGTTGCCCGGAGCAAAGTTTTCCGATCCATTATAGCCGGCATTAAATTCTGCAAAATATTTACTTTTAAAGCCATATGTAACACGCCCAACAATACCCATCCGGCGATATGGCAGCCGCTTGAGCGAATTATCATCTTTTATAAGCCTCTCTGACTGGTTGTATAATAACAGCCCGGTAATTTCGTGAATATCATTAAATGTGTTTGCATAAGAGATAGACGGTTCGAAATTGTATCGTGTTTCGTAAACATTGAGCCCCCAGCCATAACCGAGTTTCGATCCTTCATATAATCTTGTATATGTGCCGTCTTCATTGAACTGGAAGAAGTCATTGCTCCTGGTTCTTCTTTGCTCGAATGTATTATTAAAGTCGAATGAAAAATCAATATTTGCAGATAAGCCTTTCAATATTTTCGAGAAATCAGCCTTCATACCAACAGTTGCAGTAATCGCTGTTTCTTTCTGATCAGAGTAACCTCCATCCAGAATTTCAGCCACAGGATTGAAACTGGTTTTTTCGCGAGTCGACCATGTCCCATCAGGATTTTTGATAGGAGCCCTGTTCGGATTAGCCACCCTGATTCTGTCGAACACGGTTTCTGCAGATTCTTTCGGCTGGTGCTTCATACCCAGCACTCCTGCAAGGTTAACCTTTGCAGATAGAAAAGGACTAATTTTAAAGTCGGCATTTGTCCGGAAATTATATTTTTGATAGCTGATATTCGTATTAAAATCAGCATTATAATTTTCGAACTTATATAGCCCTCGCTGGTTTAACATACCTACCATTACAAAATATTTCGCAGTTTGATTTCCGCCCGATATTGTAAGATTGTATTGTTGTTGCGGCGCTGTATTTTTTATTAATTCATCAGCCCAGTTTATATTCGGATAATGATACGGATCAGTTCCATAACGGTAAGCGTTTAATTCTTCCTGAGAAAATATAGGATTATTACCATTATTGACATGATATTCATTAGACAGGACAGCCATTTCATACGAATTTACCATGTCGAACATCCGTGTCGGACTTTGAAAACCAAAATCGGCATTCAGCGTGACATGAGGCTTTCCTTCCTGCCCACGCTTTGTAGTTACCAAAACAACACCATTCGCTCCACGTACTCCATAGACTGCCGTGGCTGACGCATCTTTCAGTATAGAGATCGACTCTATTTCCTGTACACTCATATATTTAAAGTCTCGTTCGATACCATCAACAAGTATCAGAGGTTTTTGACTTCCCGTAAATGTACTGATACCACGAATGTAGAGGTCGGAATTATCGGCACCCGGTTCACCTGTTGTTTGCACCGTTACCAGTCCGGGCAGTTTTCCTGCCAGAGCGTTTGTCACATTCGCCGTAGGGCTCTGCTTCAGTTCTTTAGTAGACACTACTGATATAGCTCCTACTACCGAGGCTTTCTTCTGTTGACCATATCCTACAACCACAACTTCTTCGAGCGCCTTTGAATCGGGTTCCATTGCAATAGTAAGAAATTTGTTATCCTTGACATCAACAACTTTTGTAGCATAGCCGATGAAAGAGATTTGCAATTTTTCACCGATTGCAGCTTTTATTGTAAAATTTCCGTCTACGTCAGCCGAAACTCCTCCGGTTTTGCCTTGTACTATAATTGTTGCCCCGGTAAGTCCAATTCCGGTTTCATCTACAACCGTGCCTTTTATATCTATTGTCTGAGCTTGTATGAAAATTGGTATCATCATCAAGGCAAGCATCAACAACCTGCTATATTTTTTCTTTGTTTTTCTCATTGTTATTAGATTTATTATTCCTGACTGAAGTAATATTTAAGAATATTCTGACCATCTCCGAATACCATTTTCACTCTATGCTTACCGGCTGTAAGATGGAAACTGGCAGATGGAGTTTGCTTGATGAAGCCATCCCAATTACCGGAAGGTGTAGTATTTACAACCGCTGTTTCCGTTCCATCAATATATATTGTCACCTTAGTCGCTGATGGCCCCCCGGTATATGGACTGAAGCGATATTCTCCGTCTTCTTTTACATTCAATTCGTATTCTGCCCACGAATTATTGTCTACATTACCAAAGCCACCATCGCCGCGTATCTGCAATCCATTATAGGCAATTGCGGCATCTGCCCTTACTGTACCAGGAATACTCTTACCATCTATAATAAGAGGATATGTGCTTAATACAGCGTTATTTTCATCGAGCATGGAGACATTCACCTGAATATTGCTTTGTAGTTCATCCAACGGGAAAGAATAATCTGTCGCAGTCTTTTCTAAAGTTCTGGTGTTCGCAAAATTGTCGCCCCATGCAACACGATAACCTTCTACAAAGTCTACACCAGGATGCAGAGTCCATTTAACTCTTACCGAAGTTTCTTCATCACCTCCGGCAACATTCGCTAATGGGATATCGGACGATAAGACTGTGATACCTGCAGATTGATTGCCTGAAAAGTCGAAAGACTTAATTAAAACAGATTTAATACCTGCTTCGTCCTCAGTTCTCAATCTGATGACCTTTCCGCGAAGTGCCGAAGCAACACCTTCATCACTTCCATTAATGTATGCGACAGCATGAGAATAGTCAACGTCTCCGGAAAGGGTAAATGTAAGTATAGCATCCTTTATGGTTGTTCCCTTAAAGCTAATAATATCCTTTACATTGCCGGGTGCTACATTGTCCTGTCTAAATGGATAAGCAGACATGACCACTCCTACTGAATACAGGTTTTCTGAGTTTTTAGCCTTAACTTCGAACGAGTACTTTTCGAAGTTCTCCAGTCCGGTAAATTCCACTGCTTTATCCCCTTTAGAGACCACTTTGGATGTATTGTCATTCAGATTTGTAATTTCTATATGCGACACATTATCTTCAGGCGGGTCACTCCAGATTAGTTTTATGCTACCATCTCCGGACTCCGTCGTTAACATACCCACATCACTTGGCGGTATGTACGGATAAGGGTCATCGATAGGAGATACAGGGAAAGAACGTTCTTCACATGAGCTCAATAGAATTATGAGCAAGAACATAAACATTCTCGAAATCAAAGGAATCTTCTTTTTTCTCATAGTTAGACTTAAGTTTAAATAAATGATTAATAATTTCAATCAGTATACAAGTATTATATCTTTAGTTCCAGGTTTTTCATAGTGCAAACATAGCCGCAGCATATTAATAAGGTCATAAAAAAAAAGACAACACCCGGATAAAAATTATGATAAAATCATATAAAGGCTGGTAAGTTGACTAATAAAAACTGTTTTTCACTATTTATAATTTCTTCAAAATGTTAAAAGATTAAGACTACATGTCTTTTATCAAAGAGATTTTCAAATACAGGAAAGCCAGGTTACTGAAAAATTATTATGAAGTGTGTGTTTCCTGTTAAATCAGGAACACTATTCTGATTTTAGTAATAATTTACACATCAATTAAAGGAATCTGATGGAAAATAAAGCATCATCAGTTGGTAAAATAATTAACAAACAGATAAAAAAAAGGTAAATATTATAGAGGATTACCCTTATAGCTGGTGTATTTATATTTAGTTTTTTTATTTTTTGGCAAACATGAAGAATTATTCTAATTTTACAATATACTATAGTTTTCCTTAGTCATACAGAAAAGACACCTAATCGATGAATAAAGTAAGTTACCTGATTTTATTATTCCTATTGAGCCTTTGTTCTGCACATGCACAAGATAAATTAAATAAATTAGACTACGGGCTGTTTATAAAATCCCATCCGGAAAGTGATTCTCAAAAAACCGCATTTATTCTGGAGAATGGCTCTTCCTTGAAACTGGGAAAAGAGTTTACGATGTCATTTGAGATGTATATTCGTCCTGAATATTTATTTGGTATAGTGTTTCGTATTATCACGGATAAAAAGGAGAATATAGACCTGATGATCACAGTGAGCGATGATGATAAACGATATCCTCTTCTAGCAATTAATGAAGTAGCTTGTACTGTATCTCAAGAAATTATCCGTGAACAATGGGTTCCCGTCAGTATCACTTTATCGAGAGAACACAAGGAAATCACATTATCATATGGCTTGGCGACATTGACTAAACCTTACGATCTATCATCCTCTTCTGATGTCTATATTTCTTACGGGATATGTCCTGTCGAAAATTACGGAATTACCGACATTGCTTCTGTTAATATCAGGGATATTAAAATATTCCATAATGGGGCTCTGACCCGCTATTGGAAACTCAAAGAACATAATCAGAATATATCACTCGATTCAATATCACAAGTTCCGGCTATCGCAACTAATCCAAAATGGATTATAGATGATTATTCGTCATGGAAAAAAATATATTCGAAAAAAATTAAAGATAATTCCCAGTTTACATTCGATCAAGATCATCTGTTTTATATCGTATCGCCGGATTCTAAAAATATATCTGTCTTCGACTCAAAATCCGGAGGAGAAACGGAAATTATGTCCAAAAGTGGATATATGGTTGCCAATGTGGCAAATATGATTTACTTCGATACCATTAGAAATAATATAGTGACATATAATTTAGATGAAGATATAACATCTACGTTCTCTTTCGAAACGAATAGCTGGAGTTATCCCTCAAAACCAGTAAAAGAGCCGGGGTATATGAATAATACTGCGGTTTATCTGGCTAATGAATCTACTCTTTATTCTTTTGGCGGCTATGGATTTTATAAATATAACCACGACTTAGTAAAAATGAATACAGATGGGGGAAGTATGAAAAAGTTTCAACTATCTGAAATTTCACCCAGATTCTCTGCCTCTTCAGCAATTGTAGATAATCAGATGTATATATTCGGCGGACGTGGCAGTAAATCCGGGAGACAGGAACTATCTCCCCGCAATTATTATGACTTCTATTCTGTCAATCTCATTATGGGGCAAGCTAATAAGTTGTGGGAAGAGGAAAATATAGACGGAGATTTCATGCCTGGGGAAAACATGGTTTATGATAAGGATAGAGACTGTTTTTATCTGTTTACCACAAAAGACGGAGGAACTCTGTTTAAAATCAGTGCTGATAAAAAAGGATTCGAACAGATATCCTACCCTATTCATGAAGATCTCGAAGCCTTTTTCTTATACACGAATTTGTATTATTCAGCCTCTCAACAAAAACTATTTGCTCTTTTTTACAGAAAGGTCTCTGATACAGAATCCTTACTTTCTATTTACTCCCTCGATTTTCCGCCGGTTTATATAGCCGATCTACAGCAGGCGGTTGTTAAACAATCCGATAGTGAGGACGATTATCTATTGCCTATTGTTATTTCGATACTATCCGTTGCTATAATCTGTGCCGTATTTGCCCTGTTAGTAAAAATAAGAAGCAAAAAACAAGAAAACACCATATATAAGAGATTTACTACCACCGACAATGTACAAGAGAAAAGATCGGACGTAGAAAGAATTCCGGATGAGCTTGTTATCCAAAAACAAAATCATTACAATTTTGAAAAACAATCGGTCTGTCTTATCGGAGGGTTTACAGTAAAAGACAATAAAGGAAATGATATCACAGGAATGTTTACCCCAACTCTGAAATATTTGCTTGTTTTACTCATATTATATACACAGAAAGACGCAAGAGGGATATCCGGAAAGAAAATAATACAGCTCTTGTGGTTCGATAAGGATGAAGTTTCCGCAAAGAAAAACAGGAATGTATATTTTAGTAAACTCAGATCTATATTCGAAAGTGTGGGAGGCGTTGAAATCGGAAGCCAGAATGGCTTTTGGTCTGTTAAATTTGGCAAAAGTATCACTTGCGACTATTTTGAGGCGATGCAGTTGTTTTCTACAATAAAAGAAAGCCAATTCGATGACCGGGATTCGATAAACCGCCTTCTTGAATTACTGTTGAGAGGTGTATTATTACCTAATACTGAAACAGACTGGACAGATAATTTTAAAAGTGATTTTTCTAATCTGACGATAGATGTTTTGACTGATATATTACAAAGTGGAAAGTATCAACCGGATGATAATATGAAGCTTAATATCGCTGACACAATTCTTTTGCATGATTTTATAAATGAGGAAGCTCTATATCTGAAATGCTCGATTCTGTTTAACTCGGGAAAAAAAGGAATAGCCAAAAGTATTTACGATAATTTCTGCAAAGAATATTTTAACCTGCTGGGTGTACAATACAAATATTCTCTGACAGATGTGATAGAGAAGAAGTTTTAAAATTAGTTTTCTATTCTGATAAAATATAATTTATTCAGGGGCTTGTGAAAAACAAGCCTCTTTTATTTCATCATTTTTATATATAATATATAAGACCTCACATTTTAATCTTTTTTTTACCTAAAAGTTAATCAGACCGTTAATCTGTTTCGTCTTTATTTGCATAGTCCTACCGGAAAAGCCCGGCCTTTTCCCGATTGCAGAATCTGTATGTCTTAAATTATTATATAAATACCAGTTTCATGAAAAAAAATTATTTAAAGTTTATAGCAGCTATCCTTCTGTGTATGATATGTACAAATAAAGTACAGGCACAGTCCCCGATAGATTATAAATTTCCATTTAATCCGGTAAAAGGGTTAGTAAATGATGAAGAGAGGCCTTATCGCCAGGAATTATGTTTAAACGGAAAATGGGACTTTATGCCCGTTTATGATGCAAAAGCCTCAGATTTCCGGGTGCCGTCCACATTAAAAAAAGAGAGTGTTCCTATAAAAATACCATCACCTTGGAATGTAAATAATTTTACTGACGGACGAGGTGGTGATTTTATAGCCTATCCCAGCTATCCTAAAGAGTGGGAAAAAGCCAAAATAGGCTGGATGAAGAAAAATATATCTATACCGTCCGACTGGAATGGAAAACAGATAATACTTCATTTTGAAGGAGTAATGGGAAAAAGCGAAGTATATGTGAATGGGCAAAAGGTGGCGGATAACTTCGAGCTGTTCCTGCCCTTCGAAGCAGATATCACCCCCTATATCAAAGCCGGACAGGAAAATGAAATAATGGTCGGTGTTGCTAAAGGCAGTCTGTTCGATGAACCGGGTAAATACGGACGCCGGACATATGTAGGAGGTTCAATGTGGGGTATAGAAATGGCCGGGATCTGGCAAGATGTATACTTATTTGCATATAATCCTGTATATATACAAGATATTTTTATTCAGCCCGATGTGCAGAACAAGAATTTAAAAATAGAACTCGAAATAAATAATACCTCTGCCCAAAAGAAAACAATAAGCCTGAATACAGAGATAAAAAAATGGTATAATCTGGCCGGCCGTTCAATAAATGAAAGCCCTGAAGAAAAGAGCGAGCTTGCCACAAAAGCATCTCTCGTTTTTCCTGAAGAGAAGAAAGTGACATTAGGCGCAAATACCGTAACTAAAATTACCATACAAAGAGCCGTTTCTAATGAATTGGATTATTGGACACCTGATACACCAAATCTGTATGGAGCTGTAATAAGCCTGAAAGAAAATAATAAAACAATCGACATAAAGCAAGACAGATTCGGATGGCGGCAGTTTACCATATCCGGCGACCGTCTTCTGCTCAATGGAAAGCCTGTCTCATTAAGAGGCGACTCATGGCACTTTATGGGTGTGCCTCAAATGACCCGCCGTTATGCATGGGCATGGTTCAGCATGCTAAAAGATGCCAATGCAAATGCGGTACGGTTTCATGCTCAGCCTTTTCCACGCTTTTATCTGGATGTTGCCGACGAAATGGGAATATGCGTACTTGATGAAACCGGCATTTGGTCAAGCGATGGCGGTCCTAAAATTGATAGTGATAACTATTGGGAAAGTTGTGCCGAGCATATCCGCCGTCTGATAAAGCGGGATAAAAACCATGCATCAGTATTTGGTTGGAGTGTTTGCAATGAAACGGTACCTGTAGCTATGCACGTTTTTAAAGCTCCAGAGGCGCTTATTCAGAAGCAACTGGATGAAATAAACAGATGGGTTGAAATTACAAAGGAAGCAGACCCTACCCGCCCCTGGATTTCCGGTGATGGAGAAACCGACCGCCCGACACATCTACCTACAGTCATAGGACATTATGGAGGCATGGATGGCATGAGAAAATGGTCATCGGAAGGTAAACCCTGGGGCATAGGAGAACAAAGTATGGCATATTATGGAACACCCAAACAAGCCTCTGAATATAATGGAAACAGAGCATATGAAAGTATGCAGGGGCGGATGGAAGCCGTTGCTATTGAGAGTTATGGGTTAATAAAAACGCAGCGGGAGTTGAATGCGTCGTACAGCTCTATATTCAATATGGCCTGGTACGCTTTGCAACCACTCGAACTAGGGCTAAAAAATACAAAACGCCCACCTGTATCCGAAGATGGAATTTTCTTTGGATTCGAAGAAGGTGCATATGGCATGCAGCCTGAAAGGTTAGGGCCATATACAACAACACTGAATCCGGGTTACGACGCCTCACTACCACTATACCGTACATGGCCTCTATTCGAAGCTGTACGGAATGCAAACGCTACGCCTATACTTCCATATAATGACAAAATAAAAGATACAGCAGAGGTTGAGAATACAGTAAATCCAGCAGATGCAATTATAGTGTATGCTTCTCAAAGTTCTAAACTAAAAGAAGATTTAGAAAACATGGGGTTGAAAATCCTTACAGAGGGTAAAGTGACCAATAAGAGCCTTGTTATAGTCGACGGCAATAATTTAACGGATAACCTGTTACCTAAAATACAGAAAGCAATAGAAGCCGGAGCAAAAATATTTGTAATGGGTATTAACAGGCAATCAATAGACTTTATTAATAAATTTGCACCATATCCTGTGTCCTTAGAAGACAGGCAGGCTACATCTTTCCTGAAAGAAGGGACTCCTTTGCTCCTGCAAGGATTAAATCATTCCGATTTTTATTTCTCTGAACTGATCCCACGAGGAAAAACAGCTATGCATTATGGCTTGTCGGGTGATTTTGCTATGAAAGCAAATATTATCCTGAGAGCTTGTAATACAGATTGGCAGCGTTGGAATTATCAGGCGGAAACATCTAAGACAGGAAATGTTTTTCGTAGCGAACGTGAAGCTAAAGGTTCTGATATCGTAATTGCTTCTATAGAATCAGGAAACTCTGAAATTATCATATCCTCATTAGACCTGAGCGAAATTTCAATGGAAACCACCTCTCTATTGACAAAAATATTGTCTAATCTGGGGGCTACTATATCAAATGACAATATAAAAAATATGCAAGCCCTCAGCAGTGATGCCGGATTGTACCGTGCACTGTTGTTAGGCCCTTTAAGCAAAAATACCCAAAGCACCGAGAAGCTATTATCTACCGATTTTATACATGGCGAATCGTCTGTTGTTCCACAGTTAAATACTGTATCCGATAATGAGAGTTGGAAAGTTGCCACCAGTGATAATGATGGAATCTTCACTTTAGCCAAACCCGAAAGGGACAGAGTACCTGTGGCATATATGAGCTTCTGGATATATAGTCCGCGTTCTTTAAGCAATCTGCTGGCTGAACCGAATATGCCAAGTCTGGATATGTATGTAGGAGGAGAGGGAGGTATTACGGTTTACCTGAATAATAACCAGATAGCTTCTATGGAAATTACAGGAAAAGAAGAGAGTAAAATTCCTAACATTATGCTTGACAAAGGTTGGAACCATATGATAATAAAACTGGTGAATCCAAAGAATAATTTCCAGATAAAGTCAAATATACGCTTCGATTCTGCTGATAAAAACTTTATGAAACAAGTATTATCTTCTGTTGTAAGATAATCTCAGATATAACAAGGATAACTTTAATTTCAGTTTTAGATGAACAATCCTGCCTGTTAAGGGCAGGATTGTTTTATATTATGAATGCAACAATACATCCTATATTGTATCTTAACAGACATCAGGAACTTATAAGATTCCGGAACGTACCCGGCTCAATGTCTCCGGAGTCATCAGTAGATAAGTAGCAATATGCGCAACAGAAGCCCTGCGGGCAGCTTCCGGATATTCGAGACAAAAACGCTCATACCGCTCCCGTGCACTCTCAAACCTCCATGAATCAGCCTTACGCTGCGATACTATCAGATCTTGTTCTACGATCCGTCTGTACAATCTGTTGATATCAGTATAACGATCACACAATTGCTGAAACTGACTATAATTCAAGTGATAGATAACAGAAGGCTCTATTGTTTCCATCAATAAAGTAGTCGGCTCTTTCAAAAACAAACTTTCTATACAGAATACCACATCCCCCTCGCAAGAGAAATGTTCGGATATATCCCGTCCGTCTTTATAATAGAACTGCCTGACCATACCTATCTCAACAATATACATATCTGTACAGACCTCATGGAGGTTTAATACAACTGTTTCTTTCGGATATGTTTTCCGAATAAGTATTGAGTCCAACTCCCTCACAGCCTCATGCGATAAAACCATGTCATAGCCCTTAGCGAGCTTCTCTGCCACACCTATCATATTCACTTCAATTAAGCGCCTTAAAGATAACCATTCCCCGTACATTTTACGAAATTGACGCTCGTCATTTCATAAAATCAATTCAGCATGTATCTTTGGGCAACAATAATCATCAGTAAATATATTATGAGAATAGAACATTTAGCTATATGGGTCGAAGATATTGAACGAATGCGCAAATTTTATCTTAAATACTTTGACACAACATCCAATGAAAAATATTTTAATCCGAAAAAAAATTTCACCTCATATTTTATAAAATTTAATGATGGAGGATGCCGGATAGAATTGATGAACCGTCCCGATATTTCAAGTAATCCCGGAAACAGAGGATTGATTATGGGAAATACACATTTTGCCGTTACAGTAGGTAGCAAAGAAGCTGTGAATGAACTGACGGAACTCCTCCGTAAAGATGGATATATAATAGAAGGCGAGCCCAGAACATCAGGCGACGGTTACTATGAGAGTGTAATATCAGACCCTGAAGGCAATATTGTTGAGATAATAGCTTAGCATATAGAGGGGATTCTTTATAATCGAAGATATGCTTAAGTTGTGAATTTTATACAAAATTTGACCTGTATCATTTCGCATCTGAATATAATCAGATACATTTGTATTTCATCAAACAGATGTGCCCCAAGACAAGGTTATAAAGAACCATGAGAAACAAAAGAAGTATACGTCAAAAGTATTATATTATACCTCTTATTCTTTTCATTTTTTCTATTTCATTATATGGAAAAGATGATTTGAAATCCATGTCTGATTATCTGGATCACATAATTGATAATAAAGAACAATTTACAGAACAGAAAGAAAAAGGAATCAGTAACCTGAAAAAGCTGTTGGAAAAGAAACCTTCTTCCTCAGAATATGAATATGAAATAAACCTCAGGCTATACAACGAATACAAGAAATTTAAACTGGATTCGGCAATACATTATGCTGAAAGAAATGTACAGATCGCAGAATCTCTGAATAATCAAAATCTGAAATACAATTCAAACATTAATCTTGCCAAGGTTTATTCCTATGCCGGAAGATTACTCGAATCGGAGAAAATACTGACAAGCCTGGATTCGAGCAAACTTCCAAAAGATCTGTTGGCCGAATATTATGAAACATATTCCCGGTTTTACGAACACTACGGAGCTACAAGTAACCAGAGTAAATACTATCATCAGGTGGAAATGTACAGAGACTCATTGCTAGGTGTCTTGGATCAATCTTCTTTTTTATATAAGATTAATATTGCCCACAGATATATCACTTTGCGAAATACGGAAAAAGCATCCGAGCTACTGAACGATCTGCTCAACACAGAAGATATCGACACGCCTGAATATGCTTTAATTACTCATTATCTAGGATCAATAAACGGTATGAAGGGCAATACCGAACTGGAAAAAAAATATTATACTATGTCAGCCATAGCTGATATAAAAAACTCCATTAAGGAAAATGCCTCTTTTCAACGCCTGGCGGTTATATATTATAATAGTGACGATATATCAAAAGCATTCAAGTATACACAATCTGCCATCGAAGATGCTGTTTTCTCGGGAGTTCAGTTCCGTACTGCAGAAATGTCAAAGTTCTATTCGATTATCAATGCTTCGTATCAGGCAAAAGAGACAAAGACAAACAGTAAATTAAAAACTTATCTAATATTGATCAGCCTGTTGTCTCTATTTCTCATTTTACTGGTGATATATATCTATAAGCAGATGAAAAAATTATCCCGGATTAAAGAAGAACTGTCCGCAACCAATAAAAAGCTGATTACTCTGAATGAAGAGATTAACGGTACCAATAATCTGCTGAACGAAAGGAATGAACAGCTATGGGAATCGAACCAGATCAAGGAACAATATATTGCTCAATTTCTGGATCTTTGCTCGACTTACATCGACAAAATGGAGGATTATCGTAAGACCCTTTACAAGTTGGGCATAAACAGGCACTATGAAGAGCTGATTAAAAAATTGAAATCGACCACAGTAGTTGATAAAGAACTGGATGACTTATATGCACATTTTGACAATACCTTTTTAAGTCTGTACCCCACATTTGTATCCGATTTTAATTCCCTTCTGGCAAAAGAAGAGCAGGTTACACTCAAAACGGAAGACCTGCTAAATAAGGAATTACGGATTTATGCCCTCTTGCGGCTAGGCATAACAGACAGTACTAAGATCGCAAGTTTTTTACGCTGCTCTATGAGTACAATTTACAACTACCGGACAAAGATGAGAAACAAAGCCGCGTCCAATCGTGATGAGTTTGAAGAAATGGTTATGAAAATAGGAACAATAAGCAAAAGAACAGAATAAATTTATTCTAACCGATCTACATTTTTCAACTTCAGAAAAAGACTTACAATCTATATATCAACAACATATACACAAACTACTTCTACAAAATACTACTTAGAAAAATCGACCTACATCATTTCCAGTTAGTTTTGTAATAAAGAGGAAAACCCGAAGTATTTTTTACCATGAAAGGCAATTGAAGCTTTTTATCTGACGCTTTTCCTCTATAAATTAACAAATGATCTTTTATCGTTAATAGCATGAATACTAAAATTAAAGTCGGACTCATAGGGTTTGGCAGAATGGGAAGGTTTTATCTTCAGGAAATGCAGAAGAGTGGGCGGTGGAACGTGGCTTATATATGTGATGTAAGTCCAAGTTCACGGGAGCTGGCCAGAAAACTTTCTCCGGAATCTGAAATTATAGAAAACGAACAGAAAATATTTGATGACCCCACAGTACAGGTTGTTGGCCTGTTTGCCCTGGCAAACTCAAGAAAGGAACAGATAGAGAGAGCTATTCAAAGCGGAAAACACGTCATCTCCGAAAAACCGATAGCAGATACTATTACAAGGGAATGGAACGCTGTGAGTGTTGCAGAAAGCACAGATTTGTTCTCTACCGTAAATCTATATCTGCGCAATTCATGGTATCATAAATTAATCAAAGATTTTATACAAAAAGGTGAAATCGGCGAACTGGCCATCATACGTATATGCCACCTTACACCGGGACTCGCTCCCGGAGAAGGGCATGAATACGAAGGCCCTTCATTTCACGATTGCGGAATGCATTATGTCGATATCGCACGCTGGTACACCGACTGCAATTTCAGAACATGGAATGCGCAGGCTGTACGGATGTGGAATTATAAAGACCCGTGGTGGCTACAATGTCACGGCACATTTGAGAATGGTGTTGTCTTCGATATTACACAAGGACACGTATATGGACAATTATCGGCCAAGCAAACACACAACTCATATATAGATATGATTGGGACTGAAGGTATTGCCCGTATGACGCACGACTTTAAAACAGCTGTGGTCGAACTACACGGAGTAACCCAGACTATACGGGAAGAAAGGCCATTCGGAGGCAAAAACATTGACGTATTATGTAACCTGTTTGCCGATTCTATAGAATCGGGCGTCAGACACCCCAACTTGCCAACATTGCGAGACTCGGCCATATCTTCAGAATATGCATGGGAATTTCTGGAAGATGCCAAGAGTAAGGACCTGCCGGCTATAGGAGAAATACAGACTCTGGAAAAAATACTGCAAAGAAGAAAAACAATGAAAAACGGGTATGGCCTGTTACAACAAATATAATATTTCAGTTACTAATAAATACAATTTTTAAATTATGTCAGACTTTTCAAGAAGAAAGTTCCTGAAAACAGGAGCTACAGCATTAGCCGGACTAGCAGTAGTACCCAATACCGTTCTGGGAAAATCATTCGGACATGTTGCCCCTAGTGATAAGCTTAACATCATAGGTGTGGGTGTAGGCGGTCGTGGGGCACACGTCTTAAGGAGTATGAATTCTCAGAATATCATAGGACTATGTGATGTGGACTGGAAATATAGCGCAAATGTATTTAAAGAATACCCCAACGCAAAGAAATATTACGATTATCGTAAAATGTTTGAGGAACTGGGAAAAGAGGCCGACGGGGTAATGATTGCAACGGCAGACCATACACATGCTATTGTAGCGGCCGAAGCTATGACAATGGGAAAACACGTGTATGTAGAAAAACCATTGACCCATACTGTCTATGAATCACGCCTGCTGACAAAACTGGCAGAAAAGTATAAGGTTGCGACACAAATGGGTAATCAGGGCTCATCCGGTGAAGGCGTGCGCAAGATGTGCGAATGGATATGGAACGGTGAGATAGGCGAAATAACAAAAGTGGAAGCCTTTACCGACCGTCCTATCTGGCCACAAGGACTTAACCGTCCTGAAAAAGGAGAAAAAGCTCCGAATACCCTCAACTGGGATCTATTCCTCGGACCTGCAAAATATCGTGAGTATAACTCCATTTATACACCGTGGAACTGGCGCGGCTGGTGGGATTTCGGAACTGGCGCGTTGGGAGATATGGCCTGCCATATCCTACATCCTGTTTTTAAGGGCTTAAAGTTAAGTTACCCGACCAAGGCACAGGCAAGTTCAACCCTTCTTCTGACCGACAGCGCTCCTACCGCCCAAACTGTAGAACTAACATTCCCGGCCAGGGAAAATATGCCTAAAGTAGCAATGCCTGAGGTTAAAGTAATCTGGTACGACGGAGGATTGAGACCAAGGCTGCCTGAAGGATTCCCTGCCAATAAAGATTTGAATGATGAAGGAGGCGGCGTGATATTTCATGGAACAAAAGACACTCTCATCTGCGGTTGCTATGGTGTACGCCCATGGTTGCTTTCAGGCAGAACCCCGAGCGCACCTAAAGTATTAAGAGAAGTGACAACTTCCCACGAAATGGATTGGGTACGTGCATGTAAAGAAGATGCTTCGAACCGTATTGAGACTGCATCACCTTTCAGCGAAGCCGGACCGTTTAACGAAATGGTGGTTATGGGCGTGCTTGCTGTGAGATTACAATCCCTTAATCAGGAATTGCATTGGGACGGACCAAATATGAAATTTACCAATATCGATCCGAACGCAACCATCCGCACGGTTATCAAAGACGGTTTCCAGATTAAAGACGGGCATCCGACATTCGATAAGACATGGACTGACCCGGTAAATGTGCAGGCTTATGCGCAGGAGTTGATCAAACATACTTACCGTGAAGGGTGGAAACTCCCTGAAATGCCAAGATAAACCATATAATAATATAAAAAATAGAGTGATGAATAAATCTTTATATACAATCAGTTGCATCCTGTTATCAGGCTTTATGGCAGCATGTGGCGGTAGTTCCAAAAAGTCTGAAAGCAGCAATACTAATATGGACGAAAATAAAACAGCAGAAAGCAAGTTGCCTGAATATAGAGCACTTGATAAGCCGCAAGTTAACTTATCCGAATTCAAAACAGACAAAGATGGCTACATTATCCTGTTTGACGGAACAGACATGAAAGGCTGGCGTGGATACGGCAAAGATAATGTTCCGGGAAAATGGACAGTAGATAATGGAGCTATTAAATTCAATGGTTCGGGTGGTGGAGAAGCGCAAGACGGAGACGGAGGCGACCTGATCTTTGCACATAAGTTCAAAAATTTCGAACTCGAACTGGAATATAAAGTGGCCAAGGGAAGTAATTCCGGTATATTTATTTTGGCACAAGAAATAGAATCCAAAGATCCCAAAACAGGAGAGATGAGAATGGAGCCTATTTATATTTCTTCTCCCGAAGCACAGGTTTTAGATAACGAAAATCACCCTGATGCAAAATTGGGTAAAGATAACAACCGCAAATCGATGTCATTATATGATATGATTCCGGCTAAACCACAAAACGCGAAGCCTTTCGGAGAGTGGAACCAGGCTAAGATAATTGTCTCTAAAGGAACTGTGGTACATGGGCAGAACGGAGAAAACGTGGTTGAATATCATCTTTGGACTCCACAATGGACAGATATGCTGCAAGCAAGCAAATTCAGTGAGGAAAAATGGCCGCTGGCTTTCGAATTATTAAATAATGTGGGAGGGCCAGACCGGGAAGGATATATCGGACTTCAGGATCATGGAGATGATGTATGGTTCCGTAATATACGTATAAAGGTTTTAGATTAATAGTTTTTAGAGTTTGGTTATCAACTCCATAGGGGAGTTTAAGGATTCTCCTATGGAGTATGTTTTAGTATTTACAATCCAGAAATAAATATCATGAAAAATAACTTCTACTTACTGTTGGTATTAGCTTCATTAATAATATTACCACAAACGATTCTGGCACAGAACAAAGAAAATGCAAAAAAGGATATAGCCATACAGTTATATTCAGTCAGGGATAGAATTGGCAGTTATGTAAATCAAACAGGCAAGTATGATACCGATTATACAGCAATACTGAAAGAACTGGCACAAATGGGATATACCGCAGTGGAAGCAGCCGGATATAATGATGGTAAATTCTATAACCGCACACCACAGGAATTCAGAAAAGACGTAGAAACAGCGGGACTGAAAGTCCTGTCTTCGCATTGCACTAAACCGCTGGCACCCGAAGAACTGGCTTCCGGTGACTTTACAGAATCTTTAAAATGGTGGGATACAGCAATTAAAGCACATAAAGATGCCGGAATGACTTATATTGTTACCCCCTGGTTGGAGGTACCGAAGACAGTTAAAGACTTAAAAACGTATTGTGATTATTACAACGAAATAGGTAAAAGATGTAAAGCTAACGGACTGAAATACGGATATCATAACCATGCTCATGAATTTCAGAAAGTAGAAGACAAAGTAGTGATGATGGACTTTATGATTGAAAATACAAATCCTGAATTTGTATTTATCGAAATGGACGTATATTGGGTCGTAATAGGCAAAAATAGTCCGGTCGATTATTTTAACAAATATCCGGGCAGATTCTCTGTGCTGCATATAAAAGACCATCGTGAGATCGGACAAAGCGGGATGGTCGGATTTGACGCCATCTTTAAGAATGCCGAAACAGCCGGTGTAAAGCATATCATCGTCGAAGTAGAGAAATATAGTACGACTATTGAGGAAAGTATAAAAACCAGTCTGGATTATCTTTTAAATGCCCAATTTGTGAAAGCCAGCTATAGTAAATAATTAGGTTTTCTATCTGTATAAAAATTGAAACAAGCCTTTGACATATGAGTCGGACAATAATATTACTACTCGTTTTAAGTTCCATTTGGTTAAGCTCCTGCACCGATTCTAAAAGCAGGATATTATTTAATGGTAATGAAAATAAAGATTGGCAGACTGCCGGTAATGTCTCTATAAATGACAGCACGCTAATACTCTCAGGGCCAAACTCCCGTGCCACCCTGAAAAACGGTGAATATAAAGATTTCGATTTAAAGTTGGTATTACGAACCACTCAAAATGGCAAAGGCTTTATCTGTTTTCATACTGATGATTCCGGTAAAGGCTACCGGATAGCGATTAACAACGACGCTACAGATCCGATATGGTGGAGAATGACAGGCAGCCTCTTATCTGTGCGCAACCTCACCAAAAGTCTGGTAAAGGACAACCAGTGGTTTACTATGAATATCCGGGTAGAAGGTCAATCCATAGCAGTGAAAGTGAATGGAGAGCCTGTTGTAGAATATATAGAACCCGCACATCCCTTACGTATATCACCAAATGAAAAATGCATTCTCTCGAGTGGTACAATTTCGGTAGCAAGCAAAGGGGCCGGAGCTATAGAGTTTAAAAATATCTCGATCGAAGCACTCGACAGAAAAGACATAAATATTCCGGCACAACTTGCCATTGCTAAAGACGAACAAAACGATGATATACTTCATCTCCATCAGGAAGACTTTCCGGTTCTCGATTATCATGTACATTTAAAAGGAGGATTTACGAAGGAAGCAGCCGCAAAACAATCACGGAAAACAGGTATTAACTATGCCGTTGCTCCTAACTGTGGAATTGGATTTCCGGTTACAAACGACATAGAAGTATTTAACTTTCTGGACACAATGCGTACCCAACCCTTCATACTTGCCATGCAAGGCGAAGGCCGGGAATGGGCAACAACTTTCTCTGAAAAAGCCCGGCACGGGTTTGACTTTGTGTTTACGGATGCTTTGACCTTTAATGACCTGAGAGGGCAACGGGTACACTTATGGGTAAATGAAGAAGTTGTGATCAATGATGAACAACAATACATGGACATGATTGTTGACCGGATATGTTCGGTTTTGCAAGAGCCGGCTGATGTATACGTTAACCCGTTCTTCCTTCCTGAACAAATGAATGACCGTTACGATGCATTCTGGACTGAAGACAGAATAGATAAAGTCATCGATGCGCTCGTTAAAAGTGGTATGGCTTTAGAAATAAATGAACTATACAGCATTCCCAACAAAGCAATCATAATGAAAGCAAAAAGAGCCGGAATTAAATTTACTTTTGGCTCAAATAATATTAGCCCGGAAATGGGAAGACTGGAATATTCCATACGCATGAAAAGAGAATGTAACTTGATGCAACTAGATATGTACAAGCCAAAAGTTAAACTTTGAATATTAGCAATCAATATTTCCCCACCTACAGTTATAAGAGCCTACCGAGAATATTTTATTTCCATCTGAAATACTTTTTCAGAACCCGCCCTACATTATTTACGGCTGTATGAAGTTTAAGAGGTGTAATGGATTTCCCGGCTATAATAATGATAACAGCCGATAAAATCAAAACAATACCTGTAGCTAACCTTATCGTAAGGACCTCTCCAAAAATCGCTATACCGATAATCACGGCCGTAAGCGGTTCCAATGCGCCCATTATAGCAGTCGGCGTAGAACCAATAGCATGCACAGCCTTAACCATCGTAATCAAAGATATAACAGTGGGAACCAATGCCAACATGGCAGCCCACATCCACATAGTAGGCGTTGTAAGTAGTTGCAAATGGTTATTTGTCTCGAAGAATGAATGTACTACAATTACCAGCATACAAAAAACCAAAACATAAAATGTAAGTTTTACGGACGACATCATTAAAGTTGATTTGTTCACAACTATTATGTAAACCGCATATGTCAGGGATGACAACATTACCAATAATACCCCTATTGAGCTTAGTGTACTCCCACCCTCTCCCTTATAAAGCAGTGCTATTCCTCCGAGAGCCAATGAAATAGACAATATGGTTACCATCGATAGTTTCTCTTTAAAGAATAGAGCCATTATAACAGCCACCATCACAGGATAAACAAAAAGAATCGTAGACGCTACGCCGGCATCCATATAGTGAAAACTGGTGAATAAGGACAAAGCAGAAGTGGCAAATAATATGCCTAAAACGCCCAATATGCCTAATTCCTTTTTAGTTACAGCAAATGATTTCTTTTGTACAAGCATTATTCCGGCAAGTATTATAGCAGCCAGAGAAAACCTGTAAAATAATACAGAATTTACATTTAGTCCTTCCTTATACAGGTACAAGGCGCCAAGAGGATTTGTCCCATAGCTTACAGCAGCGATAACGCCGTATATAGTACCTTTTAGTTTTGTGCTCATTTTTTCAACTTTTCTACGGGATGCAAAAGTAGATAAATAGTCTGTTAATTCCTTTTATAGTAAAAGAGAAATATTGGTGCTTATGGAAAGCTTGTCTGGTAAAACATTAAATAATGATGCCGGAAAACCAATATACGGCCTATGATATATTACAATAAAATAAATCCTACAGGCTTTACATACCCATAGGATTTACTGAACACACTCTTCTCTATAGTTTAGCTACAATTTATTACGAAAAAGTAATTTATCAATCAAGATTTACCAGCTCATATTTCTGGCTGCCCATACCGATTTTCTCTGCATGTACCAAAGCATGCGCTCCATTCTTCGACTCCATGCGTTCTACCAGATGGATTTTACCATGGTCGGTAGAGGCATACACCTGATCTACACAGGCTTTATCCAATGCAACAGGATCTAGTGAAGCCAAAATGCCAACATCTCCCATTTCGGGGTTAGCGGGATTTGAATCACAGTCACAATCGACTGATAAATTATTCATTACGCTTATATAAATGATCTTTCCTGCGGCATGGTCAGCAACAGCTTTAGCTGCTTCCGACATTGTTTCCAGAAATTCTTCCTGCGTAGGACTTCCCCAATCGGTAGTACTAGCTCCCCCTGAGTGAATCAGGCGTTTACCGTTAGCAGAAGCAATACCGATGGACATATTCTTGATAGCTCCCCCAAAGCCGGCCATTGCATGGCCTTTGAAATGCGAGAGTATAACAGTAAAGTCATAATTCAGAAAGTTCTTACCTACAATGTCCCGGGTAATATGTGAGCCTCCTGTTACAGGCAAGTCCACTTCTCCGTCAGCATCCATTATATCTACTTTTGCAATATCCATAAAACCGTGATCGCGCGCAGCTTTCAGGTGAAGTTCTGTACTGGATCGGTTTCCGCCATAGGCAGTATTACATTCGATGATAGTACCATTCACAGACTGTACCAAATCCTTAATCAAGGTTGGCTTAAGGAAGTTCTTTCCTCCGGGTTCTCCCGTGCTGACTTTTATGGCTACATTATTCCCCTTTGCTTCGCGCCCCAAAGCCTTATAAACACGCATAAGGCTTTCAGGTGTAATTTCTTTCGTAAAATAAACTTTAGGTAAGCTGTTTTCTTCTGTTGCTTCTTCGGATTGGCTTTTCTTTTCTTTGTTGTTTGAGGAACATCCGTATACAGAAACGATACAGAATGCGAATAGAACAAACAAAGTAAAATGTGTCTTTTTCATTGCTTCTGTTTTTTATTGTGTTAAAAATTTAAATTTACGCCACCCATAAATGTAGCACGTGGCATAGGAAAACCAAGCATTGTCTCGTACTTTCTTGCTAATAAGTTATCTCCCTTAGCAAAAACTTCCAGCCATTTCATTGCGCGATAGGATGCACGGGCATCTACTAATGTATAATTGCTCATTTGAGCATTGCTTCCGGTAGAAAGATACAGTTTATCTATAAGTTGTGCACCTGCACTGAATGAAAATTTACCCGGATCGTATGACATACCTGCGTATAGCTTATGTCTCGGGGCACCTGTTATAGGCGTATTCATATGGAGATAACTGTAATTGGTATGCATTCTGAGGTTTTTCAGCAGTTGATAATTGAGGCTGAATTCTATCCCTTTGTTGGCAAACTCACCCACATTCCGATTTTGTGGTCGGCCATCTACTTGAATAGTCTCCACGATGTTATCCCCTTCAGTGTAGAAAAAAGTCAACTCTGTTGACATACGATTGTCAAACAAGCCTTGTGTAATGGAAAGATCGTAGCTCCAGCTACGTTCAGGCAATAAATCTTCATTGGCAGAAGCATACATGTACAATTCGCGCAAATTAGGTGTGCGAAAGCCTTTGGACGCAGAGAATTTCAGGTGTGTATTTTCAGCTGCCTTTACTGAAAAACCGGCTTGTGGTATCCATTCAGTACCATATAACTTATGGTTCTCCAAGCGAATTCCAATATTCAGCATAAATATATCCACTTCTTGTTGAGCAAAGAGGTAGCCGGCTACTTCGTGGAGTTTAATATGGTCGGCATATACTTCTGTTTCAGGATCGCGGTAAGCGTTTCCTCCATATATCTTTGCATCGAATCCTCCTGTTATTGTATTTCCTTTGAACAGGCTTGCCGACTGGTAAATATTCGCGCCTCCCATATAGTCTGTCGAATTGAAAAGAAATGGACGAGGTGTTCCTCCTGCAAAATACCCATCGTTTATTTCATGGTCGCCCCAGCTATAATACAGATTTACAGCTCCACTTGTTTTACCATAATTATTTTCAACAGACAGGCCCGACATACCACGCAATACATCGGCTGTTCCGTCCAGCATAGGCATGCTTTCTGTTCCGGGATTTTGGGATTTAGACTTCGCTATATTTACATTACCTGTAACTTTCCACTCCTCTGTAAGTTCATATCCCAGTTTGGTAAATCCACTGAAAGATTCGAAATCGGAATTAATACGATGCCCGTCGGTACGTTCGTAATTACCGCTTACCACACCAGTAAACCGTCCACTACGGTAACTATCTGTAATGGAATAGCGTTGTGTACCGTAAGAGCCTCCCATCGATCTTGCAGAAAGCCTGTTGCCATCTTCTGTTGCCTTACGGGTTATGATGTTAATAGCTCCTCCCATAGCATTAGATCCATAAAGAATAGATGCCGCACCGCGTGAAACTTCCACACGTTGTGCATCTGATGCAATATAAGCATCAGCCACAGGATGTCCGTAAATAGTAGCATATTGGGGATGCCCGTCTATCAGGATAAGCACGCGCCCGGCTCCTCCGCCGAAACCACGCAGACTGATACCACCTGCCGCACCGGTAGACACTCCGTACCCTGCTATCCCGCGTGATGTTACGAACAGGCTGGGAACATATTTCATCAAAACCGGAAGGAGGTTAGTCTCTTCACTCTGTTCTATTGTTTTACGGTCTACGATACTTATGGGTACTGGAATTATGTTGCGTTGAACAGGTACACGCGAACCTGTTACCACTACTTCATTCAGGGCGTATTTCCTTGTTGATGCAGTATCCGTTACTTGTTGGTTTTGAGCCTGAGCCATAGTTGACAACAGTATGCCGCAAATAATTAGGGTTCGTATTCTTTTCATTATTCTCTATTGATTTCCTTTTTGTTTTTCTAATAATGGCAGTAGTTCTTCTTCAAAAATTTTGTGGCTGACAATGCGGTAATGCGGCGAGTATGCCTTATTGAATATATCGCTATGATGCCCCACATAATTGCCTTTCTCCAGTTTTACATCTATCTCTTCATTGTCTTTTTCATAATCGGGAAGTGAAAGTCCCATCGATTTTATGATTTTTTCAATCTCGCCCCACTCCTGTTTCCAGTCCTCGATAGGAATGGATGTTATCCCATTCACACTTCTCACAAAAGCACTAAGAAATACGTCGTACGGAATGAGCTTATCCTTGATAACGGATAGGTTTACCCGATAAAAATTATGCTGCCAGCCTGTCGGTTCCGCTATTTCTCCCGCAATTGTTGTATAAGAATCCAGTTCATGTTGAAGGTATCTTCCGGCAGCAGTTGTATCATCTATGATATGACCCGGCCCATATCTGTCCTGAAAGAAATGTTTGTAAAGATCTTTCAGTGTCGATTGGGGATATATTTCCATTTGATGACGCACTGATTCCCGTACAGCATTTTCAAAATTATTATTTTGTGCAAAAAATGGCATGGCAAAAAAAGTAAGAATAGATAGTAAGAAAGAGCCTTTGATTTTCTTCTTCATATTTATATGGAATTCTCAATTCTATTTGTTTAGATTTAAATCAATGAATATTAATACAAATATCTATTTTTTTTCTCAAATAATTCTCTACGTTTGACGAATGCGAAAAAAATATTTATAAAAGCGAATAATAGTAAATCTGGAAGAATAAAGTTATCAGAAAGCAGCCTGAGTCAATCTAGTACTCAGGCTGAATTGATATTACATAATGAAAACGAAAAGTGAGCAGACATCAATACTACTCTGTCTATTTCCACTGCATATTTTTGGCATCAGTTTGCTCTACTCTATGTAATATCAATTAAAATCTATTCATTTACTAGCCAGACTTTAAATTCCGAGGCTTTATTCTTACTGATATAAATACGTTCGGGGACTTCTATATCCAGAGTGATCAGCAGGCGATTATCAAACCAGACTGTAATATTCTGTACACTGTTGCGCGCAATAATAAATTGCTTATTAGCCCTCGTAAAATCTGTCGGGTTCAACGATGAATATATCTGTTCCAACGTTTTGGTATATAGATACGAATTACCATTTTTAAGGTATATCCGAGTCGTTTTATCCGTTGTATAAAAACAGGCCACATCATGTAAATCGATGGGGAGCAGTTTGTCATTTACCGGTATCAACAGTTTATCCTTATACCGTGGTTGGGGTGCAAGCTGCATCAATTTCGACAGATATGCGGTAATATCATTACGTGTCCATTTACTCAGTTTCTGTAACGAACGTTTTAGTTCTTCCGGTTTAATTGGTTTAAGCAAATAATCGACGCTGTTTACCTTGAATGCTTCGATAGCATATTCATCATAGGCAGTAGTAAAAACAATCGGAGTTTCTACTTCCATAGCATCAAAGATGGAAAAAGCCGAACCGTCCGATAAGTGAATATCCATGAGTATGAGGTCGGGCGTAGGATTGGAATTTAACCATTTTACAGTTTGACTGATACTCTCCGTATTCCCTACAATTTCTATTGCAGGATCTATCTCATTGAGTATGTCAACAAGATTTTCGTAAGCTGCCGTTTCGTCTTCAACAATCAGTACTTTCATAATGACTATATGATTAATGGTAAATAGACATAATACAGGTCATCCTTATCTACTATCCTGATTTGCTTATTCATGAGTAATAAGAAACGGTTTTCGAGATTTTTAAGTCCTGTTCCGTTTGTTTCAGGAGGTGATAGTTTCGGATATATAGGATTGGTGACAACCAGTTCATCTTGTTCATTCAGGCGGATTGTAACCACCATTTTATGCTCGCTGTCAATCCTGTTGTGAACCACTACATTTTCAATCAAAGGAAGAATTGACAAAACGGGTAATTTACAAGATAATTTTTCCTTATCTACACAGACTTTGAATTCCAGTTTATTGGCAAAACGCACCTCCATCATATAAAAGAATGCATCTACAAACTCTAATTCTTCTTCAAGTGTAACCAGACCTTTTTTATCACTTTGCAATATATACCTGAATACATCCGACATTTTGTTTACGTAGGTCAATGTATTTTCATCATTCTTTTTTCTTATCAGAGCAGTCAGTCCGTTCAACGAATTGAAGAAAAAATGTGGATTTATCTGGTTCATCAATGCATCGTAACGGCTCTGCAAGTTTTCCATTTTAAGTTGTTCTATCTCTTGCTCCTTTTTCCTCTGAACAGAATAGAGCAAATAGGTATGCCCGGTAAAAGTGACTAGAAAGCATACCACAAAAAATTGAAACACTAATATGCTCCCAAAATGAGTTCCTTTGGGATAAACCAGCAAAGTAGTCCCGATAAAAGTAATATAAGCGGCCAAACTGACAATAAAATTATTCCAAAATCGTCTCCTAAACGACTGTGTATTAAACACCTGTACATTAGCCTTGAGCAACGCAAAAATTAATATACAGAAAAAGACATAGCGGACAGCAAAGTAAAGCAGATGATAAGTCCTATCAATTCCCTTTATAAAACCCAATTCCCACGGTAGACAAGCTATATTGGGATAGACAATAAAAACTGCACTGATCAATGTAATCAGTAGCAGTTTAAAAGTTGTATATTTATTTAAAATATTCATTTTATTAAATGATATCCGGATTATAAAAATACTGATGTTATTTGAGTAACTGTTTAAATTCTACCGAAATAATTTTATTTATTTCCTTCTGAATGGTTGCAGTTTCAGATAAGTAGCCGAACGCCAGAGCCATTCAAGAGGTCCATACAAGAAGTGCTTCAGCCAATATTTGCTAAATATGACTTGCATTGCATATATAGCCAATCCTAAAGCAAATAACTCTGTAATTCCCCAGCTGCCAAAAATAGAACCCAATGCCCACATAGAGAATATAAGACAACCGATAACACTTTGCATCTCATAATTAGTGAGTCCCATACGACCATATGGAGTCATCACACTCAGGCATTTTCCAATACCTTTAATCTGGTAAAGTATTATAAATCCCATGACCAAAGCCCCGGAGAATAATACTGTACTAATATTTTCTAAAGCCATTACAGCTAATAAAGCAGGTGATATATCAGCACCCGACCTCATAAGCATCCTTATATCTTGTGGTGGAAATAATCCAACAATCCAGTTTACAACAATAACGGCAAGAACAAATCCTGCAAAAAGGATGAAGTTCCTTTTCTTCTGTATCTCAACCTGTTCAAAGAAGCGCATACGACCAATAATCAATCCTAGGATAAATAATGCCAGTGTAATATATCCACGGCCAAATAAGCCAAATTGATAATTTAATTTTCCCTCCAGCCCTCTTGTCAGGTTATTCTTTGCTGAATTAAGAAAAGAAGGTTTCTCCGTATTTGAAGCTTGCGGACGTACAGCAGGGCGGTTTTCCGAAGTTTGGGCACTGCCCGAATTTGTTGTTTGCTCTACTTTTACCATTTGATTATAACTCGTTGTTAAAATACGGGGAAGGCCTATCAGCAAAAGGGTAATGATAGCAATTAATACCCAATTCTTACACTTATAAAGAAAAACCATTAATACTCCGAATACAGCGTAAATGGATAAAATATCTCCAGTATAAAAACAGTTTCCGATGATTCCGATAATAAAAAGTATAACCATGCGCCACAAGAAACGTTTCCGGAAATCAATCCCTTTTTTAGAAGCTCTGTCCATCTGAATGAAAAAGCTTAGACCGAACAGGAATGCGAAGATATTTATAAACCTTCCCATTATCGCATTTTGCAGTAGCCACCGGAGCGACTCATCTAATTTAGGAAACAAAGGTTCACCTAGGTCCATACCGGAAAATGAAAAAATACCATAATGTTGCCACATATGGGTGAGTATGACTCCCAATAGGGCAAAGCCCCTTAAAGCATCTATGACTGTAATTCTCTGCAAGGATGTGGAAAAAGATTTGTTCTGCTCCATAAGTAATGTTTCACGATCTATGTTGTTTTTTCAGTATAAAAGTAAGATGTTAAAACATTGGTAGTTTTCCGTTTTGTATCAAGACGAAAAATTTAGTCGTAAAGGCGAATTCCTTTTCTTTCTCAATATGGTAGTAGCTTTGTTATGCATTATTATATCTGGCCGGCAGAATCAAAAAGTAACATCTTCATATCTTACATCTTTCTAATATTAACAATATACTTATCACCAGTGACATTTAATTAACCTTTATTTATGATATATAGTTAAAAGGTAACAAAAGTTACACATTTTCAATTTTCAAATTATTAAACCTTGAATCTTTAAATCCTCATCTCATTTTTCAAAGAACTATCTGCTGACAGCTAAAAGCTAATGGCTAATAGCTTACTTTATAGATAAAACGTTAGCAAAAACAAATAACCATTTTCAATATAAGTTTAATCATTGTAAAAAATAAAAGAATAGAATATTTTAATTAAATTATTTATTTGCACAACTAATATAGAATTTATCTAAAATCACAGAAACAAAGGCTGCCTTACTTTTGAGACAGCCCTTGTTTATTTAATGCTGGTTATTCCGTTTTATTTTTCCGCTTTCGACTTCTTTTTCTTTAGCCATATTATAAAACCGGTTACAGGTAAACTGGCTATGATAAAACTTGCCAGAAACATAATTATTTTGCCCGGTAGACCGCCGATTGCCCCGACATGGATATCATAAGTCATACGGTAAAACTTATCCGCATTGGAAGACTCCTCATAACTTATGCCATATATACCGCCACCTTCGAGTTCCTGCAATGAGTTACGGTCAAAAAAGCGGAAATGTCGTTTGTAATACGTCTCATTATTATCAGCCGAATTGAAACAAATGCGGTAAGCACCCGTTTCCCCGATAGGAAAATCAAATATAAATATACCTTGCTCCCCTATTTTGTATTCCTGCTTAACACGTTCCCATAATACTTCGTCCGGATTTGAAAATGAGGATACTAAAGTAGTATCGGACAAAGCCGGAGTCCACTCTTTGAGTTCTTCTCCTCCGGAGATTACATTATAATATGCATTTGAATACCATTTGAAACTCCATGTCAGCCCTGTTAGAGCGAAAATAAGAGCGAACAGAACCGTATAAAACCCCAATACTTTATGTAATTCGTAGAATAACATAAATGATCTGCTTTTCCGCTTTATAGCCAATCCCGCCTTTACAGCCTTTTTCTTCCATTTGCGGGGAATCCACAGCACAATTCCGGTTATTGTCACTATTGCAAATACAACAACTGCCCAGCCCACTATCTGATGCCCTATTGCATAAGGTAGCCAAAGATTGCGGTGACCGGAAAGAATAAAACCGAAAAAGTCGCCACTATAAGTTTGTTCTCCAATATATTCACCCGAATAAGGGTTTAACAGCAGAAGGGTATATCCTTTTTCGCTATGGTTATATGCCACTGTAACGGGCTTGTCTCCTTTATTGTAACTTACTCCGTAGATTGTATTAAGACTATCTCCGGGGATTTTGAAAACATATGGCTCTGCCTTCTCTTTGAGCTGATGGGGTGACAAAAACGGCTTATCTTCCTTTACTACAGATTGCTGTGGCTGAAATATGCCACGAAGTTCTTCCTGAAAAGTATAAATGCAACCGGTGATAGCTATAATAAAAACAATAATCCCTGATATTAAACCAAGCCAAAGGTGCGCCCAATGGCACACCTTACGGAATGAAAAGCTTTTCTTTTGTTTTGTGTTCATTAAAAGTGAAATGAAATATTTCCGATTACCTGTCTTAATTTTTGAGGTTCAACAGTGCTCCAGCCCTTCCAATATTTTTTATCGGTCAGGTTATCCACCTTCAAACCAAAACGGAATGCACCTGTAGAATAAAAAGCGGTGGCATTCAATATCCTATATGCAGGGATAACGAATCGGCCTGTTTCTGCAGTATTAGTTATTGCATTCTCACTTGCATAATTACCACCGAATCCGAATCCAAGACCTTTGGCAACACCATTCTGTATTGTGTAACTTACCCATCCGTTTACTAAGTTTCTGGGGCCTGCGCTTATCTCCCTGCGACCATCAACAGATGGACTTGTCTTTTTGTTTACGCTTTCGTTGTAACTGTATCCGGCGATAATACTAAGACCAGCTATGGGATTAACTGTAAGATCAAATTCCACACCACGGCTATAAACATCTCCGTTCTGAATTGTAAAACCGACTTGATCGGGGTCAGGACGAGTTACATTAGTCACATATATATCATAATAACTCGCTGTACCTACCAGTTTTCCATCAAACAATGATATTTTAATACCTCCCTCTATTTGGTTTGCCTGTTTTGGTTTGAACGTACGGACTGAACCGTCCGGCTGAACCGAAGAACCCACATTTTCAAAACCATTCATATAGTTGGCAAAAATAGAAAGTTTTTCCGGTAATATCTGATAAACGGCCCCAAACTTAGGCGAGAAAGCTGTCTGATTGTAATCGCCTGATGTTTCCCCGCTACTAACATCATAATAACCTTTGTCGTCAAAATAATCGAGCCGTAAACTCGCCATCAATAGAAGCCGGTCGGTAACATTCAATACATCAGAGAAATACACGCTATATGTATTTGCGTTCGAATTTGATTTGGATGGGGTGCTCCCTGATAGCTTGGCATTTACAGCAGCCTCACTCAGATTTGTATAGTTTGGATCGGCTCCGGTACTACTTATTTTATCAAACAATATATAGTTGCTACTACCCTTCGATTTACTGTTGAAATAATCGAATCCAACCACCAGGCGGTTTCTCATATTTCCTATTTTGAAGTCTCCTATAAAATTTTGCTGGATATCGACTGTTGTTCCTGTTGTATTCTGCGAACCGACATACCTGCTCAATGTATCGTCTCTAAGAGGTTGGAGAAACATCACATACGAGTATAAACCTTTCGACTGACGGTTGCTGTATGAAACAGATGTTTGCGACGTCCATTTATCAGATAATTTATATTCCATCATACCAAACAACTTAGTGGTAGGTGTTTTTATTGTTATGTCATTACTTGTAAATGAACGTTTATAATCCATCCCCAATTCATCAGGTGTCTTATATTCCAATTCCCGGCTTCTGTTTAGGAATACCATTAATGGATTTGTACTTTCCGAAGTATAAAATTCAGTATTGACGGTGAATGACAATCTATCGCTTGCTTTATACAGCAAAGACGGAGCAAGAAATACAGACTTTTTAAAACCGGCATCCTGAAAACTATTTTCTGTCTGATAGGCCGCATTTGTCCTTAACAACAATTTCTTGTCCTTGTCTATCGGTGTATTTATATCGGCTGCTATCCGGCTTAGCCCGTAGCTGCCCATAGTATATGATATATCACCGGCAAAATTCTCAAATGGCTTTTTGGTTACAATATTTATTAATCCGCCAAAAGAAACCAAGCTACTGCCAAACAGTGTACCCGAAGGCCCTTTCAAGACTTCTATACGTTCTATATTGGCAGGGTCCAACCCTCCGTTTGTTTGTCCGCCCAGACCATTTACCATTGTGGGCTGAACAGCAAATCCCCTTAACGAGAAATAGGCAGCGCCATCGCCACCGCGTCCTGTAGAGGACCAGAGCTTATCAATTCCCGAGCTATTTTTAAGAGCATCATCAAAATTGACAATTATCTGCTCTTTTATCAGGTCCTTACCAATTACAGAATATACCTGCGGATTTTCCAGATTTTTGAGCGGGAGTCTGGCTATGTATTCAGATTCCTTGTTCGAGAATCTGTTCACCGCAGCTTCAACAACTACTTCGGTTAATTCATGCGCCTTTTCGGTCAATACAATATTGAACGTATTTTCTCCCCGTTTTAGGTTTACGGCCGATTTATACGACTTATGATCCAATGAAGATACAACAAGCATATATTGGCCTATTGACCCGCTGAAACGGAATTTTCCATTCTCATCACTTAAAGCCCCATAATGAGTACCTTCAATCGAAACGGATACATTCTCCAAGGGTATCTTATCAGGAGATACAACTGTGCCCGATACAGTAGAACGGATATTCTGGGCATGTATAGATATACTGGTTATAAATAGCATAACCATGAAACAAAATCGCAAAGTTTTCATCGCTTAATTTAAAATGTCAATTTGTGAAATAAAATTGACACAAACCTACGATAATGACACATTCCATACAATCACCATATATAATTATATATATACCATTTAATACCAAATTATAGTGATACCAAAAACGAAAAATTAAATTAAAGGGATAAATGTGGCAATAACATATATAACAAAGAAAATAGCGTATATAATAACAGCAAGAACATTGACCTGATCTTATCGCGTACGAAATTATCTCTTATACAATTATTATAAATCACGCCCTGACAAATTTAGAGAATGGACGCTCATCTGAGAACAACAATGCCGTGTTTATTAATGCCAGATGCGAATAAGCCTGTGGAAAATTACCCAACTGCCTCTTCGTATCAAAATCCAAATCTTCACTGAATAAACCCAAGTGATTTGAATATGTAAGTAATTCATTGAATATCTTCAACGCTTCATCTTTCTCTCCTGTAACATACAATGCACGTATCAGCCAGAATGTACAAATAGTGAAAGAAGAAGACGGTAAACCAAAATCATCCTTATTCTTATAACGGTACATCAACCCGTTGTGAAAAAGCTCTTCTTTTATTTTCTTCACGGTTTTGATAAATTTCTCATTATCCGGTTCAATAAATCCGTACTGTTCCATTAGCAAAAGAGAAGAATCTACATCACAATTATCGTAAGCCTGCGTAAAACTCTGTATATCTTCATTCCATCCATTTGTTAAAACATCGTTTTTTATAAGCTCAGCCTGCTCTTTCCATTCCATCTCATACTCAGGCATATTCAGGAAAGTGGCAATACTAACAGCCCTATCCAGTGCTACCCAGCACATTACTTTCGAAAACACGAAATGCTTTTCCGTATTCCGGAATTCCCAGATACTCTGGTCGGTATTCCGCCATTCTACAGTTACCGTTTTAACGATAGTTTTCACGACTTCCCACATCTCCTCAATTTCGTCCAAAGTACCCGGAAAATGGATATAATAGTTGTAGATAACATCCATAAGATATCCTAACGAATCGTTTTGCCGCTGATTATAAGCCGCATTTCCTATCCTTACAGGCTGAGAATTCTCATATCCTGACAAATGCTCCAGTATTTCTTCCCGGAGAATGCGGTTGCCATCTATCGCGTACATAATCTGGAAAGAATCAGATTTGGATTTCAATATTCTTTTTATGAATCCCATAAATCGCTTTGCGGAAGCCTGATGTCCCATTTTCAGCAAGGTTTCTATCGACATGGAAGCATCCCTTATCCAACAAAAGCGATAGTCCCAGTTGCGCACCTCACCAATCGTTTCGGGCATACTGGTCGTCAGAGCGGCGATTACCGCCCCTGAATCCTGAGTAGACATCAATTTCAATATCAATAAACTACGGGATATAACATCATTGTACTGAACAAATTTACGGGACCGGCTATTCCAGTTGAGCCAGTAGACTTTGGTCCGCTGGTATTCGAGATAAACCCGGTCGATATCTATGGAGACAAGTTTTTGACTGTATGATAACATCAGAAACTCCTCTTTTTCGAGTATCATTTCTTCTTCATTAAGTATCGTATCAAAATCAATACTCGAATACAGATACATATTATCCTTTACATTCTCGCATGAAGATGTTTTTATGCAATCCTCAAATTTACGATGAACGGCTGTTTCTTTTGCATAATTCATTACAGGTTCATATTTGACTCGGAAACGCGGCTTGCCTCCAATTAAGCGGATATAACGGTAAACCTCAGCAGGAAAAAAGTAATCCATTTGCATAGTCCTATATCTGGGCATAAAATCAAGTACTTCGAAACTTCCTTCTTCCGAGACGAATCTTGTACAAAGAATATTAGTCCCTCTCAGATATTGCTGAGAACATTTATAATCTTCTGATACTATGAAAGCTAAACTTCCTCCCGATTTTTCATCCAGAATTTTAGAAAATACCGATGGTGAATCAAAATTAGGTACACAGAACCAATCTATGCTTCCATTTTCAGATACTAATGCCGCCGATTTACAATTCCCTATAACTCCGTAATTCAGATTATTCATGTTTTATTTTTTTTGTTCAGTCTTTATGCCGTTCTTTATGTTACAATATAGCCTTTGTTTGAACCAAATACGTTATTTTTCTGTTCTAATTAGTATTAATTCACATTTTTGCTATCATTTATTTCTTCCCTTGTCCCGGAAGAAATGCATTGTCAGGAATATCTCCGGATACTCCGTCAACTTTTAATTATTAAAAATCAAAAAGATGAAACTTATTATTATATCTAACAGGTTACCACTCAAAATAGTTGAAAAAAATAACATATATAAAGTAATATCCAGTCCGGGAGGATTGTCTACAGGCCTCGATTCTTTGGAAATGAAGATGGAAAAACACTGGATCGGCTGGCCGGGAATGTACCTCGAGGATTGTAAAGAAAAAGAAATTATAGATAACCAGCTCGAAGGGCAAAACTTCCATCCGGTGTATTTATCCCCGGAGCAAATAGAAAACTACTACGAGGGATACAGCAATAGTGTACTTTGGCCGCTCTGCCATTATTTCTCCAACTATATGCATTATGAAAACAAATACTGGGAGACTTATAAAGAGGTAAATAATTTATTTTGTGAAGCGGCTCTGAATATTATAGAACCGGGAGATATTGTATGGATACAGGATTATCAGTTGATGTTATTGCCCAAAATGATACGGGATAAAGTATCCGATATCAGCATCGGGTATTTCCATCATATTCCTTTCCCTTCTTACGAACTGTTTCGTGGTTTGCCCGAAAGAGCTGAAATACTGAACGGACTACTGGGCGCAGATTTAGTGGCGTTTCATACTCACAGCTATATGCGCCACTTCATAAGTGCTATTTACAGGGTATTGAAACTGGATTGTAACCTGGATGAAATACAAATGGACAGGCGTGTAGTCGATGTAGATGCCTTCCCTATGGGCATCAACTATGATATATTTCACAATGCTTTATTAGATCCCGATATAAACAAAAATGCAGAAGAGCTGAGAGCCAGCTTCGGCACAGGTAAGCTAATCTTATCTGTAGACAGATTAGACTACAGTAAGGGAATTATGATCCGGCTCAAAAGCTTTGAAGAGTTTCTGGACAATCATCCTGAATATGCAGGTAAAGTTTCATTGGTAATGATTGTAGCCCCTTCCCGCGACAATGTGGATATTTATGCCGAACTAAAGAAGGATATAGATATGAAAGTGGGAGCAATCAATGGAAAACATTCAACGATCGACTGGACTCCTGTTTATTATTTTTACCGGGCATTCAATTTCGAGGAACTGGCTGCCCTTTACCATATAGCAGATATAGCTCTGGTAACCCCGCTACGGGACGGTATGAATCTTGTTGCCAAAGAATATCTGGCGACCAAAAGAAATGAGCCGGGCGTTCTTATTCTGAGTGAAATGGCAGGCGCTTCTATAGAATTATCTGATGCCATTATAGTGAACCCTACAGATACCAAAGAGATAGAGAATGCAATAGCACAGGCGTTGGAGATGCCTGTTAATGAACAGTTAGAAACGATAGCATCTATGCAGGAAATCATATCTACCCAAACAGTCAATCAATGGGCTAAGGATTTCATAGAAGAACTGACCGACATAAAATCTAAAAATGATGCACTGCAACAAAAGATAGTTGAAAAAACGAACTTTGATATTATTAAACAAGCATATGATAAAGCTCAAAACAGGCTGATTATACTCGACTATGACGGAACGTTGTCGCCATTCAGAAAAGAGCCGATGCAAGCATATCCGACACCCGACCTGCTCAAAATACTGGAAGAGTTAAGCACCTATGCGGGAAATCATCTAGTCATAAGTAGCGGACGCGACAAGCAAACTCTCGATAAATGGCTTGGGCATCTGCCAATAGGACTGGCAGCCGAACATGGCGCCTTTTACCGGGAAGAAGGGATATGGTATCAAACCGCCCAGAAAGTAGAATGGGATGAGGAGATACCAAACATAATCAAACAAACTGTAAAAAGAACTCCGCGTTCGAAAATGGAAGTAAAAGATACGGCACTGGTGTGGCACTACCGCAATGTAGACATCTGGCTTGCAGACCTGCGTGTTACGCAACTTATCAATGCGTTATTAAACCCTTGTGCCCGTCACAATTTGCAGATAATGAAAGGCAATAAGATAGTAGAAGTAAAATCCGGCGATATCAGCAAAGGTTCAGAAGCCAAGAGATTGATAGAAAAAGGAAGCTACGACTTCATAATGGCTATAGGAGATGATACCACCGATGAAGAAATGTTTCTGGCATTACCACAAGATGCGATAACAATTAAAGTTGGCCAGAGTTCCAATGCAGCATTATACAACCTGCCGACACAGGAACAAACCGTATCATTCCTGAATAAACTAATGGAGAAAAAAAGACCGGTTACATCTAAGTAGCCAGTCCTGATCTTTAGTTTTATCTACGGACTCCTGTCCGGAAATACATTTTAAATAGCTATAGGCAATACTTTACCTGTCAGCTTTTGAATATCTTTAAGCATCGGACGTTCATCCTCAGCACAGAATGTAAGAGCCGTACCACTATGACCCGCCCTTCCTGTACGTCCTATACGGTGCACATAGGTTTCAGGGACATCAGGCAAATCATAATTGATAACCAGTTCCAACTGATTGACATCTATTCCGCGGGCAGCAATATCAGTAGCAATAAGTACGCGGGTCTTATGCGATTTGAAATTAGCTAATGCTCTTTGACGGGCATTCTGCGATTTGTTCCCATGAATGGCTTCACTACCAATTCCCGCTTTACATAGCAGACGTGCTATCTTATCGGCTCCATGCTTTGTACGGGAAAATACCAGAACCGATTGTTTCTTATCTTTTTTCAGTAAGTTGATAAGCAAATCTTTCTTATCCTGTTTTTCTACAAAGTAAACACTTTGCTCGATCACATCCACCACGGACGAAACGGGAGCGACTTCCACCCTGACAGGATTCCTTAATATAGAACGTGAAAGTGCAGCTATAGCCGGAGGCATTGTAGCCGAGAAGAACAGAGTCTGCTTATCCTTTGGCAGTTTGGGCAATAAACGCTTTATATCATGTATAAAGCCCATATCCAGCATCCGGTCTGCTTCATCGAGTACAAAGTGAGTTATAGCATTCAGGCTTACAAAGCCCTGATTCATTAAGTCCAGTAACCGTCCGGGCGTAGCAACGAGGATGTCGATGCCTTTATGCAGCTCATCTGTCTGGGCCTTTTGCTTCACACCTCCGAATATCACACAATGGCGTAATCCTGTGTACAGGGTATATTCCCTGATGCAATCGTTAATCTGAATTGCAAGTTCACGGGTGGGGGTGATAATCAACGCCCTTATTTCTCTTTTCCTTCCGCTTATTTTATTCTGATATAAATGTTGTATAATCGGAATTGAGAATGCTGCCGTTTTACCTGTTCCGGTCTGCGCCAGGCCAAGCATATCTTGATTTTTGAGAACTACGGGGATTGCATCTTCTTGTATAGGTGTAGGATTTGTATATCCTTTTTCTTGCAGAGCCCTTAATATCGGCTCTATGATATTTAATTCTTGAAATGTCATCTAATATTCAGTCTGCTCTCTTAGCAGTCATCTTTAATTTATTAATGTGCAAAATCGTGGGGGAAATAATCACAGGATAGAACCGACACAAATTGTTTTGCGCCACAAAGGTAAGACTAATAATCGATTTAACAACATAAACCTGATTTATTCACCGATATCTCAGGTTCATCGGATCAGAAAGATCAAACAATATTTCAATTAAGTTTGAAAAAGCCACCGACAAAATTAGTAGAAACTTTAGCTCCCCGCTCCGCTGTTGCCACTTTAGGATCGATACGATAAATATAGACGCCTTCATCCTTCACCTTTACGGGGAAATAAACGTATCCACCGTCAACCAAGACAGAAAAGCGGCGTCCTCCATCCCCGTCATGTACAGGAATCTCCGGTATTTTTTTAAATGACTGGTTGTTCAGATCTATTATATAGCATGCCAGTGATTTATCTCCCCATCTGTCATTTGCTGTCTGGGGATTAATGGTACTAACCTCGGCGAATACCAGACCGTCACCAATATACTTTACATGAGCAGGTTTCAAGCCTCCCGACTTAGTCTCGAAATCAAAGAAATAATCATCGAATTCTGTCGTACCTTCCGGTATACGCAAGAATCCGGCTTTCTTCGTGCTCTGTGAATATCCGTTGGCAATGGCAGAATTAGACATGATGTACATATCACCCGATTCTACCTTGAATATACCGTTATGCGCATACCACGATCCGGCCGGCCCCGTACGCGTATCCTTCATTACTTTATCCAATGTCATTTCGGGGTAAGAATATACAGCGACATAAGTAGTATCGGTATATTTGGTTTCATACGTCTTCGGATTCATATGGAAGTAAGTCATGTAAATCTTATTACCGCTCATACACAAGCCTGTAATACTCGGCCATTCGAATTGGGAAATAGGCGCTATCGAAGCAGTCTTACGACTGGAAATAGCAACACTGTTAATATCAACATTATAAAATGTTATATTGCTTCCCTCCTCGGCATTACCGGGAATCTCTACTCCCATCATACTATTATTGTCAATCTGTGTAAAAGCACTAAGGGACTGATTGAAGGTGAATTCACCTTTTTCAAATAAGTAACCATCCCCTCCCCTTACTACTCCGGTAGTATTAGTAACTCCAAGACCGCCTATACAAAAAATAGTTTGATTGCCTTGCTCATAATCATGGAATCCGCTTTGCTCTATCCCTTTCCCTACGGCATTGATATTCCCCGACATCAGGTCTTCCGCTGTAACGAGATAATAGGCAGTTGTACCACCGGATGTAATACCCAAACTGAGGACATAAGGCGCAAAAGGTATTTCTTCAGTTCCAAATTCATCACCGTCGCATGCCGAAGCAAATAAGACGATGCATCCTATAATTATATATGCTGTAATTTTATTTATATATTTCATGCTCGTTTTCATTAAGTAGATCTGATTGTATAGTTTAGTTTATTTCAGGAAATAACGGAATTTCAGATTAAATGCCCTACCCGGCTTCTGTAATCTGTAGTTATCATATAATTTTTCATCCGTGAAATTCGTACATTCCAGCATAACGCTATAACGCCCGTTCTGCATCGTGTAGCCCAGGGAGATATCATGCGAAGTCTGTTCGGGAATTACATCTTTGGTCGACTTTGCCCCAAGACCGGGAAAAGACAGATAATACTTCCACATATAATTGATCGAATAGTCTAAAGACAATTCTGAATCTTTTAGCCCTATATTCTGAAACTGCACGCCTATATCTCCATGACCGAAAAAGTACGGGATATTAGGCAGGCGACGCTTATAATTGAGATTCTCGGATTTTCCGTTTCCTACATAAGTGCCTGTATTCTCTTCATACTTCTGATTATCCTTTATGTCCTGATAAGTCAGATTAGCTCCCGCATGAAGGCGGTTTTTCCATTGATACTTTATTCCGCCCTCTACACCTTTGGTAAGAACTTTCCCCATATTTTTATAACCGGTAACAGCCGAGGCTTCTGTCAGGTCCTTTAATATAAAGTCTTTCGTATCCCTGTATATAAAGTTACCTTCGAGGAAGATAGTATGTTCTTTTAAATTCTGTTCGAATATAAAACCAAGATTCGCATTATTACTACTCTCCGGTTTCAGATCGGGATTACGCAACTGATTAAGTCCGTCACCGAACATTTCGGTGCTTTCCGGCAAGCGGTAGGCCTTTTCATAAGAAAGTTTAGCCTGTAATTTGGGTAAAATAAAATAAGTAAATGCAGCACCGTATCCAACATTTGTTTTATCATCATCTACCTTATCAAGCCTTTCATCTTCTTTATACTGGTTTATTATCTTATAGGTAGAACTGCTTGTAGTGTATAATTTAGTGAAGACATTGGCATTCCATCTGTCATATTTTACCTGCCAGCCCAGACCTGTTATATTCTTCGTCAACTTTTGAGGTATCTTGTTCGATTCATTGTCAGGATCGACCTTATCATGAATTTTCCGGTTTAAAGATGAAAACACATGATTGAGTGTAACAGACTGATGATTATCTATCATATAGCTGATATTGGCATTGGCGACCCACTCCCTATTCCTTATTTTGGAATCGGTATAGGAATTAGTTCCCCGTTCGCCCTTTGTATCGGAAGGCTCCCATTCGCCCAGCCAATTATAGTTACGCGCCAGAGTATCTGTGCTGAATGAGTTGACCATACTGTATGCTCCATAGAATGAAGCGGATAAGCCTTCAACAAACAGATCATCCTTTTTGTAGCGGATAGACGGTATCATCGACTCACTTTTGGATTTTACGCCACCGTATACAGCATCTATCACAGCACCGGTTTGTACATCTTTATCGTTCTTGGAAAGTATTACTCCGGCTAATAAATAATCAGCATATGATTTATTGGTTATCCCTGTTTCAAATTTTATCCCCATCGACTGATAATCGTCATGGAAACGTTTCACCCATCGTTCTTCGATTGTTTTTCCGTTATTCAAATCCTTAATAGGAGCGAATACCTTATAGTCGTTATCCGAGTAATTGAAGAATGTATTGGCGCGGACGGTATAGCCTGTTTTCAGGTCAGTATATGCTCCATTCAGGGATATCCGGTGCGTATTGAATGACCCGATAGAGTATGATGCGTCCAGATAGTTGGCATCTTTGCGACTGATAATATTCACCGCTCCGCCCAAGGCATCGGCGCCTAGGCTTACAGGCAGGACACCTTTATAAACTTCGATACGTTCTGCCATATTCACAGAGATATTACTCAGATTGAACGAAGAGCCGAAGTTATCCATCGGAATCCCATCCAGAAAGAATTTCACCTGATTTCCTGAAAAGCCATTGAGACTGAAGTTGTAGTTAGACCCTACTCCTCCGTCTTCCCGGATACGGACACTTGAGATATTGCTCAGCATCTTACTCAGAGGGGCTACAGTATTGTATGACTTTTTAAGGTCGACCACAGTTATAGCATAGGCCTGCTCCTGCTTCTGGCGGGCTTCGGTTTTCCCTTCTACAGCTACTTCATGTAATTCTACGGAATTGTCTATTTCAATATCAGGGACACGGGTAGTTTTACCCGGCTCAACCAATACATTTACTCTGATCGTCTTTGTCCCCACTCCCGATACTACAATAATTCGATTTCCTGATGGAACATTGACCAGCTTGAAATCTCCTTTTTCATCTGTATATTCACCAATTGTGGTTCCTTCTACCGATATAGCTATCGAATAAACAGCTTTTTTCTGTGAATCTGTTACACGTCCGGTGATAGTTCCACTTTTTGATTGTTGGGCCGATATATTTAATGTATTGCTTATAAAAAACAATAAAAGCAAGGAGCATAAAAAGTTAGCTCCGGATAGTTTATTACTCATTGTTGTTGTTAGAGTCTGTTTTAATTTATGTGCGAATATCATTTCTGAAAGAATTTATCTTTCATTTTCGAACGCGTAAAAGTAATATACAGCCTCTCTCCTCACAATCACCACAAATAGGTATTTATAGTGCATTTAATACCTAAATAGTATGAGTATTTATTATGAGTAAATTTCAGTACTAACATCTATTTAACAACAAGTTAACTCCGATCTAAATATTATACTAATTAATAGTTATTACATTGAATATTCTTCTGACGGAATTTCACTTACTCTTTTTTGATATAAAATCGTTAAAAAAAGATTCTCTGTAAGTATTCCCAATTGCAATTTCATATGTTTTAATGAAAACATCGTTATTATCAAAAGAATCAATTTTATTGATATTTACAATATACGATCTGTTCACTCTCAGAAATATTGTTTTAGGCAATAGGTCATGCATAGTCTTCAGGTTAAGTTTCGTTATTATACGTTGTCCGTCAAGCTGGATAATTACATAGTCCTTCAATCCTTCTATAAAAAGAATATCCGATAGATTTACCTTAAAATACTTCCTGTCCGATTTCACAAATATATATTCATCCTCTACATTTTCCACACTCTTCTTTTCTTCCGAAACTAACAGTGTGTGATATGCGATAGCCTTATCAACTGCTTTCCTGAACCTTTCACCTTCGATTGGTTTCACCAGGTAATCGATGGCTTCCACCTCATAACTATCCAATGCATATTCCGAATAGGCTGTTGTGAAAATAATCAATGTATTTTTATTTACATTTTTCGCAAACTCTATTCCGGTAATTCCGGACATATGTATATCAAGAAAAATCAGGTCAACCGGATTGTTCAACAAAAATAGAGAGGCAGCCTCAGCACTATTGAAACTATCCAGGAGTTCCAGTTGCGGAACCTGATCTACCAGATTTTTGATTCCTTTGCGAGCTATCGGCTCATCATCGACTATAATACATTTCATATTCCGTGTAATTTTAGTATTTATAATAAATTCAGTTGAAGGTTTACAGTATATGTTGAGTCTGTAATGTTTATTTCCAATGCATAATTTTTACCATACAAAAGGTCGAGGCGACGGCGAATATTTATCAGTCCCAATCCTCCGACTGCCCTTTCCTCCGGTTTCTTCGGTTTTGAATTTTCACAAATGAAATATAAACAGCCATGATCTACATTGAAGTGTAAATGCACGTAGGAAGCGTTGTCGCTATCCGAATTATGCTTCACTGCATTTTCCACAAACGGGATGAATAACAATGGGGGAACTTCTATTGCACCTATATTCCCTTCTTCCGATATTGTATAACCAAAGTAATCGCGGCGTGTCTTTTCCAAATCCAGAAATCGTGTAAGAAATTGTATATCGGCACTCAGAGATACTTTATCTTTCGAACTGTCATCTATCTGGTAACGTAACATATCTTCCAGTTTGGTCAGTATTTCCGATGCCGTATCGGGATCTTCATCCACCATAATATTGGCATTATTGAGCATATTAAACAAAAAATGCGGATTGATTTGACTCTTGAGTATTTTCAGTTCAGAATTGAGTGTTGCAGATTCCAGTTCATCTATATGTTGGTTATAAGTTATCCAATTTTTCAGGAGAAAAAATGCTGTCGTCCCCATAAATAACAGACTGAAAGCTACTATTGCTGATGAAATGTTAAGTATATCAATGGAAAGCACTTGTTTTTCCGTTTCCACCATGTTATTTATTTTGAAAAAATATTGCTGTACAAATAATATGCAAAATAAAGTAAGGAATACCATAAATATCAGCGAAAGCAGATATAACAGGAGCCTGTTTTTCAAGAGCAAATAAGGAACAAAAATATATAAGTTAGCATATATCGCGCCGACAAATACCAGCATGTAGATTATCCAGCCATAAAGCATACTGAAATTAACTGTATATTTTTCAGGTATATACCAAATAAAGTTGAGTGTAATTACCGATATGATAATGAATAGTAATATATGCCTGCAAATTCTGAAACGAGAATCTACCAGAAGCGCAGGAATTATGTCATCCGCTATTTTTAATTTATTCATTTATTCTAAGTTCAATTCTAATTTTATCATGTTACTTTCATTTCCGGAGTTGACAATATTTAAAGAATATTTGTCGGGGAATAAGAGATTGAGACGTCGTTTGATATTTAACAAATCAGGACTATTTACTGATACTTCATTAGTACTGTTACACCAAAAGTTGATGGTATTACTAATTGCTTCAAAACGAACCTTCAATAGATAATTTCCCCCTTCCCCTTTTGATATATGACTAATACTATTTTGAACAAAAGGTATAAATAAAAGTGGGGGAAGGAATGTCCTGTTAACATTTCCTTCTATTACAACTTCGAACATGAAGTCATCACAAAACAAGTGTCGTAAATTCAAATAATTCTGAATAAAATTTATTTCCGAATTCAATAAAACCTTATCTCTGCCACAGTCGTATAATTGATAACGGAGTATCATACTCAATTTCATCAGCATTTCATTAGCTTTCTTCGGTTCGGATTTTACTAAAACACTTGTACGATTGAGTATTTTAAATAAAAAATCAGGTGTTATCTGATCTTTCAGTTGTTCCAATTCTGACTGTATATGTTCTTTTTCGAGACGGGAAATACGTTGATTATCTATCACCCAATGCTTAATTAACACGCTGACAGACGCACCCGCAATACACAATGTAATAGTTATAAATGCAGACGATATATCTATTAACATAGTATTCTCAGGGTTGAAGATTGAGGTCGGTGCCGGAGCCGTTTGTAAGAATAATAAAGCGAGATATTCAAAACTATACTGAACCAACAACAACAATGTCATTGATAATAACATAAAGGCCAAGAACAAAATATATTTTTTCTTTAAAAAATATTTCGGAATTAAAACAAATAGATTGAAGTATCCCACTGTACAATAAGATATCATGTAAATGATACAAAGAAAAAATATACCTGATCTGCTTTTAACAATACCGTAATCGAATACACTAAATGCCTGGTTGATTGATATAATCGAGATACTCAATATCAGTATAAGGTGCCTCCATATTCGAAACACAGGATCGATGAGAAATCTGTACAAAACTGAAGAATTGTTTCTATTTATATATAACATCATATTAAAAAAAAGATCGTTCATACTGCTAAGTTAAAAAAAATCAGGCACTCATATTATTAAAAGTAGAAGTTAAAAATTTATTTTATAACTTACATTCGGTATTGATGTAGAACCACTTTTTTTCTCTATTACATCTGTCTTGTAATTATATTCATATCCGTAGTATTCTTTTGCTCCGGTCAGATTTATCGTTTTTATGGCAAATTCGTGCGATACTTTTTTCTTGTTTATCTTATAACTGATTGTCGCATTAGCAATAAACATAGGAGAATATTGCTTAGAAAAGGCCTTATTTTCATCATATTGCACTTCCCTATCCGGATGATTCATTGTAGCTTCTTCATCAATAGGAGAATAACGGTCTCCACCTTGAAGTGTAAATTTGAGATTAGCACTTAGTATGTTTTGTTTATTGCTTCCCAGCATCCATTCTTTACCGATCAGTGTATTTAGTATAAAACCTCTGTTAAACTTCGTATTATGCCAAACTCCGTCTCCACCGCAATATTTAGAATTAAAGGCCGAACCTGTGATCATGTAGTATAACCCGTTCGTAAGGTACTTTTCCAATGTAATATCTACACCGACATTACGCCCCTTACCTTTATTTACCAATGCATTCTTCACATAAAACTCATTTCTGTTCAGTACAGAATATGAACTGTCGGCCATAACCGGGACATTATACAGGTGTTGAAAATAAGGCTCTATTCTTAGGTTCATATCATTAGATATTTTATAATTATAGGTAAACATGATATGGTGGGATTTTGTAAAATCCAGATTTTTATTTACCAATTTATCGCCTGTCTTATTTGTTTTCGCAAAATAGACATCCATCTTCTCCATACGGCTATGTAATCCATAGGCTAAAGCGAAAGACGATTTTGAGTCTGTCTGCCATTTCATTCCCATACGAGGCTCTATAGTCCAGCTATTGTTTAAAGTGAGTATCTGAGCATCCACTCCAAAATTTAGTGAAATCTTATCATTTAATGCCAGCGATGAGCTATTGTATCCGGATATAAGTTCGGTATTGCCCTCTCCTTTTGTAATATTCTCCATAGGGCGGTCTATGAAAGGGGATAAGTCCATACTCATATCATAGTACATTTTGGTGAATGTAAATCCAGTTTTATTAGTAAATTTTTTATTAAACTTGCGGTTAAATGATGTCGTGAAAACAAGGTTAGTATTGCTTCTTTCCATTTTCATATATGGAGTATGATTCATTCCTGTATCGAAAATATCCTCCCATGCATCATGGTTAAAGTAAGTGGCCGCTATAGTTGTTTTCCACCGAGTATTATTGTCAAAGAAATAACGGTGGCTTATACCGACAGACACCATATTTTGTTTCGCTGTAGATTTTTTTGCATCATCATTTTTTTCCCATTTATTAGGATCTTCCTCAAAATCAGTTACGATTTTATCTACCAAGCCTGTTCCCCAGACGGAAAATATACCTACTTTTTTTGTTGGAAGATTTACTTTAAAGTTCAAATCCTGATAATCCAAATCTCCACCTAAATTCAAAAGAGATGTTGTTGAATAGCGATAATTGAAAATATATGATGCATTGTGCTTCTTACTTAATGGACCTTCAGAAGCAAAATCGATCCCCAATATCCCGAGCTGGAATGTATTTTCATATTTCTGGTTATTTCCGTTTCTCAATTTCATATCAAATACTCCCGACACGGCATTACTATATTCGGAAGGAAAAGCACCAGTGAAGAAATCCGAGTTACCCAATACATTACTGCTCAAGGAGGATAATATACCTCCTCCTAATGTGGAAATATCTGCGAAATGATTTGGATTAGGGATCTCGACATCTTCCAAACGCCATTGCAAAAGATGCGGGGCATTCCCATGAATGGATATACCATTATTCGATACACTAGGCGACACTCCGGCAAAAGCCCCCACCAGACGAGCAGGATCATCCATTCCTCCGGCATAACGGCTTGCTTCTTCTACGCTAAGCATCCGGGCTCCTGTAGTCGCCATTTCGTTAAGCGGTAGTGTTTTATTGGTGCGGGAATAAATCATAACTTCATCCAGTTCCTTTATATTCTCTTTCATTTGTATCTCCAGATAAACCTCCTTTGCCGAAGTAATCAATATTTCACGATAAACACTCGGCTCATACCCTACAAATGTAGCTTGTACCGTATGCCTGCCCACAGGTACATTATTCAGGACAAACTTACCATCTTCATCTGCTGTAACGCCAATTTCAGGTTTGTCAAGAAGTCCGATGGAAACATAAGACAGAGGGGCACCCGATGCCCTGTCTGTTACAATACCACGTATTGTCTGAGTTCGCAATCCATTAGTCTGGGCTGAGAAGCCAACCGGATACAATAAACAAATAAGTATAGTAATAATTGATTTTAATTTGAGATGCATAGCTGTTAGTTTTATATAGTTATTATTAGTTATCTTTTTTATTTTTGATGAAACTCATCACCTTGTATATCTTGTCAAAAGCACTCATTGCCCCGCCTGACTGAGATAGTTCATTGCTGAAGATCATCTCAAAAGCATCCAATACCTTTTTGCAATTGGTTAAGTTAACTCCGGACACCTCTGATACTTTCATTATTGTTTCTTTCTTATTCATAATGGTTTTGTTTTTGATTCTGATACGAAAGTAGGGTTTGATGCAGACTGGAATCTGAATAGTAGACGAAAGAAGGCTTTTTGTATACGAACTGTAGTATTAAGTATATCAAAGTATTTCGCAATTTAGCAGAGGATTGCCATTATAAAATCACTCTTAGCCTGCTTTATAAAACAAAGCAGGCTACTCTATAGCAGCCTGTCAATTGGTATTTGATTGGTAAAAAAAGAACTACAAGCTATACAGCCTGTAGTTCCTTGTCGATTAATAGTATTTAATGAAGAGCGTACTCTTTATCTATATCATTCGGGCACATAGATTATTTCCCCATTCTCCAATTCGTAGGCTATACCCACCTTCTTACCTTTTTGCTGCGGAGAAGACTGATCCTGAGAAGGGGTATATTTGTTTATCTTATTCTCCTCTTTGGTAATGATCTCCATGTTATCTTTACCCGGATTTTTCACAATCGTATAGTCCTCTTGTGTAAAAACCTCTGTCATATTCATATGCATCACCATGGCCACCATCAGAGCCACAGCAAAAACCATTGCCACATCGAAAAGATTAACTATCACACTTAGCGGATCGGTGTCCTCTTCTTTCGAAAACTTGCTGATTCTTCTTTGCCTCCGTCTCATACCTGCTCTTCTTTTTCGGTTAATATCCTCGACACATAATCGAGATTATTCACATCCTTGGCATACCAGCGTTGCTTGAACTGAAGCGTAACCAGACCTACTGCGCTCACCACAAGCCCCACAACCGTAGTCGCAAATACGACCTGCATATTGTAAGCCATACCCGATATATCTCCCGTAGACAACCCTACCAAAGCCGGACTCATGGCTATCAACGTACCGATAAGACCAAGTACGGGCCCCATCTTGGCAAGAAGTTTCGATAGAGATGCATCTTTCTCCGCTTCATTCTCAAAGTTAGAGATCAGATAATCTGAATAGGCATCGCTGGCGGGAGTGGTAAGCAAATCGCGAAGATATCTGACAAACAAAGAGTTGTCTTTTTCGGGCAAAGAGCTTTTCAGCGTATCTATGTTTGTTATGCTTAGATTTTTAATCTTATCGTTCAGTTCTTTATCATTTTTCCTTTTTACCATAAACTGATTGTAGAAACTACCAATTAGCAGTAGTGAACGTGCAAAAAGAAATAACAGGATAATAATGTCGGGTATAAGTAAACTATTGGCTACCCAGAATAATACTTTTGAAATTACTTCCATTAATAATTCTTATTTAGTTGGTTGTGATAATTTGTTCTTTGATTCTTTCTTTTGTCGGATAATCCATTTTACCTTATTCCAGAAAAAGCCCAGCACAAAGGCTGTACTAAACAATCCCAAAGACAGCAATAAGGCCTTAATATTCAGTTGTTCTTCTACTGCGGCATAAGTCACATTGCCATTCACGGTAGTTATCAGACCTATAATGCAGACAAAAAGGCTGACAAGGAAATACACCTCCAGTCTTAGTTCCTTTTCATGATAAATATACCTGACCAGATAGCTCAATGCGGGTAAAATAAGGAGAGCGGCCGCAGCCAAGATGTAGGATATGGCATCGAAATCCGTTCCCGGAAAACTGAATATCAGTTGAGTGAGGAGATAGAATAGTACGGGGAATATAAGTAAACTAGGATACCAATAGAGAGGTTGTATCCACCGTTTCACCTTCTTCCCGAACATATCCCGTAAGGCGGCAAAGCAGAAAGCAAAGCAAATAGCCGACTCAATGGTAATGAGTACGGCAGCATCCTGCATCACCTTTATGTTTTTGAGGTAGTCAGCCAATTGGGTCTTCGACTGCATGGTGGCATACTGACACGTCCACAGGACGAAAACAGCACAAATCAGACCGAATATAGCTGCCTGCCAAGGCTTCCAGAAACTTAGTTTTACAATGCAATTTATAACAATAAAAAGCATTAATATCTGTATAATTAATTCCATAAAATAATAGGTCGGAGAAATCGTACAGACAACGTCTCCGACCTCTATATTTAGTTATTACTCTTACGTTTTTTGCGCAGTACGAACAATAGTGCAAGGAATGCAAGCAGAACGACTGCAACAACAATGATACCGTTCAATGAGTTTTCTTCGCCATTGTCAGACTGGCTCATCGAGTCTTTTTTCAGCACAGTTCCACTCTTGTTAATGTCGGATGACGCATCTGCGGTCTTCATCTTCTGAAGCTGTTGCTTATAGCCTGCCGCATTCTCAGGGGTAGATTTCTGTGCGATGAAATCCTGTAACTTCGCATTCGAACCCGAAAAGCCTGATCCTGTTGCGCCGAATTCATTTACCAAGTCGGTATGTAGTTTGGCCACATCTGCCAGTTGCTGTTCCGATGCTTTCCACATACCCTTACGGGCGGTTTCCAACATTACGGCGGTAATCTCCTGCATAGCAGCCGGATTTTCTTGTTTGAAGAAACCCTGAACACCCAGATTGTGAGAATCCTTTACATATACATCATACAGTTCGTCCCACATCTCGTTGTCGATAACGTCGGGCTTCATTACATTCCATGCATAGGTATTGGTCACTACTTCAGTTATTTGTGCGGCACTCGATGCCTTACCTTTCATTACTTCCTTGATGTAAGCCGGATTGAAAACCGTAGAGCGAGACTCTACGCCGATAGCTTCTTTCAGTTCTTGCATCTTGGCATTGTTGCGGTTGCGATAATCGGCAAAGTAAGCATCCGGGTCTTTGCCCGTTACTTCACGAACAGCCAGATTCATCCCTCCCATAAATTCATATACATGGTCAAGGCTCAATGCTCCCCATGTATTGCTTTGACGAGGCTGTACTACAACATCCGTATTGTGAAGCACTGCACGAAGAAGTCCCGCTTTGTATTCGCCCCACTCTTTATCGCTTCCGTACACTGCACCCATATTATTGATGTAGGTATCGGCTATTTCTTTCTCGCTCTCCCATTTGTCGCCACTGGTAACCATGCCCTGAATGCCTGTACCATACATACCGTTGATACCTCCAAACACACGCTGGGTAGACATTTCACGCGCATTCTTTGGCGGTATGCCCTGCTCTACAAGCTGACGCTCGATCTCGGTTGTACTGGTAGATACATAGTTGCCATTCTTATCATCCTTGGCCGAAGCTGCCATTTCCACAGCACGCGTAATCAGAGACAGGCGGGATGCAGCCAGATCGCGGAACTGACCCGATGTCTGCACTACAACATCGATACGAGGACGTCCCAAAGTCTCGGACGAAATCAATTGAATGTCCGATACCCTGCCAAAAGCATCACGCACCGGCTCTATACCGAGCATGTAAAGAGCCTGCGCAATAGTAGTTCCTTCGCTTTCGATAAACTCACTGCTCCAGAATGTATAGCTCACTTTCTTCGGATATTCTCCATGCTGTGTCTTATACTGATCCAGTGTTGCATTTACAAGGGCGATTCCTTTGTCCCAAGCCACTTCCGATGGTGTAGCCTCTGCATTTATAGAATACAGATTGCGCCCTGTAGGCACAGCATTCGGATTTGCCACTGCATCGCCACCCGATGATGGAGCGATATAGCCACCCGATAGTGCATTTAGGATAGATTTTAGTTCCAATTCGGGACTCTGTACCAATGCATTCTTATAGTTGACAATATTATTGATCGTGCGTTCTACTTCTGTAATAGCACGGGCACGGTCCTTTTGCTCTTTTGTATATTCGGGCTTCTTAGGCTTTTCTGCGGGTTTAGGAGTTTCCTCTTTTTTGTTTTTCGTTTCCTCTGGTCTTTCTCCTATTTTGGGTATCCACGAAGGATGCCCCCCACCCGATTTGGCAGCAGGTTTTGCATTTGCACCAGAAGATGCTGCCATTGCCATCATACCGCGCCGTGGCGGTGTCAGCATTTTTTTTGCTTCGCTGAGATCTTTTGTCTGAATACCCGCCACTTGGCAAACGAATGTGCTGTCTACTGTTTTGCCATTCAATACCTGATTTACCAATATTTTGGCAGGTTCTAAATAACGCTGAGTGAATACAACTTTATTTTTCAATTGCTGTTCGGTTACTTTACCTCGCTGTTTGTCGAGTGCTGCCAAACTGTATGCAATAGGGTCGGCACTCATAGCCAATACAGACGATTTTATCTTTTCAGCATCGTAAGGTATTCCTGTGGTGTACAATTGGCCTGTCATCTTCTCGTTGGCAATCTCTTCCGAGAAATTTTCGATGCGTTCTATATCTGCCGTAGTGTAGGGAGAGGTAAGAACACTGTCTAATCGCAATTCGCGGTGTAATCCCATCTGCACGGCAATTTTCTTCACGGCTAGCGAAGCTTTTGACTGATGAGCCTCATCGATCTTGTAATAATCTCGGATTTTATCCTGTAAAGATTTGAACTGCGAACGGGTATTGCTCTCCATAAACGGCGGTGTCAGGTACGATAGCGTGGTAGCATACGAACGGCGTTTGGCCATCATACTTTCTCCGATATTGCCAATGGTATAATAGTAGAAGTGCGGGATAGTCCCTACCAGACGGTCAGGCCAGTCGTTGCTGCTCAACGCTACTTGCTTTTGAGGTGTAAATTCCAAACTGCCATGTGTGCCGAAATGCAGCATAGCATCGGCTTTGAACGCATACTGCGACCACAGATATGCTCCGATGTATGTGTGCGGAGGTGCTGATTTAGCTCCGTGGACAATGGCAAAGGCATCACCCCCCAGTGCAGCCATAGGCTGAGGCAGGAGTGCTATATTTCCGAGTTGGATACGGGCAACTGCCAGATAATATTTGTTATCCTTGTGAACACTCATATATGCTCCGGGAGCTTCTCCGTATGTATTTACGACATCGGCATAGAGTTCGTCCGAAAGCGATTGATGTATCCAAGATTCATATTCCGATTTTTCGACCAATGCCGGTTTTCCGTTTTTCAGATAATTGTCGAATGCCCCTTCGGCATAGGTGCTTAGGATTGCACCCTGAGCCATGAGCAGCTTTTCGAACTCCGGCTCCGTTGCAGGCAGATTGTCTACTTTATAGCCTTCAGCCTTTAGTCGCTTCAGCAAGTTGTAGAGTGATGGAACTGTTTCCAATCCCTGAGCTGTCAACGTTTCCTGTCCTGCTCCTTTGAAGTAATAGATAGCAACTTTCTTATCTGTATTACTTTTTCTCTTCAGGTTGATGAAATTATTGACAATCTGTGTCAGATTCTTCAACCTGTCGGGTATAGCCTTGAATAGATATAAGCCGTCTTTATCAACTTCCTGAGCATTGACAACATACGGATAGATGGCTCCGTCCAATTCGGGCATGACTACGCTCTGAGACATGAATCCGCCAAACATTCCCATCGGGTCTTTCATCCAATCTTCTTTCGTTTGCAAGATAGTAAGAGGTGAGAATATAGGTATATTCCTTTCTTTGAGCCACTCCACAGCAGCATCTGCCTGCCCCATAGCCAAACGGCCATGTGCATAATATACTACCGCATCGGGTTGTATTTGTTTCAGAAAATCGATACGCTTCATGGCTGAAGAAACAGGGTAAACGTTCATCCCTGCATTTTGGAACGAAACGATCATGCTGTCTATATTTGCCCTGTTTCCACTAAAAGGATCGTTAAGTCCGCCTACTATGGCAATCTTAGCCCCGCCTTCTTTATAGAAGTTATGTTCTTTGATATATTTTTCATATTCACCCACCGTATTGAACGATACATTCTCATCTAAATGATAAAGCACATCGGATGCACTTTCGACTACCGAATCGGCTGGAGTAACAAAGAATGACTTTTTATCGATATGCTGACGGATATACCTTGCCAGATTCTGATAATTCTTTCTATTTCCATTGCTGATATATGAAGAAACGCTCTCTTTCTGTATACTATCGAGATTGCATATATTATTGTCGGGATTGGTAGCAGCGTATATATAAATAGGAACTCCATTATCGGCTGCATTTTGTATTTCGGCACGTTGCTCTGCCGAAATATTCATTCCCATACCGAATCCCAGGACGAAATCATACTTTTTCAGTTTGTCGAGATCATCAAGAGATACCTCTTCAAAACTTATAAAATCATCTGTGTTTGATTTTATAAGGCTGGTGACCTGAAACTGCTGAAAATTGACAAGACCGATCTTGGTGGTGGAAACAAGCTTACCCCAAACTATCCATCCGGCAATAATTAGCAATACAGCGCATATTATAATTATAAGTTTTGACTTAGACATACTTCGTAACAGTTACTTAATTTATTAGTCAGATATTTTAACGCAAGTTGGCAAACCGATAAATCGGTCTGCCATACTTGTATTTATTCTATCTGAATATATTTTTATTTAATTAATGCATATTCTATCTGCGGACGTCCTCTGTCCCCCTTATCATTAGCCAAGCCCATTGTCAGGAAGCGCAGTTTATAATAGAATCCGTTAGCATCTTTTATCACATAGTAGCGGTCAAACTGTATGCCAAGAGGAGCTGTAGATCCACCCATATTAGATGTTACGCGCCAATTGCTACCAATTACGTTACGAACTTTCGAGAATGTGAGACTTGCAATTTTAGACTCATTGAAATCTTCATATGCAATATCCGAAACCATTACTTGTATAGCTTCCGTTCCGGCAACATTATTAATAAGCACTAAATCCTGCATAAAGTAAGGCATGCCCATCGTAGAACCGATATTATACCCCCATACGATATCCCATTTCTTAGCTTCCGGTTCTACATTAACCGTTGTTCCTGTCTCCAGAGACAAGAATGTGAAATTATAGGCGGCATCTTTAGCTATTTCGACAGTCTTGATTGTGGTTTCACTAACTTTGGCATATTGTACTTTATAACCTTCTCCATTACGGCTGACTTTCACTTTATACCATTGATCTCGGCTCGATTTATTTCCTTCCGATGCAACAAAATAAACCTTGTTTTCACTATCTGTAGCAGATATTGTAGCAAATACGGTTTTTGAAAGATCGCCGTCAAAACTGTCTATTACTTCTGTAGATAACCCTTCTACAGTCATAGGACTTGCAGCTATATCTTTTGCAGCTTCTGCATCGGCAAGAGTTACGGCCGTAATATCCGTCTTAGTCGAAGCTGTAGCCGTAGTCGCATAGGCTCCATTCAATACAACTTTAAAATCACTGCCACCGTAGAAGCCTAAATTCCAGCTCTTACGGTCCACAGGAGTCTGTGTATTACTACTCAAATCTACATACACAGAATTAGCGTAAGCTACATCACCTACTTTTCCTTCAAGAATCAGCTTTTGACCTTCCGATACTATTGCACCGAATTTAAGGGTGGCTTCTTTTTTATCGCCAATAACAATTCCATTATTTATGGATATCGAGGATATGGTAAAAGTCAAGGTTTCCGTACCATCAAATAAAGCTTCGCTAACTTTGGATACTTTAAATGAAGCTGATGTACTTCCTGCAGGGATATTCACTACAAGTTGGTTATTTGTAACGGCAGGACCAGTTGTAAACTGTGTACCATAGACTGCTCCAGTAGCTGTAACTCCCAGAGTGACATCAATTGCTGATTCGGCCTTACGGCTCAGGTTTATAGTAATATCTATAGATTCGTTATCTTCATCGAGTCCCAATTCAGCAGATGTAAAATTGACAGTAATATCTGGCAATTTCACATCGTCTTCACTATCACTACATGAGTTGAAGCCTATCAAGGCCGTAAAAAGAAATAAATACAGTAATTTTTTCATTTTGTCTATTTATTGATTAATTATTTGTTAAAAAGGAAACTTAAACCGATAAAATAGGAACGTCCACATCCCTTCAGTGTGGAAGGGCCACTGACGTCGTGTCCACTACCTCCGGTTGTATTTCTTACGGTTGTTATATCAAATATATTTTTAATTCCGGCATTTATATTCAGATATTTACCTGCGCGCTGGCTAATTGTAAAATCAGCCCAATTGAAACTTCCTACGCCTCCGAGATACAATTCTTTGGTCGTGCTATCGTACTGATATTCGTCTCGGCTACCTGTAAATTTGTAAAACAGATTAAGGTTAGTTTTACTCTTTGTTATATGATAAGTGATACTCGCACTCAGTTCGGGAGAGAAACGAAAATCGGGCATATCTTTATTTTCGGCTGCTACATCTTCGTTGTCTTGCAGATTGTTGTAGCGCCCAACCAGAGAGAAGCCGATATTTGCCTGTAGGTTTTTCCATATCAGTGCATTCTCTAACGTTCCGCCGGTTGTTTTATACTTAGATATATTTTTATATGTGGTTTTGGTCGAATTCTCCGATTCATAAGCTGTCTCTATACGGTCTTGGAAATCGTTATAGAAAGCTGATAGTGTAGAAGTAAGCCTTATATTTTCGTTGTGAAATATACGCCATGTATAAGAGCCTGTGAAATTGTTGGAGTATTCGGCTTTCAGATCCGGATTGCCCTCTATGTCGTGATTGGCATTGTGAAAAGAGAAGTACAACTCCTGTAATGTAGGCGCTCTGAAGCCGTATGCATACGACAGGCGCAGATCCATATCCGGATTTAGCGAAAACTTTGTACTTACCGACGGAATGGCCACCGGAGCATCGTAATCGGCAACTATAATGGAACGCACTCCGGGACGAATGCTGAACCATTCTGTGGCACGCCATTCAGCTGACAGAAAAGCGGCAAAGGTAGAAATATCTGGTTTTCCCAATATACGCCCTCCCGAGCCTTTGTCCCAATTATATTCGACTCCCGGCTGTAAATCTATAGCTGATGTTGCTTTCCATGTAGCTGTGGCACGCATAAACGCCCCCTGGAACTTTGATACATCCTGAGCCGATTCATCTGTCGATAACCATCTCTCACCGCTTTCCAAATCAGAAACAATTGTACGTGTACGACGTTTATAATCCTGATAGGAAGAAACGACGTTGACACCCAGCCTATTGCTTATTTTCCAATCAGCTTGCATGTTGTGGGTATATCTATCAACAAGGTAATCTACGTCTACAATTTCGTTTGAAGTTTCTGTTTTGGGATTTTCCGGTTTAAATGTCGTCTCATCGAGATAACTAAGGCGATACCATACATTCAAGTTTTTTTTCTTATATCCGGCAGTTCCGTCGTAGTAGAACTGATCCTTGGGTGCCCATGTTCTGGCTCGTGCCACTTCGTCGCCTCTCCATCCTCCTGTGACGTTACGCGAGTATGCACCATCGAGGTAGATGCCTGTTTTTGATCCCCAGTTCAGATTCAGGCTTTCGTTGTGGATACCTTCTCCCGAAAATGCTTCATACTCATCTCCTATTGTCTCTTCCTGCACGCGTGCTGATACGGAATAGGTATTCTTTTCGGGTACTACTCTTGCCTTTTTAGTTATCACATTTACCACTCCAGCCAAGGCATCGGTACCATATATGACAGACATAGGGCCTTCTATAATCTCTATCTGTTCGATCGTATTTATATCTATCTGGCTAAGGCTTTGCTTAGTAGCACCCCTATCTACAAGAGGAACTCCATCTACGAGAATTTTTATATTATTGCCCCCCATTCCCATCAGTTCAAATTTATTTTCTCCCAAAGCTATATCATTGGTAATCCGTACCCCGATTTCAGTATTCAACAACGATTGCATATCAGTTGCTGCTTTTTGCTGGATGGCCTGATTATTAATTACTCTTACTTTGTAAAGAGAATTGCGAAGCGACTGTGGGGTAAACTGTCCGGTTACAACCACTTCTTCCAACTGATTTTTATTTTCTATAATAGTAAGGTCTGGAAAGAAGTTTGAAACGCCAGTTTTAATAACAACAGGTGTTTCTTTACGGTGAGCTGCAATAGAATATACGACCAGCGTGTATTCCCCGGCAGGAGCATCAAATTGGAAGCGACCATTTTCATCTGTTATACAACCATAAGTTGTATTTTTCAAAGAGACTGAGATGCACTCAGCCGGCTGTCCATCAGTAGTTTTTACTATTCCTGAAACTTTTTCTTTTGTCGTTTTTTGCGCAATAGTATTCAAGGTGGCTGCAAAGAGTGCAGTCACTATAAATATATACTTTAACATATGTTTATAGAATTATATTAGATATTTTAAATAATATCCGGGATTATTGTTTTTTCATAAAATTCAGTATAATAGTGCCAATTTTACGATTACAAATGTACGGGTAAGGTATAGCTTGTACAATCCCTAAAAATAATGAAAATTGAAATTAACCATACCTATTATTAATGATTGTATGCTTAATGTTGAAATAGAGGATTGAAATCGATACTTTTATGGTAAAAGCCGCCTGATATAAATTATATCAGGCGGCTTCTAATGTACTTCGAATACGTCGTGCGAAATTTCAATTATATTTTACAAAACAGTTATTCTATAGCTAAGGCTTCCGGTACAAAAGTTGCTCTTTCAATTGTATCTTGTTCTGTTACCATCTTACAGGTACCGAAGAAATTTGCGCCTGCCTCGATCTCTAAGTTTAAAGCAGTTATCTCTCCTTTGAAATAAGATGATGATTTAAGCCGGACAATATCATAAGCAATAACATCGCCGTTAATCTTACCCATCAGTTCGATACTGCTGCTTTTGATATTGCCATTGACTCTTCCATCGGGACCAATAATAACTTTTCCTTCGCAATTAATATTACCCTCGATACTACCATCAATCCTTAGATCTCCTTTTGAGTTTATCTCTCCCGAAAACATTGTTGATTGGGATAGAACGCTATGCGACTTATCCAAAGAGGTCGCTGATATAATACCTGATATATTATTTTTCTTATTAAACATATTCAATTTTTATATGATTTTAATTTGTAATATTTTAAATAAATAAGTAAAACTCGAAAAATGACTACTTTCGTGCTCCTTCGTTCATAATTTACACAATGAGCGATAAAATTCCTGAATAATCTGAACAAAATACCGATCCTTAAATAAGGTTATCCACCCGTCTTTCCATTGTTGAAAACCTTTGCATTTAATCCCGCAATTGAGTACCATTTGATGTTCTGTTCTTTCTATAACCCTTAGTTGAGGATTACCGGCCTTTTCATATCCATTCTTTAAGACAGATATTAATATTGTTTTCTTATTTTCAGGCTCTACGTATTTAAAAACGGCATCAACACAACAAATAGAGTATAGATAAAATGCCGAATATTCGTACGCAAACCAATAATCATTAATTTTATACAGGTATATCTGGTTATTATCAGAATCATTTTTACTTTCTTTCATCAATATTTGTTGCATGTTATCCATGAGTTCGCTTATTTTAATCAATTATTACTTACAAAGCCATTATTTTTTCCACTTTAGTTTTACCATCTTCTGTTCGCACTTTTACAATATATAAGCCTTGGGCTAACGATAGAGATTTGGTATAAACTGTTGTGTTTATCTGCCTATTTGAATGTATCAGCCTTCCATACAAATCATATACATGAACAGTCTTAATTATTCTATCCGATTTTACATCCAAAACTCCATTTTGATAAACTATATGAATGCCATCATTTACACTTCCGACAATATCGCCAGGAGATGCCATACGTAACACAAACCTGTCTGCATCTATGTATTTGTTTTCTACTGTTGTCTTTCGCTGATTAAAATGATAAGTATCATTATCGGTCAAATCCTGCTCTATAGACATAAATTTATCCACTAATACAGGGCGCACGCCATAAGTCGAATAAAATTCAGATACATTTTCGAATGTAAACTTCAGAGGTTTTTGAGTATCGGAGCATTTTACACCTATACCTATTTCCTTGACACCTTCCTCAATTGCCTGAACAAGATTATAATCGTTACCGTCAGGGGTGATGAAGAATGTTTCGGGTACAATGTGTCCCTCTGTATATATCATTTTCTTCACATTACTCTCATTATTCCCCATCCGGGATGCATTCAATATAGCATAGTCTCCTGACATATCATTATTGTCACTCGTTTTCAGATAGAGAGAACTTCCTTCCGGCAATACTTGGGATAGTCCTCTGAAAGCAGGTCCGGTCAGAGCATATGTCCCTTCGAATGGATACAATAACTCCGTGCTATTTACCCCTTCGGCCAATGTCACAATAAATGCCTGTTGAGGTTTGATATTGTTTGTCGCCGAAAACGGGCGGTTCTCCCATATTTGCAATGTACTATTGAATACAAAATATCCATCACTAACCAATAGTTTCGGTGCTATCGGATCTATATTATTGGCATCAAGGAAACGCTTAGAATTTATAGATGCCATAAATGGATTTCCAACCATAACTTTCTGTGATGTGGCAATGTGTTTCGATATTTCCTGAGCATATCCTGGTACACTATTTCCACCTATATTAATGTTCTTAACCTCATTCGAAGATGTTTCATATATAAAGCGATAAGCCTCCGATCCACGTTTCATTCGTCCTACCGGAGAATATATCAATTGAAGTGTTTTAGTATCAAAATAGAAAAACTTACTTTCTCCGGTAAATTTATCATAAGTGTGAGCTGGATAAAATGGCGCTTTCGTTTCATTTTCAAAGTATGGGAATTCCAGTACTCCTTCAAGGCCATCCATATGACAATGATTATTATAGCCTACTTGATCTTTGTATGAAGGAACTTTTATTGCAACCGCATTGTTAGTTTCTGCCAGATTAATATCATTTCTCGCATATGCTTTACTGAAGTCTCCGGCTTCTACCTCTACAGACTGCCCGGTTACAGGGTCTTGTATATTAAAACCACCCTGCCATGTTACCGGAAAACCGCCAAATGAAAAGTCTCCCGATGCCATATTCTTTAATGGAGCAGCTAAGGCATACCAGGTATCCCGTTCTTTCACCAAACATGAGGATCCTGAACCATTCATATCGGGTTGAGTACCTTCAGCCAACCCACTTGTGCTACTGTAATATCCCCAGTTATACTGAACAAAGGCTTTCTCATAAGCTAATTTATATTGATACGCAACTTCGGATCCATACTGGAAAGTAATATTCTTACATTGCGGAGTTCCATATAAATCAACGGGTGTACTCATCAAGTCCAATGAAGGGTAATTATTAGAACCACCTGTTATCTGAACATCGGTACATGCCAATGGTACCATTCCCAGCTGGTTACCATCTTTATCTATCCAGTTGTCAGGGTTATTCCAATTACTATCTGCTGCTGTCTGTTTCCAGTAAAGCGCTGTTGGCTGAGCCACAACCTTTATAAGGAATGCATTACTGTTATGCTTAAATGTATTACAGAAATCATCAGTAGTTACTCGCCTGAAGTAAGTATCTGACGATAATACACCTGGTGTATAATCTTTAGCCATAGCTCCTGATATATTCGTCCATATAGTCCCATCCGTGCTTGACTGCCATTGGTATTTCAAATTAGCTGTGCTACTGCCGCCAGTACTTACATCTCCCTGTATCGGAAGAGGAACCATATTTTGACATACAAATGAGTTGCCTTTTATTGTTCCTGCTACAACCTGAGGGTGTACCTCTACCTTTATTATATCAGTATATACAGTACCGCAAGACGCATTGTCTTTTGTTTCACGTCTATAATAAGTTGTGGCTGTCAGCGCTGGTGGCGAATAAGATGCAGAAGTACCATTAGTAGCAATATTTGTCCAACCACTTGTTCCGTTTGCACTCGATTGCCATTGGTATTTATAATTACCATCACCTCCGATACCGGAAGTTCCTGTCAACTGTGTAGGTAAGGCGCTATAGCAAATAGTCTGATTACCTGATATCGTTCCCGCTTCTAATTTAGCATATACAGTTATTTTTACCACATTACTATATACAGGTCCACAAGATGCATTATCTTTGGTTTCACGTCTATAATGTGTAGTAGTTGTTGATATGGGTGGTAAATACGACACCGATGTGCCATTAGCATCGACATTCGTCCAACCACTTATTCCATCTGCGCTCGATTGCCATTGATATGTATAATTGCCATCGCCACCGGTACTAACGGTACCTGTTAATTGTAGGGGTGCTGTATTGTAACATATAGCCTGAGTAGTACCAACAGTTCCGGCTTTTAATTCAGCCCGTTCCTCTATTTTCACAGATGCAGTGGCTGTAGTAGTCCCCAATTGATTATCTTTCACCTCTCTGCGAAAATAGGTTGGAGATACCGTCAATGCTGCTGTAGGCGTATAATTAATCGTGTTAGTACCTGATATATTCGTCCATGTTGAATTGTTTGTGCTTATTTGCCATTGATAAGCGAAGTCTCCGGAACCACCTGTAGGCGTAGTACCTGTTATCTGTGCAGGGATCTTTCCAAAACACACATATGGCTGGGCAGTTAAACTTCCTGCCTGTACTGCATTTAAAATCTTGTAAGGTCCGTATCCTCCATTGGTCAGCGGCGGATCCGTTACTGTCTTACTGTGTCCGTAAACAACACCAGATACTACATACCAATGTATATAATACGTACCCACAGCCTTGCCACTAAACGACACCGTTGAAGCTGTATTTGTAGATTCAGCGGATGGTCTGGTCATATTAGTCCAGCCGGTAAGAGGAGTCGCAGCCAAAGCTGCATCATAATCAGGCTCAGTTGTAATCAGGTATTTAGCTGTAACATCATTCGCATCATAAGGAACGGTAAGTCCCGAATGATTAATATTCAAATTTAATGTAACTTCATTTGTTGTCGGATGTACAACTGTAAATTTATTTTGAGAAGCCGATACCTTGATATATGTATTAGTATTCGTATCGTTATAAACAACGCGTTGTGTAATTACCTGACGAATATATCCGGTCGCCGCACCATCCCATATTCCACTAATACGAAGTACATCATTATAAATACCAATCGCTTTACCCTGTTGTATAGGTACGCTTATATAATACACCTGACCACTTGACAAAGTATTTGGTTCACTAATTTCCGTAACGCCATCCGGGCCATAATATTTTATATCTGAGAAATTGGAACTTGCACCGGCCTGTAGGTCAAAATCAACACCAGTCATAGGTTTTGAATCGGTGTAAGTCAATTTTAATTTATAAGAATTTGTCAATGCCTGTACAGAAGAATATCCCAGTTCTAAAGGAATAGCAGCTGTTGCTTCGAATGCCATACTTGTATTTAACAGCGGAAGAGTAATCGTCTTTGCTGCAGTTACAGTTGTAGTCTGCGGTCTGAAAGGACGATCGAGAGTAGCAGAGATTGTACTCCTGGCGTCAGTAAAAAATGTGACATTTTGTGCAAATGTTGCCCGGAAATTTATTTGTCCGGCTGTACCAGTATTACCGAACTTTATTTTCTTAAGATCGCACATATCCTCAGTAATACCAAGAGCCGTGAAAATATTTGAAACAGAAGTAGTTTCCGAGATATCAGCATAAATATCCGCATCCATCGTATTTTCTACAGTCTTCACTGTTACTAACGGACTTTGCGGATCACCCACATAGGTAATACTATTTGCTCCGGCCAGACCAGGTTTTCCACTCTGCTCGGATGTCGCTGTAATTTTTGCCGGAAGTAATGCTATAATACTACTAGTATATGAATACCAGCCATTATTACCACTCATATTGGGACAGCCCGTTCCAATTCCAGCGCTATGATCACCACCATAGGCAGTAACATCACCGCCAAAAATTATAATATTTCCGGAAAACAATGTCATATATCCACCCCCGATTCCGGCACCACACCTTCCTCCACGAGCAAATATTGTCCCACTGGATATTAGAATATTACCACCCGACACACTCTTACTTCCCGTTTGGTTACTAGGTCCCCATGATGTAACAGTTCCTTGAATCCCTGCATCACCAATAGTACCTGCATAAGAGTTTGGTCCACCTATTCCGGCACCACCATCCGAATTGTGATAACTACGTGCTATAAGTCCACCGGATGCATTATCCGTCTCATCGATAGCTTTGATATGTATCTGTGCACCTAAATCTACTTGTAGCGCGGCTGCATTGCTAAAATATTGACTTGTAGGTTTTGTTGTTTTTGGATCATATGTACTGGTTCCTCCAGATTCAAGTTGATTATTGCCTTTTAGAATAATTGTCACTTTCGTTTTCGGGTCTAGTACATCTCCGTTATTTAGACCTTTAACTCTGATGGCAGCATAATTATTAGCACCTCTTATATGCACATTATCCAGGGTAATAGTTCCCATATAACCCGTTTCAATTATAACCCTATTAGCCGTTTCATTTCCTATACCTTCCCCTTTAATAATATAATCATTGCCGAAAAGAGCACTTGATATCGTTAAAGTACCTTGTGTATTGATATTATGTGTTATTACAGGTCTCTGCGCATGAAGGGCAGTGGTAACGATCAAACCTAAAAACAGAATAGGAAATAATCGTATAAATTTTTTTCTCTCCCGTTGTGTAAAGAAATGAAATAACCGAGAAGGTCTGTGTTCATCAATAATTCGACCACATGAAATTATATTAGATAAAATAGTAGAAATATTCATATTTTGAGGGATTTATTTAATCTCATAATTAGAAAGACAATGTGTAATTTTAAAATTCTCTATACTATGATTGCTTCAATATAAATTCTTAATAACTATAAGTTATTTTGTTTTAAAATAAATGAAACAATCTTTTTGGGTGATTTGCCATCGGGATCTATTACATCCTGTTGTAAGTGTAATTTATTTTCAAATAAATACCATCCTGTATTGAAGGGTAAAGGAAGGGTTTCAAAACTCAAATTAGTATCATAGAATTTATATTCTCCTTTCAATATTTTTCCATTATGTACAATAATTATTGTATCTTGTTTTATTTCCATTTCTGAAAAAATATCAACGTCTCCACTTTTGTTTATCTTAGTATATCCTGAATCTTTAATCTCTACTACAGAAAGATTTTCCAAAACCCATTTTCCTTGTAACAAGTTCTTGTCACCGTCCTTCGTCTGTGCAAAAGAAAATAGCGACAAACAAAAGAAAAGTAATAACAAGGATGCTTTTAAATATGTAACTTTCAATATCATAGTTTTTCTATTTTGTTGAATGAACCTAGTTCTTATAAAAATTTATATAAAATGAACCCAAAAGCAATTCGATAATTTTTTAAAAAGAAACCTGCGAATCTCCCGACTCACAGGATTCACCTTAACACAAACTTTACAAAACTTCGAATAACCCACTTTGGGCTACATCATTATTCGTTAATCGAATGTTATATCCTGATCTATGAAATCCTCCCAGTCTTTCACCGTCACCTTTACATCGAGGTCAGTATCAGGTTCGCCTCTGAATTTCAGTACTACCTGAACAATACGGTTGATTTTAGGGACAAAAGGTATTTCGATAGGAGTTTTTCCATAATAACTGGCATTATTTAACGGCATACTTGCACGCAGGCGTAGTTTGTGATGTGTAGTATCGCTATGTGTAGTAGCAAATGAGTCATCACCTCTATGTGCCGGTACAATAAAATCGACAGTATCTGCTTTCAGTTGACTATTAAAATTGAAATATTCCCTTATTGGCTTATCAGACTGGTATGGAGTATCTCTGGTAGGAAGATACTTTCCGCTCCAAGCCAAAGTTGTTGGTACATCCAGTAATTCCACAAAAGCAAGAGGATTAGTTCCCGCTACGATATTACTAAAACCGGTATATTCTTCTAATATCACCTGTATTTTTGCCACATTTCTGTTTAGAGAAGCATTCTTATAAGTTGGTATGCCTTGTTGTATCTCTGTATTGAAGATAGGCGCATAACTTAATTCTGCCGGAGTTTGTGATAGGAACTGATTCGCAGGAGCTATCAATTTGGTCTCCCACATCGGGGAAGTATCAATATCGCCTCCGTATGGAATATTCAATTGGCCTGAAACATCTGTATTGCAACTGATGAGTACCAGATTCCACTCCCCAACTGCCATCGTAGTGGAAAGTTTGTCCCCTGATTTATCAACATTAAATTGTTCTTTGACAAATTTCCTATCCTCATCAAATACATACAAATGTGAATTATTAATTAATTCAGCAGGTACTGATTTTGTTTGCAAGGACAGGCTGGATTGTCCGTCCTCTCCCTGAGGAATTTGCATAACATTACTGTCCGTACAACCTTGTAGAAGAAGCATTAAAAGCAATACTATAAAGGTTAAGAAGAATAAAGTCATACATGTTTTCAAGAAGAAAACAAAACGAGGTAAAGATGTATATATAATAGTTTTTATTCTCATAATTTTTCTTTTTTCTTACTTATAAGTATTTCCTTCCCAAGGAAAGAGATTCTTACCTATTGTTTCATCTATCTCGATCGCCATATTCGGACTCTGTGCACTTTTTAAGAGGCTGGCATTATTTCCATATACAGTTCCCAAACCTTTTATTGTAGCTTTGATACCATATTGGTAATTGCGTTTTATGTAATCATGTGTTGTTTTTCCCGGTGCCGGAGCATTTACTATTACCGGATAATAGCACTTGACCGTTTTAATAACCCCTGCATCTTTTGTACTCTCAAAATTGTATCTTACACCTATCACAAAATAGGTAGGATAAAGGGTACTTTCATCGTTTTCGAAAACATAATACCATAAAGGGGTATCATTGGCCGTTACGTCAGATGTTATATCATATTTTTGTGTGAAGATTGGCTCTGTTAAATAGTTTGTCAATTCGCTTGCCGGGTTAAGATTATTTAATAACATCGGACTTTTCAAAAACTGGTATCCGGTATTACATCCATGACCAAATTTTCCGGACAGCACATTTCCTGATTCGGCAGGAAACCACGATGCAGTTTTCACATTCATCATAAATACCGAATCGATATGATATGTATAATTACCTGTAGGATAATTCTTTTCAAATTCTATATCAGTTGCCAGGTCAAATTCAATCTTTTGAATCGCCACCCTTGCCACCAGCCGTTCCAATACAAACGGGTCAGCTCCAAACAAAGCATGCCCATAATCAGATGCAACATCTCCGGGACGGCCATTGTTTGATGTATATCCCAAGTAATGTTGTTCTTCTGTATTTTTAAAACTTACATTCTTCTCATAATGGCACATGGTCAGATTGGTCTTCATATCTGAAGGATTAATCCCCCCTATTGGAGGATTATCACCCGGATTGGGATTTACCGTCCCAGGATGAGGAAATAAACCTTGCGTATTCAGTTTTTCATATTTTTGTAGAAATTGTGTAATATTTTTGACAGAGGCAAAATATCCTTCCGGGGCATTGGCTATAACATATATATCCCGTTTTCCGGCTGTCAGGCTGATGCCTTTTATTTCATCTATGGTTTGATACTCATTTCCGTTGATTATTTTACGCGGTACAGAATCATGTCCGTCAACTTTTCCAGCTTCATATTCTCCTGCTGATTTAAATATTAAAACATCGAGTCTGTAAATCTGACTTTCAAAATCAGAATCATCAATATTGCCTACCGACTTTTCTTTTGTATCCTCATTCGGGTTCAGTAACATGGAAAGAAAAATCTTCTTTTCACCATCAGTATTGCCACCCTCATCAATAAAGACACTATCTGCGGAACAGGAACATACAAATCCCATTATCCACAGGAGTATAATGGTCATATTTATATGTTCTTTTATATTCATTTTTTTCATTGCTTGTACCATTTATCCTTACGATTATACTGATCCTAATTCCTTAATATTCAGGAATCAAGCATATTATTTTCAGGATGTTATTGAAAGGTATAATGTACATTACACCAAGCTATAGTTGCTTTTTTATCTTTTAGATAGGATAATGAATTTACACCTGCATAATTTAATGCACCAAAACAGGTTTCGTCCCTATTTTTTGCCCTGCGCTGCATAAAGGACAATTCTTTTCCAACACCGGTAAGACCTTGTTTTATCACCAGTTTATTCCTATCGCCATAAGCAAAATTGTTCCAGGAATTATGTATGGTATTATATATTTGCAAAACCCCGTTTTCGAATCTGTAGGTATAAGTATATTTTTCGGGAAAGAAAGCCAGTGTTGTATCATCTATAAACGCCAACATTAATTCCTTACAGATACTTTTTTTCTGTACAATATATTGTTTCCAAATGGCCATCGGGTCAAATTCGGAAGAATCCAACTCTACTGCCCCTTTACGGGAACCAGCATATACCTTAAACTCTTTAATTACAGAATGTCTAAAAGACAGAATAGAAGGGACGTTTAAATATTCCATATTTCTCATTCTTTAAATTAGTTATTCAAAAACAGGGTCAGCAAATAAAAACAAAACAGATACTTTTTAATTGTTAATCATTAATTACAAAGCTTGCTGATTTGCCTTCGGTTGAAATGGATATTTGTGGGCTATACTCCGGTGTGGTTACAGAATTAATTTCCATAACTAATTTTTTAGGCCCGGCCTTATCTTTATCGAAGAGAACGATACCATTCAGATTCACGGTACTACGATTGCCATCACCCCAGATACGGAGGTCATGAAGGTTAGTCAGAACAAAGTCTTTCCCCTCTGTGGCTGTAGTTTCAGCTCCAATCGAACATGTTACATTTACGTCTCCTCCTGTAGCATTTGTCAGTAATGCTCCGTCAGACGCTCTCAACAATGATATGCGATAAAAGCCAGAGACAATATTATTCATTCTTCCATGGTCACCCAAAGAAGTAATAGCAATCATAGCCTGTTGGTCGATAATATTACCGGCACAACTCAACAGCGAACTTTCAAAATTGATATTTGCATCGTTTATAGCATGTATTTTATTGAAATCCACCACCACTGACTTAGGTAATTCATAGCGTGTATCATTCAGGGTCTTCACATTAAACGCACCTGTTTTTTGGCCTTTGCTTATGACTACGCGCGGTATTATTCCCATATCAAAATCCAAAGCGTCAGCAGTCCCTTTACCATATACACCATCTACAATAATGTCTGATCCGGTTGAATTCACTAGCATCTCACCATTTGTCTTGAATATTCCCAGTTCGTATGTAACATCTTTCTGGTCTTCTACACCATCTTCGGTATTTACCAATTTTACCAAAACTTCCTGATCCTCAATCGTACCAATACCTACAGGCTTCACCAGGTAACTGTGATTTACATTAGCCAGATGCATTTCGAACACTTTGCGTCCCTCCATTAGGTTATTAGCCTTGATAGGCACTTCCACATCTTGTTTTATCATATAGCGTGTAGCACCGTCATTGGCTGGAACAAAAGAAAGGCTTCCTTTTATCGGGGAGTAGTTGTCCGTCTCTGTTGCCGTCCCTGCCTTAGTTCCGTATTCAACGGTTACAGGCACAGGTACACCTTGCTCTGTGGTTGAATATCCAGTAAGTGTTACTGTAAACAATGCAGTTGTATAACCATTGACAGGTTTATTAATTCTCACATCAGACACATATACACCATGACCGAGCTTAACCACCCTGTTGCTTCTTCCTTTGAACAATATGTCTCCGTTGGATGTAAAGTTGATTTCTTCAAAAACATTCCTCTCATTTTCGATAGCATACCGGTCAAAGAGCATATCACCCATGTTGGAGAGCATGCAAATACGTCCCGTTGCTGTACTAGCTAGGAAAATACCATTCTGAGTCAATTGGGTTTTATCGAAATTTCCATCGGTAGATTTCTGATATATCTGCCGTCCGTCTTTAGCCAATCCTACAATTGTTCCGCGACCACGGTCTGCATCGAAACCGACTACGACAGATTCTCCTGAAACAGGATTCAAACCCATGCCTGATATACTTCCTCTCAAGATATACTTCAAGAGGTCTGTACCATCGTTACGCAAAAGCGAGTAATAACATTTATCGCCGCCATTACCTCCAACCAGTATGTTTCCATTGTTTGCCAAATAGAGATGCTCTAATGTAGAAAACTCCGAAGCAGGAACAATTTCCTTGTTAAAGACAATATCTCCCTCAGTTCTGATTTTTATAACGCGACCGCCTGTAGAAGCACTACTCCCTATAAGGAAGATATGATCGTCAGGCGCTGTTATCATTTTGTGTATATGAAAACCCTGATCGGGCAGATTTGTTACAAAAAACGGTTTGCCCTTACTATCTAAACGAACTACAGAAGCAGTGGTCCCCTCTTCTCCGGTAAATGCGGCATGTATATATTCTGTAGTACTGCCTAAAACATCGAAACCGATACAAGTCCCGCTTTCGCTGGAAAGATATTTATATATGACTTTCCCTGTAGCATCTACTTTTCCCAACAATCCGGCTCTTACATCCCCTGTCTTCGGCTCATAGCCACCGAGTACAAGATTTCCGTCTTTTAATACTTTTCCACAGAATAATTCGCTACCATCTTCCCCGAGATACACATCGGTAAGAATTTTCCCTGTGTTATCTACAATAATGGCACGACCACATACCTTATTTGTTTTCTTTTTCAAAATAAGATAATTGGACTGTCCCAGAATTAATATTTTATTTTTGTCTATATAAGAAACGCTATTCACTGATGTGAAGCCTGATGGTAAGGAATGAGAGAAATAAATATCTCCTTCACGTTTCACCCATGTTATTGTGGTCTTCTCACCTACAGATCCCACCAATACAACCTGACCATCCGAAGCCGGATAAATATGCTGGTACTGAATACCTTCACCATCATACGTCCTGTCATAGACTACCGGCATATACTGAGCATTAGCCTTTTGTACTGAAAACCCAATCAATAGAGCACAAATCAGTAAACTTTCCAATATTTTTCTTCTGTACTTCATGTATATATTTGTTATGTTATTTAATTACTGCTTTTATATCTACTCTTCTGGCTTTTCTATTCATCCATATCTTATGGTTCCAAATAGATGTATTCCGGTTATCATTATAGAATGGGACCTCCAGTGGCGAATCGCTGTTGACGAATATCTTACCTTTACCTGTCACCCTCGCACGTGCTTTAATACCTTGTTGTGACAGCCATTGGGCAACAACTTCAGCCCTTCTTCTCGATAAATCGTAGTTGTAGTCTTCTGTCCCCATTTCGTCTGCATATCCATCAATGATCAAAGACTCTATATTATGGAGGTCTGTTTCTGCAAGCCACATCTTTAATTCCTGAATTGCAGAAGGAAGTAAAACCGATTTGTCGAAGTCGAAATACACACTCAGTAAAGACTCAGATTCAAGACTGAATTCAGGCACAGACTCCCTGCGAGGTCTATTAAAGTTTCCTTCATTATTGACTAAAACTATAGCCCCATTTGTTATTGCATCTACTTCCGACATTCCGTATATAAGATTTTCCCTGCCAAAATTCTTATTCCGTTCGAAATAAAAAATATCATCTTTGTTGAAACGCTGCCTGTCTGATACCACATATCCTTTATCCTTGTCTATTCGGAGCATGCTGAAGTCGTTGAGAACAGTATTTATCGGATAATCGAAATGGGTAAGACTTCCATCCAGGATCTTACCATTTTCATAGCTTATACCGTATATATCATAGCCTCCAAAGCCAACATGTCCGTTTGATGAGAAGACCAGCATATCATTAAATATGGCAGGAGATATTTCATCACCTTCTGTATTTACCTGTTCACCCAGATTAATAGGATCACCCCAACTTTGTAGCTTCTCATCCCAATGAACAATATAGATATCATAGCCACCATAGCCACCATCCATATCGGATGAGAAAAGGACAGAACGATTCCTGTTGAATATAAAAGGATGCGCATAAGAAGCTCCTTCTTTCTGAGGGAAAGCGGCCCTGAATGCTGACCAGCCTTTACGATTCTTATTATATTCGGAATAACGTAACTTTGTTTTATAGGTATTCACACCACCGGAGGACATCTCTATAGATTCACCCTTATCATATGCAACCTCCGTTACTATCATTTTTGACATATCATCAGAAAAAGATAGCGGCCCATTTTGCAAATCGACAGGAATCATATGCAGTAATGGCTTCGATTTTCCTTTTTGGGATGAGTTGATCGAATATTCGGAATTCTCATCCAAAGAGTAATATCTGGTTCTGTGGTAAAACTTTTTGTTCGGGTCATGGAATCGGCTGCTACTTGTAGCATAGAAATATTCATTTCTCATTTTTCCTACCCAGAATTCAGAATATGGAGTGTTAAACTTATCGAGCTTTTGAATATTAAACTCGGGTGTACCTACAGGCAAGAAACCATCCTCATAATTTAACGCATGTAATATATTCAGATAGCGTTGATCCTTTTTGTATACATCTCTATAGGCGTATTCCCTTGCAATTCTGATTGCTTTCAATTTTTCACCGGAATACCTTAATGCATCCAAATAGTTACAGATATCTATAGATGTAAATAGGTTTTCGTTTGATGATATTGCCGCATCGTAATGAGGTATTGCCGACACATAATCCAATAATGTCAGATAAAGCCTTGCTGTTTTCAGGTGAAGGACGGCTGTATAAGTATTAGTCTTTACTTCTTTTAATGCAGATTCGTAAAGTTTCATTGCTTTATCAAAATCCTGTTCAACAAACTTGCGGTCAGCCTTTACCTCTATTTTACGGGCTTTATTATCCTGTTTATCCTGCCGCACATCCTGAGGGTATACATTAAACGATAATGCAACCAAACAGCATAGGGATAAAAATCGCATTCTTATTTTTCTGTTTATCATTAGCTATATATTATCTGAATATATTATACACTAAGTGAATTCCAAACTTGGTCGGTCCCCAATAACTCTTCGTTTTTTTACTTTCCAGAGGAAAATCGGCATATTCTCCTCCCAGTTCGAATTTATCGTATTGTAAATGGGCATATCCGACTCCGGCATTGATATCTAAGCGAAATCTGCTGGATAGATAAAATTTATAGCCAATGGTAGCACCCGTGGAAATCCCCCATCCTTTTCTTCGATAACTGGTTTTAGTATCATCGCTGTTTTTGAGGCCAATATTAAAATTCCCGGCCATGGCATAAGGACCGATGTACAATCCATCCCAAAGATCATTGGTGTAATAATATTTTGGCTTGATATAATATCGCAGATCGACACTTCCTATCAGTGTTCTGAATACCTCTTCGTTCTTTTTGAACAGATAAGGCGCCCAAAGAACATCGCCATTAACAGTAAGCTGTTTTCCGACCGACCATTCAATACCGATGTTGGGATTTCCTGTAGCAATCAGTGGTATGTTTGTTTTTATAGCCTGAGCGTCGGCTCCGGGACAACATACTATGAATAAAAGTAAGCTGCTAAATATGTACCGCAAAGGACGTTTCATTTATTCAATCGTGTTTATTTATTAGTTATTTGTCTTATCATATCTCTGTTCCTCCACCTCCGGGAGTATTGTTGCCCCCCGATTCGATGTCAGAGTTCCAATCTGATGGATCCTCCAGACGAAGTATCTGTATATTATTTCCATCTACTGTCACAAGGATAGTTTCATCCATATGAAGGATAGTCGCTTCCCCTGTAACTCTGTCAATCAGGTCTATGGCAAGTGTACTTATTATATCGTTATTTTCGTCCAGGAAGCTTAACTGAAGGCTTATTGGCTCTGTGACACCATCTACCGGGCTTAGAGATGGAAAATAGTAATTATCAAATCCAAAGTCAAAATCCGGATATGGATTTTCGGATAACTGTGAGGTAAGTAAAATTTTGTCATCGATACTGTTACGTGAAGACCTTGTATCAAGTGGGTCTGTTATTTCTATTTGAGATAAGTATTGTGTCACTCCGACTCCTTTTGCCAATATTTCAACTTTCTTAATATTACTAAAAGTGAGTGAAGAATTCAGGTTGGTCATATTTTTGAAAGCAACACATATACGCCCTACATATTTCTTTTCAAACCACGCAGTATCTGTCACTACAGGTCCAGGAAAGTGGATGAAGGGTTTCATGCTTTCCAAAAAAATTACTGACGGCTCTTCATAATATCCTTCTTCATTTTGTTTCAACCCAAAGCGGGCTGTACTGAAGGCATCGATCTCCGAGAAATTGACTCCGGAAATATTTGTGAAACAATATACAGAATGCTCTCCGGGAAAAAGCTTAAAATTAAAATTACCGACTCTCGTTCGGGCATTATCCTCGAACGGGTAGGATGAATAACGCTCTTTTTCCAGATTGCTATTATATATAAAGATGCTGATATCATTTATTTTATAAGTATCTGTCCTCGTATTCATGTCAACCTTAGGAACATATATTACATAGTTCGATTCATCTTCGAAATAATCATATGTGCAAGATGGTGCAAAACAGATGCATACCGATAATATAAAATAAAGAAGACCGCTATATATTCTATTTGTCATTTGTTCTTTTGCTTTGTGAAGAAAAAGCTTCTGTTTGGGTAACCCCTTCCCATGCAATAATCCGAATTTAACTCCGGATCATTGCACCTAAAGGAGAAGATCAAGTAATAGATTGATGTGTCTGAATGCTGTATTTAATTAAACTTCCTGATCTGTTCTTTGTATATTATCATTCCAGTCCTGAGGCGGTTCAACTGTGATTATCAAATCACCTTCTTCTTCCGGACCGGGAGGATTTATGATCGAACCGCGCGATCTGATAGTAAGGTTTACTTCACGGATTACATTCGGAGTAAATCCTCCTTTTATAGTTCCTGACCAATATAAAGGTGTTGGAGTTGTTATTTCTGTTCCATCATCAAGTTTATATCCGGCTGGAGCCAAAGCACTGATTACGACATAGTATTTCCTGCTATCCTGTGCATCTGCGCTAATATCCATACTGGCAGTTGTTAAAACATTAGGTAATACAATTATATCCTGCCACAGCGTGAAGTCAGCATCTATGATTTCAGGATTTTTATATTTATCTGCACCAGGATTAGCGGTATTGAATGTAGTAGTACCGGTAGCACCTATCATTACCCTATTCTCGTTGGAATTCTGATTTAAGATACCACCCAAAAACACAGGTGATGTATGTGGTGTCTTGATCCCGAAACCAACAGGTAACCTATGGACTACAATAAAGTTAGATGCATCGGCAAAGTTCACTTTTTTTCCTGTCTCATTAAGGAAATCAGCTTTCTTATTAATCCTTACACGCATGAGAGAGACATCACGCTTGAGCTTTAAAGTACCCAGGTTAGCAGGAGTTCCTTCTACGATATGAACATCTTCTGCATAAGCGGTAAACACTTCCGAAGCAGGTGCATAAGCCTCATCTCCTGTTTCAAAGACATGTCCTGTAGGAAAAGTAATTTTCTTAAGATCCATAAAGATCTGAGAATTTAAAATTCTTCCCCTTACATTAAAATCTGTAATTGCCTCACTGGTTGCACCCCCGGCTACATAAGTAGTGATATTGTTTTTTGTACTATTTTTCATATTTGCAACCAGTGCCAGGTCATAATCACCTACAGGAATATTGGACCATGGAAAAGTCGTATTGCCATCAGATGGTTGTATTTCATAAGAAAAGACAACTTTACCTGTTCCTTGTTCATATAAAAACATCTGTGCGCGCTCAATATTACTCCAACTTGTGATTGGTATAGCTTTAGAAAGAGCTGTGGCTTTGACACCCGAACCTGCTTCTTCAAACGCAAGGTTGAAAGATAGTGAACCCGTTTTGTTTTCGTCTCCATCAGGCTTTTGCCCGTCATCGTTACTACATGCAGAGAACAATAGTGTAGCAGTAATTAAACTAATAAAAACTTTCTTCATTTGTTAAATAAATTAAATTATATTCTGTTATTAATAATAAAATACCGTTAACATTGGCCTCGTAATATTTTATTATTATAACTGTCTGGCTTCTCTTTTTATTTAAAGAGGTGTAGCTTCAACATTTGATCTTAAGTGATTAATTTTTTTGTAATTTGTTGTAATTAAAAACTAAAATTTACTTTTGTATCACAAAACAGTGATAGATGAACACTAACTGGAAAAACCTTTGCAAACTTAGGCTAATAAACGTTTTGTATACTTATTAATATTTACCCCTTATTACATAATTCTGACATAAATTTAATTTGATCCTATAAAAACATCTTATATTATTCTTTCTTTAAAGGATTTGACACTCTCGGAATCTACTTGATTTATAATACGTTTACAATGCACAAAAAAATGGCGCAACCGAAAAATTCAGTTGCGCCGACATTATTATTTTAACGCTTATTTACAGGCTATTTTTTCAGAATGCTTTATTCTTCCTTATATAACTAGGAGGGTATCCAAAATTAGATTTGCAAAAGTCATTAAATTGCGATAATGAACTAAAATCATGTTCATCACATATCTCTTTCAGCGTTTTATCCGTACAGTTAATCTCATGCAATATACGACTGGCTTTCTGCTGTTTGATCCATTGATATGCAGGTACTCCAAATGTCTTTTTAAAACGCTTGATAAAACCCGAATGACTATAATTAGACAACGAAGCCAATTCCTGTACTGTTTTCACCTTACTATAGTTGTTATATACAAATTCGGAGAAACTTGTATCGTTACTCAATAAAGGGTAGAAAAATCGTGCCAACTCTTCGGTTGTATAGTAAGCCCTTATAAGAAAGAAAAACTCCTTCATTTTCAATTCGAAATAATAACGACAACGTAAACCATCTGACAAACAAGCCTCCAAACCCTTTAGAAAATATGATACTTCTTCCTTTATGTCCAAAAGATTGAAACCATTTTCCGGTTCTTTAAACTTATGAAATAATTGCTCTAAACCTATACGGTCACATAAATCAATTTTATCCCGAAGTCTAAAAATAAAAACAGAAGCATCTTCCTCAGCTCTTGCAATATATTTACTGCTGGATGGAAGCAAGAGCATCTTTCCTTCTTTTACTTTTTTATCGATATGCCTCTCATACGATATACGAAATTCGCCTTTCATAACTAACATGATTTTAGATTCGGAGAGAGTCTTCTCCTTGATTTTCCCTTTCAAGAATTCAGTAATTTCAATAATTGGTTTTTTATTTGAGTTAGTGTTAACATCTTCATAATTGACACATGTTCTATGCTCATGGAAGTCCGTAATGATACCCATAATCAATATATATGTTATTTTGACGTGTTAACAAATCCCCAATCGGAAATGTATATATAAGAAAAATAAACCATCTAAGAGATAGTAAATTCCATCACTCCTTATATACACTTCGTTTCAGGTAAATTATTTTATTCTCGGCTTATTCAGTTAAGATCCCTCTGCTTTATCAATACAATATAGTTTATAATATAGTTTATGACATTTGCGAAATATTATCCCCTCTTTATTTATAGAAGAAGCCTGCTCCTATATTTTTTATATTAGTGTTCGCAAATATATTAATTTTTTTAATATAAACTTGACACCAGTTTTCATTAACGAAAAAATACCGAATGTATATTTCGAAACAAATTCGTGTCTGACTAAGAGTTTCTGTGTTTTTTTATTTATTTGAAATACAGTCCGAAAATGACTATTAGTAAGCTATACAATCATTCTATATCCTTAATAAGTTTATCTAGATCGATTATAAACAATAAGCAATTCTATAAAGTAACAAATTGAAACAAAAATGTATTTTTTAAAATTTTAATCTACATTAAGTAAAATTAATATAAGTTTCAAAAAAGGTAATTTCTATGTAATACTAGGTAAGTTTAAATAACAAGACAGACAAAAAGACCTGCTACTTTTGTAATCGTTGAATGAGAGACAGCATAACAATGCCTATACTACCAGATTTGTTAATATAGATTCAAACTGCAATTATAAAGAATAATAATTATGATTTCACAGATTATCCAAAAAGATAAGTTTATAAAAAAAGGAGAATATCTGCATATTGACTTACGAATAAAAATGCCACCTTTTCATGTAGCAGAGAATGCATATATAATATTAACACCTCTGCTGGCAGTAGGTGAAAATAAAAAAGAACTCCCTTATTTTCTGATTAATGGAAAAAGCCGGCATAAAGGCTATAAACAAATGGTACGTTCGGTCGGAAAAAAAACAGTAAGTTCTGTTTATAACATATATAAGGCAATCAATGGAAACAAATCGTTCAGTTGTACATACTCTGTGCAGATCAATTATGAAAACTGGATGGACGAAGCCCAAATAGAAATGGTGTTACAATAACAAATTTTCCAGGTTAGTATTCAACAAATATAATTGCATAGCCCATAATGCATTTATAATTAGATCAAAGAGTATTTTAGAATTGCAGAAGAATGTTGATTACAATATACTCCTGAACTAAAATCACTCACTCAAAAAGGATAATCAGCATAGATATATTATTCTATGATTAGACTCGATGTCATTTAAAAAGATTCTGATAACACAATTAATTTATTATTCATTAAAAACAATTGAAAATGAAATTTAAGTATGTAATGATTACAGCTGCTACTCTCCTATTCGGCTTTGCGAGTTGTGGTAGCGAGGAAACTGTCCCTGTAGACACGGGAGAACCGAAGAATGTAACAGTTAAAATCGTGAAGCCAACAACATATGCAGAAGAAGAAACTGCTATTGATGTAGCCCCGGATATTTATGATGCAGAAGTATTCTTTATCGGTAGTGGAAACATACTGAAGAGAGGCTCTATGGACGATAGTGAAGCAGGATTTCCGGTTAAGCAATTTACAGATGTTCCTGCGGCGGCTACAGAAATTATCATAGTTGGTAACAGTACCACTTTAACTTCTCCTGCATTGCCAACCACTATAACTACGAAAGCACAGCTAGAAGCTGTAATGTTTGAGCATAGTGTACAAACTCATGCAAAAACTGCAGTCAACCTGTTAGGATCCGGTACTATAACCGGTACTGGAGATGCAGCTGTAAATGTTCCTGTACGCGCAGCTATTTCCCGCATAGAGATTGGAGAAATAAAAGCTAAAACGGCCGGTGCAGAATTGCCTCTTGTAGATTTCAAATTAACAGGTATCTATATTAATAATGCTTATACAAAAGTAAGTTTAAACTATGCTGATGTTCCTGCTCTAGCAACAGATATTCTTCAATACGGGGCTGACGCAATAGAATTTACAGACGGATCATACCCTGTACCTTTCAAAGATGAATGGACTAGCGCCAGCGTAACTGCAGATGCTTCTTTCAAGCCTGTAAATCCTCTCCATAAATGGGCATACTTCATTATGCCACCTGTTGCAGGTAATGGTACTACTATCGACACCGAAGTTCAAACATCTGTACCACATATTGTTGCAAAATTAGAAGATGTAACAACAACCAGTGGCAATCTCGGGTTCTCCCCTGCTTATCTGACAATAACAAAACTGATAGATAGCAATACTACTCTTGAACTGACTCATCTGGAAGCCGGAAAAGTATATAAAATCACATCTATCGATATAGATGGAAAAGATTTAAGTCCGAAACCGGAAACCGGAGCCAGAAACGTCACTGTGACCGTTCAGGTACAGGCATGGGTAGGTGTAGAAGTTGAACCTGCTCTATAATCTATAATAGGCGCACTAGACTTAATTATAATTCATGCAGGCAGGTTTTGCCCGCTTGCATGGATTTTTCAAAACGAGGAATTTAAATAGAAAATAAATGAAACTGTTGAAAGCTCTGCCTGTATTTATTATATCCATATTTTTATCCGGATGTATAGGCGACAACATGGACGACTGTCCTCCTCTGAATAATGTTATTTTACATTTCGATTACCCCAGTTTTCCGGATCGTATTAATCGGGTGAATGTTGGTATTTTTGATAAAGATGGGGCACACGTTCTCAATCAACAGATTGACAAAGAAAATCTTAATTCGTTTCAAGGAACATATCTAACGCTCAATACAGGAGAATACACTGCTATTTGTTGGGGCAATGCTTTTGACGATACGCGTATTACCTGTTTCAATCCTAATTCATTCATACACGATGGGATAATTTCACATCCCAACTATGGTACAGCTCTGCAAATACCGACACATGATTCATTATATTACGGGAAACATAATTTCACGGTCACATCCAGAGACAGAGTTGAACATACTGTTTATTTCAAACCTTCACACATCAAAATACATGTATATGTAAAAGGTCTAGCAGCATTATCTACAGACCTCTTACCTGCACAATATCCGGTAATAAGGATAAACAATCTCGATCCCACCTGCAACTTTGATATGCAAACGGCAGGTACAGGCACGACCTATTATCCTGATGTAAATATAGATAGTACAGAAAAAACGGCTATTGCACGATGCAACACATTGCGCTTTGAAAATGACAATCCTATAACGATAGAACTTTTGGACAATACTATCGGAAACAACATATTATGTACAGTGGGACTCAGTAAATTCATGGAAGATAATTCCATTACAGTTCAGGAAGGAGAAGATCTGACTATCCCAATACTGATTCTGTTCAAAAATGGAAATGTAACAATAGAACTTCTTAAATGGGAAGAAGTACCCGTTGAACCAGAAATTTAATATAACAGATTAATGATGAAAAAAACATTACCCTATATCATATTAATTCTCTTTATCCTGGGATTTTCCTGTCAAGACAATGACAAATCTGATGTCATTATAGATGAGGGAAATATGAAGACTGTTACGTTATCATTGAAACTACCCGGAGATATGCGCAAGAATGCATATTCAACTACCAAGTCGATGACGGAAGCACAAGAACAAGACGTAACAACGATCGATGTCCTTGCTTTTATGAACGATGGTAGTGGAAATTATCTGTATGCATACAAATCGAAAGGAGAGAACATATCCCTGAACGACGGAGAGGGCACATTCAAAGTAACTCTTGCTGAATATTATAAATCTCAGGTTTTAGTTATATTAGCTAACGCATCTGATGAATTAAGCACTGTTAATATTGCATTGAACGACAATATAAATTCTGTCCTTCCCCTCCTGACAGCGGGTAGCGATGCGGAATGGGATGCAAACAATAACAATTCTGGTATATTACGTAATATTCCAATGTATTGTAAAACAGTCCCGACTATTATCAGCAACACAACCTCGACTTTAGGCACTTTCGACCTAACAAGAATGCTAGCCAGACTGGATATAAGGGCAAAGGACGGCATTACTGATTTTCAACTGGTGAATGCATGTATATTCAATCGTAAAAATAGAGGATATATCGCTTACAAAGATTACTATTGGGACGGAACAAAAGTAACGATGGCCGATGTACCTGAAGATGCTATAACTACAAAGTTGAATAATATCCTGTATAGTACAGACGCATCGCATCAAATTACACAAAGTATATATACATTCGAAGCTAAAGGAGCCGAAAGCCGGGGTGAAGCTACAGCTATCATTGTTGGCGGCTATTATGATTATCCAGCTAATTCATCAAAGGTAACATATTACCGCATAGACATTCCGAAAACATCCAGCACAGATTTCAGTGGGGATATTCTCCGAAACCATCTTTATGATATCGAAATACAATCTGTAGCTGACGAAGGCGCGGAAACACCGGAAAACGCTTTTGATGGAGAAATAAAAATAACCGCTACAGTCACTCCATGGAATCTCGCTAAGCAAAATGTAATATTCGAAGGCCAGTATAATCTGATCCTAAACAAAGCTTCTATTGATTTCAAAAATCACATTGAAGACCAGGAGATAGAAATAAGCACTACCCATCCGTCAGGGATAAGTATAAGCCCTATTACATACATTGATGAAAACATGACCGGATGGCTCGAAATTGCACAGTTAAGCGCCAACAAATGGAAAATATCCACTAATGACGACAACTATCAGGCGAAGAGACAGGCACAAATAACAGTAACTGCCGGTAATATGAATTATGTGGTAAAAGTGGCCCAGAAAGGCTGTGGAGATAACGGAACAGCCGAATTGATGGAAATTACCCAAAATAGTGCCTACTATACCCATTTGTATGACGGGAAATGCTGGATGGTCGAAAATTCGAGAGAAGAAAAACTGTTTAGTGGGAATGTACCCGGTTATGCTTCTGATAAATATGGAGAGGGAGGAACAATTATAGGCGTTGTACCGGGAATAGAAAACTATCAACACTACTATACCTGGGAACAAGCAACTCTTGCAGACAACGCATGCCCACAAGGATGGCATCTGCCAACACAAGCAGAGTTTAGTGCGCTCGTCAGCGTAATTACAGCAGAGCCTTCCACTTTGGGTAAGTTTTGGTTCGGACCCAATTACAACTACAGTATGTCCGGTTATTATTTAAATACCAATAATGAATGGCACGATTGGGATATTAAAGGATATTGGTGGAGTTCTTCGGTTGACAACAATCCTTATTACTATACCGGTAACGCCAATAACATGAATGGTCCTATACTCACCGACGAAAACAAGTGGCTCTCGGTACGTTGTGTAAAAGATTAATATTCAATTCTATCATAATGACGATTTACATTCACATAGAAAATGAAAAATAAAGCATATAAAATAAGGAATAAAAGCAAGCTAATCTATCTGCTCTTAATCTCTACGTTGCCCCTGATTTTTTCTTGTCGCAACGAAGAGACTAATATTGAGCCGGATGACACGTCAAAGCATGCCATAAATTTTACATTAAACATTCCGGGTCTGAATCTCCCATCCACATATTCCATGGAGGGAACAAAAGAAAATGAAGTGAATGAAGTCGACCTGTTTATTTTTAAAGTAAGTAATTTGGGAGAGCAGACTTTTATCTATCATAAAAAAGCGACAAATATTAAAAATACATATGGCACAGCAAAATTTCATACTGTAATAGAGGAAGATGCTGATTGTAATATATTACTGGTAGCCAATGCCCGGACACAAGTAGATAATATTTTAAGTACCCTTATCAATGGAGTGTCTACAAAAGAGGAAGTATTGTCTCTGCTGGAATATTCCAATGAAGATAAATGGGAGGCTGATGGTGATGGAATTTATAGAAATATACCAATGATAGCCGAAACAGGCAAGATAAATATAACAATAGGAATGCATATAACAAATGTATCTTTAGTCAGGATGCTGGCACGTATAGATGTAAAGATAAATGCATCTGTGACTCCTGCTACATTCAAATTGTCCAATATTTATCTTTGCAATTATAATACCAACGGACGCATCGCCCCCACCTGGAACTCTCAGGGAGAACTTTCATCTGTTGCTGCAACTACACCTAACCTTCCGGCTTCTCCCGGACGTAAGCCAGGAATAGGAAGTGCGATAAAATATGAAGCAGACGGTTTAACCTTGTTCAATGGTGAAATATATACTTTCGAGGCCAATGCCGCCAGCGATGGCAATGGCTATGATCACACCGACCGTAAAGATGCAACATGTCTGATTATCGAAGGGAAATATAACGGTGCAAGCAACTCGTCATTCTACCGGGTCGACTTTACATATCCTGAAGCTAATGCAGGAATCGAAAAGGGAGATTATATGCCCCTGTTACGTAATTACAGATACGAAATAGAAATAAACGGCGTTACAGGTGCCGGGCTGCCCTCTCTTGAAGATGCACTGGCATCATATATGGTTCATTCCAATCTGGATATCAACCCTATAATATATGATGAGGGACTTATAAAAGACATTGTTTTTAACGGACGGTATATGCTTGGTGTAGATATAGGGGAGTTCTTGTCCTACTCAGGAAAAAATCTTAATGGAACAGAAGAGGCCTCAAAACTGGTAATAAGTACCGATGAACCAGAGGGCTGGAAAATAAAAATAAGTGACACGAATAATAAAACAAATCCGGACTGGCTCAAAGTAACCAATATACAAGGAAATACAGGCTCTACCCAGATAGGCCTGATTGTAAATACCTCAGCTGCGGATAAGGCGGAGATCGGATATCTGGATATTCTGGCCGGAAACCTGGTAAAAAGAATAACCTATTATAGTGTCGATCCCCTTTTTGAATTCAAAGATCTCGCAGATGGAGATATTATAGACTTCGGAGCAGCAAGCCAAAGTCTGATTTACAATGTAAACATCAGAACAAATGCACGTTGGAAGTATTCAGCATCGGACGATACAAATAACAATGCCTTTTCTAATATAATCCTAAATGCATCACATCCGTTGGATGCGCCGTTCAATATAGGAGGGACTTCCGCCCAACCGGCAGATATAACATTCCACTTCTCACCATCAATAGACCATACTCCTGTTGCAGGTACAAAGTTTGCCACGACACTGTCCTTCTTGACAACCTTTACCGGTGATTCGGGAAACGATATCGAGAGAACACTCACATTCAAGAGAACGGTTCCGGCATACATCGGCATATATAGTATGGAACCAGCTAATATAGACTTACCATCAACCGGTGCTACAGTAAGAATTACAGCCGTAACTAACGTAGCATGGACCGGAATTGCAAGATATGACAATAAAGACGGTACATCTGCAACCATAAGTTCCACAGCTGTTACAGCCAGTTCGGAAAGTACCGGTTACTCAAATATTATAGTGCGCCCGAATGACGAATCCAATACCCGAAAAATTTGTTTCTTCATTAAATATACCGATACCAATAACGTAACGCATGAATTGCCTGTAGGTGATTTAATACAGAAAAAAGCCGGAGAATAAGATAACAAAAAACATGATACATAATTCCCTCACATATATACATATAATAGCGTTACTATCTGCTATCTCGTGTTCCCATAACCAATCCCGGTCATATGAGAATTACACTGAAATAGAGAACAGATACTACCACCTGAAATCTGCAAATACGGATGCAGAAAAGGAAGACATGAAAGCATACGTATGCGATACATTAAACTTCGCAGAACTGTATGATTCACCGTTATGGGATAAGTTTATTGAAGACTGGATTAGCCTGTTCAGCAAAAATCCGGCTCAAGCGTTTCCGACCGAAGAATTTACATATATTTCAAAGAGAATACTGGAGCGTGTTGCGATAGAAAACCCTGAAATTATCGAGCCTTTAGTGCGCAAATCAGCCGAAGTCTTAACAGGTATAGATCAAGAGAAAATAGCCGCTTGTATCGTAGCATATTCCAATGGAATAAATATAAGCGCGAACGACGACAGCGAGATAGCCATGCGCCTACTCACCGCAATGATGCTCCCCGGCACAAAAGCTCCCGCTCTTATAGGACTGGAATGGGTTGGGAACAAGGAGAAACTCATCATTTTCTATGATAGCAATTGCTCCGGCTGCAAATCATTATTGTCTAATATAACCGACAGATATGAAGAATTATCTGAGAAAGGAATAGATGTAATCAGTTTATCGGCAGACACAGACAAAACACTGTATACGAAATATGCTGAAAAATTGCCATGGAAAAACAAACTGTTTGATTATCAATCATTCAGTAGCGGGAATTTTAAGAATTACGGAGTAGCGGCAGTTCCCATAATGTATTTGATCGATTCTGACGGACTAGTTGTAGACAGGTTCGATACATTAGAAAAAACCGATCTGCTTCATAAAGAATCTGATATAAAAACAATAAACAATGAAAAGAAAGCCCTTCGCTAATACTATGATTCATAAAAATTTGTCTTCATCCACATATTGGAAACACCGAAGTTGAAGATATGTGTAGTTTTGTAAAGTCTGAAATCCTGTGAGTCGGGAGATTCGCAGGATTTATTAAAAAAAGGAAATTAATCTCTTCTAAAACAATAATATCAATGACGATTGACGGTAAAATATTCAAATCAGCAATAATCATATTAACAGCAATACTATCCGTATCCTGTATATATGATGAGGATATACCTCCTGTGAACAGGGTAGTACTCGTCTATCTGGGGGGAGATAATAGTTTGTCTGACGAAGTATATGAAAAGATAGAAGCTATCCGTTTAGGTTGGGACAAAAATAACGAGGGAAAACTATTGATTTACAGTGATCCATCTGATTCGTCTCCACAATTGATAGAAATATGCACATGCCATAAAGGGAATCCGATAAAAGAAATTATCCACACATATGAAGAAGAAAACTCTGCAGACAGCAAGGTATTCAGCCGTATTATTAATGAAGTGAAAACAATATACCCGGCACCATCATATGGTCTCATTTTATTTTCTCATGCCTCGGGATGGTTGCCTCAGGAGACATTGAAAAATCCCAAATCAGTATTAATCGATAATAAACAGGAAATGGATATCACCGATTTTGCCGATGCTATACCTGACAATTGCTTCGATTTTATAATCTTCGAGGCCTGCTTTATGGCTGGCATTGAAGTAGCATACGAGCTTAAAGATAAAACAGATTATATACTGGTTTCTTCTGCCGAAATAGTCTCCCCCGGTTTTACCGAGATCTACAAACAGTCTGCCATAAGCTATCTGTATGAATCTCCTGCCAACCTGAAAGGATTTGCTCAATCGACATTTAATTATTTCAACTCGCAATCAGGATTTCTCAATTCTGCTACACTGAGTATAATAAAAATAGCCGAGTTGGATGCTTTAAGCAATATTGTAAAAAAGAATTACAATACAGATAAAGCCGTCGATATAGGCACAATCCAGCATTTCGACAGATATACATACCACCTCTTCTTTGATTTCGAAGATTATTTTTCATCATATCTGCAAACCGATATCCAAAAACAGGAACTTTCAGAGGCTATTAATTCCTGCATTATTTATAAAGCAGCGACCCTTCTATTCATGGATGGATATAATGGTTTTGAAATAAAAAAACACTCGGGATTAACCACATATATCGAACAAGAACAATTTCCGTATCTAAATACTGAATATCAGAAGTTGAAATGGTATCAGAAGATCGCGGACAATTGATTAACTAAAGGTAAATATCCGAAAACGTAAGGAAAAGGAAAACCAAAAATATAAGAGATAAAAATGATTAAGAGGTTGTTAAATACACGAAGTTTAAAAATCGTGTTGTTTGGGACGATATTGCTACTCGGCACAATAAACAAAGCAAGTGCCCAATTTTATTCCGTTAAAACAGATATGCTGGGTTTAGCTACCACGACACTGAATGTTGAAGGTTCGGCCGTTGTGAGTAACCAATGGACTCTACATCTACATGTGCAATATAATCCCTGGACATTTCCGGACAATAAAAAGATGAAGAATCTGACATTTTTGCCAGGTGCACGTTACTGGTTCAATGAAACCTACAGTTATAGTTATTTTATAGGCTTCAATGCTATTGTCAGCAGATACAATGTCGGTGGATTATTCGGCAGTGATTACCGTTACGACGGAATGGGCTACGGAGGAGGTGTATCATTCGGATTTTCAAAACCCATACGAAGGCAGTGGAATCTGGAATTCGAACTAGGTATAGGTGGAGTATATTCGAATTACGATAAATATCCTTGCATAAAATGCGGGGAGAAAATAGACGAAGGGTCAGGATTCTTTCTGTCCCCGAATAAGGCTGCGATAAGTTTGGTTTATTTATTCTGATATAAAGGATTTATGAAAAGAGAAGATTGTAAAAGGACAGAGAGTAATATTGAAAGAATGAGGAATGCGGCAAATGTTATAAAACCGCTAAAGTCTTTAGTTTACAGCATATTGACTGTAAGTTCTATTTCGCTGGCTGTAATGTCGTGCCGTTCGGATAAAATAATGACAGAAGCACTTTACATGCAATATAAAAATGTGAAGTTGGAGTTACCGCCGGGGGACGAAATAGGAGACTCTTTCTCCTCGGGAGGGATGCTCTCCGAAGTAGTTAATTATACAAATAAAGAAGATGGTGCAAATAATGAAGCAACGTATAGCACCACCAACAAGTTAGATGCAAATACAGTTTACCGATTAAATGAAGTGGTGGTAACTTCCCGTTCCAGCTTCACACCTGAACGGGATGGCCGCGTATCGGTAAATTTCCTGGTGCGGGTCCCTAAAGAATTAATTTCATCGAACTGGAGCATAACACTCAGTCCCCAACTATTACATAACGATTCTGTAGTACCATTAAAAGATTTAATAATAAAAGGAGAGGATTTTTATAATAAACAACAGAGTGGTTATGATGCCTATGACGAATACCTGGCATCTATAGTCGACAAAAAAGATTATGACAGTGTATTTCTTGACAAACAAGGCATAGCCAAAGATATATATGACCGCCAGAGCCTCTATCTCGGTCTATATAAATCTGAATGGAACGACATGATGGATTATCAGAAATGGAAAAAGATGCTGGAAAGCCGTTATATGACATTCAATGTCAAGCAAGAGGCTAACCGTCTTGCCCTATGGCACAAATATCAGAGAGAAGCAGAATTCCTTAAAGTAAAAAATCTGGCTACCGATAAAGATACGACAGGTATAAGTGCAAGCTATAATAAAAAATTTGAAAAACGGGCAGGATTATTGCCTCAATACAGATTGAAGCGGAAAATCAAAGAAAAATCAGTACCCCGGAAATTTAAAGAAGTGCACGCTGAAGGTCATACAGTGGAAGATATCAAAAGTCATTCGGTGAGCGAAAGAGATTCTGTAGATATATCAAAGCACCGTTATTTCTATAACAAAATTATAGAGAACGAGATGAAAGACAGTCTCAAGAACTATAAATTCAGAGAACTGGTACCATATGAAATCCGTAAGGATGTCAAATTGGATAGTATAGCTGATGCCGGTTCAGATTTTATATATCTCTACAATCACGAATATCCTGTCACTGCCGGATTGAAAAAGATCCGTATTACAATGAAAGGGCATGCCAGGGCAATAGACGAGAGCGGATACACTTTCCCGAGAATGGATACACTCACATACCTGATATCATCTATAGACCAACTAATAGATACGACACTAACGATAAAGAAGACCAAATTGTATCGTAATATGTATAGTCTTTTGACTATTTATCCAAAATTCGCAACAGGCAAAGCTATATTCAATGTACGTCATGAAAATAACAGGATGCAAATCGATACACTTATGAGTACTTATAATGTTTTCACAAAGGAGAAAGGATTGGACATGGATAGTGTGGTAATGACCGCCTCTACCGCTCTTGACGGATCTTTCGACAACAATGCATACCTGAGTAAACAGCGTGTGGAAGCAATCAAAGACCATCTTATCAAAACGTATGGAGGAGGTATAGATGTAGAGAATATATTCAAAATACGATATACTGGTGAAGATTGGAACGGGCTGGTAAGACTGCTCCAGAAAAGAGATGATATTGAACACAAAGGCGAAATATTGCATATGATTTCGAATGCGACATTCCCGGATGCCTGTGAAGAAGAAATCAAAAAACTGTATAAAGAGGATTATAGAATCATACGCGATTCCATTTATCCAAAGTTGCATAAAATAGAACTGGCTTTCAATATGAGCCGTCCGGGAATGGTTACAACTGATTCTATACAAAGTGAATTCCGAAGCGAATATTATGAAGGGTTACGCTTATTGAAAAACCGTCAATACTGGGAAGCTCTGGAAATATTAGCCAACTATCCGGATTACAATACAGCATTGTGTTTTACCAGCATGGGATATAACGACAGAGCCTACAATCTGCTGGTACAGTTGGAACAGACAGCCAATGTAAACTATCTTTTAGCTATCGTTTGTTACCGATTGAATAAAAAAGAACTGGCTGTAGAATACTTATTAAAAGCCTGTGAACTAGATAATTCTAAAATATACAGAGCACCACGGGATATGGAAACTAAAAGCCTGATAAATATATATAAATTAAAACCTAAGTTGGATAAGATAGAAGCTGACGCTGCTATTTAGGTCTGGTTGTTGAAGACGACAGAAAATCCAAAAATAAAAACTCTCTAAGTTAAATACTTAGAGAGTTTTTTGTATAATTACCATTTATCCATATGTACCTTTTTCTCGTCATATTTGTCCTTTACGCTTTGTGGTCCCATCGGATAACCTACCGGGATGACCACTAATGGTAATATATGAGAAGGCAAGCTTATATTTTTGCTTACAGTCCCCATGCGGTCCGGATAAGGATAAGCAGCAGTCCATACTGCACCTAAGTCTAATGCTTCGGCCGTTAATAAGATATTTTGAGTAGCTGCAGAACAATCCAGGTACCAGTAAGAGGATTTTGTCGTATCGCCACAAACTACAATAGCCATAGGAGCCTGAGAAAGCATTTTAGCTGTAGGCAGCTCCTCGGCCAACTTGTCCAAAATATTCCTGTTGTTTATAATGATAAACTCCCACGGACGGGTATCTTTACCCGAAGGGGCAGCCATTCCGGCTTTCACCAGAGTTTTAGCATCTTCATCAGAAACTGGCCTGTCCTTTATAAAGCTTCGGACACTCTTTCTTCCATGTATAACCGAAAGCACCGTTTCCTTCTTTGATATTGTGCCATTATCCGATCCGTTACAACCTGAAAATAGCGTAATTGTAATAAATGTACCGAGTAATATAAATTTACTTTTCATATCTATTTTTATTGAATTAATAAAGCCGGTGATCCTCTAATAAACCACCGGCAATATATAAATTATTTTTTAAACTGTTCTCTTATCAGATCATGTCTGATTTATTATTCTTCCCATTTCGCAATGATAGACATCCGGTCATAAGAGTATGCGCTGAAGATACCCAAAGCCCCTCCCTTAATATTTGTTGTAGGATTGTTCAGAGAATTCTCAGCCTGACTCAGATTTTCGAAGAATGTATAAGATGGCTTATCTACACTCTGAAATTCAATCAACAACTCGTCATTCTGCTGGATAGGATCAACATCATCATTCGCAGAGAATACTGTTAGGGGCATGTGCATATCACTACCATCGGAATTTTCAGTGTTTATCACAATCTCCCCTACATCAGCCCGCTGTTTACCATTTATGTAAACCAGGCAACGGTAATACTCGTTCTCTTTGCCAACAGGGTCTGTGAAATGCACCACCGGTAAGCCATAGTCCATAGCTAAAATCTTAGTTATCGTAAGCGAATCGATTTTTACCTGCTTCGGCATCCTCGATGTAGCTGTATATTCCTTACCTTCATAGTTTACAGATAAGCTGTATGTCCGCCCCTCTTCTCCTTTCAGTTCTTGAGCTACATACCATCCGGTATTATCCTGCTCCAGTATTTCGGAATTCCCGGCATCGTCCGATATTTTGACAATGGCGCCTTTCAGAAACGGATAACCACTGTTATCGCTAAAATCCAATGTTTGACTTACACGTACCATTGCCAACGTATTTTGTGGAACCATCCCTTCAATTACTATACGCGGAGGAACCGTACGGAGATCTACATCAATTTCTTTTTCGCAGGAATAGGCTGTAAAGATAAATAATACAGTTACAGCAATCAACTTGCATATTTTTAATATATTGGTCATAATATCTTATTAATTAGAGTTAAAACTTAAAATTCCACGTAACTGAAGGTACGAACCTGAATAATGAATACTGATAAGCCGATGTCTTGCTTGTATCATCATTATTAGTACGGAAACGAATCATATAAGCATTTTCTCTACCATAAGCGTTATAAAGGCTGAACGCCAGCTCGGATTCGAATTTCGAAGTCTTTTTCAACAGGCAGGTAGCGCCCAGATCCAGACGGTGATAATCCGGCATACGGTAACCGTTTCGTTCGGCGTAATACATTACATCTTTCCCGTTTATCTGATATTTACCGCTCGGGTAAGTAATAGCATTACCTGTATAATATACCCACGCGGCAGACAACGTCCACTTGCGGTTCAACTCATAAACTCCCACAATAGAGAGGTCATGCGTTCTGTCCTGATAAGCATTATACCATTCACCATCATTTATTCCGTCAATCTTTTTTTCCGATTTGGATAGCGTATAACCAACCCATCCGGTAAGTCGTCCCAACCTTTTCTTAAACATCAGTTCGAGACCATAGGCTCGGCCTTTTCCGTATAGCAACTCCGTTTCCACTGCATTGTATGTCTGAAAGTTAGCATTATCCTTATAATCTATCTGATTCCGCATATCCTTATAATAGGTCTCCACGCTGAATTCAAACATATTATTGGAAAAATTTCGGAAATAACCAATAGAAACCTGATCGGCAATCTGAGGTTTAATATTATTCGAACTCGATGTCCAACGGTCGAACGGTGTGCCCTGTGCAGCATATGTCAGCAAATGCATATTCTGCACTGTACGTGCATAAGCAGCCTTTACAGAAGATACTTTGTTTAGTTTATAGGCAGCTGATAAGCGAGGTTCGAGATTCACGTAAGTCTTCACTACTTTGCCTCCTTTATACCACACACTGTCGGTCACATTATTCTCTTCGTCCAGATTATAAAATTCACCTTTACCCAATGCCATGAATGCTGACAAGCGTAAGCCATATATAACTTCGAGTTTATCAGACAATTTAATTTCATTAGATGCATATATTGCATTTTCGGAAGAATAACGGTGAAGCAGGTTCAATGAATTATCTTGCTCGGCATTCATCTCATAATCGCCAGGGCCTATATCATGATAGGTCGAACTTAGCCCCATTTTCCACAGGCTATTTTTATTTGGCTGAAAAATAAACTCTTGCCTTACTCCGTAATCTTTTATCTTAGCTTTGCCATTCATATCCATTCCTATTTCCATTCCGAAATAGTAGTTATACTGGTTGTAAAACACGGATGTGCTGGAGTTCCATTTGTTATTGATAACCCTGTTCCATTTCAGATTACCGAACATATTGCCCCAATTGATTTCAGCAGCATCTTTCAACACCATTTTATCCCTCCCCAGATACCCGGAAAAAGTGAGCTGGTCTTTGTCCGATAAACTAAAATGCACTTTGGCATTCAGGTCATAAAAATAGAGATAAGCATTCTGAGCGTCTTTAGCACCCGACAAACGGGCCATAGCATCGGCGTAGGTACGTCTGGCACCAATGAGGAATGATGACTTACCTTTTTGGATGGGGCCTTCAACATTCAGCTTGGACGAAATAAGCCCGATACCTCCTGATACATGATAATCCTGATTGTCCCCGTTACGTTGCTGCACATCGAGTACCGAAGCCAGACGTTCCCCATAAGGAGATGGCATAGAACCTTTGTATAAGGTTATATCACGAAGCACATCTGAATTGAAGGTAGAAAAGAACCCCATCAAATGCGATGCATTATATAAAGGTACATTATCCAACAGTATCATATTCTGGTCGGCGCTACCTCCCCGTACATAAAAGCCGGAACTTCCTTCTCCTGCTCCCTGCACTCCGGGTGTAAGCTGGATCGTTTTAATAATGTCGCGTTCCCCCAATAATACAGGCAATTTATTTATTTTCTCTATTTCGAGCCGCTCCACACCTGTCTGAGGTGATGAAACGTTGGCGTCGGCACGTTCTCCGGAAACAACTATCTCTTTCAACCCGATAGCAGATTGCTTGAGTTCTATCTCCTGACGTATGTCTTTAGTAAGGGAAATCTCAATTTCCTTTCTTTCGTAACCTATGTACTCTATCTGCAAAGTATAGTTACCTTTGGGAAGCGTCAATACATAGTCGCCTTTCTCGTCGGAAGCAACACCCCTACCCTGATTATTCTTCACTATTATGGGAACTCCGATCAACGATTCTTTTGTCTGTGAATCGTAAACTACTCCTTTTATTTTATAAGTCTGGGCATTTATAGAACTTGAAAATAAAAAGAAGAAAATCAGTCCAAAGAAAAAAACAAATCGCTCTCTTTGGATTGAGTTAAAATGTAATGTCATACGTTAATTAGTTTAATATTAGTACCTAAATTACTCATAGGTTAAAATTACTTCTTCAATCACCTATACACAACGATAAATCGATGAATTAATTTTATTTCCCGACGAACAATTTAGAATTATCTGTTAAATTTAGAGAGAAGGAGTACAACCACCACCAATCATTTTCCATTGGCTATCTATTTTTTTCCATGTACGAAGATAGCTGAACTTACCGGATACCGGCTGTTTCATAAACTCGCCTTTCAGACTAATCACCACCGACACAATAGCGGTATCACCAAATAAACGAATCTTTTGACCACTTGGAATATTTTCGTCTACAATCATATTTCCTGATTGGTAAACAGCTAAATCCATTGCTTTAGTTATGATTTCGCCAGTAGGGCCATTGAACAATAAATCGTCATGTAACAATTCGCCTAATACTTGCAGGTTGCAATCTCTCATTGCCTGTAATAGTCTGGATTCACAGACTACAACTTCCTCTTCATAATTCATCTTTATTATACCGTGTTAGTTTGCTTATGATGTAAAATTATTTATCGTCACTTGTTTTTACGGAGTCAAAGGTATGAATAATTAATCCGATGAAAGAAATAAACTAATATTACCTGAATATAAGAAACCCGGGTTGATATATCCTGACGCTACTGCATATAAGCTACCCGTAGTAAATCTTAATAAAAATTTAACACATACTGTCAAAATAAAATATACCATGACTATAAACATATCATGGTATACTTAAAAAAACGGAAACGGAAACCTAAACCTATCTCTTTTTACTTAAATATTAATTATCTAATTGTTGCAACGCATATGCATAAGCGCCATACATAACCGCTTCACTGGTACCTATATGTGATATAACTATACCTGTTTTTTTCGATTTATTATAATGAACCAGTTCGTTACTTCCGGGAACTTTTACCTGTACATCTTCGTTTTGTAAAAACTTACTTCTGTCCTCTTCATCCATCAGATTATATATATCCATCTGAGTTTTTGAGAAAGAAGCTCCTCCAAACATCCTTATATTTCCCTGCAATTCTTTCATTATACCATTAAGTATATATTTTGAAGCCCCTGTAAGTCCGCCCCCGATAACAAGAATACCATCTACAATAGTAAGGGCATAGGTCACCACATCACCTATCATTTCACCCATCTCCTCGAAACTTCTGATAGCCGCTTCGCGATCGCCAGAGATATTCCCTTCTGCTATGTCATATATATCTTTAGGTGTAAGACCCGTACTATCCTGCCCCGATAATTCCTGATAAACCCTTTTGACGGCGCGTATGCTTACACTTTCTTCAACGATATATTCCGGGTATTTTTTGTTTTTCATTATCCAGACATCGCCGCCACACCCGTTATCTCCGGTAAGGAGCGCTTTATTTATAACTACTCCGGCGCCAAAACCTGTTCCTAATGTTACACCTAATAAGTTTGAATAACGTTTCGGATTCCCGGCATTCCCCAGCCAGTAGTTAACCATCGGTAATGCTCCGTGCAAGGCTTCACCATACGCAAACAAATTTCCATCGTTGTTGATATATACCGGAATTTTAAATTTATTGTGAAGATACGGGCCTAACGCGACCCCATTGCGAAAAGCGTTAAAGTTGGGTAAGTCTCCTATTATTCCATTCTTATAGTCGGCAGGCCCCGGAAATGCAAAACTTATAGCCACAGGTTCGGCTTCCAGTCCTGCCTTTATAGTTTCAAAGCCATGCACCAGCACTTCCAAACATTTATCCAAATCGTCAGAAACAGCAGGCAAAACCAGATGCTCACCAACTTCTTTATATGCCTGAACAGCTGAGAATACAAAGTTTGTTCCTCCTGCATCGAGTGTCAATACTATCCGTTGATCGTTAATATACATAACTATGATTTTTTCTCAAATTTAAGTGATAATATATAGATATAAGCTGCACTTAGCAATAAAACGCCGAAACTGATGCCGAGGCCGAAATGTTTCGCCACAATACCTACCAATGGTGTTACTATAGCACCTCCGGCAACCCCCATTATCATCAATGATGATATTTCATTAGCTTTTTGCGGACGGTATTGCATAGCAACAGAAAATATAATAGAAAACACATTAGCACATGTCAGACCGATTATAAATACGGCAGCAAACAATAACCATTTATCTGATAAAAACATTAGCATAAGAAAAGCAGGAACCGCAATCAGCATATTGATTTTCATAAACTTCGATGGATTAATCTTCAGAAGAAGAATCGATCCTAAAAAAGCACCAAACGTTCTTGCCCCGAAATAAAGGCTGGAACCTAATGTCGCATCGTCAGTAGTAAAGCCTAATCTTTGCTCCAATAATTGGGGTGTATTTACATTCATGCAGACGTCGATACCCACTATTAATAAAATACCAAGAAACATCTGTAATATAAGGCTATCTTTCAGTAATCCTAATGTATTGCCAAAAGAAGCCTGCTTAGTATCCACGTTTTCTTCCCTCTTGATGGGCACCAAATATAACCAGACAAATGATATAAGAGATGTAATAGCAAACACAAGCAGAATAAGTTTCCAATCCCCGTAGTTCTTCACAGCCATGCTGGCTATAATAGGTCCTACGAAAGAAGATACAGCCTTGATGAACTGCCCGAAAGTCAGAGTACCGGCGAGGTTACTATCATGTACTATGCTTGCGACCAAAGGATTAAGGGAAACCTGCAATATAGTATTTCCAATGCCTAACAGGGCAAATGAGAAAATCACCACATAGAAATCGTAGAAGAAAAAAGGTAATATCAATGAAATACATTCGATTAGGATAGCCAGTAATACGGTTTTCTTCCGTCCTATGCGGTTCATCAATAATCCGGTAGGTATAGAAAATATCGCAAACCAGAAAAATACCATCATCGGTATAATACTGGAAGTCAGTTCATCGAGAGAAAAGTCCTTTTTCAGATAATTCGTAGAAAGGCCTACTATATCCACCATTCCCATTACAAAGAAACTGAATAGGATAGGTATAAGTATTTTGATGCTATTTGATTTATTTTCAGTCATAACATTGATTCGATATTATTAAAACCGTACATACGCTTTTATTACAATACACTCCTGACCCACGGATTTTCCTGTCGGGGTAATTGTATATTCTTCCAAAGCCGCCGGTATTATAAATGTCTCTGCATAATGTACAACAAAAGGTTCAAACAGTCCCTTAGGGTCTTCTATTATAACTTCCTCACCTTCTACAAGGTTTAATACATTTACGCTATTGCTGGTTTTATGAGATGTCTTTTTCGAAAAACGGAATCTTCTCGTCTCAATAAATTCGTTCGGGTGCAATCCGGTTTTTTCTTCCAGCCATCCATCGCCTTCAGATACAGTAGAACATACGTTCACCAGATTCTTATGTGTGTATTCCGTATCCCTTGTCCAGTCAATTACTTTTTTACCTCTTTCTACATTTATAGGGCGAGGTTTTCCATCAAGGCCCAATCGCTCCCAATCCCAGAGTTTAAATGTAAATAGATTGGGAGTAGAACTGATTTCGAGCACAACCCCCTGTGGTCCGGAACAATGTACGGTTCCAGCGGGTATCAGGAAGTGGTCGTGTTTCTTGGCAGGAATCTTATTTGCGTACTTGTCTGCGTCGAATACGATTTCACCTCTTTCTGCCTTTTCCAGATCACTAATCATTTCGTCTTTGTTTATACCTGTTTTCAATCCAAGATATACAACAGCATCCTCTTTGGCATCAACCATATAGTAACTCTCGTCCTGTGTATAATGTATACCAAAAGATTCGTGTACAAACTGTGTTGTCGGATGCACCTGAAGGCTCAGGCTTCCACCCTGTACAGTATCCAGAAAATCGAAGCGGATAGGAAACTCCTTCCCAAAACGGGATTCGACAGGCCCTCCCAATAGTTCTCGGCTTTTCAGTAACACCAGATTTACTGCGGGCATCTCAAAAAGACTTCCATTGACATTCAAGAATAGACTATTTTCTTCAGGGACGCAATCAAAACACCACCCATAATTCACATTCTCTTTATCCAAATCGAATGTCTCTCTCATCCACTGGCCGCCCCATGGCGCCGGATCAAAAAACGGAACTACCCGGAAAGGCTTCTTTATCGTTGTTTCAATACCACTGAAGAAAGTTTCCTTGTCTATCATTTTTGGTTGTTCCTTCACATGAGTGTCCATCCAATACGAAACCTTGTCATATAAGGTGTTCTTATGTGCATCACATATTTTCCAATCGTTAAAGTATCCTCGCTTGTGCTGTAAAGAAATGGCTTCATTTCTGTCGTCCAGCCCCAGAGCCATGATACTGCGTGAACGGAATCGCTGCTGAATCTCCCATCGCGCCATATCAATATATACAATACAGGCTGAATCGGGTACAACAAGTGATGCCCCACTACCGATGACAATGGCAGTACTTTTGCTGTTTTTAATCTGATTTCGAGCTTCTGCTAATTTCTCCGTATCGAAATAGTCTATCATCGACAGGTTAGTCACATAACCGAACAAGACATCATCTGTCATAAACCGCTCTGTCATTTTCCGAATTTCATTTTCCGGTTTAAACAAATCCCTTGTCTTAAATATCAGGTCAGGTTCTATATTATTAATATGTGATATTACTTCATCTTCATGAACACCTACATACATATCTATACCAATAACAGAACATGTACTCAACGTACCTTTTAATGACTGTAAAATATCGCTCCATCCCTCTATTATAGCACCTTTGATCTTCATTGCGGGATATCTGTCATAATTGGACTTCCTCATAGTATATCATTTATTAAACATTATTCAAAAAACAACATATGTTCATACATATATATCATTGTGCAAATATATGTATCTTTTTTTGTTTACCAATATTTTTTTACGTTATTTTGTAAAACAGTTGAACAATTCATATAAACAATAAGCTATGAAAATAGAAGTTAATCGTGAAAGCTCAAAACCTCTTCATCTACAAGCAGAGGAATTTCTTCGGAGGTTGATAGACGAAGAAGAATATAAAAACGGGAAGCTGTTGCCCAAAGAGATTGAATTGTCCAAACAATTTAATATATCCCGGAATACATTAAGACAAGCGATTAACAAACTTGTATTCGAAGGACTTCTTGTACGCAGAAAAGGATATGGAACCAAAGTCGCCCGTAAAGGCTTTGTGGGTGGCGTAAAAAATTGGCTGAGCTTCTCGCAGGAGATGAAAATGCTGGGGATAAAGATTAAGAACTTTGAGCTTTTTATCGGAACACAAAAAGTATATAAGGAGGTAGCTGATTTCTTTAATGTAGAAGTGGATACACGTTGCCTGAAACTTGAACGGGTTCGCGGAAGCGAAGAATACCCCTTTGTATATTTCATATCTTATTTTAATCCCAGTATACCTCTTACGGGAGAAGAAAACTTTAATATACCTTTGTATGAATTGTTAGAACATAATTATGATATAGTGGTTAAAACATCGAAAGAAGAAATATGCGCCAGACTAGCCGGAGATTTTATAGCCGATAAACTGGAAATATCTCCCAACGACCCTATACTAATCCGAAAACGCTTTGTCTATGACATTAACGATGTGCCAATAGAATACAACATTGGCTATTACAGGGCCGACAGCTTCACATATACGCTGGAAGCTCAAAGATAAAAGCCTTTTCAATACAAAATAAAAGCCTTCTCCTCAGAAGGCTTTTTCTATACAGTTTCTTTTATTTTTCTTCATCTATTAGATATTTATTTAATATATTTGCATATGTATATACATATAGGATATACTCCGATTTTATTTAATATATCATGAAAAATTCACCTTTATACGCTTTCCTTGGCATCTCCGCATGCATCAGTAATGGAATCATAGCCCAAGACATTAAAAAACCGATGAATATCTTGTTCATCATGACCGATGATCATGCCTTTCAGGCATTAAGCGCATATGGCCATCCTATTTCGAAACTTGCTCCTACCCCCAATCTGGACCGGATAGCGCAAAACGGAATGCTCTTTAGTAATGCATTTGTAGAAAATTCTATTTCTACCCCCAGCAGGGCAACACTGCTGACAGGAATGTATAGCCACCAACATGGGCAAACTCATCTTGGTTACGGATTAAAGCCTGACAAAAAATTCTTTGTAGAATATCTACAGGATGCAGGCTATCAGACAGCATTGTTCGGTAAATGGCACCTGAGCGCTCAACCCAAAGGATTTGATACATATAAGATATTTGATGATCAGGGCGAATATTACAATCCAAGGTTCAGGACTTCGGAATCGGACGGAAAATATATACAGGAAGAGGGTTATGCAACCGATCTTGTAACTGATCATGCCTTGAACTGGCTTATATTCCGCGACAAAGACAAACCGTTCTGTGTATTGGTCCATCACAAAGCTCCTCATCGAAACTGGATGCCCGACCTTCAATACCTCGATTTGTATGAAGACGTTGAATTCCCCGAACCGGCAACTTTATTCGATGATTATAGTACAAGAGGCGAACAGATGAAAACACACGAACTATCTGTAGCCAACCATCTTGGATATGCCTTCGATCTGAAAGTATCCCAACTGCAAAACGAACCGACTCTGGATTATATTAAAGCGAGCTTTGATATGGCTATAAGTACATTAACACCTGAACAACTCAGAGTATGGAATGAATCGTATGATAAAAAAAATAAGGACTTCCTTGCCAACAGGCCGGAAGGAAAGAAACTCACCCAATGGAAATACCAACGATATATCAAAGACTATTGCCGCACAATAAAAAGTGTGGATGTCCAGGTGGGCAGATTACTTGACTACCTTGAAAATAACAACCTTATGGAAAACACGATTATTGTATATACTTCCGATCAGGGTTTCTATCTGGGAGAGCATGGACTCTATGATAAGCGCTTCATGTATGAGGAAGCTTTCAGGACACCACTTATTATCGCTTTACCGGGAGCAAAAAAAGGGGCAAAATGTACGGAACTTGTTCAAAATATAGATTATGCCCCAACCCTTCTGGATGCCGCCGGAGTTAATAAACCCAGTGATATGGCCGGAGAATCACTGATACCATTATTGACCGGAACTTCTGATAACTGGAGAGATAATCTCTATTATCAATTCTATGATTATCCCGCTGTGGGAATGGCACGCAAGCATTACGGAATACGGGATAAAAGGTATAAACTTATACATTGGTACGGCAAAGGGGAAATCAACGACAAGGATATTGATAGTTGGGAATTATATGACCTGAAAAAAGATCCGACTGAAATCAACAACATATATTATAATAATGATAAGAAATATGTAAAAGTTAAAGAACGGCTTCATATACTTCTCGAAGAGAAAAGAAAAGAATTGAAAGTTACAGAATAGTATCATTACCAATAAAAAACGCAGTAAGTAGATCTTACTGCGTTTTTCTCATATGATTGTTATTGTACTAAAGAGCAGGAATAGTAACCTCCTTTACCTCAGTATAATTATACCTATTTGTCGCATCAAACGTAACTTCGGTTCTTGCTCCGAATCTGAAAAAATATTTCCGAGAATAATCAGGGAACTTTTTAGAAGCCATCGAAGTATTTATAGTGAAAGTAAAACCATTGTCACCCAATAATACACCTCCCAATCCGATCTGGTTGGCTTTGATGTTTATAGAATAGTTCGGACTATAACTGAAATCTCCCACATAGTCGGTCTCACTGACAAACAGCCAACCTTCGACTAAAGGTTTTTTATAAGTAGGATTATCTGTACCATGACTTATTTTCACATTAAATGTGACCGTCCTATCCGCATTTACCACAGGTTCTCCGACCCATTCTATCTTGAGGATAGGTTCTACCTCATACGTTTTTTCCACCGTACCGCTGATGGTCATCTTTTCTTCAGTTAACGGAACGAAAGCTCCTGAAGGTATAACCCCATATTCACCTTTGAATACCTTAGTATTATTGAATGTACCATCCATCTTACAATTAAAATCGTATGGTTGAGGCGTATCACTCCAGCTATACTCCATCATACGGATGCGTACACCTGTATTTCCAATAGCTGTTTGGAAAGGCTTATTTGTTCCTTTTTCAATAAACTTACCTCTGAATGTCTCTTTAGGCTCGGGATAATTGTCATCAGCACACGATGCCATTCCCAAGATCATCAATAGAGACAAAGCAATATATAATATAGTATTTCTCATATCATCAATATTTTTATTATTAATACCCCGGATTTTGCTTACAGTTCGGATTCTTAGTTATCTCACTCGTTGGTATTTGCTGATAATAATTCTTGGTGTCAAAATTAAAAATATAATTATTTCCGGCTTTTGATTCCATAAATCTTGAATCCAGAAAATACTTCTCTGCATCGGTAGAATAAAAAGCATATAAAACTCTGTAACGCCTATTGGTTTGCTCATCATATATAACTCTCCAACGTTTCAAATCCCAATAAGTCTTATGTTCGAAAGCAAGCTCTTTTCTTCTTTCTGTCCTTACCACATTAATGTCACTCAAAGGAGCCGAGCTAGCCAATAATGTAGCCCCTGCACGCTTTCTTATAAGATTGATACAACGAAACGCCTCTTCACGATAGCTTTCACCGGTCGCCGCCGTACTTACACCAGCAAGGAATAGCTCATTTGCAGCTTCGGCACGATTGAGCAATACTTCTGCATAGCGGATTTCAATCCAACTCTGACTTGATTTATTACCATTATTATCCGCCAGATTAGGGTCCAAATATTTGCGAAGATAGAAGCCACTGATATTTCCAAAATCCCATCCCGAAACGACACCACTTTCTCCGGCTCTTTTCATCTTACTAACACCATCCTTCAATAAGATAGCATTAGCAGCCTGATTATTGAAAGAAAAATCGCTTGAAAGTTTCAAATTACTTGATTCTCCATATACTACATTATAATCGGTGACACTTCCTTCAGGCATCAGCGGGCTAATACCCGTACCCACGGTCCCTGTCCATATTCCGCGGCGCAGGTCTATAGTTTTACCCTTAAACTGATCCATAGGAAGTATTACTGTTGCTCTTAAACGAGGTTCACTGTTTGCAAAAGCATCGAGCGGTGAATTATACAACAGATATTTTCCATTGGAATCCAGATTTTTAAATTTTCCATTAGAATCTTTATCTATACCGTCAAACATTTCAACAAAATCCAAAGTCGGGCAGATTTCCGAGTTATTACCCCCTGTAGATGTCTGCATTGGTTGTGCCGAATCATCAAAATTATGCACTGACTCCGGATTCTTAAAATACCTCACAAATATATTCTCCTTCGTATCCTTAAGGAAGATATTAACAAAATTAGTTGTTTGAGCGGTCTTATCCCCATCAGCCCATTCAGCTTCATAAAGGCCGTATGCTGTAGTTTCATCTAAAATTTTACTGGCTTCGTAAGCCGCTTTGAAATAGTCGTTTGCACGGGTAGACGGAATTCCGCATATCCTTACTCCGTTATACTCCTCACTGATTGTATTGTACTTAGCGATCGATCCTGCATGAAGCATGGTACGTGACTTAAATGCAGCAGCAACATACCTGTTTGCACGTCCTTTCTGATTCGTTTTGGGCAGGTTAGTTATTGCATAATCCAAATCAGAAGCGATGAGATCCCATATAGCCTCTTCCGAATCGCGAAAAAGCTTCGTACCTTCGACATCGACACTTGCCGGATAATCGATTACGAAATCCACCTTTGGCACACCACCATAACGTTTAACCAGTGAATAGTAAAGGAATGCCCTTATAAAGTAAGCCTCTGCCAGATAAGTATTATAGTTGGCCTGACTATGAGCCGATGCATATTTCGGAAGAGTTTCTATAAATAAATTGGCATCGCGGATCGCAGAATAAGCTGCATCCCAATAACTTGCACTTTCAGCTTCAGCTCCTTTGGTATCACGACCCAAGGCTTCTCCTGTCAAACCGGATTGTTGCTTATATTTTGTATCTGCATTATTGAACAAGCCGCTTTTTTCATAATTGTAGCGGAAATCTTCCATTGGGAGCCTGCTGTACATCCGTGCTATATAACTCATAGTACCTTCTGTAGTACCGAATATTTCGGGGTCACCGATTATATTCTTTGGCGGAATATCCAAATCTGTACATGCCATGAACAAACCCAGACAAAGTAATAATATATATTTTATATGTTTCATAATATTAATATTTAGAATTTTATATTCATTCCTACTGTAACAGTTTTATTGAGCGGGTAACTATATCCGTAATCACCTAATCCACCTTTACTATCGTCAGGATTTGTAAAAAATTCAGGATCCATATATTTTAATTTAGTAAATGTCAACAAATTATACGAACTTACATATACCCTAACATTCTGTATATTCAAAACCGAAAGCCATTTCTTAGGAAGCGTATATCCCAATTCTATATTCTTGAGTCTTAAGTATGCGCCATTTTGAATATTAAATTCAGAATTATAATTGGCACTGGTTCCTGTATAAGCATAATGTCCGCTTATCCATTCTGTCGCGGGATCGTAAGGGCTTGCTGTAGGGTCCGACGGACGCCAGCGATCCAAGAATTGTGTAAGAGCATTCGTATCTGCCCACAAAGGCTGGTATAAGAATTGTCTTGGAGCAACATAGCGTTTACCTCCGCCTTGCCATAGCATAGTAAGGTCTATTCCTTTCCACGATGCAGATATAGTGATTCCATAATAAATCAGCGGTGTCATACCGTTCATTGCAAGCGGATGCACATCCAGATCATTTATCTGTCCGTCACCGTTCCAGTCTTGATATTGATAATCTCCAAGAGTGCTACCTCGTCCAATATAAACAGGGTTATGATATATCTGATCCCAGTTGGTTATGCGTCCGTCTCCTCCATATCCCCACCATATATTATTATAGCGGTCGTTGTTATTCTCCCTCCAGTTCAGGTATGAATTACCTCTCTTCGATTGTTCGTAATATATTGTTTTTACACGGGTAAATGACATATTACCTTTCACCTGATAATCAAAATCACCTATTCTGTTACGATGACTAAGTTCCAGTTCGAAACCTCTGGTCAAATCGCTATTAAGGTTTTCCTGTGGTTGGGCAGCACCTACTATCCCCGGAATCGATTGCGCACGAGTCGCTAATAAGCCAGTACGTTTTCTCTGAAAATACTCGGCAGTTACACCCAAAAATCCATTCCATGCATCCATATCCAACCCTATGTTCAGCATATCGGATTTATACCAGGTAATAGCTGTATTTGCCAGCCCCTTATTGCTGGAACTATTGACGAATGACCCATCAAAAATATAACCTGAAGGCAGTCCTGTGCTATTACCGCCCGAAGCCGGATAATAATATCCTGTAAGGAAGTTATAGTCGTTTGTTGATGCATCATCAAGCATTCGCCCGTAAGATCCGCGTAGTTTCAGATTATCTATGAACTTAAGTGGTGATTTCTTAAAGAATCCCTCTTCCGATACACGCCAGGCCGCCATAACTCCGGGCGTTGTTGCCCAACGGGAATTATCCGGGAATCTTGATGAAGACTCATGCCTTAACGTAAACTCAGCCAGATATTTACCTGCGAAATCATATTTAACACGTCCTACATAAGCATTATATGCATAATCGTAAAGGGAAGATGCTGCAGTAGACTGATTGATCTGCATTTTATCTGTTATACCTGTAAACAACTGATCTAAAGGCAATAACAACTGTCTATTACCATAAAAGTTATCACCTTCTTTATGTGTATTCTCATAGAGGGCCATTGCCGACACATTATGTTTGCCGAATTGCCGGTCGAAACCAATCTGAATATTCCATAAGGTTGCATCCTTTCCGTAAAAATACCGGGATACCTTATTCGGGGCATCACTCTGACCATTCCATGTTTTGGCTGCACCACCCGAGTCGTAAAGTTTATAAGCTTTCATAAACTCTTTATTGTCGTTCAACGTATAGTCGTAACTATACATGCCTTTCGCATACAAGCCTTTAACGAATGGCATATCATATCTCAATGAAGCATTCGATTGAAACCATTTACTTTTATATGAGTTAGCACCGGTTACCCCCTTGTTCATCATAGTGACAGGATTTTGCAATCCGCCATTAGTCGGTTGCCAGTATTGCCCTTCTGTTTCGTTATAGTAAACTTTATCCATCGGTTGCATAAGCCACATACCTCGTATAATATCATTGGAACTATACACTGATGATTGCCGCTCGTCGAGTAATCCGGCCAGATTTAAATCGAACCGGAGATTTTTAGTTATCTGAGAAGAAATATTACTACGAATAGTGTATTTCTCATAGTTAATAGCATTTGTCTTCAAGAAACTCTCCTGAGTCTGGTAACCGATACTCGCATAATAACTCAACGCCTCAGTACCCCCGGTAGCGCTTAGTGTGTGCATAGTCTGGGGTGCACTGCTGCGAAGAACCTCTTTTTTCCAATCGGTACTTTGCATTGTGCCATTGCGGTAAGCTTCGATCTGCTCATCTGTATATGGACGATTAGGGCCGTCTACATTGTGCATCGTACGTTCGTTGAATAGGGTCATCCAATCTACAGCATTTGCCAGATCGGGGAAGTTTGTAGGCATCTGCCAGGATACATTTCCCGAATAACTAAGGCTAACTTTTCCTTTCTCACCTCTTTTGGTGGTAACCAAAATGACACCATTTGCCGAGTTGACACCATAGATAGCTGCCGACGCGTCTTTAAGTACCGAAATACTCTCGATATCTTCTGCATCCAAACGCGCCATATTACCACGTGGCACTCCATCTATAACAATAAGCGGACTACCTAAACCACGTATATCCATCGATCCGCTAAATTGTCCGGGTTCGGATGAGTTTTGAACGACACGCAAACCTGCCACTTTTCCGGTAAGCATATTCTGTACACTCTCATTTTTAGTAGTGATAATCTCTTCATTCTTAATGGCAGAAACAGCACCTGTCAGTGTTGCTTTCTTTTGTACACCATATCCCACAACCACTACTTCATCCATAAGTTTGCTGTCGTCTACCAATACTATATTAAGGGCATTAAGTGAGGTTTGATTCCCTACTTTTATTTCTTGCGTTACATACCCGATAGAAGATATTACCAATGTAGAATTAGGGTTTACTTTTATCGAGAAACTCCCGTCTACATCAGTCGCTATGCCATTGGTAGTACCTTTCTCTACCACGCTTGCTCCTATAATGGCCTCATTCATTGCATCTTTTACAACACCTGAAACCTCTGTTTTGCTTTGCTGCGAATAAAGATTTGCAGAGGCCAGCAATAATATGGCACACATACAAATTTTAAGCAGGCTAAATAGATTTAAGAAGTTAACTTTAAATTTCATACTTCATAGTTTTTAATGTGTTTGATAAATCAATAATAAGTAAGAGATAGAATCTGATGATATACTTTCGAATCATAATTTATCCTTGTTATTTTACTTACTCAAATAATAAACAGGTTGGTAACCTTTGTTTAAATTTCATTTTCACTTAAACATTGCTAGGTAGCAGCATCAAACGAATCTTTCATTTTCATAGATTGAGTTTTTAGTTAATATTTCAGAATCATTTATTTAGTTCTGTGTTAGGTTTATCTGATAGCCTGATAGACATGCGGCCGCCTTTGATCACATCCGAGAAAGGCAGTTGAACCGTATTGTGCGGTTTTCCATTCACATCTATAGACCGTATGTAAATATTATCTTTGGTATTATTCAGTGTTTCTATCACAAACTCCTTACCCGGATAATAATCCTTGTTGAGCCTTATTGTGATCTTATCGAATAACGGACTGCCAATCTGGAATGTAGGATCTATCTCGGTCAAACCTTTTACATCGAAAAGTCCTATTGCCGCCATCACATACCATGCGCCCAGTTGCCCCTGATCTTCATCTTGCCCGTAACCATAGCCGTGTATGCCTTCTACTCCGTAGAATTCGTTACAGATAGCCCTCACCCATTTTTGAGACAGATACGGTTTCCCTGAAAAGTTGAACAACCATGAGATATGCAGATTCGGCTGATTGCCATGATTATAGTATGTATGCAAACCTGCAAATGCATCAATCGTTTGTCCACCTCCAAATATATTCTTCTGTGAAATCTGGAATGTGCTGTCGAGACGCACATTGAAATCATCTGCGCCTATCAGGCTTATAAGTTCATCTATTTGATGAGGTACATAGTATGTGTACTGGATTGCATTACCCTCCTGAAATCCTATCCACGGGGCAAAAGGGTCGAAGTCTTTTATAAATTCGCCCTTGTCGTCACGCGGACGTATCAGTTTTGTCTCAGGATCAAAGAGAGTCTTCCAGCCCTTCGATAGCTTCGATAAAAGTTTATAATCATCCTCCTTGTTCAAATGCTTCGCCATCTGAGCCACAGCAAAACTACTGAATGAATATTCCATTGTATGTGATGCTCCGAAACCGGAACCTTCGGGAGTCGTACGCATAGACAGGCCGGTTGTATAAGGCGAGTATCCCCTGTTTACAAACTGCTCTACATCCAGCTTACCGGCTCCTGCCAAACGGTCTTTTCCATCTACCTCATTTTTCAAGGCAGCCTCGTATGCAGTATTCGCATCGAAGTCGCGAATACCACAATTATATGCTGCCGCTATAGCAAGACTGGTAAAATTAGTCCCCACACCCGACACATACTTGCTGCTAGCGATACCATCGCCTAACCATCCGGCATCTTTGTAGACCAGGAGCTGGCTCTGTATCCAGTCCGAATAATATTCGGGATAGGCGACTGCCCACAATTGGGTAAGATTCCAAAACCCGCCCCAAATAGCATCCGTATTATAATGATTATGAATTGGTTTTCCTTTTCCATTCAGAGCTATATGTCCTACTCCACCGTCATTTTTCGGATAAGCTCCGTTGACATCACTTGCCAATCCACGACCAAGCAGCGCATGATACAAGCCTGTATAAAATTTCACACGGTCGTTGTATTCTCCGCCTTCCACTTTTATGCGGCCAAGATATTCTTCCCATGTGTCCGTCGCATTTTTATGAGCCTTGTCGAAACTCAAATTTTTAGCTTCGTTTTCCATATTCAGGCGTGCATTTTCAACAGATGTATAAGACAATCCTATCTTTACATTTACAGCCTCCTGCTCTTTGGTCTTGAATTTGAAATAAAGTCCGGCTCCGACACCTGTCTGAGTCTTCGAATCGGGATATACGGTATCTTTCACAAACGAGCCGAACGCAATCGGTTTCTTATCCAACTCGGCACTGAAATACATAGACACAGTAGCTCCTTTTTGATATATATTCACATATACCGGCGTAGTTGTAACCCATCCTTCTATACGTCCGTCGTCGGTATATGCCACCGAAGCTTCTTTCACATATCCGCTTTCGCCCTGACGGTTGCCGATATCGAATATCAGATTGGCTTCTTCTGATGCAGGGAACGTATAACGGTGAAAACCTACACGCTTTGTTGCCGTCAGCTCAGCTTTCACATTGTAGTCTTTGAGCAATACGGAATAGTATCCCGGAGAAGCGAATTCATCTTTTTTGTCGAATGATGAACGATAGCCGTTCTGAACGCTGTCCAATGCTCCCGGAACTGTCTGTAGTTTACCCACTGTAGGTGCAATGACTACACCGCCAACCTGAAATTCATGGAAATTAGCAAAACCCTCGATAGATGTATGCCGCGCATCGTAGCCGACAGCCTGCCATCCCCCTGTATTCCCCAAGTGTCCGTCTGTAGACGGAGCAAGTTTAGCCATACCGAATGGAACCGCTGCCGGTGTATAAAAGAACCAGCGTGAGTGCGCAGTCCCGATGCCCGGATCTACATAATCCGACAAGAGGGGCTTTTTCTCGCAAGATGCTATTATACAAGAAAATGCAAGTACTGTGATTGGAATAATTCGTTTTATCATATTATAAAATTGTTTTTCGGTTTATTTTTTACTGATAACTTTCAAGGTTATGCATTCATAAGGTTTAAGCCAAAAAGAAGAATCTTCGAACTCACCCGTTTTTTGCTGGTTATGGTCGCAGAAATATACTTCATCTGCCTGCATACTGCCCCAGATAAACGAAGAATGTACACTCTGGTCATTGAGGTTCAGTAAACGGATAATGTAGCCTTTGCCATCATCCGAAGGTTTTATTGTAGAAACTGAAATCTGATTCTTACCTTTAAGCCTGAAAAGATTATCTATTCCGACAGGTTTATCAGAAACAACCGCAATCATTTTTTGCGCCTGTTCCGTACCTTGCTTTTTCAGTTGCTGATCGAACGGATCGAAAAGTTCCAGTGAATAGCGGAATGTCGCGATACCTTCCTGAGAGGCCTTGTAGTTCGTCCTCCATGAATTATTCATCACCCACGAATATATCTTCGGAGAAATCAAAGCCGAAGACCACCAGCCAAGCCCGCCCCCTTCTTTGCGCCATACATCACTGGTCATCTCTCCCAGTTCTACGAAAGGAGCATCTATTGTTGTCAGGTAGATGCCGTGGCTAAGATTGCTTGCACTGATACCGTTCTGTATCGAATAATAATTTTTATTCACTCCTGCCAACTGGTCCCGCTCGGGATGCATATCCCCCATCGCCAGATCCATTTTGATATCTGCATGGTCTATATTGAAAGGGAAAATAAAGCGAACGTTTTCCGGCTTATAAATATTTTCTTTATCTATCGTATTCAGGATATCAATGCGTCCCAACTCTTTATAAACCATAATATCCCTCCATAGCGAGCGGCAGCCCGGCGCATCCGATTCTACACGTAAGGTCGCCGCAACTTCGCCATCATCCAGTACAATAATACGTTTTATGTTCTCCACCCATTGCGGATTTTCAGCATAGCGTTCTGTATAGATATAATCATTCAAACCGCCCTCGGATGCATAATTATATTCCTCACCTGTCTTTGTGAAAGAAGAAATTGTACCTTTTATTTTATCTATTTCAACTCTTATAATGCCGTTATCCAGTATATTATCATTTATCATTGTAGAAACATTCAACTTCTTTCTCTTATCATCAGTAATCTTATAAGCGACGGAGGAAAGGGCCGGAATGTCTTTTGCCATAAATATCCACCTGCCGTCATGCAATTTCTGTAAAGGAATGATCTCTCCTGATGGGCTTTCCAACACTTTACCGATCAGGTCATTATCGTTATCAATCGTCACTACATCAGTTCTTTTCCACAGATTTGTATTGAATATATGTATATAGCCGCCTTTAGCTGTTTTTATTTCTGAAAAAACGTCAGTATAGAGTCTCCTCGACTGCATATCTGCATTATCCGCATATAATTTCTTTCCTGCCCACAGTTTCTTTGTAAACTCCGATTCAGGTTCAGGTCCACTGGCCGAAGCCCCCCAGGTATGCTCCGAAAACAAGACGACATTCTTCCATGCTTGCAGAAAATCGTTTGCAGGATACTGCCCCGGATTAAGCATGCTCCATAGTATTTCCGTCTGGTTCAGGCGTTCCGAACTTTCACGATTCATAGCCAGTTCGCGGGCAGTAGAAGCAGCCCCGTCTTCCCACGTAGGGGTTATATCGCCGCCATAAACCGGAATATCATCACCATATTGTTTTTCAAATTCTGTGAAAAGTTCTTTGGTAGTACCTATATAGAACTTGGGTGATTCGTATTTTTCATTCCACTCCTTTATTACATCCGGCATCCACTGATCGGGCGGCCCGTTATCTCCGTTTACCGTATAGCGCAAATAAGTAGTAGCATACGGATATTCCTTCGATTCCAAATCGGTAAGGTATTCCCATATAGGAGTTACACCACAGGCCGAAAGCCTGTTTATCAACCAGCCGTGAAACCATGAATATCCCCTACCTGTCTGCCAGAACAATACTTTTTCCTTACCCGACTGAGACAGCCAGTAAAACGGTTTATCGCCCCACTTCACATGCAGGTGTGCAGCCCTGTCGTTACCAACCTTCCCATAGAAAGGCACATAGTTGGGCCCTGATGAATAATATTTCACACCATTCTGAGCCATTGCCGTAACCATACCCCACGATTGCCCGGGAACATCACTCATCATAGCCGTGTTGAACTCCACTCCCGTCAACCCGGAAATACGATGCGCATCATCGAACATATGCGTCAGTTCCTCCTGCTTGCAAATTCCGGTGAGTATGCTGCCCAAAGATGCATCGACACCAATAATACCGTCTTTGATAGCCTGAATCATTTTATCGCCTTTCTCCGTTCCTTTGTAATGATCGAGATATCCCATCAAAGCCCATGTGGCCTCCGAATTCCATTTGAACCGTGAGCCCTCGGGATTATTCGCCGTACGTTCCGCCAGTTCAAGCGCCCGCTCAAAATTGCGCCATTGCAGTTTCATTACATCATCCTGCGCATGTGTATAACCTATGTCCAAATGTGAATGGGGTAAGAAATAGAGGTTCCACCTACGAGCCCCCAAAACAGTATAACTATCAGATAAATTACCTTGTTTACTACGAAGTTTCACCGATACTTCGGCGCTCTCTTCCATATAACCTGCCGGAAACCGCCCTTCCATTACAGATATTCCTATTGCGGATGGCTTGATGTTCTCCGTCCATTTCCGTCCGTTTATATCGAAATCGAGTTGACCTCCACAAAACAGGGGTGCATCAAATTTCAGTGTATATTCACGGGTCGGCCCCTTATCCGTTTTCAAATATCCTTGTGAAGCAACGAAAGACATTTTATTTAATGGAGTAAGTTTCGAAATCTGCCTGTCTTCTTTCTTGTAGAATCTTATCTCACTCAGTCCGTAATAATTTACATTCTGCTGCATATCAGCAGCTTCCCTTATGATATATTTATCTTTAGGGTCATAATAATTACCGTTTCCATCAGCATCGGCTGTAAAACATATATATTTCGCCTTAATCCCTCCTGTATCAAATGTGAAATTTGCAGGCTCGGGATTCTGCCCTTTCGATTCATTTATAACATGGTAGTCCAGTCCATTGTTTCTCAAGAGTTTCCATGTCTTCCCGTCAATGGAGTATTCTATATATACTTTCCTCAACCCGCGGCGTGTATGCTGGCTTTGGTTGTCATTCCATATTCTGATTAAATCAATATGTGCGGGAGCTGAATTGCTGCCGATTTCGCACATAAACCAGACAATACCTTCTCTGGTAAATTCATTCGCCCGTACCTTTTTTGTAGAAGCCTGTGATGTCCACATCTTGTGTCCAAGATTATGCGCTATATGCATATCTCCATCCATTCCTTCACTATTAACAGCCATTATAGCTGTCGCGCCCTGCAATTCGCTGCTGGCAGTTGCCTGAATCTGATCGGATGGAATCTGAGTATATACTTTGGTGCTTTGTGCATATATTCCAATAGTATTCACTAAGATCAGGAGGGAAAAGAAACCTTTTCTTATCATCCTCATATTTTTAGATTATTTGTTAGTATTAATGGTTAATCACGTTAGTTATAGATAACTCATTTTATAAAAAAGAAATTTCTCTTTGATTTGAATTATGATAAAATGAGTATTTTCTAGTATTTTAGATTGTTTTCAAAATTGAAAAACACCCCTATTTCCCAAGTTAGCATATCCTATTTTACTTTTTGCTCAGCTTTTATTATATGTATGAACATACTTTCAGGTCGCTAATATATAAAATGTTTTTATCTTAAGCATTATTTTTGATTATTTTTTTCAATAAATAGAATTTATCAAAATAACATATTACACACAAACGACTTATAATAAATACATTATAAATGGAAACATGAATATTATTAACTATGTTAAATATTAATTGAATACTAAAATTCTGTAAATACATAATAATAAATTGTTCATACAATAATATGCAAAGCCAAGAAGAATATGATAATTCTACTTAAACAACTCAACCCTCAATAATTACAATCCTTTATTTTTTTTCATCTAAGATCAAAAGAATCCAATCAAACCCTAACACAACCAGACCTTAAGAACAAATCAAGATCTTTAATTATTCGATCAGCAATCTTAAACACCATCTTATTACTATCCGTTTATACACATCAATAATAAGATCATAAACAAAAAAATCCAAAATAACATTTATAACTCTTCACCCGCACCCCATAAATGTATGAACATAAATAAAGAAGAAGAGTAAAACAATAATGAGTTCATGAATATAAGATGTAAAAAGAGAGCTTAATATTTTGAATATTAGAAAAAACTAATTTACTTTACACCTCAATAATGTATGAACATATATAACAAAAAGCTATTAACAAGCCAACCCGATAAAGATCTAACCCAATAAACACATAATATTAATATGAAAAAAAGCATTTTATTGACAATCGCGATGTGTACGTTCGCAATCATGACCTTTGCGGAGCATATACCGGAAAATAAAGTTTGGTCGATAGGGACTTTAAATAGCTCTTCGGCTGAATTTGCCTTAGGGCCGGACAATTTCAGACAATTCCTAGCCAATGATTTCGGATACGAAGACAAATTCTATTTGGTAGGCCATTCTGATATAAAAAGAGATTTTCCATATGTACTTCCCGGCCCTACTGATACATGGGGCGGCACATGGCCAACCTCCGGCTGGCGTACTCATCAGGTGAACATATTGTTTGGCCTTGATAATATTCCGCCAAACGGAGAATGGAAGCTTGTTATCAACCTCCTCGACTATGCCAAAACATTTCTACCACTGGTTAAAGTAAGTATAAACACACAAGACGAAAAATTCCAGCTGGGAGACAAAGATACTCTTGCTAAACAGCGTAAAGCACATACTCAGGAAGCAATAACGGATACATTATCCATCACAGGCAAGTTACAGAATGCAACAAAGAAAACAATCGAAATACCTATTAATACCAACACCCTCAAAAAAGGAGGTAACCTTGTATCGATAACAGTATTAGAAGGTTCCTGGATACTCTTTGATGAGGTGCACCTTGAAGGTCCAAAAAATGTAAAAGTTACGAACGCCGATAAGTTCTTCATCCGGGATGTATATCCGGCAGCTTATGAACTGAATACCGGAAAAAACAGGTATCAGCCGCTCATTGTAGATACTCAATGGCTCGATGGCTTATCTAAAATCAGTGTTCAGCTTGATGGAAAAGAAATCCTAAGCCAGGTGATTGAAGCCGGAAGGTATCAACTGGAAGCACCCATGCCTCAAGTGAAAAAAGCAAGAAAAAGTAACTACCGTATCTTAAGAGACGGTGTTGAAATAGAGCGTGGCACAATAGAACGTTCTCCACAAAAACTACAAACCCCTGCCAACTATGTAGATACCCGCATAGGTACAGCCCATTCGCGCTGGATGATAGCACCCGGCCCATGGATGCCGTTCAGTATGGTAAAAATGAGTCCTGATAACCAAAATAATGGCTGGCAGGCAGGCTATCAGCCTTCTTTTGAGAGTGTGGGCTGCTTTAGTCATATACACGAGTGGACATTGGGCGGACTTGGCGTGATGGCTGCAAACGGAGAACTGAAAACCCAGATAGGAGACGAACAAAAGCCGGATGAGGGCTACCGTTCCCGCATAAACAAACGCACCGAAGTTGCCGATATAGGCTACTATGCTGTAGACCTTACAGATTATAATATTAAAGCGGAAGTTACAGCAACTACACGTTGCGGATTCGAACGCTTTACATTTCCAACCGACCGTGACGGAGCGCGGATTATGATAGACATGCATCCGCCTACAGAGCAGAATTTCCAGCTTAAAGAAATAAAACTCCGTAAAGTCAACGATTATCGTATCGAAGGCTCAAGTCATCAATTTTCGCCAAATGTGTGGAGTTACGATGCAGACCAGGACTATACAGTACATTTCGTTATAGAGTTTGATCAACCGATCAAAAACATGGGGCGCTGGATTGACAAAAGTGTATCGCACAACATAAATGAATTAATCACCGGAGCATGTAAGGATGCTGGCGTGTTTGTCGAATTCGACCAGACAAAACACCCTGTGGTACAGGTGCGTTCAGGTATTTCATTCGTTAGCATCGCTAATGCGGACGAAAACCTTAGAACTGAAGTTAGCTCTAAATTCGAATGGGATTTTGATGCAATCCGTCAAAATCAGGTAGACACATGGAATGATATCTTCAACCGGGTGCAAATCACGACCAACGACAAACTGGAAAAAGTGCGCTTCTATAATAATATGTACCGTGCATGTAGCCGCAATACGTGGAGCGACATAAACGGAGAATGGATATCTACTGATGGGAAACTACAAAAAGTAGCTGATCCGTCTAAAAATGCTATGCTGGGTTGCGACGCATTTTGGAATACATTCTGGAACCTCAACCAGTTCTGGAACCTTGTCACTCCCGAATGGAGCAACAAATGGGTTAATTCTCAATTGGCTATGTACGATGCTAACGGATGGCTAGCCAAAGGCCCGGCCGGATTAAACTATATACCGGTTATGGTGGGCGAGCATGAGATTCCATTGATTGTAGGAGCTTACCAAATGGGAATCCGTGACTTCGATGCGGATAAGGCCCTGGAAGCAGCTATAAAGATGCAGACTACTCCGGCTCAGAAAGTATTTAAAGGATTTGCCGGAAACCGTGACCTTGTCCATTATATGAAATATAAATACGTACCGTCGAATCTGGGACGCTTCTCCAATACGATGGAGTATTCATACGATGACTGGACTGTAGGCCAATTTGCCAAAGCCTTGGGCAATACAGAGGTATATAATACTTTCAATGACCGTGGCTACTGGTGGAAAAATGTGATAAGCGACGAAGGATACTGCCATATGAAAGACAGTACCGGTAAATGGATGGAAAATTTCGATCCGTTCCGTAGCGGAGCCAACCATCACTATGTAGAAGGAAATGCCTGGCAGCTAACGTTCTTCGTTCCGCAGGATGTTCCGGCGTTGGTAGAAAAAATAGGAAAAGAACGTTTCCTTGACCGCCTCGAATGGGGTTTCAATCAGGATGAAGCATGGCGCTACAATGCCCCTAACGACCAATATTGGGATCACCCTATCGTACAAGGCAATCAGCAATCGATGCATTTTGCATTCCTGTTCAATTGGGCAGGGAAGCCATGGCTTACTCAAAAGTGGAGCCGCTCCATACTCGACCGTTATTACGGTTATGAACCGACAAATGCATACTTGGGAGATGAAGACCAAGGGCAAATGAGCGCATGGGCTGTAATGACTACTATCGGGCTTTTCCAGGTCGATGGAGGAACACGTGTAAATCCTATCTATGAAATAGCCAGTCCCCTCTTCGAAAAAGTAGAGATCAATTTGGATGGAAAATACGGACGGGGACAAAAATTCACAATTGAAGCGAAGAATGCATCGAAAAAGAATATGTACGTACAGAAAGCAACATTGAATGGCAAGGAGTTGAACACATTCCATTTCCCTGCATCGGAGTTACTGAAAGGCGGCAGTCTTGTCCTTGAAATGGGTAATACTCCAAATATGAACTGGGGTATAGGAGAATAAATATTCTTTGGTTAATACAAATAAGAAAGTATTTTGGTATAACACAACTTTCAAATTTTAAGAATAATCCCTCATCAGTTTTTCTGTTAAGTGATTATTCTTTTTCTATAAAAACAAAACAAATAGTGTCGACAGATGTTTAAAATCAAAAGATATTCATTGACTTTACAATAAATAACATGAAACTTGACGGTAGAAGAAGAAGCGACAATGTAGATGATCGCCGAGGAAAAGGATCATCCGGCAAAATATCCCTGGGCATAGGGGGTACTATTGTCGTTGCGTTAATAGTATGGCTATTGGGCGGAAACCCGATGAATTTTGTTTCGCAACAAGCAGCCGGAAACATGTCGGCAGGACAAGATTATACTCCAACCGCGGAAGAAGAACGAGCTGCCGCATTTGCAGAAACAATTCTGGCAGGAACAGAAGATGTGTGGACAGAAGTTTTTATTCAAAACGGGATGAAATACATACCTCCAAAGATGGTATTATTTAGCGGAGCTACCAATTCGGGATGCGGAAACGCGTCTTCATCGACCGGTCCATTTTATTGTCCGACCGATCAGACTGTCTATATTGACCTGTCATTCTTCAATGAAATGCAGAATCAACTGAATGCCGGAGGCGATTTTGCATACGCATATGTAATTGCGCATGAAGTAGGACATCATGTACAATATCTGTTGGGAACACTTGACAAAGTACACCAGCAACAACAACGTATGAACCAAAAAGAAAGTAATCAACTTAATGTCAGGCTGGAACTGCAAGCGGATTTCTATGCGGGAGTGTGGGCATATCATGATAATAAGAACTTTAGTTCGATAGAAGATGGTGATATCGAAGAAGGCCTCAACGCTGCGTCCCAAATCGGAGACGACCGCCTGCAAATGCAATCGCAGGGTTATACCGTACCTGACGCTTTCAATCACGGAACCTCTGCTCAGCGTTCCCGTTGGTTGAAGAAAGGACTTCAAAGAGGAAATATAGCTGATGGTGACACATTCTCCATCCCCTATTCTCAACTATAAAAAATAATTTGCAAGTATTTATTCTCAGCTCATATATAAAGGCTACTCTTTTTAGAGTAGCCTTTAGTATTTTACGACAGTACACAGATATGTTTTAGAACATACTATTAAATGTTTATTTTACACTTAATATATATATTTTTGTCATATAACTTTGAATCTAATATAGATGCTTTATAAAGAAATGACAGATAAACATCTTGCGGAATTACTTTCAAAAGGCGACGAGAGTGCTTTTTGTGAACTATATACACGTTATAAAAAGCGCTTATTTCTGTTTACTCTAAAATTTTTGAAAGATAGAGACCTTACAGAAGATACTATACAAGATATATTTACACATTTGTGGGAAAGCCGTCTATTCATCGACTCTAATTATAATTTCTCTTCCTATCTTTTCACCATCACAAAAAACAGGATATTGAACACATTGAAGCAATATAATACAGAGGAGAATGTAATAAATCTTATCATGAGTAAGAGTCTGCTCGAACAGACACCAACCGACAATGAGATTATAGATTCCGAATATAAAAACCTTTTTAAAGCTGCAATAAACAAGCTACCACCCGCCAGAAAAAAAGTATTTGTATTGAGTAGAATAGAACATATGTCGCATAAAGAAATTGCTGCGACACTGAATATTTCGGTTTATACAGTTCAAGAACATATTTCAGAATCGCTGAAGTGTATTAAGGGATATCTATCAACACATACAGACATTAATTTCTGCCTTCCCTTATTTCTTTTTTTCCTTTACAAATAAAAAACAAGTTTTTATAAAAAATTTCGGTTTACACCCCCAGTTGTGTGAAACTTAATTGTATTACATATATAAATACCATTAAAAATGCGCGAAAAAAGCCTGGATACAGAAAAAATTATAGATCGCTACCTGACGAATAAGTTTTCGAGACAAGACTTTATCGATTTAATGGAAAGTATATCCCATGAGGAAGGAATAGCTGAATTTCAAAATAAACTCAGCGAAGAATGGGAGAAGAGTATGGAACAAAATGAAGAAGCTGATATACAGGAAAGATTAAAACTGCACAACGAAGCATCGAATATTATTACAAACTCAAAAAAACTTGAAAGTCCCATTCCCTCCCGATCCAGTGTAAAAGTGCGCCAAACTATTCGCTATGCAGCGTCACTTGCGGCAATCATTGCAGTTTCGGTTTCAATGTACCTTTTTATAAATAAAGACAGAGAACAGGCAGACACCAAAATGTGCAATATCTCCATACCGGCCGGAGAAAAAAAAGAGATAAAATTACCTGATGAGTCTGATATATACATTAATTCTGCCAGCACTCTTAAATATCCCGAAACTTTTGGGGAGGAGAAACGTCTTGTGGAGCTAGCCGGTGAAGCTTTTTTTAAAGTTACACCGGATAAAGAGAGGCCTTTTATCATAAATACAGGCCAGATTTCAATAAAAGTTCTTGGGACATCCTTCAACGTAAGAAGCTACGATGAAGACGAATGGATAGGCGTTACAGTATCTACAGGAATCGTATCAGTCAGTATTTTTGATGAGAATAGCTCTATACAATTGACTCCAAGCGAAGAATTATGGATAAATAAGAAAAACCATTATTTTCAGAAAAGCAAAAAAGATGTATTGCATGCCTCTTCGTGGAGAGACGGATACCTATACTTTGACAGAGCTCCTATCAAAGATGTAATCAATACACTCAACAGAAAGTATGCAGTAAATATTGTACTGGAAAGACCCGGAGAGGAATATACTATAACTGGTGAACACGATAATAAGAGCCTGCAATCAGTATTGGAATCCATCTGTTTTATAACCAAACTAAAACAAAAAAAGAATGGAAATGATATAATTCTTTATTAATAACCACCATAAATTCTAACAAATATATTACAGCCTATGAAAGAATGAAAAATACCTCAAAAAAAATGAATGAGCAGCAACTATTACATCACTGCTCACACTTTCTCCTAGGGAACATCAAGTCTACCAAAAATGATTACCTGGAAAAGTTTAGTTTAAAAGAAAAGTTAACTCTTAAACATCACAAAATTATGAATTTAATTTCAAAAAAACAGATAATAATTGTAATATCAGCAATTATGCTGTTTCCGTTATTCTCTAGTCCAGCGTATGCGAATAATATTATTTATGAAAAATATCAGGATAAAAGAATCACATTGAAACACGCAAATACTCCTATCAAAAGTATTTTCGCGTCAATAACCAGTCAAACCGGCCTTAAATTTATATTTGAAGAATCTGTACTGGAAAAAGTAAAAAACATATCTATAGATATTAAAAACGGTACATTGAACGGCGTTTTAGATGAGATATCCAAACAAACCGGATTAGTATTCAGACAAAACGACAATACCATTGCTGTAAGCATGGGTACAATACAACAGCAAACGGTTCAAGTAGCCAGTCGACAAACAGGGAAAATATCAGGAACAATACTGGATATCAGCAATGAACCCCTTATTGGTGTATCAGTCACAATAAAAGGGACTACCAAAGGAACAATTACGGACGAAGATGGTAAATTTCACTTAGAGGTACCTGAAAATGACATCCTTGTATTTTCATATATCGGATACGAAACACAAGAAGTATCCGTAAAAGGTAAATCTGCGATCAATCTCACATTGATCGAAAACCTCAACGACCTCAACGAAGTTGTGGTTATCGGCTACGGTACACAGCGCAAAGGAGATATTACAAGTTCTGTAGCCAGTGTAAAATCCGAAAACTTTACAAAAGGCGCGGTGAAAGATGTAGGGCAACTGATTCAGGGTAAAGTGGCCGGATTAGCGATCTCCAATCCGAATGGTGACCCTACAGGTGGTACCCAGATACAATTACGCGGAAACAACTCTATCGGCGGAGCGAACACCAATCCACTTATCCTGATCGATGGTATACCGGGTAGTCTTAGCACTGTTGCCCCGGAAGATGTAGAGTCTATTGATGTGTTGAAAGACGGATCTGCTGCCGCTATTTACGGTACACGGGGTACAAACGGGGTAATTTTGATAACGACCAAAAGAGCACAAGGTGCACAGATAAATACAGTAGAATACAATGGTTATATCAGTACATCCAAAATAGCCAATAAACTGGATATGCTTAGCGCAAGCGAGTTCCGCGAATTATATCCTACTGAAGATCATGGCGGAGATACCGATTGGCTCGATGAGATTACACGCACTCCGCTAACCCATGTTCATAACCTTTCCCTTCAGGGTGGAACTGCAAGCACAAACTATATTGCTAATATAAACTATACTTCGCAAGAAGGTATTATGAAGAAGTCGGATTCTGAAACTTTTCAGGGACGGATTCAGGTTTCCCACCGCATGTTCGATGACAAATTGCAATTAAGATTCGGAATCTTGGGTAAGAAAAATCAATTTGCATCTACCAATAATGCAGGAAGCTGGAACGGCTATACATACCGCCAGGCAACGCTTCACAACCCAACAGACCCCGTAAGGAATGCTGATGGAAGCTGGTATGAAAATGTAAATAAATTCGAGTATGAAAATCCTTTGGCAAGGCTGTATGAGTGCTATGGGAATGTGAAAAATACAGATATACGCTTCAATGGAAGTATTATTTACAATCCTATCAAGGATTTGACATTAAGTGCCGTTATGTCTTATAACCGCCAAAACAGAAACCATGGATATTCTGAGACCAGAAACCATATTTCAGCACTTCGCGATGGTCTTGCCGGTTGGTCTTCGGTAGGAGCCTATACTCAAATGGAGAAACTAGTTGAACTGACTGCTCAATATAACAAACAAATAAATGTTCACAAATTCAGCGTATTAGGTGGTTATAGCTACAATGAAACCGATTTTGAAGACATGTATTTTTCCAATTATGGATTTCAGGACGATTATATGGGCGGATGGCATAATATAGGAGCCGGATCTGCTCTTAAAAACGGATTAGCAGATGCCTCGTCTACAAAAAAAACAAGCAATCTCATCGGTTTTTTTGGTCGTGCTACTTATTCTTATATGGATAAATACCTGCTCATGGCGAGCTTGCGTTACGAAGGTGCTAGCCAGTTATGGGGAACAGATAATGAATGGGGTGCATTTCCTTCCGTTTCATTAGGATGGAGAATTACACAAGAAGCCTTTATGAAAGACCAGAATATATTAGATGATCTAAAACTTCGTATAGGATATGGTGTTACTGGATCTCAACCTAGTAACGGATTCATGGGAACAGCAATGGTTAAATATGGTGGCTACGCATATGTGAACGGAAAATGGGTGAAAACTGTTGTTCCGGCATCGAATGCCAATCCTGATCTGAAATGGGAAGAGAAGAAAGAAACCAATATAGGGATTGATTTCACGGCTCTCAAAGGACGTTTCTCAGGAGCAATCGATGTTTATAACCGCGAAGTGGATGGTTTATTATTCGAATACGCAGTGCCTACTCCACCAAATTTATATCCGAAAACCTGGGCTAACGGAGGTAAACTGCAAAATAGAGGTATGGAACTTCTTTTATCGGGAATCCCTCTTATGAGTAAGGATTTTGAATGGAATACAACAGTAACGTTTTCTACTAACTCTAATAAATTGAAAAGCCTTTCGGGTAGCGTATTCAAAACGGAATATGACTATTTCGATACAGGAACTGCCGAATATTCCGGACAAGTGACCGGATCACACCGGGTACAGGTAGGGGAAAAAATAGGAAATTTTTATGGATTCAAAGTAGTAGATGTAGATGATGAAGGCAAGTGGATCTATCTGGACAGAGATGGCAACAGAGTGCCTTATGATGATTTTACGCATGCTCCGGAAGATAAGCATATGATAGGAAATGGTGTTCCTACATGGTATGGTGGATGGAACAATAGTTTCCGTTACAAAAGCTTCGACTTGAATATTACGATGCGTGGTGCTTTTGGTTTTCAGATAATAAATGCCGCTCGCATGAACTATGAAAACACCAAAAACAGTAGAGTGGAAAACAGATTAAAATCTGTAACAGATAAAGTTTTCGGCAAAACTCAACTGAGCAAATCCGTTGAACCGGAATTCAATAGCTACTATATCGAAAATGGAGATTACTGGAAAATAGATAATATTACATTAGGCTATACCTTCAACAATATAGGTAAATATATCAAGTCGCTACGTGTCTACGGATCTGTATTGAACGCACTCACTATAACAGGATATAAAGGCATCGATCCCGAACTGGAGATCAATGGATTAACTCCGGGATATGACAGTAGAGACAGATATCCGACAGTTCGCTCATTCACACTTGGTGTAGGTGTTAAATTCTAACTAATAAATTGAATATAAGATGAAAACAAGAATATTATCATTCGGACTTTGTGCCATTTTTATATTGCTTAATATTACTTCATGTACCGACCTGAAAAGTGATAGCTATGGAACAATTCCATCAGAAGAATATAAACCTACATCAGAAGAAGAAATAGGTTACTTAGTCAATGCTGCTTACGTATCGTGGCGCGAAACGATGCTATTATGGAACGGAGTTGTCCGTTCACAGGAGCTGAGTGCCGATCAGGATGTTCTACCGGGACGTGACGGTATTGGTTGGGTCGACGGATACATTTACAAAAGATGGCATCAGCACACCTGGACATCCGAAGACGATGGCCCTCTTCAAGGATGGTCGCGTACATATACAGGCATCAATACCTGTAACCGTCTATTATCGCAGATCGATGACGGAGCAATTTCTGTAACAGGAGAAACAAAAGATGCGCTTATTGCCGAACTTAAAGTGCTGCGCGCTTCGTATTATTATATCTTGGTCGATTTGTTTGGAAACGTTCCTATCGTTACCGACTATAAAGACGTATCGCTCCCCCAGCAATCAACACGATTGCAGGTATATAATTTTATTATAGATGAGATAACGAACAACGTCGATTTGCTTTCCGAAACTCCCAGAGGTGCTCTTTACGGACGTATGAATAAATGGGTTGGCTATACCATATTGGCAAAGATGTATCTGAATGCGGAAGTATGGAGCGGTACAGCCGAATGGCAAAACTGTATCAACGCATGCAATAAGGTGATTGATTATGCAAAAGAATCAAATGAATACGGACTGGAAGGAGAGCAGAAGAATATATTCGTAACCAAAAACGAAAACTCTAAAGAAATCATATTCGGCCTTCCTTTCGACGAAGTTTACGTGACAGACTGGAATGCTTTTGACTTTCACCTCTATACATTAGCCCCTGAAAACCAAACCACTTATGGGTTCACGGCCAGGCCTTGGGGCGGTGTTTGTGCCACTCCTCAATTTATCGATTCTTTTGATCCTGATGACATAAGATTGACTGAAAATTACATTTCAGGTCCGCAATATACATCACTAACAGGTACACAACCATTGGAGCGTAGCGATGGCGGAGGACAGGTTATCTATGTAAAATCTGTTCCTTCCATCGACAACTCGGATATGGCCGATGGATTCAGATGGGGAAAATTCGAGTATGCAGAAGGTTCTACCAACCGTTTGAGTAATGATTGGCCGCAGTTCCGGTATGCAGATATCCTGATGATGAAAGCAGAAGCATTGATGAGATCAAATCAGTCCGGAGCAGGAGCGCTTGTTACAGAAGTCAGGGAAAGAGCATTTAGAAATACCAATCCGGCAAAAGCTGCTGTTACAGATGCAGAATTGAAACTGGGAAGTGTTTATGATTATGGCCGCCGCGATGTATACAGTACTACCAGCGAAGGTGGAAGCGATATTCAATATGGCCGTTTCCTTGATGAATTAGGCTGGGAGTTTGCGCAGGAAGGCCGTCGCCGTCAGGACCTGATCAGATTCGGTGTTTTCTCTACCAAATCGTGGTTTTCGCATGATGCGACAAAAAATAAGAATCGGGACCTATATCCAATACCAAATTCCATATTACTAACTAACAGTAACTTAAAACAGAATACGGGTTATTAATAATAAAATTCATTACCGGTGGTATTAAAATATACTACCGGTAATAATTCCGGAACAATATGTATTTGACCGATTTTTCATCCATTATGACTAATCTCTGGTTGTAAGAGGTGTAAAATAATAGCTACTTTAGAATTATTAAATCTATAACCATAAAACCAATGAAAAAAAGACTTTTACTTACCGCTTTAGTTTTAGTTAGTTCCTTTTCAGCTTTCTCACAGCAAAAGGACGTATCTATCCGCATTTATCCCGAAAGAGGTAAGCAAACTATCAGTAAGCACATATACGGACATTTTGCCGAACATCTCGGTACATGTATCTATGGCGGCTTATGGGTGGGAGAAGATTCAAAGATACCCAATACAAAAGGTTACCGTACCGATGTGCTGAATGCTCTGAAAAAACTTCAGATACCCAATCTGCGCTGGCCGGGCGGATGCTTTGCCGATGAATATCACTGGATGGACGGGATAGGCCCGAAAGCAAACCGTCCGAAGATGGTTAATAACAACTGGGGCGGAGTAGTAGAAGACAACAGCTTCGGCACACACGAATTCCTCAATCTTTGCGAATTACTTGAATGCGAGCCATATATTAGCGGAAATGTAGGAAGCGGCACTGTAGAAGAACTCGCCAAATGGGTAGAATACATGACATCGGACGGTGATAGCCCAATGGCAAATCTGCGCCGCAAAAACGGACGTGATAAGGCATGGAAAGTAAAATATCTGGGAGTTGGCAACGAAAGCTGGGGTTGCGGAGGCGACATGCTGCCCGACTATTATGCAGATCTCTATCGCCGTTATGCCGTTTACTGCCGCAATTTTGACGAAAATAAACTCTTCAAAATAGCCAGTGGAGCAAGCGACTATGATTATGACTGGACTGACGTGTTAATGAAAAAAGCCGGAAAGAAAATGCACGGACTTTCACTTCATTACTATACGGTTACAGGATGGAGCGGCAGCAAAGGTTCAGCAACAGAATTCACGCCAGACGACTATTATTGGACAATGGGAAAATGCCTTGAAATAGAAGAAGTAATTCAAAAGCATATGACCATTATGGATAAATACGACAAGGACAAAAAAGTAGGCCTTATGGTAGACGAATGGGGTACATGGTGGGACGTGGAACCGGGTACTAATCCGGGATTCCTGTATCAGCAGAATACCATGCGCGATGCATTTGTTGCCGCCCTGTCATTGAACGTATTCAACAAGTATGGCGACCGCATTCAGATGGCTAATATAGCACAGGTGGTCAATGTACTTCAATCTATGATATTGACCAAAGACGATAAGATGACACTGACACCGACCTACCATGTCTTCGATATGTACCGCGTGCATCAGGATGCAACTTATCTGCCGATGGATATTATCTCGGAAACGAAAGAGATAAGAGGCCGCAATGTAGCCTTAGTTAATGCGTCTGCTTCGCAGAAAGACGGATTGACGCATATTACGCTGGCAAATATAGACCTGAATGCTGAGCAGAATGTAAATATAGATTTCTCAAACACGAAGATAAATAGTGTAAAAGGGCGAATTCTGACCTCGAAAAACATTGAAGACCACAATACTTTCGAAAATCCTGACTTGGTAAAACCTCAGACCTTCACCGGTGCTAAAATAGAAAATGGCAAGCTGAATATAAAACTGCCTGCCAAATCGATTGTTGTTCTTGAAATAAAATAGTAGAACCATGGCCTTATCCAGACGAAATTTTATAAAAAAGGCTTGTTTGAGTAGCGCATGTATATGCGGATTCAATACTATCTCTGGTGTAAATACCAGCAACAATGCTGAAATGCCCGACGACGACCGGAGTGCTGTTATGTTTCAAAAGTGGATATCGGAAATACTAACTAATCTGGATAATAATCTGCCTGAAACAGAGATCTGTAAATTAGTAAAATCAGCATCTTTGGCCCATTATCAAAATTTGAACATGGATATATCGCTAGCCTCTTATATAGGAAAGATGAATGATTTCATTCGATTTATAGAAAAAGAATGGGGCTGGAAATTTAGTTACGAAGACAACGGAAAAGTCATACTGGCCGATGAAAACAAATCAGCCTGCGTATGCCCTCTCATCAATAAAAGTGAAGGTATTAAATATCCTGCGTTATGCTTTTGTTCCGAAGGTTTTGCCGAAATGATGTTTTCGAAAGTGAACGGAAGTCCGGTAAAGGCAACTGTCATTTCTTCGATACAACGGGGAAATGAAAAGTGTGTTTATCGCATAACATTAAAGGAGTGAATATCTACTATTTAAACTGAAACAAACGCTGTTTTAAAATGAAAAAAAAATTTATATTACTTATTTTATCTATTATAGCCGGGCAATTATTTGCTCAAACGTACCAAAAGACGGACAAAGGAATAAAGACAAATGTACAGTCGATGGATGTGGAAATACAATTCTACAGTCCGTCAATCGTACGTGTAGTAAAATCTCCGGAAGGCAGGAGTTTCAAAAAAGAAAGCCTTTCGGTGATAAAGACACCGCAAACGACAGCATTAGACATTAGCCAAAATGGGAGCATAGTATCCCTAAACAGTGAATTGTTGCAAGTTACCGTCAACCTGAATACAGGGAAAGTAGCTTACTCCGACAAAAGTGGAAATCCTCTTTTTACAGAAAAAGACTATGGCACACAATTTTCCAATTTTAATGATGCCGGAAATAAAACATTCAGTGTACGCCAAGCCTTTCTACTAGAGAAGGGTGAAGCCATTTACGGATTAGGCCAACAACAAACCGATAAGCTGAACCAGCGCGGAGAGAAAATATTTATGCGCCAGCGCGCCTTGTACGCGAGTGTTCCGTTCCTGCAATCGGTGAAGGGATATGGCATATTCTGGGACAACTACTCTCCCACTACATTCAACGACAATCCGCAGGAGATGTCTTTCGACTCGGAAGTAGGCGAATGCTCCGATTACTATTTTATGTATGGTAAAAGCGGGGACGGAGTTATCGCCCAGATGCGTGACCTAACAGGACAGGCCCCAATGTATCCGTTGTGGACATTCGGATTCTGGCAATCACGAGAGAGATATAAGAGCCAAACAGAGACTATGGAAGTGGTAGACAAATACAGGCAACTGGGCATTCCACTCGATGGTATTATACAGGACTGGCAATACTGGGGGCCTAACACCAACTGGAATTCTATGAACTTTGACAATCCCGAATTTCCCGACCCGCAAGGCATGATCGACTATGTACACAAACAAAATGCGCATATCATGATTTCCGTTTGGGCTTCATTCGGACCCGATACAAAGCCATTCAAGGTGATGAAAGAGAAAAATATGCTACTCAATTTCAAAACGTGGCCTGCTTCCAGTGCAGATACATGGCCACCCGATCCCAACAAGCCTTCGGGCGTGAGAGTATATGACGCCTACAATCCCGAAGCGCGCGACATATATTGGGATTATATGAACAAAGGCCTGTTTTCGAAAGGAATAGATGCATGGTGGCTCGACTCTACCGAACCCGACCATCTGGATGTTAAAGAATCAGACTTCGATGTGCCTACCCATCTAGGCACTTTCCGCAGCGTGCGCAATGCATTCCCTCTGGAATCGAACAAGGGTGTGTATGAACATCAGAGGGCTACCACATCAGACAAACGTGTCTATTTGCTCACCCGATGCGCTTTTGCGGGGCAACAGCGATATGCAGCTAACACATGGTCGGGAGATGTAGTTGCCAAATGGGACGTTCTGAAAAGACAGATACCTACCGGACTCAATTTCTCTCTTAGCGGTATTCCGTACTGGAATACAGATATAGGAGGTTTCTTCCTCTGGGAATATGAAGGAGAAGTAAGCAACAAAGCATACCACGAATTATATACACGTTGGTTTCAGTACGGTACATTCACACCTATGCAACGTTCGCACGGTAGTGGTGTATCAAAGGAAATATATTTCTTCGGGAAGAAAGGTGATTGGGCTTATGACTCGGAAGAAAAGTATATCAATCTGCGTTATAGCATGATTCCTTACATGTATTCAACAGCCTGGGATGTAACCAGCAACTCCGGTTCATTCCTGCGTGCCTTATTTATGGATTTCAACGAAGACAAAAAAGTGCACGATATAAGCAATCAGTATATGTTCGGAAAATCGTTCCTTGTTACGCCTGTTACCGACCCGATGTATGTTTCCGCAGAAGAAAAAAACAAATGGAAGAATCCTCAGGAAAACTTCAGTAAAGTAAAGACTCAGGCTGTCTATCTGCCTCAGGGTACGGACTGGTTCGATTTCTGGACAGGCGAGAAATTAAACGGAGGGCAGACCATCAATAAAGAAGTGCCGATAGATATTATCCCTTTGTATATAAAAGCCGGATCGATTATTCCTTGGGGGCCGAAAGTGCAATATGCCATCGAAAAGAAATGGGATAACCTCGAAATAAGGATTTATACAGGGGCAAATGGGGAATTTGTTCTGTACGAAGACGAAAATGACAATTATAATTACGAAAAAGGGATTTATTCGACAATCAGATTTAAATGGAATGACCAGAACAGGACTCTAACCATTAAAAACAGGAATGGCGAATTTACGGGTATGCTTAAAAATCGCAGATTCCGGATTGTACTTGTCGACCAGTTGAAAGGGATCGGAGTTGAAAACTCCCTGAAGATAGATAAAGTAGTTACCTATAAAGGAAAAGAAGTTTCAATAAAACTCTAAACATACGTTTTTTTATCTACTTAATGCTTGTATTGACCCTCTGGGTGCAATACAAGCTCAATAAAAAAAGAAGTACATTTATAACGAACTATCTCTTTTTCAGACACGAAAGCAACAAATAGGTCTGAGACCTTAAATATAACATTACATGAAGAAAAATTTTATTTACCTGTCATTATTGTTCACCGCTTTGCTCACAGCATGCGGAGGAAGTAAATCGACAGATCCCCGGGAAACGACGGAACTTCGCAGTCCGGTTATCCCCGGCTATTTTGCCGACCCTTCTATTGTTCAACATGAAGGCAAATTTTATATGTATGCTACGGCTGACCCTTGGGGAGCGGAATTCCTCTCGTGCTGGGTATCGGATGATTTCCAGAATTGGACATTTCATCAATTAAACTGGCCTACCAAAGCACTGTGCACTTCCCCTACATCGAATAACAACAATGTATGGGCGCCATCAGTCGTAAAAAAAGGAGATACTTTCTACATGTATGTATCGGTAGGTTCGGAAGTATGGTGCGGTAAGGCAAAAAATCCACTAGGCCCGTGGGAGAATATGATGGGAGACCAACCGATCCTGCCCTTCGACACCACCCGTTTCTATCATGTAATAGATGCGGAAGCCTTCATAGACGATGACGGCAAAGCCTATCTTTACTGGGGTTCGGGCTGGGATTGGACAAACGGGCATTGTTATGCAGCCGAATTGAATGATGATATGCATACGTTCAAAACAGAACCGAAAGAGGTTACCCTTTCCCATTATTTTGAAGGGCCGCTAATGATAAAGCACGATTCGAAATATTATCTGACTTATTCGGAAGGAAAAACCATTGACGAAACTTATGAGGTAAGGTATGCAATGGGCGATACACCGCTTGGCCCTTTCACCGAAGCTGAAAACAGCCCTGTTCTGAAAACAGCGGACAGCCTCAAGGTATATGGCCCGGGACATCACACCATCATGCCATTCGAAGGAAAGAATTATATCGTATATCATCGCCACAGTCTACCATTCAATACGGGAACAGCCTTCCGTCAGATATGCATCAACGAACTTGAGTTTGACGGACAGGACGGACAGATAAAGAATATCACGCCATACAGCGTACAGTCTTTCCCTAAACTTTCGCAGAAGGAAGTTACCTATATCCAACCCGCATCAATATCTGCAAGTTCGGAGAAAGAGGAATACTCTGCTGTAAAGAATTTGACGGATAACGATTTCAGCACCTTGTGGAAAGCTTCGGAAACAGATGAGAATGCATGGATAAAAGCAGATTTTAAACCAGATACTTTCATCAAAACAATGGAGATACGTTTCGAATATCCCTGGAAAACTTACTTCATAAAAGTAGAAAGTTCTGTAGACGGAAATACATGGGAAACCATCGCCGACCATACAGAGAAAGGAATATCAGGTTCGCCGGTAAATATAGATATTAACAAAAAGGTTTCATTTATCCGGATCGTATTCAATACTTCCGACAAAGAGCCTGTTCCGGCTATCTGGGATCTGTTCTTTTATTAAGTAATCAATAGAAATCAGTGGCGTGTTTTTCAAATTCGGATGTAGGGGCGAATAATCATTCGCCCGCCGAATCATCGGGCGAATGATTATTCGCCCCTACAATACGCCAATTAAATATTTGTGATAACTTTTTACAATATATCCAAATCAAATATAAACGTACTTTAGAATGAAAAAATCAAGTATCTACCTCTTAATTATTTTACTCTTTATTCCTGTATTTAAAACAATTGCCAGTGAACCCACATCGGCTTATCTGTTCGCATACGCTACGGATAAGAATTCCAATCACAACGGCCTGCACTTCGCATGGAGTGTAGACAAGGAAAACTGGTTTTCGATAGGCCCCGAACACAGTTATGTAAAATGTGACTACGCACGCTGGGGCTCTGAGAAAAAGATGTTCTCTCCATTCCTCATTCAGTCTCCCGATGGCATGTGGCACTGCGTATGGAGCATGAACGAAAGAGACGGGGCGTTTGCCAGCGTTTCTTCTCCCGACCTTGTATATTGGGGACGGCAATCCTACCCTCTGGTCATGGAAAACGGGAATTGCCTTGCGCCTGAAATCACTTATGACAATGCAAGTAAGGTTTATACAGTCACTTGGTTAAGCTCAGACAAGCAAGCCTATGCCGTTACCACGAAAGACTTCAAAGATTACGGTTCTACAAAAAAAGTTGCGGGCATTGCCAATCTGCGCGAAACTGCAATTATATCCGGAAAAACTGAAACAGGGACACTGCACCAAGTATCATGGAAAGTGATTGACGGACTAATAAAAGCGCAGCAATTAGCCGCCTATAAAAGTATATTGAACGCCGAAAATTCAAGCACCGACAAAGAGCGTTTCGCTTCACTTAAATCTGTGGATGCAACCATCACTGTAGATGCTTCCAAGCCGAAAAAGATAAGCGACCTGCTATTGGGAATGTTCTTTGAAGATATAAACTATGCTGCCGACGGAGGCCTTTATGCGGAGCTTATTCAGAACAGGGGTTTCGAATATGCCCTGAGCGATAAGGAAGGACGTGACAAAGACTGGAACAGCTACAAAGCATGGAGTGTATCCGGCGATCAGGCTGTATTTACAATTGATTCCGTATCTCCTATCCATCCCAATAACAAGCATTATGCCGTGCTTCAGGTCAACCAAATAGGAGCCGGACTGGCAAATGAAGGATTTGACGGTATCGCTGTAAAAGCCGGGGAGAAATATAATTTCTCGGTATTTGCACGCACGCCGGAAGCAAAAAAAGGAAAACTAACTGTAAGACTGACAGATAAGAACGGAAAAGTTTATGGAGAAGCTACCACAAAAGCTATCTCCAGCGATTGGAAAAAATACGATGCCGTAATAACCGTTAGCCAGACCATAGCAGATGCAAAACTGGAAGTCGTACCGCAAATGACCGGCAAGGTGGAACTGGATATGATTTCTCTTTTCCCTCAAAAAACGTTCAGAGGACACAAAAACGGACTGCGGGAAGACCTCGCTCAGGTTATCGCCGATATGAATCCTCGTTTTGTACGCTTTCCGGGAGGTTGTGTGGCACATGGCGACGGGCTGGGCAATATATACCATTGGAAGAATACAATAGGCACACTCGAAAGCCGCAAGCCTCAACGAAACCTGTGGGGGTATCATCAGACAGCCGGATTGGGGTATTTCGAATACTTCCAATTCTGTGAGGATTTAGGTGCTGAGCCTGTTCCCGTAGTTGCGGCAGGCGTACCGTGCCAGAATTCGGCGCATCACGGTTGCTCTTTGGGTGGACAACAAGGGGGAATACCGATGAGCGAAATGGGAAATTATATACAGGATGTGCTAGACCTTATAGAATGGGCGAATGGCGATGTGAACACCACATGGGGTAAGAAACGTGCGGAGGCAGGGCATCCCAAACCGTTCAACCTGAAATATATCGGAATAGGGAACGAAGACATTATCTCCGATATTTTCGAGGAACGTTTCACTATGATATTCAATGCCGTAAAAGAAAAACATCCCGGAATAACTGTGATAGGCACAGTGGGGCCTTTCTATGAAGGGACAGACTATGTGGAAGGCTGGGGTATCGCCGATAAATTACATATCCCGATGGTGGACGAGCATTATTACAATTCACCGGGATGGTATATCCACAATCAGGATTTTTACGACAAATACGACCGTTCGAAGTCAAAAGTGTATCTGGGAGAATATGCCGCACACCTTCCGGGCAGGCCGAATAATGTAGAAACAGCTTTGGCGGAAGCCCTTCATCTTGCCAATGTGGAACGTAACGGAGATATAGTAACAATGACTTCCTATGCACCACTACTGGCAAAAGAAGGACATACCCAATGGAATCCGGACCTGATATATTTCAACAATACCGAAGTAAAACCGACTGTGGGCTACTATGTACAGCAACTGTACGGACAGCATTCGGGAGACGAATACCTGACAAGTAAGATTGAGCTTTCAAACAATCGGGATGCAGTTCAAAAGCGTATTGCAAAATCAATCGTGCATGATAGCAAGACCGGAGATGTGATAGTGAAACTGGTGAATATGCTGCCTGTAGAAGTAAATGCAAAATTAGATCTGACAGGTATCAATATTACAAATCCGGTGGCTTCAAGAACTTTGCTGACAGGCACACCTGACGATAAATCGGCCAAACCTGTATCAGATAGTTTCAATGCAGGCGATAACTGTAAATTACCCGCTTATTCTTTCACTGTGCTAAGGTTTAAGACAAATTAAAAAATTTATCTATATAGTGAGCTATTAGCCTTTGGCTGTTAGCTTATAGTTCTTTGAAAAAATAATTAGGAGATTTGTAAATTAGCATATTAGCAAATGAATGAAAAAGTGTAACCTTTGTTACCTTTTAACAAGTAATGAGTTTTAAGTAATAAGTTGGAAGTTATATGAGATACGAGTAGACAAGACACAGGATACAAGTTGTTAATCGTTAACTGACGAGATACTTCGCTCCACTCAGTATAACAATCAAATTATTAATTGTTCATTCTTAATTATTAATTGCTGTCCGTGTAACCTTTGTTACCTTTTAACTACATATGGTTAACGAATGCAAAAACAACAAGGTAAAAATACTGAAAAACTGTCAGATGTGTCAGATTTTAACCAAACATGGTTAATAAATGAAAACAAGATAATAAGTTGCAAGTTACAGATTACGAGTTTTGTCGCTTCGCGCCGCTAACGGCTAAAAGCTATCAGCTAATAGCTAAAATATCTGTTACTTCTGTTACTTTTTAACAATATATAGCAAATAAAGGTTAATTCAATACAGGTTTCCTGGAATATTTAGTTAAAACATAAAATGAAAAGAATTTATATCATTACCGGGCTTATTGTCAGCACATTGTGTATGAATGCCCAGTTGAAACCAAAAGTAGAAACTTTTAGTTTGAAGGACGTAAGATTGCTGGATAGCCCGTTTAAGCACGCGGAAGACCTGGATAAACAATACCTGCTGGAACTGAAAGCCGATAGGCTCTTGTCCCCCTTCCTGCGTGAATCCGGACTGACACCTAAAGCCGAGAGCTATACCAACTGGGAAAATACCGGACTCGACGGGCACATCGGAGGCCATTACCTCTCGGCATTGTCGCTGATGTATGCTTCGACAGGCGACAAACAGATAAAAGAGCGTCTCGACTATATGGTTAGTGAACTGAAACGTTGTCAGGATGCCAACGGCAACGGTTATATAGGGGGTGTTCCGGGAGGAAAAGCTATCTGGGAAGAAGTGGCGAACGGAAATATCAGAGCCGGAGGTTTTGACCTTAACGGCAAATGGGTTCCATTATATAATATCCATAAGACCTATGCCGGGCTGCGTGATGCTTACCTCTATGCAAATAACGATATGGCAAAGGAGATGCTGATAAAAATGACCGATTGGGCGATCAATCTGGTGTCGAAACTATCGGAAGAACAGATACAGGATATGCTTCGCAGTGAACATGGCGGACTGAATGAGACATTCGCCGATGTAGCCGCGATAACAGGCGATAAGAAATACCTGAAACTGGCGCATCAGTTTTCACATCAATTGGTGCTTAATCCCCTGCTCAACCATGAAGATAAACTGACCGGGATGCATGCCAATACACAAATACCAAAGGTGCTTGGATTTAAACGCATAGCCGATGTGGAAGGTAACGAATCGTGGTCGGAAGCTTCACGCTTCTTCTGGGAAACGGTTGTGGAACATCGTTCGGTAAGTATCGGAGGCAACAGTGTGGGAGAACATTTCAACCCGACGAATGATTTTTCGAGAGTGATAAAGAGTATCGAAGGCCCTGAAACATGTAATACATACAATATGTTGCGCCTGTCGAAAATGCTTTATCGAACGTCGCAGGATGAGAAGTATATGGACTATTACGAAAGGGCTTTATACAATCATATCCTTTCTACCCAGAATCCGGAACAGGGAGGATTTGTTTATTTTACCCAGATGCGTCCGGGGCACTACCGTGTATATTCCCAGCCGCAGACAAGTTTCTGGTGCTGTGTAGGTTCAGGGATAGAAAACCATGCCAAATACGGAGAGATGATCTATGCCCATACAGATAATGAATTGTATGTGAACCTATTTATTCCTTCGAGATTAAATTGGAAAGAAAAAAATATGGAAGTGATGCAGGAAAATGTATTTCCTGACGAAGCTAAAACCCAATTGACCATCAATCCTGAAAAAACAACTGCTTTCACCTTAAAGCTACGCTATCCGGCATGGGTAGAAAAGGGTGCAGTGAAAGTGACTGTGAATGGTAAAGATTATCCGGCATCGCAAGATCCGGCAAGCTATATATCTATCGACCGTAAATGGAAAAAGGGTGATAAGGTAGTAATGGAAATGCCTATGCGAATAACGGTAGAGCAATTGCCTGATAAATCGAACTATTACTCTATTTTCTACGGCCCTGTTACCCTTGCCGCAAAGACGGGAACCGAAGATATGACGGGATTGTTTGCCGACGACAGCCGGGGCGGACACATTGCTCACGGCAGGCAAATACCGATGAAAGATATGCCGATTATCGTCAGCGATCCGGATAAAATAGCTTCTTTGGTAAAACCTGTACAGGGAAAGCGCCTGACGTTCCATCTATCGGGGCTCTATCCCGAAAAATATACGGCAGGACTGGAACTTATACCATTCTTCCGCCTGCATGAGTCGCGCTATATCATCTACTGGCCACAGGCAACAGCCGAAGGAGTGAAAGAAATACAGCAGAAAATAGAAAACGAAGAAAAGGAAAGAATCAAACTGGATGGGATTACAGCCGATAAAGTAGTCTGCGGGGAACAACAACCCGAATCGGATCACTTTATACAATCCGATAAATCGAATACAGGCTTTATCGAGGACATACACTGGCGTGAAGCAAGGGGTTGGTTCAGCTATCAGTTGAAGAATGCCGGCAAGAATGCCAATTACCTGTATCTGAAATATTTTGACCGTGACCAAAATCGCAATTTTGACGTTTTTGTAAATGGTCGGAAAGTGGCTTCGCTGAGTCTGAACGGTGATGGAGGAGATAACCTCTTTACTTCTACATATCCTGTTCCCGAAAGTGAAAAAAGAAAGGAAATACTCGAAGTAAAAATCGTGGCTGCAACAAATAGTGTGACAACCAAAATAGCAGAAGTGAGGGTATTATCTGAGGACTATAAGCACTGAAAATAACCAATGGAGAATGAAGGGTAAATCCTTATCCTTCATTCTCCATCACTTATATTTATTGCTTTACAATTCTCATTGAATAAAATGAACGGTAAATAAAGACTAACGCCACGGCAAGGAATACCAATCCAATCCATTTGCAATAGTCGGGAATCTCAATCGCAATCTCTACAGCCAGCAATCCAAATAATGTTGAGAATTTTATGATAGGATTCAACGAAACCGACGATGTGTCTTTATACGGGTCGCCGACAGTGTCGCCAACTACTGTGGCAGCATGCAAGTCGGTATTACGCTCCTTCAATTCCACTTCGACTATTTTCTTGGCATTATCCCATGCTCCTCCTGCGTTTGCCATATAGATGGCCTGGAATAAGCCGAATACAGCAATGGATATGAGATATGCTACAAAGAAGTTAGGATCGATAAAGGCAAAGGCCATAGTGATGAATAACAAGGCAAGGAAAATATTCCACATACCCACCTGAGCATACTGGGTACAGATCTTCACAACCGCTTTAGAATCCTCTATATCAGCCTCTTCCTTATTAAGATTGATATGCTTCTTTATATACTCTACTGCACGGTATGCACCCGTAGTAACAGCCTGCATAGAAGCGCCAGAGAACCAGTAGACAACGGAACCTCCGCAGATGAAACCCAGTAGTACAGGAGCGGCAATAAGGTCGATGTTCAGCAATCCGAGTTTTTCCAGCACCAGAATAATTGAGAATATCATTGTGGTAGCCCCGATCACGGCCGTACCGATAAGTACGGGTTTGGCGGTAGCCTTAAATGTATTACCGGCCGAATCATTTTCTTCCAGGTACTCTTTCCCCTTCTCGAAATCAGGTTCGAAACCAAAGTCTTTCTTCACTTCTGCCGATATGTTGGGTAAGTGTTCTATACGGGAGAGCTCGAATACCGATTGTGCGTTGTCCGTTACAGGCCCATAGCTGTCTACAGCAATAGTAACCGGCCCCATACCCAGCAAGCCGAAAGCTACCAGACCGAAGGCAAAGATAGAAGGGTGAGACATTATACTTCCCAGTTCCTGAGTAGAGATAAAGTAAGCAACAGCCATCAGCAATGCTATTGTAAGCCCTTTCCAGAATGCGCTGAAATTACCGGCTACCATACCCGAAAGGATATTCAGCGAAGCTCCTCCTTCGCGTGAAGCGGTAACCACCTCTTTTACATGGCGGGACGATGAACTGGTAAAAGCCTTTGTAAGTTCAGGGATCACAGCAGCGGCAAATGTACCGCAACTGATAATAGAAGCTAGTTTCCACCATAAGCCATCAGGCATTTCTTTCAGTAAGAAGTAGCTGGCAATATATGTTGCCGCAATAGACACAACAGATGTAATCCATATAAGGGCGGTAAGAGGTACTTCGAAGTCGAACTTGATTGAGTTCTTATATTTAGCAGTAGCAATCCCCTGATTGATATAGTAAGACAGGATGGACGTAAATAACATCATCAGACGCATAACGAATATCCAAACTATAAAGGCCGCCTGATATTCGACATTCAATACCGCCAGTATGATAAATGAGATCAGAGCAACTCCTGTCACACCGTATGTTTCGAAACCATCGGCTGTAGGTCCTACACTATCGCCGGCATTATCTCCCGTACAGTCTGCTATTACGCCGGGGTTACGGGGATCATCTTCCTTAATATTGAATACGATCTTCATCAGATCGGCCCCGATATCGGCTATCTTGGTAAAGATACCTCCTGCTATGCGTAGTGCGGATGCGCCGAGGGATTCACCAATCGCAAATCCGAGTAAGCAAGCCCCGGCCATATCCCCGGGAACAAATAAGAGGATAACAAGCATCATTATGAGCTCTACCGTAATAAGCATCACACCGACACTCATTCCGGCTTTAAGCGGGATATTTACTACATCCCACGGACGTTTGCGCAATGAGGCAAATGCTGTTCGTGAATTGGCCAGTGTATTGATACGGATACCATACCAGGCCACACCATATGAGCCGAGAATACCCAATATTGTCCAAAAGAGGACAAAAGCAAGGAATGTAGCTCTGCCAACTTCCCCTTTTGCTACTATTTCCGGATTGGACAAAAACCCGAAGTAGATAAGCATTACTGCCGAGATAATCAGCAACAGATAGAAGAGAAACTTGCCCTGCTGCAACAGGTAGGTTTTACAAGTTTCAAAAATAGTCTTCGATACATTGAGCATCGATTGATGTGCAGGTAGCTTCTTTATATTAAAATACTGCACCAAGCCAAATGCAATGCCGAGTAACAGAATTAAAAGGCCCCAAAGCAGGAGGTTATAACCACTTCCTAAATCAGGGACTTTTAAGTCTGCTTCACTAGCCATCAGGCTCAACGGAAATAAAATGAGAGATAGGGCTAAAAGTTTCTTCATGCGTATTAATTTTTTGATTAATATTCGGTATTATCAGATTGTTAACAAATGCAACAAAATTATGATAAAACAGATAGTATCTACTATATATGCTGATATACTTACTTTGTTTTATGATTTTATCGCTCTTGTTATTAAAGTTAACATGGCAAATATAGCATAATTATTAACAAATATTATATCCCGGCATATTTTTTATCGAAATAGTTCGAAACATAATTCGCCGGTTTCGTAAAAAAATGAAATAACTGATATAAAATGATTATTATGAGATCTTTATTAGTTCAAAAAATATATGAATACAATGTAGTCCGCCAGACGAGAGAAACCCAGCATTTACTTCAGCAAGCATATATTATTTGTTGAATTAAAAACAGATAGAGAGGAAAAATTGTTCTGCTCAGATCTTTTTATTCATCACGTAATCTTCCATAAGGAAACCATTACCAATGTCTATATCTTCGCTTTTAATCACTTCAAAGCCCAAACGTTTGTAGAAATCAATGGCTTTATTAAAGCGGTTTACATTCAATGACAATTCTGCATTGCCATATTCCTTTGCTATCCTCCCGACAGCATCAATAAAGAGACGGCCTACCCCTTTTCCCTGCAAAGACGGCAGTACATATATCTTATGAATCTTTGTTATATCAGCATCCTTATAATCGAACTCATAAGAAACATAGCCTAAATACTCTCCATTCTCTTCTGCCAAAAGATAATGATGCCCTAACACCTCTATTTGTTCCTCCAGAGCTGATGTACTGTACATCATATCCATCATGTATCTGATCTGGTCAGATGTGAGAATATTTGCGAATGTAGGAGGCCATATCCTGTCGGCAAGAGACTGGATAATAAAAAGATGATCCTTCCATACTTCTATAATTTTCATTAATCTTCCAAAGTAAAGGATTTCATTCCGATACGACTTCCATCTGCAAATATATCAACCCGATAGGTACCCGGCATCAGGTATTCTTCGACATTCCAATACATGGTTACTCCAACCTCTTCACCACCATATTCAATGATCTTCTTTATCGAGTAATTAATATCCTTGTTTTCGTATGGAAAAACATTAGTACGGCTTTTAGTCAGAACATCATTATCCGGTTTCATTATCCGCAGGTAAATTGTCCGTTCTCCTGGTTCGGCGGTTATATTCTTGGTAACAGTAAAGTTTATTATCAGTTGTTCTACTTTATTAATCTTTTTCTGCACTTTACCTTTACTATTAGTAGCCAGTACACTGATACCCGTAGCATCAAGCTTAGCCGCCAAAGTAACTTTTTCAGTCAGATTTTGCTTTTGTTGCGACACTTCATTCAATGTACGGGTAGCTTCCTGATATTTGTTGGTTATTTCACTTTTCTCTTTTCTTAAGCGTTCGTTAGCCTGATTCAAAGAGTCGATCTGAACGATATATGATTTCAGAATTTTGCGCAAACTGGCCAATTCATTATTCAATCTTGATATTTCAGCCTTATTATCCGCTTTTACAGTTTTCAACTCTTCCAGCAATCTCTGAACCTTAGCCTGCTCATTGGTCAGCTTTTGCAGCAAAGAATCGTTTTTGATATTCAGCTTAAAGCCTTCATACTGCATGGTGAGATTCTCATATTCATCTTCCAGTTGCTGTTTATTTAAGCTACTCTCCTCCTGCAACTCACTTATCTGTGTCTTCTGACTGAATATATAATATCCGGCTATACCCATTGCTACAAGTAGCAGGATTATTACAATTAATAATATCTTAGAATTGTTCTTTTGTTCCGTGCTCATAATTATGTTAAAATATTAAGCGACTACAAATATAGATGTTTTCAGCATATTGAGCAAAAGGATAAAAGGCTTTCGCTTTTTTTAATAATTCCTGATATTTTTGACGACCAAAATCTTCTTTATATCAGAATAAGCATGTACATTTGTTAGTCTTTTATGACATGAGACCTATAATATATAGGATATGCTTGACTATTTGAAATCTTGGAATCAATTTATTAATTTATTATAAAAGAAATATTATGTCTAAAGTAACAGTTGTAGGTGCCGGAAATGTGGGTGCTACATGTGCAAATGTACTTGCATTTAACGAAGTGGCAGATGAAGTAGTAATGCTGGATGTAAAAGAAGGCGTTTCGGAAGGTAAAGCAATAGATATGAACCAGACAGCCCAACTTCTGGGTTTTGACACACGTATCAAAGGCGTAACTAATGATTATGCTGCTACAGCTAATTCCGATGTTGTAGTTATAACTTCGGGTATACCACGCAAGCCGGGTATGACCAGAGAAGAGCTTATCGGAGTAAATGCCGGTATCGTAAAAAGTGTTGCTGAAAACATCCTTAAATATTCACCTAATGCTATCCTTGTCATCATATCCAACCCAATGGATACAATGACATATTTGGCGTCTAAAGTTACAGGCCTGCCTAAAAACCGCGTTATAGGTATGGGTGGAGCACTAGACAGTTCCCGCTTCAAATTCTATCTGAGCGAAGCCTTGGGTTGTAATCCTAATGAAGTGGAAGGTATGGTAATCGGTGGACATGGTGACACTACAATGATTCCTGTTACACGTCTGGCCACATACAAAGGCATTCCGGTTTCAGAATTCCTATCAAAAGAAGTTCTGGATAAAGTAGTTGCCGATACAATGGTCGGTGGTGCAACATTAACCGGCTTACTGGGTACTTCTGCATGGTATGCACCGGGAGCAGCAGGAGCATATGTTGTGGAATCTATCATTCATGACCAGAAGAAAGTAATTCCTTGTTGTGTTACATTAGAAGGTGAATATGGTCAAAATGATATATGTATAGGCGTTCCGGTAGTTTTGGGAAAGAACGGTTGGGAGAAAATTATTGACCTGAAACTGACTGCTGATGAAAAAGAAAAATTCGAAGCTTCAGCTGCCGCTGTTCACAAAACAAATGTTGTTTTGAAAGAAATCAATGCGATTTAACAAATCATATAAATTAAAATTGTAGAAGGCATGTATCCGGCTCGGATACATGCTTTCTTTTTATATATGATACAAATAAAGGTTTTTTGATTAGAAAAATTTTTATTTTATAAATAACTTTCATACTTTTGTAAACGATTTTTAGTCATTTTAAGAGAAATTGTATATGCTTACAATCTTTTTATTTTGAATAAAATGAATTACTTAGAGACAAATAAATATAAGCCCAGGTTATATTTTAACACAGAAAGATTTGGGTAAAAGAGGGATTTTCTAGTTTTAGAAAATGGTATTGGAAAACCTATATGGATATAGGTCGTGATATATTGGGGCAGTGCAATATAGAATGTTGAATAGGAATATATCCTTAGTAACATATGGAATACAACACCACTTTAATGAAATCATTTAAACTTAAAACGTTTAATATAAAAGCTTTAACTATCAGTATATTATTGATACTTTCAGTTTTTTTATCAGCCATTATCTACTTTTCTAATACTCTGATTGATAATGGAATTGACTCGCTCCTCATAATTGTGATTCCGGTCTTGATATTATCGGTTGTCCTCTTATTGAAAAAAGCTTTCGTTAAAACATTTACGGTTAACATTTCCAGTGCAAGCCTGTCTGTCATTCATAAAGATAAAGTAATCTATTCCACTCTTTTGAATGAGATCGTGATGTTTAAATACGTCCGAAAAGAAAATACAGATACTTTACTATTCTTTGCGACAAACAATCAGCAAGCAACATTCAGCATAGAATGTACAGATCAACGCAAACGGTTTAGAAAAATAGTAGACACTTTAAACAGTTTCGGAAATTATACTGTAAATATCCAAAGTGATGAAATCAGCACCCTATGGACTGATTACATAAATAAAGATATTGTTGCAAAAGAAGTTGTGATAAGGAAAAAAGCGCTGCAATATTATCGTCAGGTGCCATTACACCAGTTCTCTAATTAAATTGTAACTCTATCTATAAAAGAAAAAGGCTGAATTTTAATAAATTCAGCCTTTTATTATAGAATAGTTTATCTTAATTATTCTCCGGTCTCAATTTTCTTACAACTGCTCCCGTTCTCCACATTTCACTTTCGCGAAGAGCTTTCAATTCTTCTTCCAGTTTTTCACGGTAATCAGGTTTTGAATTAGTATCAATTGAGCGTTGAGCTTCATTTCCACAAGCTACTTCTTTGTATAATTTTTCAAAGACAGGTTTTGACGCATCGTGGAATGGTCCCATCCAGTCTAGTGCACCACGCTGAGCTGTAGTAGAACAGTTTGCATACATCCAGTCCATACCTTTTTCTGCAAATAAAGGCATCAGAGACTGAGTTAGCTCTTCTACAGTTTCGTTAAATGCTTCTGACGGAGAGTGTCCGTTTTCGCGTAGTACTTCATATTGAGCAAGCAGAATACCTTGGATAGCACCCATCAATGTTCCACGCTCACCTGTGAGGTCAGAATATACTTCACGTTTGAAATCTGTCTCAAACAAATATCCTGAACCAACACCAATACCAAGAGCGATTACACGTTCTTTAGCACGGCCTGTCGCATCCTGGAAGATAGCATAACTTGAGTTCAAACCACGACCTTCAAGGAACATACGGCGAAGGCTTGTTCCCGAACCTTTAGGAGCAACAAGAATAACATCCACATCGGCCGGAGGGATAATACCTGTGCGCTCTTTATATGTGATACCGAATCCGTGAGAGAAATACAAAGCCTTACCGGCTGTCAGATATGGTTTCAGACGAGGCCATACTTCTATCTGTGCAGCATCTGACAACAGATATTGAATAATTGTACCTTTTTCGGCAGCTTCTTCAATATCGAACAAAGTTTCGCCCGGAACCCAACCGTCAGCGATAGCTTTTTCCCATGTTTTACCACCTTTGCGTTGACCAATGATTACATTGAATCCATTATCGCGAAGATTCAATGCTTGTCCCGGACCTTGTACACCGTAACCGATAACTGCGATGGTTTCATTTTTCAATACTTCTCTTGCTTTTTCCAATGGAAATTCATCGCGGGTGGCTACTTGTTCTACAACGCCGCCAAAATTCATTTCTGCCATTTTTGTTTTTGTTTAATTAATTAAAGAACTTGTTATTTATTATAATTATTATGTCATTAATCCCAAATGATTCTCGTAGAACAGACCGTCATATCTCCGTCTTTCATTTCAAGTACAAATATATTATCTTTCTCAGTTCGCTTAAGAATATCGAGCTTTGTTCCATAACGGCCTTCCGAAATATAGTTTATCTCTATACGGCGAATTTCGTTCTCTCTGAACATGTCAATATCGAATACATCTACAAAGTGTTCAATATATTTCATGCTATTCAGATGTTTGTTTATATCGACATCGCTATATTTAACGACAAAATCAGTGGCAACCTCATAATCATCTTTCAATGCCGGTATTTTAGTCATTCCCTCTATCGGATTTTCCTTTTCGGCGATATAATCGGACAATCCATCCAATTCCAAAACATTCGTCGGTTTGCGGGTCTCCAGATCAATAGATGCCCAAAGCGATTTTGCAAAGCCGATCTCTCTTCCTTGTTCATCCTCAAATGAGAAATGCCGTTCGGTAAATAGTCTGTTAACACTGGCCACCCATGTTTTGAGCACCATTACCGTATCGTTTTTCGGATATTCAAATACTTCAATTGCTATACGGGAAAGCACCCAAACCCGTTGCTGGGATGTCATTGCTGAATAGCCGAATCCACGTTCTTCTGCATGCTTTGTGGCTGCTTGAAGCATAAATCCGCCGATCATCGGCAATGTAGCTTTCCCTCTGAAATCTGTTAAGTACGCATCAATTCCGAATTCGTATCGGCCAATAGGAGTCATCATGTTATAAGTATATGAGTTAGTATTAAGTTAATAACGATTTGTAAAAATACTCAAATCTGTTAACAACTCATTACTTATCCACTTCGTATTTTTTATCCAATTCGGCCAGCATATCACTAAGCCGCTCTATTTTGGATTTGGTGATCGCCACTCGCCCTGAACGGATAAACTGTAATACCCCTATCGTTTTACTCAATTCCTCAAACAGATCCTGCGTTTCCTGATAATGTCCGGTTTTCTCCAAAACCACACTATTTTCATTGATATCGAGGATACGCGCATTGTATCTCCTGATAAGACCTTCTACCGACTCTATTTTCAAAAAATCGGGAGTGGAAAGTTTATAAAGGGCAATCTCCTGATGTATCAGCTCGTCATTGGTATTATAATACGATTTCAGAACATCGACACGTTTATCAACTTGCAGAACAACTTTCTTTATCATCTCTTCATCGCAGAAAACAGTGATCGTAAACTTGTGTATTCCTTTCAATGCTGACGGCGATACAGAAAGAGTTTCTATATTCAGCTGGCGACGGGTAAATACGCTGGTTACCTGACTGAGCAGCCCGACTGTATTTTCCGAAAAAATGGTTACTGTATATAATGTTTTATCTTGCATAATTTTTAATTTGAAAATTAGCGTATTAGCATATTAGCAAATGTTATATCTCTTATTCATTTTCGAATTTGCTAATATCCGAATTTGCTAATTGATTATTCATTTCCCAATAATATATTTGTCACACATGTGCCGGCCGGAACCATCGGATATACCATACCCTTAGCCTCAACCTGTACATCCAGCAAATAAGAACCTTTGTGGCTCAGCATGTCCGCTATAGCTTTATCCAGTTCTTCTCTTGTATCCACCTTTTTAGCCGGAATATTATATGCCTCAGCTATTTTTACAAAATCAGGATTTTTCATTACTGTTTCGGAATACCGTTCGTCAAAGAAAAGTTCCTGCCACTGGCGTACCATTCCCAAAAAGTGATTATTCAAAATTACGATTTTAACGTCGATGCCTGTTTGCATGATAGTGCCTAGCTCCTGTATAGTCATTTGTATACCTCCATCGCCCACGAACAAACATACCGTACGGTCCGGTGCACCGTATTTAGCTCCGATAGCTGCCGGAAGCCCAAACCCCATTGTACCCAGTCCGCCGGAAGTAACCACGCTACGGCTACGATTGTATTTGAAATAGCGAACACCCATCATCTGGTGCTGGCCTACATCTGTAACAAGTACCGCATCATTATTCGTAGCCTCCGATACTTTATTTATAACTTCTCCCATTTTCAGTTTTCCTGATTCGGGATGTAGTTCATCTTTGATAACAAAGTTATATTCCTCATCGTCGCAAGCCCTGAACTCAGCCAGCCATTCCGGAAATCGATTCCCTTTAAGTTTCTCTGTAACTTTGGGCAGAGAGTCTTTTACATCACCCAATACACGGGCAGTTACAGTCACATTCTTATTTATTTCTGCCTTATCTATATCGAAGTGTATAATCTTTGCCTGTTTGGCATATGTCTTCAAATCTCCGGTTACACGGTCGTCGAAACGCATACCGATGGCAATCAGCACATCACACTCATTCGTCTTACGATTAGGCCCTATATTACCATGCATACCCAACATTCCTACATGTTGCGGATGATCGGATGGTATGGCCGAAAGTCCCAATACTGTGGATGCAGCAGGAACACCTGATTTTTCAAGAAAAGCAAGGAGTTCTTTTTCTGCATTTCCCAAAATAACACCCTGACCTACCAAAGCCAAAGGCTTCTTTGCTTCGTTTATTATTTGTACTGCAGCTTCTATTTCAGCATCTTTAACATCGGGTTTTGGCTGATAACTACGAATAAAGATTTCCTTATTATATGCATAATTTTCGACTTTTCCAGCCTGAGCATCTTTGGTAATATCGAGTACTACCGGACCCGGGCGACCTGTAGAAGCTATATAAAATGCTCTTGCAACTGCCCAAGCTATATCTTCGGGGCGGCGTATCTGATACGACCATTTCGAAATAGGCTGGGTGATACCCACAACATCTGCTTCCTGAAAAGCGTCACTACCCAAAAGGGAAGAAACAACCTGACCGGATATTACAACCATAGGCGTACTATCGAGCATAGCATCGGCTATACCTGTAACTGCGTTCGTGGCTCCGGGCCCGGATGTCACAAGAGCCACTCCAACTTTGCCCGAAGTGCGTGCATAACCTTGCGCCGCGTGCGTTGCCCCCTGTTCGTGACGAACAAGAATATGATTTATCTCTTTTTTGAAATCGTATAAGCAATCGAATACGGGCATAATAGCACCTCCCGGATATCCGAATATAGTATCTACCCCTTCATTTATCAAAGAACGGATAAGGGCTTCACTTCCTGTTATTTTTGTATCCATAATCATATATATTATACTCTATCATTTACTGAATTAATCCAAAATTATATAAGCCGTTATTTGAATTCATATCCATAATCTTTGGTGTTCCTCACCACCCTTAAATACTTTTTCGGCTCTTTCAATCCTAAGGCATACAAAACTGCCCTCTTATAACATTTTATTTTTTTTGATAGCGATTCATTATTGTTCCATATTAATGGGACTTTTCTCCAGGGAGACAATTTCTTATACTTCAGAAACTCCTTTTTCAAAGGATGCTCACATGTCATTATCCATGGTTTATCCGGAGATGTATAATGAATGATCACCGGAGCTTTCATCGCCTCATCAATCTCGTTCTGATATTGATAAAAATCGTGCCTCATACGGAAAAAGTAAAAATCCAAAGCATTGTATTTTATAGGCAATGCCAGTTTAGAGTCATACAAAGTTCCATTGATAATATCCTGATCATGGTAGAGCAACCGTTCATGATTCTCATTATAGAAATTGATAAAATGCTCCATCAGGTTTTGTTCCCTCCAATATTTCAGATTTATCAACAGTACGCCTGCATTGACATACTTAAATGAATCGCTATATCCAAAGACCTCAAAAACATTGGCGTAAAACGTGCAATACATATCGGGAACTCCGGCAACAGCATAATTATCTATATCAGTATTCCATAGTGCGGATAAACTTTGAGATACGATAATATCACTATCCAGGTATAGTACTTTATTTATATCTCGGGGAAGTATATCAGCGATAAAAAGCCTCGAATATGAAGCAAGACTCAAATGGTCGAAACCATACAACGAAAAATTATATGATTCCAGGAATTCTGTCTTTATATCATAGAAGAAAAGCGAGGAATTCGGATACCGAAAAAGCACTAAAGACAATTCATCTTTGGATTTTTCACTAAGATCCATACCTATTATATAAAAAGTAACAGGTAAATCTCCGTTATTCTCCAATATAGAAATCATTGTTATACCACAAGGCATAATATAATTATTATCGATACAAAGAACAATATTCATTCCTATATTTTATTACGGATCTCTTATTCGATAATTCTTATTGCTCCCAAATCAGCCGAACTTACCATGCTCGCATAGGCTTTCAGTGCTTTGGATACATAACGCTCGCGATTTGGCTTAAAAGCATCCTTTCCTTTTGCCAATTCTTCCTGTCGTCGTACTTCCAGTTCTGCATCAGAAAGCTTCACATTAATGGAACGTTTAGGAATATCTATTTCTATGATATCGCCACTACGAACCAGCCCTATGGCTCCGCCTGATGCAGCTTCGGGTGAAACGTGACCAATAGACAAGCCGGATGTACCTCCGGAGAACCGTCCATCTGTAATCAAAGCACATTCTTTACCCAAATGCTTAGATTTAATATAGGACGTCGGGTATAACATTTCCTGCATACCAGGTCCACCTTTCGGTCCTTCATATGTAATGATGACTACATCTCCGGCAACAACTTCACCTTTCAGAATACCTTCACATGCCGCATCCTGCGAATGAAATACTTTTGCAGTCCCCTTAAATTTGAAAATGCTTTCATCCACCCCCGCTGTTTTCACTACACATCCGTTCTGTGCAATATTCCCCTTCAGTATAGCAAGACCTCCGTCTTTGGTATAGGCATGTTCTACATTACGAATACATCCCGCTTCCCTGTCTATATCGAGTGTAGGAAAATAATTATCCTGAGACCCCATTACAAGATTAAAGCGATTACCGGGAGCCGATTTGTATGTAAGCTCCGCCTCTCTGGTTATAATTGTATTTTTTGTAATATCATATTTACTAATTGCTTGGGCAAGTGTAAGTCCATCTGCCCTTGAAACAGAACTATCTATCAACTTAGCTCTATCCAGTTCTTTCATTATGCCCAAAATACCTCCTGCACGGTTTACGTCCTGTATATGATATTTCTGTGTATTGGGAGCAACTTTGCAGAGGCAAGGTGTTTTACGGGACAATTTATCAATATCATCCATTGTGAAATCCACTTCGGCTTCCTGAGCAATAGCTAAAAGGTGAAGAATAGTATTTGTAGAACCTCCCATAGCTATGTCGAGTGTCATAGCATTAAGGAAAGCTGTTTTTGTTGCAATTTTACGAGGGAGAACCGACTCGTCTCCATCTCTGTAGTAACGATAGGCATTGGTAACGATTTGTTTTGCCGCATTTTTGAACAATTGCATGCGGTTGGCATGTGTGGCTACGATAGTACCATTGCCGGGCAGTGCTAATCCGATAGCTTCGTTCAGGCAGTTCATCGAATTTGCCGTAAACATACCCGAACAAGAACCACAAGTAGGGCAAGCAGCTTTTTCTATTAAACTTACTTCCCTATCGGAAACTGAATCATCGGCAGACTTTATCATGGCATCTATCAGGTCGAGCTGTTGGCCATCCATCTTTCCTGCTTCCATCGGTCCGCCTGAAACAAAAATTGCAGGAATATTCAGTCTCATGGCCGCCATCAGCATTCCGGGGGTAATCTTGTCGCAGTTGCTGATACAAATCATTGCATCGGCCTTATGTGCGTTTACCATATATTCTACGCTATCAGCTATCAAATCGCGCGAAGGGAGGGAATAGAGCATGCCATCATGTCCCATCGCAATACCATCATCGATAGCAATAGTATTAAATTCGGCAGCGAAACAACCTAACGCTTCTATTTCAGCTTTAACCTTTTGTCCTATTTCATGTAGATGAACATGTCCCGGTACAAACTGCGTAAATGAATTTACGATGGCAATTAATGGTTTTCCCATCTGTTCTTCCTTCATACCGTTTGCCCGCCATAGAGCTCTGGCTCCTGCCATGCGTCTACCTTGTGTACTTGTCGAACTTCTTAATTCAAATCCCATAACTTTCTTAATTTAGCCGTTAGCTCATCACCACAGGCTTATAGTTGTTTTTTAGTTTATTTATTATCCGGAATATTATAAAAAAGCCTTTCCCAAGAATGAGAAAGGCTATATTTTATTTATTCCTTATATTATCAAGCTAATATACACACCTTTCTCATTTATTCTGGCCGACGAGGAGAATATCAAGAATGAGGACATGTAAAAAGCAATTTGTCATAATTTCATATCAAAAAGTGAACACAAAGTTATAAACTTTTTTTTAAATACAAATTTTATCATCGTTTTTTTACTTCTTGGAGAAGAAGTTGTTTTAAATAGGACGAAAACAGGTTGCAATTTATATCAAAATATCCAATAAAGGTCCCAGAAATTGTAAAGATTATGTAAAATATTTGGAAATCTGCTTTTTAAGGTCTATGTTTATCCAAACAGATTATATAAATATTTTTAGAAGAAAGGGTGCGTATGAAAAGACTTCACTGCTAATTATTTTAAGAATCTAATTTCTTATAGTTTATAACAGATTAAAATTTGATTATTATGCAAAAATATGAGAAATACAAGGTAATACACAGGATTTCATACATCGTTTTCTTTTCTTATTTACTGATTCTGGCTGTGGGCGATTTTGACTTTGGAGAATATACAAGTTATATACCATATTTTATTGTTGTTCCATTCCTGATATATTGTGCGATAGCCATCTCTGTCAATATTCTTATCAGAAAAGCAAGGATAAAAAAATATTTGGATAAAAAGAAAGAGAAAGAGTTGAGATATAACAGAAAAGGGATACCTACATTATCTAATATTTAATTTATAAAGAGATTACCCACAAAGTAATCTCTTTTGATTTACCATCTCAATAATATCTGTACAAAGTTCATAGTATATTTCAGACATTCCCTATCAAACTTTTTTATACAAATCACTATATTTACATAGTAAATAAACAGATATACAAGACCCGTAAAATTCAGCTATGAAAAAGACTATACTTTCCATTCTTATAATCCTTACAGTAATAAATGCTACTCCTGCCCAAGATATAGCAAGGAAAGACAAAAAATTCCTATATATAGGTGACTCCATCACTGATGGCAACTGGGGCGGAGGTGATGCAAAGCCCTCATCTGAACGTAATCATTGGGATCAAAACCATATTTTCGGCAGTGGCTATATGTATTTATGTGCAGCTTACTTTATGGGAACATTTCCGGAACAGGGATATGTATTTTATAACAGAGGAATTAGCGGAAACTCATTAGATGACCTCGAAAAACGATGGAAAGACGATGCTCTGGAAATAAATCCGGATATATTATCCATTCTTATCGGTACTAATGACATAGCCCGATATCTAAGCAATGGGACAAATAAAGACTTCGATCTGGCTGGTTGGGATACGAAATACCGTAACCTTCTGGATTTATCTTTAGAAAAGAATCCGAATCTTAAAATCGTATTATGTACACCTTTTGCTTATGAAACTGATAATCTGAATAAACAGGGGGCGTGGAATTTACGCCATCAACTACTTGGTGAATGCAGCGAGATTATAGAAAAGATTGCATCGGACTATAATGCAGTCCTTGTTCCGTTCGATAAATTATACGGCGACTTATTAGTCAGATATCCGAATGTTCCGGCAACTTATTGGCTTTGGGACGGTATACATCCTACTGCCGCCGCCCATAAACGAATGGCTGATATGTGGATAGAGAAAACAGCCGGTTTGTTTTGAAAAATAAAGGTGAGATTCAACAATTACAGAATCTCACTTTTATTTTTCGTTTGAATATGTCTATTCTTTCACCCGGTAATCGAACCAGTCGTAATACACTTTTGCCTTACTGACTTTACCATTCGATGAAGCATACAATCCTATCATTACACCGGTGAAACCTCCCGCAACCTCGGTGCTCAGATAGCGGGTATCCAGTTTTCCCAATTCATTATAATCTCCATTCTCTGTTTCGGAACAAAAGAATGAATATTGCTGCGGAGCACCTTCAATTTTAAATCTCACTTTATTGCCTTTAAGCACTTTTTCGGCTGCTATATAAGAAAGTGAACCTACCTGTACACGCAATTGAACGATATGCTGTCCTTTTACTTTTTTAAGGAACAAATCGTAATGGTGTGTATTGTTCTGGATAAGTGTGATTCCTGCTTCCTCATTTTCGGCAGAAGATTCAAATTCAAGAAGCGTCTCTGCTCTGAAGTCATGTTCTGTTTGCCTGCGCGCCACGAAAGATACAGCCTCGGTTTCATTCAATGTATATGGTGATGCACTGACTCTTAAGTGACCTTTTCTTTCAGTAAGAGAATAGTTTTCCCTTATAGGATTGCGTAGATACTGCCAGTCGAAGCCTAATTTTTCCTCATCAAAATTGGTTCGTACCGGAGCTTTCTCGAAAGGATGCGACGACAATGTAGGTACGTTCATTCCCAGCGAAACAGTCCCATTCCCGTTCACCTGTGGCCACCCGCCTTTCGGCCAGTCTACAGGAGCAAGGAATGTTTCCCGCCCGAGTATATGATAATAGGAATATACCTGCGTAACCCTGAATCCGAGGAATACCATCCACCACGAGCCATCATTGGCTTGCACCAGGTCGGCATGTCCTACGCCCTGTATCGGATTCCCCTGCCCTATCCTGTTTGCATGTGTAAGTATAGGATTTAGTGGGCATGATTCGTAAGGGCCAAGAAGATTTTTACTGCGTCCTATCGTTGCACTATGCATATATTCCGTACCGCCTTCGCCCAGTAGCAGGTAGTAAAACCCATCTTTCTTATAAATATGAGGAGCTTCTGGGAAACGTCCTCCGATACCTCCCCACACAAGATGCTCGGAACCGATCACTTTTCCTGTTTTCAGGTCTACTTCTGTCACTCTGATACCTTCATCACCTTGTGTGACGAAATAAGTTTTACCATCTTCGTCCCAAAAGATATCGGGGTCGATACTTTTTATATCTACCCATGTAGGCTCGCTCCACGGGCCGGCAGGATCAGTCGCCGTACAAAAGAAATTACCTCCGCCCGACACGTTTGTGCATATTACATAGAACAGCCCATCGTGATAACGCAAAGACGGTGCAAACAGCCCTCCCGAAGCTGGTGCCTTATATAACGGAAGTTGCGAATCACGGGTAAGGCAATGCCCTATCTGCTGCCAGTTAACAAGGTCTTTGCTATGATAAATGGGCAAACCCGGGAAATACTCGAAAGAAGAGGTAACCATATAAAAATCATCGTTCACCCGGCAAATACTGGGATCGGGATTAAATCCCCTTAGGATAGGATTTTTATAACCTGACTGAGAGAATACCTGCATAGAACAGACGGTCAGCAAGCATAAAGTAAAAAATATTTTCAACATGTTTTTCATGGCATCAATTATTTAAGTTTTATAAAATATGTATTGGCTTATTTATATGTTCTATTTTTTCTAACGCGCCTATCGGCTTGTTTTTCATTTTGCCTTGATGCAAAACGAAACAAAAAATCAAGGCTGCATCCCTCCGGCGACCCAAAACCGCAGCTGCGGTGGGGCAAAATAATACGAAATCATTTTTAGTTGGATTATCAGCCGTGTATAGCAGCTACCCTATTTTGCCCTACACCTCCGCTTTACGGATTGGGTACCCTGCCTGCGGAATGAGGCCGTTATCGCGATGCGGCGACAGGACTGTGTCTTTTCAGGCTTTAGCTCCGCGTGCGTCAGCCCTTGCGCATTAGTGACGCAGGCGGGGTACCCAATCCGTTGCAGACGGCGTAGAATCAAACGGGGCGATAGCCCGTTTGTTTGATTCAGCCGACGAAACGGTTTTGGGTCGCCGAGGAGCGGAGCGCTAGCCTTTTGGTTCGTTTTGGGCAATGCCAAAATGAACGTTTAAGCACAACGAAGTGGAGCAGAAAAAAATAGAACATTTTAATGCATCATTAACCTCTACCTGTTATTTTACCTGAACAGTTACCGAACTTTTCACATCGGCAGACGACGCTGCACAATGTAGTGTAAATTTATCCGATTCTACGATCCAACCGTGAGCTTTATCATCGAAGAAAGCCAAATCTTTCACAGGAACGGATAATTCTACGGTTTTGCTTTCACCTGCATTAAGAAATACTTTTTTGAATGCTTTCAGTTCTTTGGCAGGACGTTCCAAGGATGGTTTTGCCTGCGAGGCATATATCTGTACTGATTCCGAACCTGCTAAGTTTCCTTTATTGGACAGCGTAAAAGAAACTTTTATGACATCATTTTTTTCATATTCTTTCTTGTCGGCAGATACTTTCCCATATTCGAACGTAGTATATGACAATCCGTATCCAAACGGGAATAATGCCGGTATCTTCTTCGTATCATGCCAGCGATAACCTACGAGTATATCTTCTTTGTATATCTGTGTGACGCTGTCGCCCGGATAAGAAATAGTCCCGAATGACATTGCTCCGTTGTCTTCCAATTTTCTTGGAATACTGAAAGGTAGTTTACCCGACGGATTTATATCACCTGCTATTATATTCGCTGTCGCATTACCCGCTTCTGAACCAAGATACCAAGACTGCATCAATGCGGATACTTTATCCAGCCATGGCATTGCCACGGCATTACCGCTAACAATCACGATACCCGTATTCTTATTTACTTTCAGCAAGTCTTCTATCAATTCATTTTGTCCGAAAGGAAGATCATAAGTGATGCGGTCGGCCCCTTCACAATCCTGCTGATAATTTTTGTTCAGCCCGCCGAAGAAAAGAACGACATCAGCATCCTTAACTAATGCCAGAGCCTCACGCTTTAATGAATCGGCATTATATGGGGACGGCACAAAATTATCATATACCGTTGGGCCGGAACCGTAGCCCATTGTATAGAATACTTTATCTGCACCATATTTATTTATCAACCCTTCGAGCGGCGAAACTTCTTTTTTCACTTTCAGTTCCGACGAACCACCTCCCACGGTAAGTGAACGTGTAGCGTTTTCGCCGATCACCACAATTTTATTATATCTGCCTTTTGCAATAGGGAAAAAGTTATTGGTGTTTTTCATCAAAACAATGCCTTCTTCGGCTACTTTACGGCTCACATCGGCGTGTTCCTTTGTGGCAAAGCTACCAAACGGACGTTTCCTTTCCATATTAGTCCGGAATGTCAGGCGAAGCACACGGCGTACTTTATCATCGAGAGTAGACATCGGCAATTCGCCGTTTTTCAGCATCTTCAGATAAGGCTGGGCCAGATAATAATTATCGTATGCGAAGCTCTCGCCCCAAGTCAGGCCGTTCGTCCATGTTCCCATTTCCACATCCAGTCCGTAAAGAGCAGCTTCCTTAGTATCATGGGCACTACCCCAGTCTGTAACAACAATGCCATCGTACCCCCACTCTCCTTTTAGTATCTTATTAATCAATATCTCGTGGTGACTGCAATACTGTCCTCTAAACTTGTTGTACGAGCCCATTACAGACCAGACTCCACCTTCCTGCACTCCGGCTTTAAATGCAGGCAAATAAATTTCATACAATGCCCTGTCACTTACTTCTACATCAATAACATTGCGCCATACTTCCTGATTATTGAGTGCAAAATGTTTCAGACATGCCGACACTCCATTCTGCTGCACACCTTTAATATAAGGTACCACCATTTTAGATGCCAGATAGGGATCTTCACCCAAGTATTCGAAGTTGCGTCCATTCATCGGAGTGCGGTAAATATTTACCCCCGGGCCCAATAGTATATCTTTTTTTCTGTAGCGGGCTTCTTCGCCTATAGCATTCCCGTATAATGATGACAATTCCGGATTGAAAGTTGCGGCCAGACACGTCAGTGCAGGAAAGGCCGTGCACGAATCGTTTGTCCATCCGGCATGTGCCCATGTATCCCAATCTATTTCCATGCGTACGCCATGAGGGCCGTCGCTCATCCACAATTCGGGAATACCCAGACGGGGAACACCCGGTGTACTGAACTTAGACTGTGCATGGATAAAAGCAATCTTCTCTTCAAGAGTCATGCGTGATAAGGCATCCTCTATTCGAGTCTCTATAGGTTTACTATCGTCCAGATAAACCGGAGTAGCGTTTGTTTGTGCCTGCACGTTATTCATTAAGAAAAGGCTGAACAAACCGCAAATAAATGTTTTTTTCATGTTATGTAATATGTTTTTATTAAATTATGTTTTTTAATTCTGCCAGTTACTGATTAAAACAGTTTTCAGTCAATAGATAACAGTCAATAATAATACCTCGTTTAGTCGTAGCTTTTCCAAAAGGTAACAAAGGTTACACATATTTCAGCTTTTAGCTGATAGCCGTTAGCTTTAGCTATCGCATATATGGCTTTACAATTAGTAGTCATCAGTTAACAACTCGTATCTTGTATCTTGTTTACTCATAACTTTCTTCAAAAAGTTACAAAAGTTACACATTTTACAATTTTTTCCACTTGTTACCTTTTCCGTTCTTGTCAGGTATGTCCTTGTACCTCCCACTAGCTACTATACGGGTGACTATCCTGTATAAAATGCAAAAAGTTACAAAGGTTACAACCTTTTCAGTTAACAGTTAACAATGGATACCTCTTTATATTTAATACTTATTACTTGTAAAAGGTAACACATGTAACACAGTTTCCAATTAATATTAGTAACAATAAAAAAATAACTTGGAGTTTTTAGTTTTTTATTTGATATGCAAGCATATCTTGAAATATTTAAACCACAGAGTAAAAGGAGTAACACGGAGTTTTCCTTTATATGAACAAATAGACCATATTATTTTTTAATCATTACTTAATTCAACTTTTACTACTTACTACTAAAAACCAACAACTTGTTAAAAGGTAACAAAAGTAACACCTTTCTGTAGTTTTCTTTTTTGTAACCTTTCAGGCCGATAACTCGCTTGCTATCTGCCTTGTATAGATAAAATTATATAGAAAAATCACAGTCTTTTTAGCTGCTGATTCTCATTCATTATGGAAATTTCGATATTCTGACTATTTCCCCTTTTTTCAGATTAAGAAATAATTTTCCGTTCTCTGTTTTATAATTCTTTGTTCCTGATATACCCATTTTATCATCAGCAAGTTTAAAAACAAATGTATTTGCTGTCCAGGCAATGAAATCAACATCCGTAACTTTTCCATTTTTCCATGCAAAAGAAACTTCCCCTCCCCCTCTCACTTTCAAACCTTTCACACTACCGTCTTTCCAGGCATCCGGAACGGAAGGCAACAGCTCAATATATCCGGCATGGCTCTGTACCAGCATCTCGGCTATACCCGCGCAACCTCCAAAATTGCCATCTATCTGCATTGGCGGATGTGCACTGAAAAGGTTTGGATATGTACCATGCCCTTTACCCGCGGGTTTCAGCAGATCACCAATCAGCTTATAAGTTCGATCACCATCTTTGAGCCGCGCCCAGAAGTTTATTTTCCATGCCATCGACCAGCCGGTAGACTCGTCCCCACGGCGTTCAAGTGTTTTTTTAGCGGCTTCCATCAATTCCGGTGTTTTTTCGTATGTCAGTTCATAACCGGGATGCAAGCCATAGAGTTGCGATACATGGCGGTGATGTATTTCAGCCTCTTCATAGTCCTCGAGCCACTCCATTATCTGCCCGTATTTACCAATAGTGGTAGGCGCCAGTCTTTGTTTTTTGGTTTCTATGGTTCTTATCCATTGCTCGTCTGTATTCAGAATTTTCGCGGCTTCGGATACATTCGTAAACAATTCCCGCACAATCTGATTATCCATTGTAGAACCTGCACAAACGCTTAAGACATCACCTGATTCTGTTATATAAGTATTTTCAGGAGAAGTGGTAGGTGCTGTTACCAGATGGCCGTTATTCGGGTCTTCAACCAACATATTTTCGAAAAATAGAGCCGCGCCTTTCATTGTAGGATATACAGATTTCAGATATTCCACATCCTGCGAATAGAGATAATGCTCCCACAAATGCTGGCACATCCAGGCACCCGAAGTATTGGTCGCCCCCCAGGACGGACTCTCTCCCGGAGAAGTGAAGCCCCAGACATTACCCAGTATATGAGTTACCCATCCATCGCTGTTATAATATACTTTCGCCGTTTTATGCCCGGGTTCTGTTAATGATTTTGCATATTCGATTGTGGGAAGATGTAATTCGGAGAGATTACAAACTTCGGCAGGCCAAAGATTCATTTGCAGATTTATATTCAGATGATAATCTCCATTCCAGGGTGTATGTATTTGCGGTGCCCATAGTCCCTGCAGATTTGGAGGCAATCCTCCTTCACGTGTAGATGAGATAAGCAGATAGCGTCCGTATTGCATATACAAGGCCGCCAAATCGTAATCGCTGCGGTCGTTTACAAAAGCCTCTAATCTCTTGTTTATAGGTAAATCTGAATTTTTATTTTTGCCTAATGTAAGGTCTACACGGTTAAACAGGTTTTGATATTTCTCAATGTGCTTTTGTTTCCGGATTTTATAATCTCCTTTCAGTTTATTTAATAGACCTGCTGCCAACTTTTCGTATTGCACTCCATTGTAGTTGGTTGCCAGAGAAATGAAAAGAGTTACCTCATCTGCATTTTTAATTTCTATATCCCTGGCATTGGTAAAGAGTTGCCCTCCCTTATGCTCTGCTTTTACCATTCCCAGATATTTCATACCCTCTTTGCCTTCGCCTGCCGGCAATTGGCCAAATATGTAAAGAACCGGACCACTCGCATATGTCTCATAATTTTCGTCACGGTCGAGAGATATACACATATTCAGAGCTTTTGATTTGTCGGCAGTATATCTGGCTATTCCAATATCATCCGTAAAGGAGGTAAAATATTCCCTTGTATATTTAATCCCCCCTTTTGTATAAGTAACATCCGATAAGGCATTATTCATATCCAGCGTCCGTCTGTAATCCGAAACTGCCGCAGATGCATCCGGATAAGTAATATCTATATAGAGATTACCAAAATTTTCAAATTTACCATAATCTGCGCCACTCCCTCCTTCACCTTTACATGTAAAGGTTTTGTACATTAACTCCTGCGCCTCACGGTTTTTCTTTTCGAAAAGGAGTTTTCTTATTTCACCCAGATGTTTATAAGCATCCGGATTATCGGCATCCTGTTTATTTCCGGCCCAAAGAGATATCTCATTCAATACGATACGTTCCCTGTGCACTCCTCCCCAAGGCATCATCCCTATACGCCCATTACCCAACGGAATAGACTCCTCCCATGCAGAAGCCGGCTCGTTGAAATAATATTGCCATCTATTTTGCGAAAGAAGTGTGATGCAGGAACAGAAAATACAGGCTAAAGCCAATAATACTTTTTTCATGGGATCAGTGTTTTTACAATATCACAAATGTATTGTTTTATTGTATCTTATCCCATTCCCAATGTTTCTATTATAGGAATACCTTCATTCCCCGAAGGGGGCAAAATGTCTCCTAAAAGGGGGTGAAATGTTTACAAGGTTATCAAAATCACTTAGATTCATTCTTCTTATACTCATTAGGTGTTACTCCAAACTCCTCCTTAAAATATTTACGGAAATACTTCGGATCATTGAATCCCACCTGGAAAGCAATCTCATTCACAAACATCTGGCTCTTTTCGAGCAAATCGGCCGCCCGTTTCAAGCGGATGAAACGAATAAATTCGGATGGGGTTTTGTCTGTCAGAGCAAGAGTCTTCTTATAGAAATACACACGGCTCATACCCATCTCCTTACACAAATCCTCGACCAGGAAATCGGCATTCCCTATATTCTGTTCCACTATGGCTATCGCCTTTTGTACGAATTTCTCATCCATTGAGGTTATCTCAATATCACTCGGCGCCACATCGATTTTTTTCCTGAAACTACTTTGCAACTTCTTTTGCTTCTCTATTATCTTGGCTATTTTCAGTGTCAGCATATCTATATTGAAAGGCTTGGCGATATAGTCGTCAGCTCCGGCTTCTATACCCGAATAACGATTCTCTTCCGACGACTTGGCCGTAAGCAATATAATAGGAATATGGGATGTGCGTATATCCCCCTTTACCTGCCTGCAAAATTCGTAACCATCCATCTTCGGCATCATTACATCGCATAGTATAATCTCGGGGAGCTGATCGAGTACGATACGCAGGCCTTCTTCACCATCATTGGCCGTAACTATATTGTAATTATCTATGAACAAACTGGTTATAAACTCACAAAAATCTTCATTATCATCTACAATCAGCAATAATGGTAAATTCGCCCTCTGAACAGATTTAGTTTCATTTTTACCTTTCTCCGCATCTCCGGAATCGCCCGAATGTATAACATCCTGACTGCTCAGTTCTTTATAAGTAGAATTGTTGATAGGCAACAAGACTGTAAAAACAGAGCCTTTATCCACTGTACTTTCCACTTCTATTTCTCCTCCGTGCAATTTCACATATTCACTCACCAGATGTAGACCGACACCTGTTCCCGACGGGGTATTTTTATCGGCTTTTTCAATTCTGAAAAAACGGTCGAATATTTTATCAAGGTATTCCGATTCCATTCCAACCCCTGTATCTGAAACCCTTATTGTCAACTGTTTTGCAGTAGAGGATTCATTACTTTGCATCAATTCGGATACGCCTATACTGACATCTATATGTCCTTCTTCTGTATATTTAAAAGCATTGGAAATGAGGTTAGTAATTATCTTATTCATCTTTTCTTTGTCAAATTCCATTTGTAATTCCTGCAAATAAGTTGTGAAAGTCAATTTTATAGACTTCTCTGCTGCAAGGGAAGAAAAAGACTGGCAAATATCTTTTGTGAATTCAATAATATTACCACGCGATATATTGAGGTTCATTTTATTCAGGTCGAACTTTCTGAAATCGAGAATTTCATTTACCATTTCCAGTAAATTCTGTGCATTTTTGTGCATAATGTTCATTGTGGCTTTTTGCTCATCCGATGCAGGAGATTTCATCAGTTTCTCCAGTGGGGTGAGAATGAGTGTCAACGGGGTTTTAAACTCATGGCTTATATTGGTAAAGAATTTGAATTTAAGTTCATCCACCTCATGTATTTTATTGGCTTCTAGAATCTTCTGTGCCTGCTCATACTCTTCCCTCTGCTTATTCAGCTTATATTTAAGGAAAAAGCGAATTATAGCTGCTGCCGCAATAATGTATATGATATACGCCCACCACGACAGCCAGAATGGAGGCTGTACCTCTATCTTCAATACAATGGGTTCTGCAGACCATACATTGTCATCATTGCTCGCGTATACTATAAGTTTATAAGTCCCTGCATTCAGGTTGGAATATGAGGCTGCTCCTATACCGTTTGTTATTTCTGTCCACTTATTATCAAGCCCCTCGAGCATGTATTTATATTTATTTTTTTCGGGATGAATAAAATTAAGCGCTGAAAACAGGATTGTAAAATTCGTTTCACCGTAGTGCAGGGTTATCTCATTAATATCAGTGATCGACTTTTCAATAATCACCCGTCCGGCATATTTTACATTGGGCCTTATCACCTGATTGGTAATCAATAAATCCGTAAAGCGGGCTTTAGGTACATTCTTGTTAAAAACGATTTCCCTGGGGTTAAAAGCGACATAACCATTGGTACTCCCTATATATATGATACCGTCTTTGTCCTTAAATATGGCATTACGATTACAAACAGAACTAGGCAAGCCATCCTTCACATCAAAATAAGTAATTGTAGACTTGAATCTCTGACCAGAAAAATCACGATATATACATGCTAATCCATTGCGTGTACCAGCCCAGACATTTCCGTCATTGTCCTCTATAAGCGATACCACTTCATCACTAGGCAAACCGTCACTCGCCATTATATAATAGAATTGATGCCTGTGGGGGTCATAAATATTAATACCTTTATCGGTAGCTATCCAAACCAAACCTTTTGAATCGACAAACTGATAATTGATTGTAATATTGGTCAGGGAGTCCAACAGCTTGCTTTCAGGAAAATATGCGGTAATCTCTTTCTTATCTTTGTCGATAAAATTAAGCCCTCTGTCAGTACTCAGATAAATATTCTTCAAGGGATCAGTAAACATGGACAGAACATAGTCTGAAAGCATCTTACTGTTCCTTAAATTATGATGCGTGAAAGTAAGGCGATCAGCGTCAAGTTTATCAGTTCCACCACCTAAAGTGGCTATCCATAGATTATTTTCATCATCTTCGGCTAACCCAAATACACTTTTACTGGACAATGAATTAGGATTATCTTCGTCCACCTGGTATCTCTTAAATTCTCTACCGTTATAGGCGTTCAATCCTCCGAGAAATGTACCTATCCAAAGAATCTGAGCATGATCTTCGAATACCGAAGTAATTATATCAGACGATATGCTACCGGCATCATTGGGATTATAGCGAAATGTTTGTATAGTTCCTGTCTCATCGTTGTATTTTACAAGTCCCCGACCGTTTGTACCTATCCATAAATCCCCATTTTTATTCTTATACAGGCTGTTGCAATCGAAGGTTTCGGCATTCTTGTTAAAAGTATAGAACAAAGGAGACTTCTTAAATTTGAATAAGTTAGGATGATAGTATGATATTCCGTTTTTGTACGTCCCCACCCACACAGTACCATCTGCTTCACAAAAAATGCTTATTATGGAATTCTGGCTTATGGAGTTGTTATTGTATATATCATTCTTTACTACTGTTATATCCTTTTTCTTCTTATCATAAATATTAACCCCTCCATGATCCGTACCTATCCATATAGAACCGCCGGCATCCTGTCCTACACATCTGATAAAACTGCTCGATAGGGCGACCTTACTTTTTGTATCAAGCAGTGTCCATTGCTTTTCTTTCAGGCTGAAATAAGCTACACCCCTGTCATCTATACTGGGATATATCCACAGATCGTTGTCAGAATCTATATAGATGGATTTCAGTATTGTAGAGTTCTGATAATTCTCTTTGAAGAATGTATTACGAATATCCACTTTACCTGTTTGTATATTCAGTCGTTCTACAAGCCCGTTACTGTGGAGTACCCAGATGTAACTTCCTTTAATTTTAATGTCTGCTATTCCCGATTGATCCAGAGCATTAATATCTGATGATTGCGGAAAAGCCGTCACCTCCTGCGTAGCAATATCATATTTGAAAATTCCTCTATCAGGATAAACAATATAAAAATCTTTCTTATCGTCTATTTCAATTATAGAAGGCCCCGCCTCCAGCCCCATTCTATGTAATAAAGAATCAACATTATTGATAAACGATTCTGTTTTCCAATTATAAACGATATAGGTACTTTCTTTAAGCCACAGATTGCCGTCGATATCTTCCTGTATATCTATAATCCTATCGTATAACGGGGTATTCGCATCATTTTTAATATTTGTATATACTTTAAAATTTACACCATCATACCTGTTCAGCCCCATATTGGTGCCAAACCACATAAATCCGCGGCTATCCCTGAATAAAGATTCGACCTGGTTATTTGATAAGCCATTTGTATTGTTGAGGTGCGAAAACTCGAATTGTTGAGCGTAGATAGTATATACAGATATAAAACAAATAAGTATAGAAAATAATATAGATTTCTTCATGAATAATTAAGATCAGGTAGGTTCTTCTCTTACAAATTTATATAAAATTATATGACACAATGTACTGTGTTACCATTTAAATACCACTTTGGAAACATTTAACCCCCTACATATCTTTTTAGACACTTTCTTTAAGAACACTTAAGAAAATCGGTTTTAGACACTTATCCTAACTTTGTTTACAAGAAATCTAAACATAAAATAATTACCATGAAAAAAATTCAACTCGTACTTGCGAGCCTTTTGTCAGTGTTTTTACTCACCAGCTGCCAGAGCGGACCTTACAAGAAAACAAGCGATGGGGTAATAGTAACATTAAAGACGGAAAACACTAACTCTACAAAACATGTCAGGTTACAAATTATCAATGATGATATCATTCGGGTATCGGCAACACCGGCTAATAATTTCCCGGAAAATAAGAGCCTTATTACAATCTATGATAAAACAAAAACCGAAGGTTGGGATGTTTCGGAACAGGATGGAAATGTCATCTTGAAAACGGCAACTACCATTGCGTCCGTATCACTGGCGACAGGTGAAGTATCATTCTCCGACATAAATGGCAATTTAATCCTTTCTGAGAATAAAGGTGGAGGTAAAATATTCTCCGGTATAGAAATGGAAGGTAAAAAAGCCTATACCATGCAGCAGATATTTGAATCGCCTGCCGATGAAGCATTCTACGGACTTGGACAACATCAGGCTGATGAATACAATTATAAAGGAAAGAATGAAGTTCTTTTCCAATATAATACAAAGGTGTCGGTGCCTTTTGTTTTATCAAGCAAAAATTACGGTATACTGTGGGATAATTATTCTCTTACCAAGTTTGGCGACCCACGCGACTATGCAGATTTAGACCAGTTTAAGTTATATGATAAAACAGGGAAAGAAGGCGGGCTTACAGCCACATATATGGTAAACGGGGATACCAAACAAGTATTTACTGAAAGGAGCGAATCGCAAATAGATTATGAAAATCTGGAAACAGTGAAGAAATTCCCTCAGGACTTCCCTTTCTATAACTCCCGTATCACATGGGAAGGCGAAATAGAAGCCAAAGAAGCAGGCAAATACCATTTTATACTCTATTATGCAGGTTATACCACTATATATATGGACGATGAAGTAATCGTACCCGAAAGGTGGCGTACAGCATGGAATCCTAATAGTTACAAATTCACAGTGGATATGAAAGCAGGTGAAAAACGCAAATTGAAACTGGACTGGAAACCTGATGGCGGTATATCGTATATAGGACTGAAAGCATTAAGCCCAAGACCGGAGGAAGAACAGAGCAAATTATCCCTATGGTCGGAAATGGGCGATCAGATAGATTATTATTTCATCCGCGGAAACGATGCTGATGATGTTATAAAAGGATACCGCACCATTACAGGCAAGTCGCAGGTGATGCCTAAGTGGGCGATGGGATTCTGGCAGAGCCGCGAACGTTATAAAACTTCAGACGAGTTACTGACTGCTATAAACGAATACCGCAAAAGAAACATACCACTGGATAATATTGTATTGGACTGGTCTTACTGGCCGCAAGATGCATGGGGTAGCCACGATTTTGATCCGGAACGCTTCCCTGACCCTAAAGGCATGATAGACAGCGTACATGCTATGGATGCACGCATTATGATATCGGTATGGCCTAAGTTCTATTATACGACAGATAATTATAAGGCTTTCGACGAAAAAGGATGGATGTTTAACCGTGCAGTAAAAGACAGTATCCGCGACTGGATAGGCTCAGGTTATATTGCCGGATTTTATGATGCCTATAGCGAAGGTGCACGTAAAATGTTCTGGGATCAGATGAACGAGAAACTATATTCGAAAGGTATCGATGCCTGGTGGATGGATGCTTCCGAACCGGATATTCTGTCCAATGCAAGCATGCAATACCGTAAAGACCTGATGACACCTACTGCATTGGGCTCATCGACTGAATATTTCAATGCATACGCACTGGCAAATGCAATGGCCATATACGACGGTCAGCGTTCAGTAAAACCGAACGACCGTGTATTCCTTCTTACCCGTTCAGGATTTGCAGGCACACAACGTTATTCTACTGCAACATGGAGCGGCGACATAGGTACACGCTGGGAAGATATGAAAGCTCAGATATCAGCAGGACTTAATTTTGCCATGTCGGGTATCCCGTACTGGACAATGGATATAGGCGGATTCTGTGTTGAGAAACGTTACGAAGTGGCAAAAGAAGGTTCCGAAGACCTCAAAGAATGGAGAGAACTGAATACCCGTTGGTTCCAGTTCGGTGCATTCTGCCCGTTGTTCCGCAGCCATGGACAGTTCCCTACCCGCGAAATATACAACCTCGCACCGGAAAGCCATCCTGCATACAAGAGTATGGTTTACTATACTAAACTCCGTTATCAAATGATGCCATATATCTATTCATTGGCGGGAATGACATACTTCAACGACTACACAATCATGCGGGCTTTGGTTATGGATTTTGGCAAAGATATTAAGACCCATAATATAAGCGACCAGTATATGTTTGGACCCGATATAATGGTATGTCCGGTATATACATATAAAGCGACATCACGTAATGCATACTTTCCGGCTAATACTAATTGGTACGACTTCGAATCAAACAAGTATATCGCAGGAGGACAAACCCTGAATGTTTCCGCTCCATACGAACGCATCCCTCTATATATAAAAGAAGGGGCTATTCTACCGATGGGTAAAGATATACAAACCACCAAGGAAATACAGAAAGATCTTACCCTGAAAGTTTATACGGGAGCAAACGGTGAATTTACTTTATATGAAGATGAAGGCGTAAATTATAACTATGAAAAAGACGCATACTCGACCATCAAATTCACATACGACGAAGCGTCCAAAACACTTTCTATAGGTGATACAAAAGGTGAATATGAAGGTATGCCTAAGGAAAGGATATTCCGTGTGGAATGGATTACTAAAGATGGTAAAAAATCTGTTTCGGAAGTGAAATATACAGGAAAAGCAAATGAAATAAAAATGGCACAATAAATATTCTGATATGAGAAACAAAACAATATTCAATGTTTACTAAACCACTAATACAATGAATCTAAGAATGACAACCTCTCCTAAAAACGCAAGTCTCCTTAACTTGCAGAGAATATGCCTGATACTAATTATCAGCTTATTCTCAGTAACCGGAATTTATGCTCAATCGGCGCATGAAATAACCGGAACGGTCACATCTCTTGGCGAACCCCTTGCCGGGGCTTCGGTAATCGAGGCAGGGACTACAAACGGTACAATGACCGATTTGGATGGTAAGTTTTCCCTTACCGTTAAAGATAACGCGAAGATTGAAATATCTTTCATCGGGTTCAAACCCAAAACAGTCACAGTTGGTACTGAAACAGTATTTAATATCGAACTGGAAGAAGAAATCAACTTACTGAACGAAGTGGTGGCCATCGGCTATGGTGTACAGAAAAAGAAATTGAACACCGGAGCCACCATACAGGTAAAAGGCGATGAACTGGCAAAAATGAATACGACAAATGCACTTCAGGCGTTACAGGGAAAAACCCCGGGTGTACAGATCACCTCCACATCGGGACAACCCGGTGAAAGCCTGAAAGTACGTATCCGCGGATTGGGAACTGTTGCCGATGCATCACCGCTATTTGTTGTTGACGGGATATTGACTAACGACATTACTTACCTGAACAACAGCGACATAGAGTCTATCGATGTACTTAAAGATGCCGCTTCGGCTGCTATCTATGGTTCACAGGCTGCAAACGGTGTTGTACTGATAACAACCAAGACCGGTAAAACCGGAGCAAAAGCACAAATCACTTTCGATGCATATTATGGTGTTCAGCAAGCTGCCAGAAAAGCGAAGCTACTCAACTCTCAACAGTATGCAACTATTATGAATGAAGCGGCTATAAACTCAGGTAAAAGCGCATATTTTACCAATGATGAAATAGCCAATATGGGAACAGGTACCAACTGGATAGATGAAATGTTGGTAGATGATGCCATCACCCAAAATTATTCACTTGGAGCATCAGGCGGTTCTGCTGCATCTGTCTGGTCGATGTCACTGTCTTATACCGGACAGGAAGGTATAGTAGGTGGAAAAGACCTGTCTAACTATGAACGTTATAACTTTCGCGTCAATACAGAACACAATCTATATGACAATAAAGTAAGGCTTGGTCAGCATCTCACTTTCTCTTACAGCAAGAAAAATGGTATACAGGTAGGTAACCAATACAACAATACACTAAGAGCAGCCTTCAATACCAGCCCGTTCGTACCAATGTATGACGAAGACGGAAATTTCTGGAACAACAGTAATTCCGACTGGTATAATGGTGAAGCTAATCCTTATGCACAGATGGTATACAACAACCAAAACAAAAGCAATACTCAGAAACTCGTAGGGGATGTATACCTTGAACTGGAACCTATCAAAAATCTGAAATTCAGGACAACATTGGGTATCGACTATTTTGCTTCCGAAAGCAATTCATACAAACCCATTTACAGACTGTCTTTATATGCTTTCAACGATCACACAGTAGCCACTCAATCTATGAATAAAGGCCGGACTTACAATTGGGATAACTTATTAAGCTATCATTTCAAACTGAATGAAGACCATGACTTTGGAGCCATGTTAGGTTCATCGATGAGTCAATATTCGGGTACATGGCTAAACGGCAGCAATGTGGACCTGATCTTCAACAGTCTGAACCATGCCTATTTGTCAAATGCAACCAATACATTAAGCAATCTGTTGAGCCTTGGAGGTAACAAAGATGCTGACATCAAAAAACTTTCATATTTTGGACGTTTGAATTACAACTATAAAGAGACTTATCTGATAAACGCCACATTCCGCGCCGATGGTTCATCAAACTTTGCCAGTGGCAATCGTTTCGGATACTTTCCGTCTATCTCCACAGGCTGGATTATGAGTAATGAGTCATTCATGGAACCAGCCAAAAACTGGATGGACTATTTTAAACTAAGAGCCAGCTGGGGACAGGTAGGTAATCAGAATGTTTCAGCATTCCAATATCTGGCTATGATCAATCAGCAGAATGTAAACTATATTTTCGGTAATACTGAGGGGGTACTTACCCCGGGTGCTAATCCTGACAATCTCTCCAATCCTGATCTGAGTTGGGAAACTTCAGAGCAATTCAATGTCGGATTCGATGCACGTTTTATTAGCGGGAAAATGAATGTAAACTTCGACTGGTACAATAAAAAGACCAAAGACTGGATCATCAGCGTTCCTGTATTAGCAACCGCAGGTGTAAGCTCTAAGTATATAAACGGAGGAGATGTTACCAACAAAGGTGTGGAATTGGGTGTATCATTCAGCGACAACATCGGTGGATTGGAATATACAATCGGAGCCAATGGTGCTTATAACAAAAATACTGTAGGCCAGATTCCTACCGAAGGTGGAATTATTAATGGCCTTACAAATATGCTTTATGACAATGCTACCGAATTCTATCGCGCACAAAACGGTGAGCCGATCGGATTCTTCTGGGGATACAAAACAGCCGGAATTTTCCAAAATGAAGCCGACGTACAAAACTATAAGTCGAACGGTAAAGTTCTTCAACCCGATGCTCAGCCCGGAGACGTAAAGTATGTCGATGTTAACGGTGACGGCGTTATCGACACCAACGATAAAGGAAATGTAGGAGATCCGAATCCTGATTTTACATTCGGGTTCAATATCAATCTTGCCTATAAGAATTTCGATTTCGCCCTTAATGCAAGTGGAATGGCAGGAAACGATATCGTACAATCATACAGGAATATAGCAAATCGTTTCTCTAACTATACAACATCTGTATTCGACCGCTGGCATGGTGAAGGTACATCCAACTCAATGCCTCGCGTAACAGAAGATGGGAAGAACTGGTCGAATTTCTCCGACCTGTATGTACACGACGGCAGTTTCCTTAGAATAAGCAATATTACATTAGGATATGATTTTGCCAAACTGATAAAATCGAAATATATCAGTTCCCTGAGGCTCTACGGACAAATACAAAACTTGTATACATTTACCCATTATGATGGCATGGATCCGGAAATTGGATATGGCGTAGACAGCTTCTCATCGGGTATCGACCTTGGATATTACCCTCGTCCCCGTACCTATTTGTTTGGTGTTAATATTAAATTCTAAAACCGGAAAACAATGAAAAAAGTAAAAATATATTTATTAGCCGGAATCGCCATTCTATTTAATGCTTGTGGCGATGGCTTCCTCGATGTAGAACCGAACAAACAGACAGAGGAAAACTTCTACAAAACAACCGATGACGCATGGAAAGCCTTAGTTGGCTGTTATGATGGATTGCAAACTGTATGGGCCGACGGGGTCAGCTTCCCTGTTGCTTCAGAAGTGTTTTCTGACAATGCATTCGGTGGGACAGGCTCTTCTGATGATTTGAAATACCAGATGCTGGACGAATTCGACAAGTCTCGTTCGCCATCTACAGCCCAAGTATTCGATGCCAACTGGAAAGCATACTACGCCGCCATGTTGAGATGCAATATGCTCATCAGCAAAGAAGATCAGATAGAATGGGGCAGCAACGAAACATTGAGAAAGACATATATGTCCGAAGCCCGTTTCATCCGCGCATATCTTTATTTCGATATGGTGCGCCTTTGGGGGAATATTCCTTTACTCACAACACCTACTACCGACAACATACCGCAGGCTGCTGCCGATGATGTGTACCAACTGATAGCGGAAGACCTGACGTATGCCTGCGAAAATATGCCTGCAAAACCGTGGAGTGCATCTGATGTTGCCACCAATGGAGGGCGTGTAACCAAATATGCTGCCGAAGCGTTGATGGCAAGAGTATTCCTGTATTATACAGGCTATTATGGAAAAACAGATTTGGCTGGTGTTCAACAATCGACTGTACTTGGATATCTTGAAGATGTTATTGCAAACGGAAATTATGGATTGGTTGAAAACTTTGCCAATTTGTGGCCGGTATCTTCAGTTGTGAAAAATGAAGAAGAAGATAACGTAAATGGTAAAGTCAATTATGTAGGAGAAGATAACAAAGAAACTGTTTTTGCTATCAAATATACATGGACAAGCGACTATAATGGCAATACCGATGGTAACCACTGGATGATAATGACCGGAATCCGCTCATTCGACGTCTATCCTTATGCACAAGGCTGGGGCGCATGCCCTGTAGACCCAAAACTCTGGAGTGCATTCAAATCGGGCGATACACGTCAGGCGGGTTCGATAGCTTCTATCAAAGACGAAGGACTGAAACTTTCAGCAAAACAAATACAAGATCAACGTGAATACACCGGCTACTATATAAAGAAATATATGCCGATGTCGATGTACAATGATAAAGGAGAACTGCAAGATGCTTCTATCATAAATGGTGCTGTTAATAACATGCTAGGGCAGTATCAGGACTATGTATCCATCCGTTATGCCGATGTGCTCCTTATGGCAGCCGAACTAGGCAGTCCGAATGCCCAGAATTATATGGATATGATTATGGAGCGTGCATTTGGCGATTCTTTTACACAGGTATATGCAACAAAAGCAAATATACTGGAACAACGCCGTCTGGAATTTGTGGGCGAAGGTATCCGTTACTGGGACCTACTTCGTCAAGGCATTGACGTAGCTGCCCAAGCAATAGCAACTACAACCGAAGTACAAAACGGAGGAGTAAAGACGACCAAGAGTATCGCTGCCGATAAAATCAGAACCACTAAGGGATTACAACAAATACCACAGAGTGAAATAGACCTGTCGAATGGTGTACTGGTACAAAATGCAGGATGGTAATAAGGTCACAGACCTATTCATTACCTTGTTAATACATAAAAAATAATAAGTATATTATGAAAAATAATCTGAAACTATTATATACATTGTTGGGACTGGTATTCTTATTTGCATACTGCTCGCCCGACAAATACGAGATGGGTGCAAGCATCTCGAAGGATGAGCTGAAATACTCAATCCTACAAAATCCCGAAGATCCGAATATGATTATCATGGAAAGCCTTAATCCGGGATTTACCCCGACATGGGCTACCCCATACGGACAGTCGATACGGGTGAAGGATACCCTATACATTGCTTTTCCGGGAACATACACATTTCAATATGGAGTACTGAGTGGTGGAGGTATCGTAGAGGCTGACGCTATGAATATTACTATTACGACCACCAACCTCAGTTATGTGGACGACCCATTGTGGACAGCACTTTGCGGAGGTGTGGATAATGAGAAAACATGGATACTGGATACAGGGAAATATGGTTTAGCTTCGGGCCCTATGGGATATGCCGATCCATCTGCTACTCAGGAATATGAAAACTTCACTCCAAACTGGGAACCGGGCGATGTGGGACAAACGGCTGAAGATTTAGCCGCAACAATGACTTTCAGTCTCAAAGGCGGGCCATACCTCACTACAGTGAAACCTAACGAATCGGGTGGAAACGAAAGTGGCACCTACTTCCTGAATGCATCTACCCATACCCTGACAACATCTAATGCATCAGTCATCCGCGTGGCATCATTCATCGATAATGCATCTAACTGGACTTCAAACATTAAGATACTTCGCCTGAATGAAAACCAGATGAGACTGGCTATTATGCGTACAAACTCTGAGGGTCCGTGGTATTATATTTTCAACTATGTATCCAAAACATATGCCGATAATTATGTTCCGGAAGATGTTCCTGATCCTAATTTCAATTTTGGCGACCAATCGGAAATACTATCTGTTACATCTTCTAAAACATGGGTTGTGGATACAAACACACCTTTCAACTGGTCTGACCTTAACGGTAACCTGATGAACGATTGGAACAGCATCGAAGATTATCCGGACTGGACAGGCTATAATGCTGCTGCGGCGGCTAACATTGCCGGATGTGCCATCACATTTACAAAAGACGGAAAGGTAACAATCAGAGAAAATGATGGTACAGAAACAGAAGGTACATATACCAACAAGCAAAGTACAAATACCATTACCTTCAAAGATGCAATACCAAATTTCCCTGTTGCAGGCTGGGTGAATATCTCCACTACTGCTGCCAACCAATGGAAGATAGTGAAAATAGAACATGATGTGATGGGTAGTGTAAGCGGTATCTGGTTTGGAAACAGGGATACCAGTGAACCTCAGTATATGGTATATCACTTTATCGTAGGTGATACTGGCAACGAAGTGGATGTGAACAAGGCCATGAAAAAAGCATTATGTGGCACAGGTTCAAAAACATTCAAAATAGATACAAACTGGCCGGTAGACTGGACAAATTTTGAAGGAGTAGGCTGGACTAAGCCTGGTGAATACGAAGGTTGGTTCTGGGATGAACCGACTATAGCCTCACTTGAGACTGCAACCATAACATTCACTTCAAATGCTGATGGTAGTGTTACATATACTAGATTTCAAGATGGAATAACCTCTACTTCACCTTGTACGTTAGATGCCGAAAATATGACATTAACGATCCCTGATGCAGATTTACTCAAATTTGTAGGATCAGGTGCTTGGATGGCAATATCCGGCCCAACAATCAAATGGGTAAAGGGAGGCTTTGCCAATGTAGACACTGATGGCTTCTGGCTTGGAGTAGTTTCAAAAGAAAATGAGTATACTGCTTATCACTATATTCTTAAATAATTAGACAGGCTATCCCGGGATATTTGTTTTAGGTATTCCGGGTAAGTTTCCCTTTTCTTGTAAATATAAAAACGAAATTTCTGACAACATGAGAATATACAAATATACATTAACCCTACTATGCTTGCTGCTACCCTTCTGGGCCTGCGGCGACGATGATGATCCGATAACGGAGCCATCCATAGAGGCTTCCATTTCGGCAACACCTACCACCTTTCCTTTCGAGGCTGATGGTGGCACTTCCAAAATGGAGATAACATCGAATACAACCTGGCGGATAGATTTCCCCTCCGATTCGTGGGTAAAACCTTCGATTCAAACGGCCAAAGGGAACGCCTCAGTGACAATAACGGCAGACCCGAATGATTTAGAGGAATCTCGTTCCGCTACATTTACCCTATCTGCCACAGGTGCGGAAAACATCACCATTACACTAACACAGGCTGCAAAAACACCTGATCCTGTAATACCGGATTATATCGACCCCGATAAAACAGGTATGGACAGCGATGCTCCCGCATTGGCTACAAAAATGAAAATAGGATGGAATCTGGGAAACTCTCTTGAGGCAACAGACGGTACTTCTGCCGGAGAAACAACTTGGGGAAATGCCAAAACATCGAAAAAACTGATAGACGGTGTTAAAGCCGCAGGATTCAATACCGTGCGTATACCGTGTGCATGGAACGCTTACATCGAAGACCAAACTACATATAAAATAAAAGAGTCGTGGCTGGCACGTGTTAAGGAAGTGGTAGACTACTGCGTGGACAACGATATGTACGCCATCATCAATATACACTGGGACGGCGGATGGCTCGAAGAAAATCCGACATACGACAAACAGGAGGAAGTGAACAAGAAACAGAAAGCATTATGGAAACAAATAGCAATCTATTTCCGCGACTATGACGAACACTTATTGTTTGCAGGCACCAATGAAGTACATAAAGACTACGGCACCCCTACTGCCGAAAATATTGAAGTACAGCTTTCTTATAATCAATCCTTTATAGATGCAGTACGTGCCACAGGCGGACGAAATGCCTGGCGCAATCTGATTGTACAGGCATACAACACAAATATAGACCTGGCTGTAAGTTCCCTGAAAATGTCGACAGATGCCACAGCAAACCGTATGATGGCTGAGGTACATTACTACGACCCTTACGAATTCTGTCTGCAAGAAAATAATTCAGTATTCTTGTGGGGAAAAGATTTCACTGGTGCAGGTACAGCTTCATGGGGACAGGAAGACTGGGCCGATACTCAGTTTGCCAGAATGAAAACAAATTTCGTAGACAAAGGCTTTCCTGTAATATTAGGTGAATATGCAGCTTCGCTAAGAACATCTCTTCCGGCAGCAGATTATGCCAATCACATAAAAGCACGCAATTATTATTTGAATTATATAACAAAAGCAGCACTAAAAAACGGAATGGTACCAGTTTATTGGGACAATGGTGTAACCGGAGATAAAGCTTCAGGCCTCTTCGACAGGGCTACCGGGGAACAAGTGCATGCCGATGCTATCAGTGCTATTATAGATGCAGGAAATTAAATACATTTTAGGTTTTTAGGGCAAAGGTTTTTAGGGCTTTTTTGAATTCACAGAGTTCAAAAAAGGTAAAGGCCGGAATATGGTCCGGCCTTTATTCTCTCTACTCCCGATTGTCGGGATTGAATTATACGCATTATGAAAAGATATTACATACTCCTTCTTATAAGTACAATCTTACTTTCATGTACTACACAGGATAAAGTGAGGGATACCGCCGATTTTACAGACAACTGGAAGTTCTGTATGGGAGACGATTCCCTGGCATACAATATCCAATATGACGACTCAAAGTGGAGAACATTAAATCTCCCTCACGACTGGAGTATAGAAGCTGATTTTTCTTCGGACAACCCGGCAACTCCCGGTGGCGGCGCTTTGCCCGGAGGTATAGGATGGTACAGAAAAGAATTTACTGTCGGTAAATCAAAAGAAGACAAGAACTTTTATATCGACTTCGACGGTATCTACTGGAACAGCAAAGTATGGATAAACGGCCACTTTCTAGGTGAACGGCCTAATGGATATATATCGTTCCGTTACGACCTCACTCCATACATCAAACCCGAAGAAAAGAATGTGATTGCCGTGCGGGTAGATAATTCCCAACAGCCTAACTCACGTTGGTATTCGGGTTCGGGCATATACCGTAATGTATGGCTGGTAACAGTTAATCCTGTACATGTTGATCATTGGGGTACTTATGTTACAACACCTGTAGTTTCTGAGCAAAAAGCTGAAATAAAAATTATCTCCAATATCCGCAACACAGAGCCAACATCACAAAATGCAGATATCTATTCTATACTGGTTGATGCCAAAGGAAGAGAAATTACCCAAACAAATGGGAAGCTGAAAATAGATGCACAGGCCAATGGTGAAATAGAACAGTCCATTAGCATTGAGAAACCTGTGCTCTGGTCTGTAGAAAATCCATATTTATATAAAATCATCACACAGATAAAACAAAATGACAAAATTGTAGATGAATACGAAACTCCTCTAGGAATACGCTATTTTTCATTCGACGCGGAGAAAGGCTTCTTTCTGAATGGAAAGTCGGTTAAGATAAAAGGTGTATGTAATCATCACGATCTTGGCTGTCTGGGAGCGGCAGTAAATACTCGTGCGATAGAACGGCAACTGGAGATGCTGAAAGAAATGGGGTGTAATGGTATTCGTACCGCGCACAATCCCCCCGCCCCCGAGTTACTTGACCTATGCGACAAAATGGGATTTATTGTAATGGACGAAACGTTTGATATGTGGCGAAAGAAAAAATCGCCCTACGATTATTCTCAATACTTTCCCGAATGGCATGAAAAAGATTTGACCGATCTTATTCTTCGAGATAGAAATCACCCTTCTATATTCATGTGGTGTATAGGTAACGAGGTGCTGGAGCAATGGTCCCATATCGATGCGGATACATTGGATCTGCAGCAAGCAAATATGGTACTAAACTTCGCAAACACATTAGACAAGAAAAATGTAAAGCCGAAAGAATTACATATAAACTCATTATTAACTGTTAAGTTAGCCGATATAGTAAGGAAAATTGACCCTACCCGACCGATAATTACCGGTAACAATGAAACTGAACCGTCGAACCATATTTTTCGTTCAGGGGCAATGGATATAATCGGATTCAATTACCATGAATACAATTGGACTGATTTTCATGAGAAGTTTCCTAACCAAAGTTTAATTATTACAGAATCAACTTCGGCACTGATGTCACGCGGTTACTATCAAATGCCATCCGACAGCATGAGCATTTGGCCCGAACGATGGGATAAGCCATTCGACAGGCCGGTACACCACTGCTCGTCATACGACAATTGCCATGTACCATGGGGTACAACACACGAAGACACATGGCGGCTGGTGAAAAAGTATGATCATATATCGGGTGTATATTTATGGACAGGATTCGATTATCTGGGCGAACCGACTCCTTTCTGGTGGCCCTCCCGGAGCTCTTATTTCGGCATTATGGATCTGGCGGGTTTCCCGAAGGATATATACTATATGTACCAGAGCGAGTGGACAGATAAGGATGTGTTGCATATATTTCCGCACTGGAACTGGCAGGAAGGACAGGATATAGATGTATGGGCATACTACAACAATGCAGATGAAGTAGAACTGTTCCTGAATGGTAAATCATTGGGCAAAAAGTCAAAAACGGACGACCAATTTCATGTGTTCTGGCGAGTACCATACAAAAAGGGCACACTCAAAGCCATCTCCTATAAAAATGGCAGAGAAGTTATGACAAAAGAAGTCAAAACAACAGGAGAAGCAGTCAGCATCAGACTCACTGCCGACAGGCAAACAATTAAGGCCGATGGCAAAGACCTGTCATTTGTAACAGTCGAAGTTCTGGATGCAGAGGGGAATGCAATACCTGTAGCTGATAACCTGATAGACTTCAGCATTGAGGGCAATGGATTTATAGCCGGAACGGATAATGGAGACCCAACAAATTCTAATTCTCTAAAAAAGCCTTCGCGTAAATTATTCAACGGCAAAGCACTCGTTGTTGTCCAATCAAACAAGAATAGTGGAAAGATAATATTGAAGGCTAAGTCAGATGGATTTGAGGACGTATCTATCGAGATAAAAACATCTAAATAAACACGGTAAATTGAAAAAATAGATATCCCTGTTTATCTACAGAAATAAACATCTGATGATAAACAGGGATAATCTTTATATAAAATACGGTAAAACTACGTCCGCCAAAACCATTTTATCTTAGTAAAGAACATCGTCACCAACACCGCTATAGCTGTCAGTATTACCCCTTGCAAGAATCCCAACCACGCATTGTGCTGAAAAAAATCGAAGACGGAATATATACTAGTCAGGCTCAGCAATGGCACAGTGAACAAGCCTGTAGCCACATAGGCTATCATCGGATTCTGCCCCGACATGACGAGAAAACTTGTACTATGACGGCATTTACAATAATCACAGATAACATGGAATGCTATCATCGCCATAAAGGCCAGCCCCGAAGTAAGGAAATAGTAGCTGTATGTAGAAGGATCTTTCTTTATCCCATCCTGATAGGCTTCGAAAAACAGTCCTAACAGTACGAGATAACTGCCTGTCGTAAACAGGTTCTTCCATAGCTGCTCATTCACTGTCGCGTTTTTTCTCAGAATGAAATAGCCATAAGCAATCAGCGCGGCATTTATGAATAGGTTTACCAATAGCCAACGATTATATAAACAACACAGATTGACTATAATAAGTATTACAGAAATAAACAAAATCTGATACGATACATTCTGTTCCTTTACATCCGGCTTCTGCTCTATCCGCTTTCTTGCATTCATCCACTCCATCAGATATTCTCCGGCAATACTGCCCGGCAATACGATGAACAGATATTTCAGATATTCGAATTTGTACATCCATGCCAGAGGTGTAAAATTATATATCTCGCTGACAAAACTACCTTCCGCATCCTTTCCCAGAAAAACAGCCATTATGAAAGGCAATACAGCTATGCGCCACACTTTACTTTTTATCGTAAAAATGTAGATCAGCGAACCGAATAAAGCCATATTGGCCAGAATAAGAATGATGATATTGCTAAAATGCGGGTCAAACTTGCGCCCATCGGCATAATCTACCGTCAACAATAATACAAGGGCAATGCCATAAGCTGACAGTTTGATTGCCGTATGCGCCCAAGCGGGCATCTTTAACGGTATCCGCATAAACATAGGGAACAGAAGAACGAAACACAGCAGGGACAGCCCCCAAGCCCTTGCATCCTCCGGATTACTCAATACATAAGGATAGAAATGCCGGATAAAGATGGCAAAGAATGTCAATTGGATACTTCTTTTCAGTGCATCGTAAATAAGCTTCAATTTAGACTCCCCTCTCTCCAGTCTCTTCCTGATAGAAAAAGGAAATGCTGAACCCATAGCAAACAAGAAAAAGGGGAAGACTAAATCGACCCATGTTATTCCCGGTGCTGCGGGGTTAAAAACATGGGTGGGAGGAGGTACCTGTGCATGATACATCCATCCGGGCAGGACGCCGTAGACTACGGCTCCCGACAAAACCATTGTCACAATGACGTATCCTCTAAGTGCATCCAGTGCACATGACCTGTCATCCATCCTTCAGGAATTTATTTTATTATGCCACCGTTATGCATACCTGTTTCAACTTCTTTCCACATATTTTTATTGATAGTGTCCGTCAAATCCGATTTCTTTACTGAAAGGATTGAGCAACCTGTCCAGTATCACCGCCAGTCCGCGTTTTGTAACCGGTTTGGTCGAATATACTTTCCCATCGGTTTTGCTTTGTCCCGTAATCCGGTAAATATATTTAACGGCTGCATCTTCGGTAAGCAGTTTATTATCATCTATAATTTCCGATTCAGGATCGAAAGAATTGAGCCCTTTTGTAAATTCAGCAACTGTGATTGTTGTATCCGGATAGAACCATGTACGGTTTGCCCAACCAAATGGCTCACCTGTTGTTTTTAATATCCCGGTCGCGCTGACTTTCTGTATCACTTCAAAGTCGGGGTCGGACGGCAGAATGTCGTATAAAGGCATAATGTATGCCTTTCTCTCCAGCAAGACAGATTGAACATCCCTTACTGATACCCCGCGTGGCTGTTTATCCTCTTTTACTGATAATGCCGCCAGAATTCCGGCAGCCTGCCCGGTAAGCAGAACTACAGGTTGCAGGCGGGTAGACCCATTGATGAGATTCGATACTGAAATAGCTTTATCCGACACTATCAGGCCGTCTACAGTTTCAGGAATAAGAGACCCCAGCGGAACATTAAAAGACGGAACGGGATCAAAGCCTATTTTAGGAGCCTCTGGATTTTTCCCATGATGATGATCGACCGGATAATCACCTACCGATATGCCTGTCCTGTATAAAAACTCCTTTTGGCCGTATGGATTTTCAACATGGTTGAAAGTCAGGAAAGACAATCCTTTAAGTCTGCGCCCTTCCCTATGATATGGTTTATATGCTAATTTGTCCGGTGTGTCAAATTCATCATCTGCTAATCCCAGATGTTTGAACCCTAACTCATTCTGTATATAATATATAAAACAGAGCGTATGTTCTTTCGCTTTTTGGAGTTCTTTTTCCTGTTCTTTGCGAGGCAGTTCTATTACGTTAAGATAAATATCGTTACCGGATTTAGGCCAGTTGATCATATACTTGTTATTCGGCATTTTTCCATAATCGAGCATCCGCCGGCAGTCGATTTGTATCGAATCGACAGTTTCTTTGCAGCAACCATGAAAAATTTCCGGATTATAACCCTGAGGCTTAGGGATTGTTTTATCTGCTCCTTCTCCGTAATCTTTCAGTATGGCAACCCAGGTCAGATCCTGTACGATACCGTTTGATTGTTCAGGAGCGCCCTTTTCTCCGGTTTCATTCTTTGAATCCATTCCCAACCTGTAACCGGCTTTTGCCATTTTCAGGCTTTCGCCGATATCAGTGGCATCTACTGTGATTTTAGCATGAACAATTAATTTCTCGTTCTTATCGTTGCAGAAAACAGCGCCAGTGACCGTATTCCCTTCTTTCAGTATATCATCAAGAAAATAACCATGAAGTACCGTCAAATCTTTTTCGGCCACAGCCATCGATTTGAAAATACTGTCACCTACATGGGGCTCGAATAACGTACTGCTCACCCAGCCTGTCCATACACCGCCAATACCTCCATATCTGTTGCGAAGTTTTTCCCTGAACTCATTCCATATACCCGAGTGTAAATTGTGGTTCCCGTCGCAGGCTCCAACACCCTGAGCTGTAAACATACCCCCGAGCCACGGGCTTTCTTCTACTATAAGTGTTTTAACACCTTCTCTGGCAGAAGATATCCCTGCAGACGTGCCACTGGTGGTACCACCGATAACCAGAACATCAGTAGTGATTTCCTTCGTGCTTTGTATATTTTTACACGATATCAGGGAAACTGAAAATATCAGGGTAAAAAATAAAATAAGTGATGTTTTATTCATTGATGTATGGTTTTAGCAATGTAGCCCAAATCAAGTATCCTTTTTCATTCAGATGAATGCCATCAGCAGTGTAGCCGGCATTGAGATGTCCGTCGTCTAATAAACCTGAATGAATATCAATGTATTTTAGCCGGTGCTTTTTTGCTATTTCTTTAATAAGTTCATTAAATTCTTTTATTGTACCGTTCTTATCTTTTAAGAATACACTACCGGGATTTACAATATCGTTGACTGGCAATAAGCTTTCAAGATATATACGGCAACGGGGTTGCTCCCTCGATATTAAATTTATAATTGTATCGTACCGGATTTCAAATTCCTCTTTCGTTATATTATGAAACAGAATATCATTAATTCCGGCTGTAATAAACATTTTAGAGGGCTTGTTTTTTAATATATCGGGTAACCGGTCAATCATACCGCATAAAATATCGCCACCGATTCCTCTGTTCAATATCTTCTTTCCGGGAAAATATTCCCACCACAAACCTCGCTCGGTAAGGCTGTTTCCAAGCATTACAATTGCTCCGTTTACTTTTGGGATGCTTTCCTGTTGTGCCCGCTTGTTGTCATAATAATCATTTCTGAAATCAGGCTTTTGCTGTGCAAAAGTATTTACTGCAACCAAGTACAAGATTATATATACAAAATATTTCATAATTAATATTTTATGATTTACACTTAATATTCTTCTTTATTATTTTATTTTCTTCGGTATTCCGGTATATACATTATCAAACCGGTCTATCACCTCTATTTTTATCTCAGCGTTTTTATCTATCGGTTCGGCATAGAATAAATGTTCTGTCGGTCCCGCCCCGATATATTTATACCGGAAGTTTTCCCGGTTTTTCTCTACATAATCCACAACGCCGGGATCCCAGCCCCTGTACTGCTTCATCTCGCCCATTTTAGCTCCGTTTTCGTACCAATATACTTTCCATTGAGGATCATAATTCCATACGTTTGCTATAATGGCGTCTGGTTTATGTTTATCGGCTCCCGGCAGATATGAATCAAACTGATAATCCTTATCTTTTCCTATCGGTTTATAATACCATTTCACACGGTTTCCGTCAAACTCATAAACAGCATATCCTAAAGGGGTACCGTCACTATTATAGGGAGCTTGCCAGAAAATACCACAGAGGGCAGCATGAACATGCTCGAAGAGATTATCTGCCAACTGATAATTTTCGTTATAATGTTCATGCCCCGAAAGAATTAAAGCGTTGTATGGTTTTAGCATTTTGTAAAGGCTATTCCTGTTTTGAAGCACTTTGTTCATTTCTTCCTTTACATATTCTCCTTTCCGGGCTTCGGGTGAATAAGTTGGTATATGGAAGGCAACAACTACAGTGGAACCTTCGGGAATAAGAGCCAAATCCTGTTCGAGCCAGCATAACTGCTTTTCATCAAGATAGCCGATGGAGGAATATCCCCGGGCCGTAAAGAATACATCATCAAGGACAATATAGTGAACTTTACCTCTGTTGAATGAATAGTATGCCGGCCCTAGCGCTTTTTTGAAAGTTTCCTTCGAATAATGGTTCGATCTTCCGTCCACATCCATATCATGGTTCCCGGCAGCATAGAAGAATGGGATATTTGTTTTGGCAAACATCTGTTTTATCGGTTCCAAAAACTTTGGCTCCCTGCTTATCTCCGCTATTATATCACCGCAAATCATACCATGCACGGGCAGATGCTTATAATATTGGTTAACCAGCAATTCCATATCTTTTAACGCTCCTCCCAGCATGGGTATTTCCTCATCGAATCCGACCTGAGGGTCGGCACAGGCAATCAGGACATGCTTATCTTCATTTTGTTCGGATTTTTCCAGTATAAAATTAAATTTTTGTTTCAATCCGGATTTGTCGGTTATCCGCTGGAAATAGTGAGGGGCATTATCCTTCACCGGAATAATATAGCCCGGTGGTACAGATATATACACAAAGTCGGCAGTGGCATTGCTCAACAACTTATATTCACCCCTATTATCAGTGGTAACAATATTATAGCCATCGGTCACGGCAACCCCAGAAATGGCAGATCCCTTACTATCAAGGACTTTCCCTGACAATTCTATATTTCGTAAATCTACCTGAGCATTTATATTTACCGATGAAATAAATATAACTACCAGATAAAAAAATTTGCAGGCCGGCATATTTGTTTATTATTTAAGTTCTTCAATATAAGAGTTTCCAAAACGGTCGATAACCTCTACCTTTATTCTGGCCTCCTTATCCTTAGGGATAGCAAAAAACAAATGATCTGTCTGCTTAACAGAGATCCAGTTATATCTGAAATTCTTCCCGTTATCTTTTACATAGTCGCGAATATTAGGGTCGTATCCGGTAAACCGTTCCATTTCGCCCATCCTCACATTATCCTCATACCAATATATTTTCCATGAAGGATCATAATTCCAAACATTTGCTGTTATCGCATCCGGTTTTTCCGGACTAGCTCCCAGTGGATATAAATTGAACTGGTAATTCCGATTTTTCCCGATTGTCTTAAAGTACCATTTCACATTATCTCCGTCAAATTCATAGACTCCGTATCCCGAAGCTGTTCCATCATGGCACCACGGCGCCTGCCAGAAAAGACCGCAAATCGCTGCATGATTATGTTCGAAGATATTACCGGCAAGGATATAATTTTCGTTTTGGTGTTCATGCCCCGAAAATATATGGGCATTGTATGGCTTAAGTATTTTATATAGGGATTGGCGGTTCTGCAAGACTTTGGTCGGAGGTTCTTTACTATATTCGCCTCTACGGGCTTCCACCGAATAAGAGGGTATATGCATGGAGACAACAACTGTAGACCCTTCAGGCACAAATGCCAAGTCCTGTTCCAGCCAGTTGAGTTGTTTCTCAGGAAGATATCCGATATAGTAAAAACTATTTCCGGCATAAAAAACATCGTCCAAGACCACATAATGGATTTTGCCTCTGTTGAACGAATAATACGTTGGACCAAAATGCTTTTTATATAATTCTTTCGCATAATTATCCGATCTTACATCGAGATTTATATCATGGTTTCCCACGGCAAAGAAGAAAGGGATATTCATTTGCCTGACAATATCTTTCATCGGTTCATAAAGTCTTGGCTCTTTGCCTGTATCGTGGATAATGTCTCCACATATTATGCCATAAACAGGCCTGTCGGAATAATCATCTCTTATTAGTTCCGATACATCTGAAGCAGCTCTTTCCACGAAAGACAATTCGTCCATGAAGTTTACCTGAGGGTCCGCCCACACTATAAAAGTGTGTTTATTATCATCAACACTGGATTTCTGTAATTCAAAATCTATTTTTTGCTTCTTTTTGTCACTCTTTTCTATTTTTTTGAAAAAGCAAGGCACTTTATTTTCAATCGGAATTTTATATCCCGATGGTACTGTGATATATATGTATTCGGAAGTTCCGTTACTCAATAATTTATATTCCCCCTTCTCATTTGTAATCACGATATTAATACCGTCAGTAACAGGGACTCCGGCGATACCTTTACCCTTTTCGCTGACTCTGCCGTAAAATTCTCGTGTCCGCAAATCGGCTTGCGCTTTACCATTGGTTACAGGCAAGGCGGTTAATATGATTAAGATATAAATTAGTTTTCTTTTCAACATATCCGTACTTTATCTTTTCAAAGGTTCTATGGCCTGCACAGATAAAAGCGGCAGGCCATAAACAAAACTTAAATATTTATTCCACAGGCGTAAGTATAGCAGCCCATCCGCCGCCTTTAGCCATATTTATATCTAAAGTCTGGCCTCCGGAAACGTGTTTGGTTTCTATTTTGAAATCGGAACCGTATCTGTTTGCATTTACTCCGTCTCTCAGTATTTCCGCTTTATATTTACCCTCCCCTATAAAATTAAGATTAACACTGAGTTCGCGCTGATCCCAATTGGTAAGTGAAGCGATAAACCATTTACTTCCGCTGCGGCGGGCGATAGTGAGATACTTTCCCGCTTCGGCTTCGATTGCTCTGGTTTCGTCCCATACAGTCGGAATCTGTGCAATGAAAGAGGTAAAATCAGATGTCTTATAATAGTTGGACGGACTGTCCGCGAACATCTGTAGGGGACTCTCAAACGCAATGAATAAGGCTCCCTGATGCGCTCGTGTTCCCTGGCTCATCGGATGAATAAAATTCATATGGAAGTCGTTTTCCGTCGTATTAACGGTCGCCCCCGGCGTATAATCCATCGGACCTGCTACCATACGGGTGAAAGGCAATATCAGATCGTGGTTGGGAGAAATATCATGCGAAGACTTGTTATGCTCCAGCCCGTAAACTCCTTCATAGGTCATTACATTCGGATACTTGCGATGCAATCCCGAGGGTTTGAACGAACCATGAAAATCAACCAGCAATTGCCTATCGAACGCCGCTTTTCCCACATTTTCATAGAAATTTACCATTTCCTGATCGTTGCGCTGCATAAAATCAATTTTCACACCTTTTATCCCCCACTGCTTATATAAGTCGAGGATTCCTTCTAAATCTTCATGCAGTGGATTCCATAAAGCCCATAATACAAGCCCTACATTTTTTGTCTTTCCGTACCTGACCAATTCCTGCACATCGACATCCTTATTTGGCTCGCGGATATTCCATGTCCCAGCAGACCAGCCCTCATCCAATAATATATATTCCAATCCGTATTTTGCGGCAAAATCTATAAAATATTTATACGTCCGGGTGTTGACTCCCGCCTCAAAATCTACGTCATATATATTCAGTGTACTCCACCAATCCCAGGAGATGCGACCGGGTTTTATCCAACTCTTATCTCCGGCTACGCCCGGAGTGGATAACTGATATACCAGATTATTTTCCAACAAGGATTTGTCGTCAGGGCCGATTATCAGCAATCTCCATGGAAAATTTCTCTTTCCTCCTGTTTTTGCAATATAATCGGCATTGAGAACAATCTCTTCATTACGGTCCGATCCTTCTTTTATTTTTTTTTCTAAAATGACAGGAGGAAATACTCCATTTAATTTTTGCGTGGCTGTTCCTGATAAAAACAGATTCGGATAGTCGAACAAATCGGCTTCCATTATAACCATCTTTGTGCCTGATGCTGAAGATAAATAAATCGGAAGATAAGCATATTTCTGATTCGGAATATCCGAAACGGATATATAATCGAAATGACCTTCGCAGTGTGTGATAAAGTTCGGGCTGCTCTCTTTCGGCCAATAGGTACTGTAATTACCTCCCAGATTAAATTCTACAGTTTCGTTCTCTATATGTATTTTCTGTGATGACACAGACGTTTCAAATCTGTAGGCCGCACCATTATTATAGACACGGAACGTTACGGCATAACCACCTTTGAAGGTCAGGGTCATTTCATTGAAGTTGTCCTGCATTTTCCGGAATTTAGTGGGAACTACAACTTCAAAAGCCTCATCGACAGACCGCCTGTTTACTTTTTGCGCCGAAACATTTATCCCGAACACCTCGTTGCTTTCTTTAACCGTCATCGCTATTCTGCTCGGCTTCAGTATCGTTTCGTTATTGAAATTCACACTCCAGCTAAGTTCTTTTCCATCAGAAACCTTTACTTGTATTTTATGGTCAGGAGAAGATACGATATAGTCTTTCCCATATATAAGACCTATAGAAAAACAAAAAAGTATAATGGAAGCTATTGCTTTGTTCATATTGTTTTTATTTCTGTTTATTATTTATATACGCGATTTATCCCGTCTTTTATCGCGTTCCATTGATTGAAATTAATAACATGCGATATCTCAAACACCATCAGCCCGTCTGTGTTTTTGAGGCATAGATATACAGCATCCGAAACTTTGGAAGCATTGCTTCCATATGCAGGGGTATTTATCGAACCATTTACTTTACAATCACCCATTGTAAATTTGTCGTACGTAGTCACAAAATTTTCCACAGACCAAACAGAATTAGGGGCCTCAGATTTCCAAATGGCATCGGCATACGCACCTAACGAAAACACATCCAACTGGTCGGCAAAACCTGTTTTGCTATAATTACTTGTAAACTGCCAACCATCCAGTTTGTAATTTTTGCTGGCCCAGTTCTGCCCTACACCATATCGGGAACCCCAATCGGCAGACGCCCACAAATGAAGCTCCATCTTCGGATTAACGGATTTTACTTTCGAACGGATATTCGTTATCAGATTCGTTATCGTCATCGAACGGAATTCAATCCACTTCTGATATTGAGGCCCCGGCGCCCCGGTAGCCGTAAGTATATTGTTTTTGTCGGTCACTGTTTCCCCGCTATATGCCTGAAAAGCCGAGATAGTAGCGTCGCTGAATCCGTAATTATCATACCACCAACGGCAATAATCCAGACATATTCCTTTTAGCTTAGGGTATTTTGTAGCTATTTCTTCTATAATGGAAACGACGAATGATTGTACTTCAGGCAAGCATGGATTTAGCATCGCGGCATCGACATTCTCCTCATTGCGTATATCCACTAAATCGTTCGGATTGTTGTTATTCATTCTCATTTGTGTTTTGCCATCCCATGTATGGTTATCATAGATCAGCCCCTCTTTTTTTCTCGTGTAACCGAATCCAAGAGCGGATATACTTGCGATGACTTTAATATCCTGGCGTTCGGCTTCTTCAATCCAATATCCAAGATAATCCCAATCGCGTGTCACCGTTTCAGTATCCCATTTGGTTAGTTGGGGCAGAATATCACTATCGTATAAGGCATAGCCAATTCCCGGCTTCACATCCACATAGATTTCATTGAAGCCTGTCGCTTTCATTTTTTCCAAAGATGATTTAATAGCTTCTTTAGTCGAAAAACGGCTGAAATTCGCATGAGCATCGATCCACATCTGTATCGGTTTATCAGCCATAGGCGGTTTATCCACGTCTATAGGAATCTCGGGTTTATTATTATCACCATTACCGCCATCATCGCCGGAACAACTTATCACTGAACATAGAACTGCCAGCAGTAATAATACATATCTTATCATGCGTAAATAAATTTTAGGATACATTGTTTTTTCTTCTTAGTTATTATTTCCCTCTGCGCGTCCGATACCTCGCTTGATATCGTCCCACATATTATATTTTATCACCTGTACAATATCAAATACCATCAGGCCGGCACTCTGAGTGAGACACACGTAAACAGCGTCTTCCATATTTTTTATATTATTCTCACCATAGACTGTCCCGTATATTTCACAGTCATCTCCAATAAGTTTATACGCGCGGTCTATCGCATATTCTATCGATTCGTTATTATCCAGCCCATATACATCGTACAGGTATGAACCCAGCATGAATACATCCAGCTGATCGGCAAAACCCGTATTTTTATAGGTCTCCAAAGCCCATTCAGGAAACATTTCTGATGGGTCGTAATGCTTCTTGCTGCCCCAGTTTTGTCCGTTTCCATAAATGGAATGTATCCACGAAGCTGCCCAGTAGTTCAATTTCATATCGGGTTTCTTGCCTTTGATTGTTTTACGGATACTACTAATAAGGTTTGTGATAGTAGTGGAGCGGAATTCCCACCACTGCTTGTAATATTTACCCGGGACACGTTCAGCCTTGTCATTATAAGTGAAAATATCTTCGGGAAAACGTTCCACTTTTTTCCCAATGAATTTTTCAAACGCCACACGTGTCGAATCCGAGAAATCGTAATTGGCATTGCAAAAACGGCAATAATCCAAAGTAAAAGCGTCAAAGTCGTAATTAGATACGATTTCTGAGACATATTCCGAAACAAGTGTTTGCACAGACGTTAATGCGGGATTCAGGAAAACAGCATATTCGCTGGTTTCTTTCATACTTTTCAATCCGTCGGGTGTATAAGCTATACAAACTTTATCGTCCCACGAAGTATCTTCATAGGCTGTTCCCGTTTTTTGCCTGACCAGTCCGGCTGGAAGTATCCCGGCCGAAACAGTTACTTTCATATTTCGCTTACGGGCCTCGTCTATAAAGAATTGCAGGTAATCCCAGTTTCGTTCGTACACATAACCGTCTCCGAACGTCGTCAAAGGCTTCAATATTTTACTTTTGTATAATACATCTCCCTCCATCGGGCGCACATCCACCACAATCCCATTAAACCCTGTATTTTTGGCAAGATCTAAATAGAAACGTATGCTATCCTGATCCGAAAAACGTTTGAAATTGGCCTCTGCGTCGAGCCAGAGTATTTTAGGTTTTCCGGTATCGGTCTCTTTCTCCTTGTTGGAACAAGCAGTGCATACAAACACTATAAAAAATAAGATTAGAATATTTCTCATATTAATTAACAATAAATATCCGGTGTTTCCGGATGAAAAAGGAAAGCCCCTGTTTTTTGAAAGAGGCTTCCCTATAATCGGGTAATTATTCGAAACAAGTCAATTTATAAGTGTACAATCCGAGCCGGCCAAACCAGACAGCCAGATAAGCTTCATTGTTTTCCTCGCTCCAGTACCAGTCCACATATGAACCATAGCTCCAGTTACGGTTTACACTTTCGGCGATATTAAGATTTTGATGGGCCAGTGTTTGCAAATCGGATGTCAACACTGCGGCCGCGTGCCACCATGCTGTTCCACTGGTTACCACCACATAACTTTTCCCATTGACAACCATTCCACATACCACCGGAGCACGGCCACCTGTACGGGCTGTGGCGAATCCGGTTCCTACCCACCATGCCTGGAGCGTATTCTGCCAAAGCGGAGGCATAGTCGAAGTGGTCAACCCGGAAAACGTATTAATATAACAATGAATCGAATTGGCTGCACCCGCTGTGCCTTCGGTGTCACCCACTACATAGCTTGGAGAGTCGGAGTCGTCAAGCGGGGAAATCATCTGGAATCCGGCACTGTCTCCACTTGAAAAGCCGGTTTCTATTGTGGAATAGCTCGACGCGAGTTGTCCTCCCGTAACCTTGACGCGGTAATGTTCGCCTTTTGGTCCACGAGGGGCTAAAGCCGTAATCCAAGCATTACCTGTAATATCGCCTGCTACCTGGAAATTAGCCGACCCATCAGTAGACGAAGCCATATTCACGGCTATTTTACCCACCGATTTAGGAGCGTCTGTTGGCTGAACCCAGTAGAATATTTCGGTTTCGTTTCCGGTAACTACAGCCCCTACAAGCCTACCTTTATAGTCGGATGTAATCATCTTCAGATTAGCTACAGAGATGGAACCCAAATTAAATGAACCGGCATCGTTCAGCGTGTTTTTATCCACCACTTTGATACAATACGGAGAAGCAGGGTTGGCGTCGATGTATGCACGTGAAAGCATTACAATATAATTACCGCAATAGGCATGGTACATATTCAGGTCGCCATACTGCTTCGAATCAGGTAGATCAAAGTTACCTTGCTGACCGGGATAGCCCATCTGATCGAATTTTTTTGCTGTTCCTATCTCAGCGTAACTGAATCCTTCTCCATATGGTAACTGATCGGAAATACCCCACCCCACGGTGTAATCACGCTTATTTTTTCCATCTTCCGAGGTAACGGTATATTTCACACCACCGGCCTGTGCAAAGTTTTGAGGAATATCCGGATCAGGTGTCACTGTCGCCCCCTTCGACAGATAGAAAGTAGGTACAGCCGATTTTAGCGCTTCTTCCGCGTCGATATAAGGAGAAACCTTAATAGTGACTGTATTGTCGCCATTTATCACTCCCCTAAAAACAGCAGGTTTATCCCCAACTGTCCCCTCAACCGAAAAAGACAGGGTTATTTCCGCTTCGCTGTTCAGGTCATCGTCTTTACAGGCACCAAACGAAACGATGCAGCAAAGAGCTAACATTGAATATATATTAAAGATTAAGTTTTTCATAACGAAATAATTTTTATATAAATAATAAAAGTTATTCATAATAACCTCTTACACGGTATTGGCGTGTGGTTCCTATTCCCGACTTCACGGTAATTATAATACCTTCACCCGTAATGTCATGTCTCCCGGACAAAGATGGCGTGATAAATTCATCATACGTCACTGTTGCCGTTAAATAGATATTCGTCAGATCCACGTCATTTTCAAGTGATTGGGATATTGCAAATAAAACCAGTCCATAACCGCCCTCAACTTCTTCCTGTGTGAAATCACCGCTTACAAGGTTGCCATTTTTGTCATACTCCATAATCTCTCCACGAAATTCGCTGGCACCATGCTGCGCTTTACAAATCATTTGCGAGATTGTATTAGTATTATGCACATGATCTTCATCGGCATCGGTACACCTCCATAACAAGACTGTCAATAAGATGCTCAGAGCCAGTGCTCCTATTTTAGTTATTTTCTTCATTTCCGATATTTTTTATAGTTTACCAATATGGATTATTGTCACCTAACTTGTTATTGTTGGCAAGTTCTGCCGTAGGCAGTGAAAAATAGTAATATTTTTCGAGGAATATACGAGGAGCTCCCGCATCACAATTTACTCTGGCATAAGTGTAAGATCCATTATCATTTGTTACTTTCACTCCATGCGCATTTTGTCCATTAATAACGTTTTCAGCCAGTTTCCAACGACGCAAATCCCAATAGCGGAAACCTTCGCCAGCCAACTCCACGCAGCGTTCTTTACGCAACAGTGTCATAAACGCTTCTTTGGTCGCGGCATCTTTCGCAGGTAATCCTACTCTGGCCCGTACTTCATTCAGTGCGCCTAAAGCCTGAGTCTTGTAACGGATATAATCCAGTTCAGCATACGCCTCAGCTTTATTAAGCAATACCTCGGCATAACGGAGTACCGCATCGTACTGGTAGCTTCCCTGCTCTACAAAGCGGGTGTAATTCTCCTGTAAATATTTACGCAGATAATAGCCAGTGCAAGTATGTCCGCCGGTACTCGCGGACATGGTGAAATCTTTAAATTCATCGGCTCCACCTTCCCATGTCTGTATCTGGCGGCCTTCCCATTCAGCGCCGTTAAACAATATAGTAGCATGAAAACGGGGTTCCCTATCTGTATAAGGATCTGTATGATTAAGAGTATAAGTACTCCAGCTGAAATCGGTTCCGTCGCTGAACTCATACATATCCGCCAGTTCAGCCGTCGGTACATGTTCTGCATATATAGCGTCCGTTTTATAAACGGCCCTGTCGCCGAAAGGACGGTTGTACTGGTCGAAACTGTGAGGCACACCGGGATCTGTGTCCGAGGCACTTGGCTTGTAATATAATGCGAATAAGATTTCCTTCGAGTTATCCTGTTTCCCATCCACCTGAAACACTTTCGAATAGTCAGGAGCGAGATCTCCACCTAACTCCTTCACTTTTTCAGCGGCGTCTACGGCTATCTGCCATTTACCTGCATATAAAGCCATTCTTGAAAGGAATCCGTAAGCGGTTTTCTTTGTTGCACGCCCTTCCCATTCGGCAGGCCATGAATCAGGCAAGCGTTCGGCAGCCCATTGCAATTCACTTATTACAAAGTCCCAACTTTCGGCTTCAGTAAGGCGGGCCCTATGCACATCTTCCTGATAGGCACCATCGTCTACGCCGCCGTTTATACCGGAAACATCCGTGCGAAGCACCACTCCTCCATAGACACGGATCAAGCGATAATATGTGAAAGCACGGCAAAGTCGTACCTCCGCGCGGCGTACATTACACCAGTCTTCTCCAAACCTGTTGTCAGCGTCGTAACGCCTCATTTCGTCCAACAATACATTGGCACGGCGAATACGGTCATTATATAACCCCCAACAATCAAATGCACCCGCACTACCGGTTGAAAACGAGCTGGCTTGCAATAAAACCTTATTATATGAATGGTTATACAAATCCCATGATGTGGATTTCATCAGATCGGAATAGCTGTCATAGAATACACTGCGACTGTTGCTCACCTGCGAAATATCAGTAAAGGTTTTATAAGATGCTGTGATATACAAGTCGGCCGCATCTGACGAACCCCAGACTGCATCGCTCGACAATACCCCCGTATTCTCCAAATCCAAAGCGTCATGGCAGGAAGGCATACACAGAGTTAAGGCGACGGCACTTAATAATTTTATAATTGTTCTCTTTTTCATTTTTTTTTCCTCTTCACATTATTAGAATGTTACTTTAAGTCCCAAACTATAGGTTTTTTGTTGCGGATAATATCCGTTACTTACCGACGGGCTTTCGGGATCAACATATTTGAAATGACTGAACGTAAGCAGGTTGGTCCCTGCCAGATAGATATTCACCGAGCTAAACGGAGTGCTTTTCAATACTTTAGAAGGAACATTATATCCGATATTCGCGTTTTTCAGGCGCAGGTACTCACCGTTTACAAGCCACCATGTGGAATGCCATGCATTGTTGCCGCTATTTACGGTAGTCAATCTCGGATATTTGGCATTCGGATTTTCAGGCGTCCATGCTCCTTCGATACGGTAATAAGGCGAATTGCCGTTCTCGGCGAACGAAGCTGTATAATTCGTGGACGAGAGTACTCCCGTATCATATGTACCGGACAGTGTATAGTCGGTATTCGTAACACCCTGCCATAATAATGTGGCATAAAAGTTTTTGTATGACAGGTTCATATCAAGCGAGAAAGTAATTTCGGGAACATCTCCGTATCCGATTTTTACATAATCATACATTGAACTGATAATCCCGTCTCCATTCACATCTTCATATTTTATATCCCCCGGACGCAGGTTTCCTGACGGCGCTATCGGATAGTTGTCTATTTCTTCCTGACTCTGAAACAATCCGAGAGCCTTAAAGCCATATCTTGCATTCATGGATTGTCCCAGCTGACTGCGGTAGAGAGGATGATCGTCCGGATTGATTATCTTCAGTACATATTACCCGCAGTTCCGACGCTGGCCCTGATTTTGAAAAAGTCAACATTGGGGAATGCATTAGAGAAAAACTCTTCTTCCGAAACCACCCAACCCGCCGAAGCCATAGGAAAAGTACCCCAACGGTTCTCAGGCGCGAATACATATGATCCATCACGACGAACCACTACTTCCGCCAAATATTTTTTATCGAACACATAGTTGAGCCGTCCCACGTAAGAGGCCGTTCCATCAGAATACTTATGAGATCCCGTCACTGCCTGCCAACCTTTTGGAAGGGAGAGTAATCCCATGCTTATATCGACAGCTACGTCACTGTAAAATCCCCGGGCCGCTCCGGTCATCGTATTCGAATAACTCTTTTTAGTTTCGAATAACAGCGTAGCGCTTATAGAATGTTTACCAAATTCGCGGGAATAATCAAATTGCGGGCGCAACATCCATGTATCGCCCCACGACGCTGATTTGGAATATGAATTACCTTTTGTGTATCCACTGGCTCCGGAAACTCCCTGATCAAAATTTCCGTTAATGGAGTATACCTCATAGTAACGGTCGTAATTATCATCGGTTGTATTGCTGTAATTATAAGCGGCGAATACTGATGCTTTCAATCCCTTCAATACATCCGTCAGACCGGAAAGGTCGTATTCCAGCTTATAATTGGAGTTGAGCTGCCATTGGGTATTATTCTTCCAACCCGATTCTGTCAGGGCGGCATAACCGTTATTGTTGTACGTCCCGTTATTCCATGCCACATTCATACCGTCATATTCGGACTTGAAGATAGGTATGGCTGCTATAGCCTGCCTGATCGGGCTGAATTCGGTTTGGTTACCAATAGCCGTACCCGGCCAATGCCGATCCCTACGGTCCCCTGACAGTCCTATGCTGAATTTCAAATTTTTAGCTACCTGAATATCAAGGTTAGTGCGTACATTATAACGCTTTAAATCTGTATTAATCAATGTTCCTTCCTGATTCATGAAACCTATGCTCGCATAATATTTTACTCTTTCGGTGGCGCCCGAAGCTGAGATATTATGTTGCTGGGTTATTCCGGTTCTGAAGATTTTATCCAGCCAGTCGGTCTGACCAAATATACTGTTCGGGTCATCGCTCATCACTTTATTCTGAATACCGGCCGTCCACAGAGGATCAAGCCCATCCATCTGGCGGGCTTTGTTATGCCAGTACATATAGTCCCTCGCGTTCAGGTACTCGGGCATCGCCGTATTTGCCGTCCATGTCATAGAACCATCATAAAAGATTTTGGCAGGACCTTCGCTTCCCGATTTCGTAGTAATCAGGATAACCCCATTTGCACCCTGAATACCATACACGGATGCCGCCGCATCTTTTAGCACGGATACGCTTTCGATATCATTCGGATTCAGATTATCTATTGTACGGGGTACTCCGTCAACAACTATCATCGGGCCATTACCGCCGGCAAACGAATTCAATCCGCGTACATAGAACGTTGCCCCGTCATCGCCGGGTTTGCCCGACCGCTGAAGGCTAGTCAATCCGGGCAGTTTACCGGTAAGCATATTCGAGACATTCTGCATTGGTGCTTTTACTATATCCTCAGATGTAATCTGCGAAACAGAGCCTGTCAGGTGCGCGCGTTTTTGGACACCGTATCCCACAACCACCACTTCGTCGAGTTCCTTCAGATTTTCGACCAATGTGATATTTATCTCAGAGCGGTTTCCTACTATCACAGTTTGAGGCTTAAAACCCAGAAACGAGAACTCAAGCGACGCATCACCGGAAGGCACCGTGATTTTATACGCACCGTCTATATCCGTAAACGTACCCACTGTCGCGCCTTTCAACACGACAGAAACACCAGCCAACGCTTCCTGATGAGAGTCAGTAACTTTCCCTGTTATTGTTTTTTGGGAATAAGCATTGGACAGACACATAAAAGCACATAATAATATCCATATAAATTTAGGATATCTGCGCTTTCTTTTTTCATCGTAATTAATCTTCATAGTGTCGATGTTAAAATGTTAGCAATTTCTTTTGTTTTTTCATTGAATTTAATAATTATAATAGTCATAGATCATTCTGGTTTTCAGATATTGTCTTATATATCTGATATAGTCCGCGAGGAATGTGGAAACATCCTTTCCATTTTCCTCCTTTAAGGCTCAATAAGACGTCACCTTGCCTGTTAAGGTATCCGTACCATTCGGGGTATTCGTTATCTTTAAAGTGTTGCCATGTATAATTATGTATTGATTCAAACCATTCCGCGCATTCCTGATTTCCTGTCAGGTAATATCCTTTTATTAATGCTATCAGCGTTTCGATATGCACCCACCATAGTTTCTGATCCCATTCCAATTGTTGCGGCGGGCGTCCCAAACGGTCCATATAATAGAAAATGCCTCCGTATTCCTTATCCCAGCCGTAATCAATCATTTTCAAAGTTGTCTCTACAGCCTTGTTTATTAATTCGGGTCTGTTGAGACGATGTCCCAGGTCCATGATAAACCACATAGCTTCTATTGCATGTCCGGGATTCATCAGGCGACCGTCGAAGGTATCTGACAATTCACCATTCACAGTCACGTTCTCTACTATCAATCCTCCTAATTCGGCCCGTAGAAATACTTCCATCACTTCATGGATGCAGTCATCCATCACTTTATTCAGGAACGCTTCCGGCAACAGATGCTCTATCTCCAAAGCCAGATTGCAAAGGATCATCGGCAGCGCGAAATTTTTCAGGTTCCGTGTTCCCGGATATGCCTTATTCCACTTTCCTTTCGGATTATCCACTTTTGATAAAATAATATCGAAAGTCTTACGTGCTATTTCTGCATATTCCTCATTGCCTGTAGCCTTGTTCAATTGCCCGAACGCCATCGTGGCAAACGTATATGAAAATATATTGTAAGGCTCTATCAAAGGGTTACCCTCCCGGTCGAGAGAGAAATACCAGTTGTAATTACCATCGTGTCCGTACTTCTTGAGGAACTCCCCGCCCTGAACGGCACAATCCAACCAATCCTGGCGTTTTTCCACATTATTGTACAACATGGAGAACATCCATACCTCGCGCCCTTGCAGCCAAATAAACTTATCAGTATCGAATACTGTCCCATCCCTGTCGAGGCAAGAAAAATATCCGCCATACTCTTTATCCTGAGAGTTTTTGAGCCAAAAAGGCAATACATTGTCTAGCAGCTCCGATTTGTACTGCTTCTCTAATTTTTTAAAATCCATAAGATTGTATTTTTATATAGTACTTTTCTGATTTATGTTTCCCAGAATTTTTCTATTTCTTCTAACGATTTACCTGTTGTTTCAGGGACTAATTTCCACACAATAAGTATATACGGGATACACATAACCGCAAAGAGAATAAACGTGCCTTCGGGCCGCAGGTTCTGTAACAACCATGGGGTAAGCTGTCCGATCAGGTATGTTCCTATCCAAAGGGAGAATCCGGCAATAGACATAGCCAGCCCACGCACTTTGATCGGATACATCTCCGACAACAAAACCCATATAACGGCACAGATAGATACCGCACAGAAAAAGATGTAGGCAAGAAAGAATATGAGTAATAACACATTAGGTATACCTAAATCATTTCCTTTAACAAAATAGAATGCAATGAGAAGGAGTGAAACTATCATACCCGAAACGCCATAGTATACAAGTTTCTTTCGTCCTATCTTATCGATAATAAAAATTGCCAGAATGGTGGTCAGCATATTTACCAAGCCCACAATCACCTGATAGAAAAGTGAATCGTCGCCCGACAGACCACTGCTTTCGAAAATGGACGGCCCGTAATAAAGTACGGCATTCACTCCCATAAACTGCCCCAGCATAGCAATTGCCACCCCGATAATAACAGCTTTCGTTATACCCGGTTTTAGCAGGATACGCCAGTTTGACCTGGTTTCACTTCCTATTACTCTTTTAGTTTCGTTCATCTCATATGCAGCTGACTCTACCGAACCATATATATGTTTGAGTATGGATTCGGCTCTTACATCACGATTTTTCAATATCAGCCATCTGGGGCTTTCGGGTATGAAGAATATAACAACAAAGAACAGCAAGGCCGGTATCACTGCCATTCCCAGCATACTCCGCCATACTTCGCTATGGAAAATATGATATAATGTAGGATTCGACAATTGTTCCGCGCCGTTTGCAGAATAATTCAACAAAGCATAATTTACAAGGTAAGCTCCCAGAAAGCCTACTGTAACAGCAAGCTGGTAAAGAGATACCAAACGTCCACGGTATTCGGCAACTGATATCTCTGAAATATAAAGCGGCGATATTATAGAGACCACACCGATACCAATACCTCCGACAACGCGTGCTATCACCAAGTGATTGAAATCAGAGGATATAGCACAACCGACAGCAGATATAGAGAAGAGTATGGCTGCTACCAGTAATGTCTTTTTCCGTCCAAAATTATCGCTAAGCACTCCGGCACACATAACGCCGAATATGGAACCTATAAGGGCACATCCCACATACCATCCCTGAGACAAGGCGTCGAGTGAGAATTGAGCTGAAACCTGTGCTATAGTTCCCGAAATCACAGCAGTATCATATCCGAAAAGAAATCCACCTAAAGCTGCAACAACAGACAAAAAGCTTATATATCTTATATTTATAGAAGAATTCATATATGTACTTTTATTTTATTTCGAAATATTCTTTATATCTGTCGTATAAATGCCCTGCTTGTAAATAGGCCGACTGAGGGCTCATAAAGTGTGAAAATTCAAATGTTATGGCCTTATCGTATCCCGCCCGCTTAGCGGCTTCGAGCTTCATCCGCAATTTATCAAACTTGATAGGAAGAAACTTTATAGGCATGTCACGATCGAAAGTCTCTGCATTTGTCCAGCATTGAAGGCCATATTTATCTGCTAGTTTTTTATTCACTTCGAAGAAAGCGTCCAGTTCGTCATAATCTATGTGCCCATCCTGAAAGGCACATGCATCTACCGCTCCTTTTATGCCATCAAATATTTCGCCCCATTCTTTTTCGTGTTCCTGAACTGAAACCGATTCAGTTTTCGACAGCTGGCTCGATGCCGCCATTACAGCCTTTTTGCCATCAATCCATGGTGATATAAATGTAGGTAGCCCGTTCGATACATCTTTACATTGTTTCCCCATCGAATAAAAAGCATTTATTGCTCCTTTGGTTTTTCTGCTGATCTCTCCACTAATATACCATCCGCCGAAACTTTTATATTTTTCACCGTATTTTTTCCATACTTCATCTATAACATATTTATTATGCTCTATTTCGGAAGACAGATCGCCAGTATCCCAATATTCACCCGAATCATAAAGCCCGAAATAAAACTTCATGTTATATTTCTGTGCAAGGCGCAAGTACATATCAACCAAATCGACCGAAGGCATGTAACAACCTTTTTTCAATAAATATTGGGAAGGATATGTAATAAACTTGCGGTATCCGGAACGGATCATTATGACTGTATCGATCCCAATATTCTTCATATGACGAAAATCGAGATCCCACTCTTTTTCGCCCCAGTTCTGATGGGGTATATCATGTGATATTTCATCCAGAAACGTACCCGAAATATGGAGTCCGTTTGCTTTTGGTACTATCAGACTACTCTGGATAGACTCGTCCGCTTTTAAGGTTTTACTGTTATCCGAAGTTTTTCCTCCGCAGGCCGCCACAGCAGGTATTGCTACAGCTGAAACTCCGGCTATTGCCGCTTTTTTGAGGAAATCTCTGCGATTATTTGTTTCCATATAGTATTGGTTATTATTTGCTTACAATTACAATTTATTCCGCTTATATGCTATATTATGATAATAAAATAAAACAATCAAGCTTCTCTTTCGATAATAATACATTAATTATCAAACATATAATTCGGGTATCAGAGCGTCAGGCTTATTAAGGAGTTACGTCAAGTATTCATTTCTACGACAAATATGATAAAATATTTTTTATAAGCAAAGCATTTAATAAAATAATTAATTATATACGATCATTTTTAACATTATAATTAAATACAAGAGCATATCATTAAAAAAATATTCATTAATATAGATTATTCGATACATTAAAAAAAATAGTTCGAAATATATTTAACAATATATCGAAACTTTTAATGAATTATACAAATAAGGGTAGAATTTGATTAAAGGATCTCAATCATTAATCCACATATATTATTAATGCCAATCAGTAGTTAAAGTAATTATTGTAGAATAATATTGTTCTATTTTATCTAACGCGCCTATCGGCTTGTTTTTCATTTTGCCTTGATGCAAAACGAAACAAAAAATCAAGACTGCATCCCTCCGGCGACCCAAAACCGCAGCTCCGGTGGGGCAAAATAATACGGAGTCATCTTTTACCGGATTATCAGCCGTGTATAGCAGCTACCCTATTTTGCCCTACACCTCCGCTTTATGGATTGGGTACCCCGCCTGCGGAATGAGGCCGTTATCGCGATGCGGCGACAGGACTGTGTCTTTTCAGGCTTTAGCTCCGCGTGCGTCAGCCCTTGCGCATTAGTGACGCAGGCGGGGTACCCAATCCGTTGCAGACGGCGTAGAATCAAACGGGGCGATAGCCCGTTTGTTTGATTCAGCCGACGAAACGGTTTTGGGTCGCCGAGGAATTGAAAATCGAGGAGCGTAGGCGACTCAACAGAAGCGCTAGCCTTTTGGTTCGTTTTGGGCAATGCCAAAATGAACATTTAAGCGTAATGAAGTGGAGCTGAAAAAAATTGAACATTAAAATCCAACTACTGATTCGCATTATTATTTATTTTATCTATACAATGATTATCGCAGCAAGCATAATAAAGAAGAGTTCTTTCAAATATTGGCAGCCCCTTAAATCGTTCTTTAGAGGGGATTTACATGAAGAATAAAAGACAGATAAAAAGTAGTGGAAAAGGTGTTACTTTTACATACGCTCCGCTCCTGACCGTTAGCAGGGCAAACGAAATATGTGTTTTTATGCCGAAAGTTTATCTATACATTTTTTAGCTGATAGCCATTAGCTGTTGGCTGATAGCTCTTTGAAGTATTGGTATAAGTAGTAAGTACTAAGTACTAAGTTGAAAGTTATATGAGATACAAGTTGTTCACTGATGACTGACAAGCTAATTATTAATTTTTCATTCTTCATTATTAATTACTTTCCGTGTTACCTTTGTTACCTTTTAACTATATATAGTTAATGAAATAAAAAAATGACAGGATAAAAATAGTAAAAAAGTTGTCAGAAGTGTCAGGTTTTAACCATATACAGTTAATAAATGTAAATGAGATCAATAGCTAAAATCCTCGATTTCGTGCGTTTGCTCTAGGCCGTAGGTTGTTACCTTTTATTTTTAAACACGGAGTAAAGGGAGGAGTACGGAGTTTTTAGAAGAAAAAGTGACAATAAAAATTGTGTGAAAAGTCGTCAGGTTTGTCAGGTTTTGTACATAAGCTATCAGCTAAAAGCTGAAACATGTGTTACCTTTGTTACTTTTTAACTATATATAGTTAATGAACGTAAACATTATTTCAGCTGGAGGAATAATATCAAAACGACTACTATATACGACAAAAGACCTTTTGATTTACTAATAGAAAATTTAAACGCATAAATATTTACTAAACCCATATACCTTTTTAATAACAAACAGGAGATTGAGGATATTTAATAATATTTTTTATTTATATTTGTATTAACATTTGAACGGGGAATATCAATAAATCAGGAAACATGAATATACAGCTGCTTCAGGAAATTGAGCGGGGCACAAAAAGTGCTTTGATCAAGAAGAATATTATTAATTATTATATCCAAAACGGAAGTTCGACCATTACCGAGCTATCGAAAGAACTGGATTTAAGCATACCTACTGTGACTAAGTTTATCAGTGAGATGTGTGAAGACGGATATATAAACGATTATGGCAAACTGGAAACCACAGGGGGGCGATACCCTAATCTATACGGTCTAAATCCGGAATCCGGTTATTTCATAGGCGTCGATATGAAACAGTCTGCTATAAATATAGGGCTGATTAATTTCAAGGGGGACATGGTAGACCTGACAATGGGCATCCCTTACCAGATGCAGAATACTCCAGAGGCAATGAACAAATTGTGCGAATTGATCCTTGCATTCATAGATAAGCAGACTGTAGATAAGAATAAAATACTAAATGTAAATGTGAATATATCAGGGAGGGTAAATCCTGAATCGGGATACAGCTACAGCATTTTCTATTTTGAAGAACGGCCATTGGCTGAGATTCTCAGTGAAAAACTGAACGGCTACAAGGTTACTATCGACAATGATACCCGGGCCATGACCTATGGGGAATATTTGTCGGGCTGTGTAAACAGTGAAAAGAATATCATATTCGTAAATATAAGCTGGGGACTGGCCATAGGAATCATTATAGACGGAAAAGTGTACACCGGAAAATCGGGATTTGCAGGAGAGTTTGGTCACATGAAAATATATGATAATGAGATATTGTGCCATTGTGGAAAAAAAGGTTGCCTGGAAACCGAAGCCTCTGGACTGGCGATGCACCGGCGTCTTTTCGAACTGGTTCATGATGGTGCCTCCTCTTTATTATCGAAAAAAATATTGAAAGATGAACCTGTGACACTAGATGAAATTATCGCCGCCGTTAATAAAGAAGACGTGCTTTGCATAGATTTGGTGGAAGAGATCGGACAAAAACTCGGGGAACAGATTGCCGGGCTTATCAATGTCTTTAATCCCGAAATGGTCATTATAGGGGGAACAGTATCTATGACCGAGGACTATATTATGCAACCCGTAAAAACAGCGATCCGCAAATATTCACTTAATTTGGTAAATAAAGATTCGACGATTGCAATATCAAAATTGAAGGATAAGGCAGGGGTGATAGGCGCCTGTTTATTGGCCAGGACACGACTATTTGAAATATATTAACTCTATCCAAAAAGAACCTTCGCGCCTAACCACTTAAAAATGTATAAATTATCTTATTATATTGCAGATATTAAGAAAGTTTTATATCTTGTGCCTCAAACTATCAACAATAGACTTGTAAAGTCCTGATTAATAATCAGATTTTCTGACTCTAAACAAACTTTGGCTAATATTCAGAAACCTCCGTTATATTTCGGGGGTTTTTTCATAATTTATCGGGCAAACCGGCTCAGATACTTCCCTTTAATTACTCTTAATTTATCCATCACCCGGAATTTTGATAACAATCCGGCCAATACAAGCATTGTTCCTGCCGATAAAAGCAGCCCAAAGAAAAAGTCAAACAAAAGGGAATAACGGTTTAAAAGCAAGGCAAAACCTATAATACCAACACCGATCACAAACTGCTTACTATATATTATGCGAAATAATCTCTTCACTTCAATCTGTTTTTAAGGCTACAAACCTATATTCTGAAGACAAAGATAGTCTTATTTTAATCCTCATTATATAGATACAATCTAATTCTTAGTATTCATCCTGAAAATTAACAGAACAGGGCTTTTATCGTCATGATAAAAGCCCTGTCATATTATCAGGTTTTAATTATTATTTAGCAGCAGCTAAAGCCGGTTGATAATTCGGTTCGTTTGTTATTTCAGGAACCAGTTCCGTATATACAACTTTGCCATTAGCATCGATGACAACAACCGATCTGGCCAACAAGCCTTTCAACGGACCATCAAGCATCAACACGCCATAATCTTTTGCAAAAGACGCATTTCTGAAAACAGAAGCCGGAACAACATTGTCAATACCTTCTGCTGAACAAAAACGACCTGCAGCAAACGGAAGGTCAGCCGAAACCGCAAGAATTACAGTATTAGGAAGCGCAGCCGCTTCTTTATTGAATCTGCGAACCGATGCAGCGCATGTACCTGTATCAAGACTTGGGAAGATATTTAGTATTACTGTTTTACCTTTAAGGTCTTTCAACGACACTTCTGAAAGGTCGTTCTTTACAAGTGCAAATTCCGGAGCAGCTGAACCTACTGTTGGTAACTGCCCGCTGGTATTTACTGTGATGTCATTTTTAAATGTAACTGTTGCCATAATTTTTTTTATTTATATAAGTTAGTATTCTGATCTCCGAGGTGTTACTATAATATAAACCTCAAAGTTGTTATTTTAGTTCAATAAGAAATTCATTTTTCGGATGACGCACCTTCTTCATGCTCACCAACCAGTCATTTGCTTCGTCACGATAACCTAACGGCAGCACCGTTACACTCCTGAGCCCCAACTCTTTCAGTCCAAGAAGGTTATCCAATGCATCATTATCAAATCCCTCCATAGGAGTTGAATCTACATTCAACTCTGCGGCCATTGCAATAGCAAAGCCAAAAGCTATATAAGATTGGCGGGCTGCATGCTCGAAGTTTACTTCAGACGGACGATTCAGATATGCTTTCTTCAGTCTGTCCGTGTAATCGTTATAACGACCAGGTTCTTGCCCTCTCCCCTCTGTGGTATGTTTATATATATTATCTATACGCTGAGATGTGTAATTATCCCAAGCTGCAAAAACTAGTACATGAGAAGCGTCGGCAACCTGTTGCTGGTTATATGCAATAGGGACTATTTTCTCTTTCAGTTCCTGATTGGTTATCTCTATTACCTGGAAAGGCTGCAAACCTGAAGATGTGGGTGCGAGCCAGGCAGCTTCGACGATTTCGTTCACAAGTTTCTGATCTACCTTCTTAGTAGGATCAAACTTCTTTGTGGCATAACGCCATTTAAATGTATCTAATAAACTCATTGTTGTTATTATGTTAAAAATACTACTTATTTTTCACTACACGTTATCAATAAAATCTTATTCAACTGAGTCCGAAGCTGAACAAGCTGCTCGTCAGTGAGTTTTAATTGTTTTTTCATTGCAGGAGGAATCAACTCGGCGCGTTTCTCTAACTCTTTCCCCTTATCGGTGATTATTATATCTACGATCCTCTCATCTTCTGTCGAACGTTCTCTGTGAAGAAGCTTATTTGCTTCCATGCGCTTCAGCAGTGGTGTAAGCGTACCACTATCGAGCCACAAAAGTTCACCCAATTGCTTTACGGTTGCCGAACCCCGCTCCCACAACACCATTAATACAAGGTATTGAGGATAAGTAAGTCCTAATTCTTCCAGATAAGGACGATAGAGCGCTGTTATCTGCCTGGATAAAGCGTATATTGGAAAACATAACTGATTATTTAATTTCAAATCCTCTGACATATACATCACACAATTATATTGTGCAAAATTAAATATTACAAAATCAAAAGTATCATTTCTAATGTTAAAAGATAATAAACGGAAGTAAATTATCGGAATCAGCACTCCTATAAGATAAATATAGAATCTTTTAAACGCAATAGATGCGATTATTCGAGAGCATTCTTTGCCAAATCAAAAATAATTACTTATTTTGTTTGGCATTAAAGACGCAAGAAGAAATATAAATTATAATTATTAACATTAGTAGACCTTAGATATATTCGGCTTTTTAAAGATATTGATAAGTGTGACCTCTTTAATAAACAACTGAATAAATCCATCTTTACAAAATTTAATCTTTTTATAAATAAATCTAACAAATACCTTCTAAAGAAGAATATTACCAAAAAAAATAAAACAATGTGACGAAGCCCATGGTAGTGGTTTCATACAGATACACATCAACTGTTAATAGCTCAATATTATATATTGTCTCCACACTTCATCAGCTTGTTTGAGAAAATAGGCGATGAGAACCTATCGGCTAATAACGGGCCACCCAGGGCTTCACACATTGTATAATTCAACATCAAAAATATCATTCTCACTGTAAAACATATGTCCGGCAAGATAATCGCCGGACATTTCCATGTACTTACAAATAGTTTGTCTAAAATCTTGTCTTCACTGTCATTATTCCACGTTGGAAAGATGTAAAAGGGCTTTCTATATTATTTTATGAAAATCCAATGTATATTCGACACAAAAATAAACAGCATTTGTAACATAAACAAGAACAATTTAGTTAAAACTAAGTGTAAAATTGACAAATTATCACAAACCATCCTAAAATCAAGTATACAAGGCACATACAGTCCATCTATATCTTAAAATATAAAATCAGAAAAACCTTTTTTATTCAAATTTAATGCTCGTATCTTAAAAATTACTAACATTGCATTATATTATCAAGAGGCCAATGAGTAGTCCTAAAAACGATATAGATAAAACAATACTCCTTCGATTGAAAGATGGACAAAAGGCAGCTTTTGAACTGTTATATTGGAAATATAATCCTAAAATATACAATTTCGTATACTCAATCCTATATGACAAATCCCTTGCGGAAGACATAACTCAAACGTGCTTCCTGAAAATATGGGAGTTGCACAAAGAAATAGATCCTGATAAAGGCTTTGTTTCATATCTGTATACAATAGCCCGCAATCTGGTTTATAAAGAAACCGAACGTTTATTACAAATGAGTAAGTTCCTGGCAGTATCTCAAACAAACAAGAATGATACAGACCATGAAACTGAAGAGAAACTCGATGCGGCCTTTTTCGAATCATATATAAATAACATTATAGACCAACTCCCCCCTTCCCGCAAAGAAATCTTCATTCTTAGCCGCAAAGATGGATTGACGAATAAAGAAATAGCATCGAAATTAGCTATTTCCGAGAAAACGGTAGAAACCCAAATCTACCGCTCATTACTGTTTCTCAAAGAAAAGATGAAAGGACAATTCACCCTTCTTGCATTATTATTTTTAGCCCAAAACATTTAATTAATGTTAAAACAAAGTATTTTTTATTCCACCTGTAAGGGATTGGGGACGGATACAGATATATAAAATTGAATAGATGGAAAAAAGAACTTACATAGAATTATTAGATTCTTTTATGAGGGGTAAAACCTCGATTGAAGAAGAACAGGTTTTGCTGGCATGGTTCAAATCGCCGGAAGCAAAAGATGAGATATTTTCAACCTATTTAAAACAATGGGAAAATATTTCAGATGATCTGGACGAAGATATTCAGATACGAATGTTTGAAGAAATACAAACGAGAATTAATGAATCTCAACTTCCGCCTTCATCCACCAAACCTCACAAGAGAAACAAATGGCTTCTCTTAAAACGCTATGCCGCTATAGCTTGTTTATTGGTAATTGTTGGACTAGGCTCGTACTATATAACCCGTATGAGTTTATACTCTATGAAAGAGTTTATAGTATCGGTAGATAAAGGACAAAAAGCAAATTTGCTATTGCCTGATGGAACATCAGTTTGGCTGAACTCTGATTCCAGAATCAAATATGATAATGCATATAATACCAACGACAGGAGAATCATTTTAGAAGGCGAGGCGTATTTCGAAGTAGCTAAAGATAAGGAAAAAAGATTCATAGTTACAGCCAACAATATAGATGTAGAAGCATTGGGTACAAGCTTTAATATAAAATCATACCAAACAGATAAAACGGTTACTGTAACGCTAGTGGAGGGTAAGCTAAAAGTTAGTGACAAAAAAAAAGATATGCTCCTCAACCCGAATGAACGCCTGACTTATAATAAGGAAAACAAGGCATTCACTATGACTGATACATATGATGTTGCAAATGTAGCAATATGGAGAAATAATGAATTGGCATTCTATGGTGAGTCGCTGGAAGAAATTGGTACGATATTATCCCGTATATATAACATTGATATTGTATTTACATCAGAATCTGCTAAACATTACAGATTCTCCGGAGTAATAAAGAATAACAGCCTGGGGAATGTCTTTGAAATAATAAGCCTGACTGCTCCGATACAATACAAGATATACAACAATACAGTGGAAATAAGCGAGAGTAAAAAAGTCGAGAAACTTTAAATTTAATTGATTATGAAAAAAACCTAGAAAGAAACGTTCGGAATAAATCCGGACACCAAAACACATTCAAAACACAACCCTTACACCTTAAATCTGATATCAGGAACAGAAATCAGGAAGGTATATTGTGGCCAGATTTGAATGCCTGAAGTTTATACATTATGCAGATTTCAAACACAAAAACACATGAAAAGATTCAAAAAATTTGCACTTCGCATTACCTTAATTTATTTAATGCTATTTTTCAGCGGAACAATTTCCGCTCAAATCACTTTAAATGTCAAGAACCAGAAAATCCGGCAGGTTATCCAGCAAATAGAGAAAGCCGAAGGATATAGCTTCTTTTACAACAACGAATTATCCGAGTTGAATAATAATGTAAATATACAAGTTTCTAATTCTTCTATAGAAAATACATTAGACAAGCTTTTTTCAAATACAAATATCACTTATCACATAAAAGACAACAAGCAAATTGTATTGTCTGACAAAAGCTTAACAGCACAATTCTCAAACACAGCCCAACAAGATGGCAATACCAAAAGGCTGACCGGTGTTATTAAAGACGAAGCTGGTCTCGAATTACCCGGAGTGAGCATATTGGTTAAAGGAACCACAAATGGTACTACGACAGACCTGGAGGGTAAGTTCAGCATCAATGTACCGGAAAACGCAACTATAGAAATAAGGTATGTCGGTTTTGTAACACAGACAATCCGGATCACCAATCAGACTTCTGTGAATATCGTATTAAAAGAAGACACCAAGGTGTTGGACGAAGTAGTTATACTAGGCTTCGGTATGGCTGCACGTAAAGCTGACCTGTCCGCATCTATAGGTACGCTGGAAAACATAGACCAGCTTAAGAACCGTCCTGTATCAAAAGCCGAGGATTTACTACAAGGTCAAATTCCGGGTGTTACCGTGTCCAAGAACGGAGGTGACCCTACTGTGGCGTCAAGTGTTGTTATCCGTGGTAAAGGATCGCGGTCGGGGGAATCCCCGCTATGGGTAGTAGATGGCGTTCCGGGAGCGCCGGTAAACTTTAACGATATAGAATCGATGGTAGTATTGAAAGATGCAGCATCAGCTGCTATTTATGGTGCCTATTCCGGTTCGGCAGGGGTTATCCTCGTTACAACCAAGCAAGCTGTAGCCGGAAGACCCAGAATATCTTATGAAGGCACATACAGTGTCAGTCAGGCTACCAACTTACCTCAATCTCTGACCATCGAGCAACAGAGAGAAGTGCGAAAACAAGCCCTGGCAGCAACAGGAAACAGTCTGCCGGACGGATGGGATCCTGTAAAAAACCCATATATAGCCCAAACCCGCACCGATTGGATAGATGAAATATTCAGAAATTCGCTATCTCAAAGACACAGCTTCGTTATAAGCGGTGGTACAGAGGATTTTGCTAACAGATTATCATTGCAATATAACGATGATCAGGGAGTGTTGCTGAATACATATAACAAGAATATTACAATGCGTTATAATGCGTTCTTCAAAATCAGTAACAAAATTAAGATAAGAGAAGACTTTTATTGGGAAAATCTAAGAAGCAGGGGAACCAATACCGATAGCGGATACACAGGTGTTATTCTCTCGGCACTGATGATGCCCCGCAATGCCGAAGCATATTATTCAGACGGAACATTTGGAGGCACAGCACCTAAAGATCCGGCATATATTGACCAATATGGAAGTAACTTCGCTGATATTCACGGAGATGTTGTTAACCCTCTGCGTACCTTGGAATCGAACAATACTTACAGCAGACCGACTACAATATCCTCATCGACCTTCCTTGATATAGACGATATCTTCATTCCCGGACTAAAGTATACCGGACGCCTGACTTATCGCCTCACCAATTATTTCTATAAAAATTTCAATCCGATGAGACCAGAGCCTGGTAAACCGAATATGACCAATCGTCTGGATTATGAAACCTATCGTTATTACAGATGGGAAGTAGAAAATACATTGAATTACAGCAAATCCGTGGGCGGACATAATATCGGAGCCATGCTTTCTACCACTGCTAACCAGCAACGCCGCAGAGACTTTAATGTGAGTGCGCAAGGTTTCAATAATGAAACTACAGCATTCCAGTATTTGAACTGGGGCGACAGCCAGAAAGTATTTATAGGTGATGCATATACCGAACCTGACAACAATGTTTCTGTTGTAGGACGTGCATCTTACAGTTTCAACGACCGCTATTTTGCAACGGCATCTCTACGTCGCGACAACGCCGGACGTCTGCCTAAAGACAAAAAACATGGAGATTTCCCCGCTGTTACAGCTGCATGGAAACTAACCTCCGAACCATATATGCCTAAATCGGACATCTTCAACCTGATAAAATTACGTGCAAGTTGGGGACGTATCGGCAATATCGGTTCCGTACCCTTCCACTATGGCGACCCTACATTTGTAGTTGAAAGTTCTAATGATGTGGGCGGACAAGTAGGCTCCAACACTCCGCTGGTTCCATCTATGGTATACAACGGAGAAGCCTTCAACAGATATCTGACATGGGAAACTTCGGAGCAGTTAGACTTCGGTATCGATCTGGAATTATTGAAAAACAGGCTTAACCTGTCTGTCGACTTCTTCAATAAAACAACTAAAGATCTAATAAAACGACAAGATACAGGATGGCCTTCATATATCGGACCTGAACCGATGTACATCAATCAGGGAGAAGTAAAAAACAGAGGCTGGGAATTTTCCGCAGGATGGAATGACAAGGTAGGCGATGTAAATTATTACATCAATGCCAATTTTGCAACATTGAAAAACTGGGTATCGGATATAGGCCCGGCAGATCCGCAAACGGGTAAAAAACCGGTATGGATAGAAGATGATGAATTCCGCGGCCTGAATCCGTTCCGCACACGGGAGAACGACCCTCTTTACTCATTCTGGGTATATAAAACAGATGGCCTGTTCCAATCGGACGCAGAAGCAGAAGCCTATGTCAACAAAGATGGAAAACGCATGCAAGCTAAGGCTAAAGCAGGAGATATAAAATTTGTAGACACAAATGGCGATGGAGTTATCAATGATGATGACAGAGAGTATGTTGGCAGCTATACACCTAAAATTACATATGCCCTCACAGCCGGACTTACGTGGAAAAATCTTAGTGCCAGCATTATGCTGCAAGGAGTAGGTGGTTTGAAAGCTTTCAATGCCATGAAATATGTTACACTCAACGAATCGATGGTAAACTTCAACAGATCTACCGATATATTAAAAGCATGGCCTAACAGCAATGAAGTTCCAAGATTAACATCATCTGACGACAATGGTAACTTCTCTAACATCTCGGATTTCTATATTGAGGATGCATCTTACATGCGGATAAAAAACATTACGGTATCTTATAATTTCGACAAAATATTCCGCAGTATTTCTCCACGGCTTGATGAAAGAAAAAGTTCACTTTCAGTATCTGCCAGTGTAGACAATATACATACATTCACTAACTATTCGGGTACGAATCCGGAAGTAGGAGGAAAAGGTCTGGACGGAGGTAAATATCCTGTTCCCCGTGTATTCTCCGTAGGTGTAAAATTAACTTATTAACATCCTAAAAATTTGAATATATGAAATTCTATAAATCTTTAATAATACTATTTTTATCGGTAGGATTTCTCTCTTGTAGCGACTTCCTGGATGTCACAGCAGAAAGAGAACCAAGTGTGGGTAACTTTTTCAAAAATGAGAAAGATGCAACGAATGCAATCGATGCATGTTACTGGATACTAAACCGCGAAGAAACGTTCGGACGCAACCTGTTTTGGGAGCAAGCCGGAGGTGGTGATGATATGATTTACGGTAGAAATAGAGGTACCGACCAGAATAATCTGGCCAACTTTACCTTTACCGGACGTGAATCCTCACTGAGAGAAAACTGGGAAACATTTACACAGTATCTTTCCCGTGCCAACTGGGTTGTATTCAATCTGGTACGAAAAGATAACCTGACAGATGTTGAAAAGATTAGGTTAGGTGAGGCATATTTTATGCGGGCATTCTGTCATTTCTATATTGCATACCGCCACGGACGTGCCGATCAGGGTGTGCCGTTCGACAAATATGAGGATACTTCTTACAAAACTTATGAGGAATTTATCTACTCTATTCCTGTTCAACGGGCAACTGTAATGGAAAACTATGACCTCATTGTCAAAGACCTGGAAAGTGCTGCCGGACTACTTCCTTTCTTCGAAACATATAATGACACCGACAAAGGTCGTGCACATAAAGCAGCGGCTTGGGCGCTTATGGTTAAGACATATGCATACTGGGCACAGTACGATGAATCGAAATGGGCTTTGATACCGCCGTTGGTTGATAAAATAGAAACAGAAGGAAAGAGAGCGTTGTTAGGTAATTATGGGGACGTATTTAAAATAGCGAATAACTGGTCTTCTGAATATATCTGGTCTGTAAATTCATCAGGGTACAATTATGCAGGCTCTATATTTCCGGGTGTAGTGCTTGAGAACAAGGCCTGGGGACGTTACAACGGCTGGGGTTATTTCAAACCGACACTTGGCCTGTATGAAGAATTTGCACCTAACGATAAGAGAAGAGGTGTTACAATACTGGAATACAATGACGAATTTACCCTTTTCGGTGAAAAAAGAAAATTTTATTCCACAGCAGATCTCGAATGTGGCTTTATGCTGGCTAAATATATGGAGCCTTTTTCATACGGGGCAGTAAACAGTAAAGGTTCGGGTGAAGCATCTACTGTATCCACTAACGGCGACCGTCCAACTACTGATCTGGATCTCCCTATCATACGACATGCCGAAATGGTATTATTCAAAGCCGAAGCCTTGATCATGCAGGGTAAAGGTACTGATGCGGCCAAAGAATTAAACAGGTTGACAAGGCGAGCTGGCCTGGGAGACGTATATACAGATGCCACATTAGCCGACCTGAAGCATGAGCGCCGCTGTGAACTGGCAGGAGAATTTACAGACCGCTTTATGGACCTGAAACGTTGGAAGGAATGGGACAAGCTAAATGCGCCAAAACGAGGACGGAAACATGCCGATAGAAGCAAACCTGATTCTCCGTATACAGTCATAGAAGTATGGAGCGCTAGAACGTTCAATCCTTCTACCGATATTGTATTCCCATACAATCCGGACGAAGTGGTAAAAGCCAACGGGAAGTTAAAACAAAATCCGATGGATTAAATACAAGGCACTGACACTAAAGTAATCAACTATGAGATAATGGGCATTACTTGCTTAATGCCCATTATTATTAAAATTTGCAGTTAATGCAATATCCTATATGAAAAAACAATTATTCTTTCTATCTATTATCGGATTATTAACAGCTTGCTCTCCTATCCTGAAAAGCCCGGTCGATTATGTTGATCCTTTTATAGGAACGGGATTTCACGGACATACCTATCCCGGAGCCACTGTACCATATGGAGCGGTACAATTAAGCCCGGATACCCGAACCGGAGACTGGGACGCATGTTCAGGTTACCACTATAGTGATTCCACCATTATCGGGTTTTCGCATACACATCTTAGCGGTACAGGTTGTGCCGATCTGGGTGACATACTTTTTCATCCTACAACCAGAGATATAATACAGGTTCAAAAAGGTTATATTTTCGAACCGTTGGCTTTTTCACATACAAACGAAAAAGCATCTCCCGGATATTATTCCGTGGACTTTAACCAAGAAGGCATCAAGGCTGAAATGACAGCTACTACATATACAGGGGTACACCGCTATACATTCGCCAAAGGCAAAAATGAAACAATTATCATAGACATGGCCCACCTGTTAGCCGAAGAAACAATAGACTCTCTCATTATAAAGCAAACTGCAAGTAATGAGATAACAGGAATGCGCCGTACACAAGGATGGGTAACAAATCAGTATGTATTTTTCGTTGCACAGTTTTCCAAAGACTTTCAGTCAGTCGATTTTATCAATGACGGTAAGATTCTGAAAGACGGCGATACGGCAAAAAATAATAATCAACAAGCTGTACTGAAATTCGGAGTATCTACAGGAAAACCTGTTGTTGCAAAAGTTGCCTTTTCAGTTGTAAGCGAAGAGAATGCACGGCTGAACCTGGATCATGATGTAACAGGATTTGATTTCGACTCAATACACAAACAGGCCCGTAATCTCTGGGGTAAAGCTCTCTCTGATATTACAGTAAAAGGAGGCAATGAACATGATCTTAAGAACTTCTATACCGCGATGTACCATACGAAAGTTGTCCCCAACATTATGAATGATGTAAACGGACAATTTCGCCGGCACGATATGGCAACAGATACAATACCGGCGGGGCGCAAATATTATTCAACATTTTCTATATGGGATACATTCCGAGCATGGAATCCTCTTATCACACTTACCGACACAACTCTGGTAAATGATATAATCAATTCATATCTGAAAATGTATGATATATCAGGAGAATTACCCATCTGGCCATTATCGGCAGGGGAAACCGAAACCATGATCGGTTACCATTCAGTATCCGTGATTGCAGATGCATATATGAAAGGGATAAGGGGCTTCGATATAGACAAAGCGTATGAAGCCATGAAAATTTCTTCTGATAATAATAAAAAAGGCTCTGACTATTACATTAAATACGGGTTTATACCCTCCAACATTAAAAGAGAATCAGTATCCTGCTTGCTCGAATACGCCTACGACGACTGGTGTATAGCCCAGATGGCGAAAGAACTGGGTAAAACCGAAGATTTTGAGAAGTACAGCGAACGGGCATTGTCTTATATTCATGTATTTGACGGGCATTCAAAATTTTTCCGGGGAAAACGTATGGATGGAAACTGGGACTATCCTTTTAATGCTTTCGAGCCCGGAAGAGCATATACAGAAGCCACAGCATGGCAATATCGTTTTTTTGTACCACACGATATAAACGGACTCATTCAATTATTTGGCGGCCGAAACTGTTTTGTATCACAATTGGACAGTTTATTTATCACCGAATCGAAAGTGGATGGACACATGTCGGATATAACAGGCCTTATCGGACAATATGCCCATGGTAATGAACCCAGCCATCATATGGCTTATCTATACAATTATGTAAGCCAGCCATGGAAGACACAGTCTATGACCCGTCGCATCTTATCCGAAATGTATCAGCCAACGCCGGAGGGTATCAGCGGGAACGAAGATTGCGGCCAAATGTCGGCATGGTATATACTGAGTAGCCTTGGCATTTATCCTGTATGTCCGGGAGCAAATGAATTCTCGTTGACAACACCGCTGTTTGATGAAGCCTGTATAAAGCTGGCTAATGGAAAAACATTGACAATCAGAGCTAATCAACCGGAAAAAAATCTCTATATAGATAAGATTACTTTAAACAATAGGGAAATACTTTCTAACTATATTACTTATAAGGATTTGATGGAAGGAGGCGATTTGATTTTTAACCTGTCTTCTGTACCGAATCTGAACAGAGGTGTTGCCGAATCTGCTTATCCATATTCCATGACGACAGACAAAACTGTTTCCATTCCTTTTACTACCAAAGACCTTGATTTATTCGTTAATAACATTGATGTAGATCTGGCCACTACAACTATGGATGCAAAAGTTTACTATACACTCGATGGAAAAGAACCGGACAAATCATCTACTGTATATTCCATACCAATAAAAATATCCGGATCGACAATCATAAAAGCAAAAGCATTTAAAGACGGCTATATTCCAAGCAAAACATTTACAATTGAGGCTAAAAAGGCAGTCTTCAGAGAACCTGTCATAGCACAAGGTAAGGAAAGAGGTACAAATTACAGTTACTATGAAGGGTATTATAATTCGGTAAATCAGATAGAGAGTTCTAACCCAGCCGACAAAGGTATTCTACCCGAACCAACAATTAATGGAGCAAAACTAGCTGATCATTTTGCTTTTATATTTAGTGGTATTATCTTTGTAGGAGAAGATGGTATATATGAATTTATGACCAAGTCCGATGATGGCAGTGTCTTGTACATCGACAATCTTAAAATTGTTGATAACGACGGGTCACACGCTGCCATAACAGCCACAGGACGTATTGCTCTGAAAAAAGGTTATCATTCGTATAAACTATTGTATTTTGAGGACTATGAAGGTGAACACCTGAGCTGGGGCTGGAAAAAGACGAACGCTTCAGAATTTGAAAATATCCCGGAATCGAATCTATTTATAAAATAATAAACCTTACTGACATGAAAAGATTATTCTATTTATTTGCTGTAGTATCATTATTAGTATCCTGTACAAGAAGTAAACCGCTTGATTTGAATGTAATGAGCTTCAATATTCGTTACGATAATCCGGGCGATAGCCTCAACAGTTGGCAATACAGAAAAGATATTGCAGCACAAACCATCAAAGCCCAGAATGCAGATATCGTTGGTGCACAGGAAGTATTGGTCAATCAATTGAACGATCTGAAAGCCTCTCTGCCTGAATACAATGCTATCGGGATTGGCCGTATAGATGGGATAGAAAAAGGTGAATATTGTGCCATACTGTACAAAAAAGATAGATTTAAAGAAATTAAATCCGGACATTTCTGGCTAAGTGAAACACCTGAAGTTATCGGTTCTAAAGGATGGGATGGGGCATGTGAACGCGTTGCCACATGGATTGTATTGGAAGAAATCAGCAGTAAAAAACAAATATTCTTTATTAACACTCACCTTGACCATGTAGGAAAAATGGCCCGGCAGGAAGGTGTGACTTTACTCCTTCAACGTATAGGAGAGTTAAGTAAAGGTCTGCCTGTAATATTGACGGGAGATTTTAATGCAACCCCTGATTCAGATGTTATCAAGCATGTTACAGATCCGGCAAATCCGAACTATCTGATGCATACCAAAGATATAGCCGTTGTAAAAAGTGGAACGAACTGGACATTTCACGGTTTCGGACAAGTACCTCTCGAAAAACGCGAGTTTATAGATTATATTTTCGTAAAACCAGATACCAAAGTATTAAAACACACTGTTATACCCGAAGAGTTGGATAGTAAATTCATTTCCGACCATTCTGCCATAACAGCACAGATAGAAATTGAATAAACTTGTTATAATCAAAATTTTATGACTTACATTTTGAACAGAAGTTTTTCTGCATTACGACTATTTTTAATTGCAGGATTGCTAATCGTATGTCCGTCTATTACATTTGCTCAACAACAAATACTGATTCACTCACATAACGATTATGAACAACGAGTGCCTTTTTATCAGGCTTATGCCCAGCAAGTAGCATCTATAGAGGCAGATATATATGCTACGAACAGAAAGGATGAGTTGCTGGTAGCCCACAATAAAGAGGATCTGGCCATAGCTCCTACCCTGGACGAATCGTATATTAAGCCGATCGTAGCCCTGTATAAGAAAAATAACGGGAAGGCATGGAAAAATTCGGATAAGACTTTCATATTACTTATCGATCTGAAAACACCAGCAAATCCGACTTTGGATATACTCGTAAAAAAATTGAAGGCCTACCCTGAAGTATTTGATCCGGCTGCAAATCCTTATGCCGTACGTGTAGTCATATCGGGCGACCGACCAGCCCCGGCTGATTTTACCAAATATCCTTCTTTTATATCTTTCGACGGAAATGGACTTGACTATACTTCCGGGCAACTGAAACGCATAGCCATGATAAGCCTTCCATTCAAAGATTATTCGCAGTGGAATGGAAAGGGAACTATGATCAGAGATGAATATAACAAGGTGACAAAGGCGATAGAAGCTGTTCATGCACTGGATAAACCTATTCGTTTTTGGGGAACACCGGACGGAGTTACAGCTTGGAATACATTTCACAATATAGGTGTAGACTATATTAATACCGACCGGGTAGAAGCATGTACCGATTACTTTTATCACTTCGACAACAAGAATTATCACATCGCGGGAAATAGTGCGGAAGTATCCGATGATGTAGCCCGTGCCAAAAGATTGGATAAAACAACTGTTGGATTTCAGGGTTTCAATAATAAAAGGCTGCAATTGACCAAAGGCGTCGATATTTATCAGCCTTCTTATCTGAACGACGGGGCTGATAAACCGATCAAGAATGTAATCATGCTTATTGGCGATGGCATGGGGCTGTCACAGGTATGTGCTGCCGAAACGGTAAACCGTGGACTTTCCATGCTTTTGCTTAAACATATAGGTCTTCAGAAAACCAGTTCGAAAGATGCATATACAACAGACTCCGCTGCGGCAGGCAGTGCACTTGCCACAGGCCAGTCAAATAGCAACCGGCACATCAGTACAGCAGACGACGGTACCCCTTATCCATCCATGACTGATGTTCTTTTCCCCGAAGGATATGCATGTGGTGTGGTTACACTCGGCAATGTTGCCGATGCCACTCCTGCGGCCTTCTACGGGCATTCTGTAGAACGTGATAATTCTGACGAAATTACAAACTGGCTACTGGATGGAAAACTCACTTTACTGAATGGTAGTGGAATGGAGGTATTTACAAAAAGAAAAGACGGACGGAATCTGGCTGAAGAACTAAAAGGTAAATATCGGGTGACAACATCCATTGATGAAATAAATACAGCCAATGATAAAGTCGTATGCATAGACGAACGGATGGAAAAAGCCGCGACAGAAGAAACTCTTACTCTGCTTGCTCATGCTACAAAAGAAGCTATAAAGAAATTATCAGGAGCTAGTGATAAAGGATTTTTTCTTATGGTGGAAGGAGCAAAGATTGATTATGCAGGTCACGCAAATTCTCTGCCGGGTTCGATATTGGAAACACTTAGTTTTGATATGGCTGTCGCCGAAGCCCTGAAATTTGCGGACAGTAACGGGCAAACTCTTATTATTATAACTGGCGACCACGAAACCGGAGGATTGACCCTCGTAGACGGAGAACTCGATAAAGGGCATATAACCGCCCGGTATATGACAGACGACCACACTCCTATCATGCTGCCGGTATATGCATACGGTCCGGGTGCTGATAAATTCGGAGGTGTATATAAAAACACACAGATATTCCATAAGATAAAAACCTTATTAGGCTTGTAAAAAAGCTATTATAAATTCTAAAAAATACTTTCTATGAAGAAATACCTATTCTTTATAATAGCTGCTTTATCCTGTTTTGGCACACTTAAAGCCGTACCCCAAAAAAATATACAGCTACAATTCAGGGATAATGGACAATTTAAAATTGCCCAATTCACAGATATTCATTGGAGTAATAAATCACCTAATTGCGTTAAAACTATTGATGTAATCAAACATGTATTAGCTACAGAAAAGCCGGATTTAGTCATGCTTACGGGTGATGTCGTTACCGATGCACCGGCTCGGGAAGGATGGCTGGCAATAGCCAAAATATTCGAAGAAGCACAGATTCCGTGGGCTGTAACCCTGGGAAATCATGATGCCGAAACCGGTGTCTCCCGTAATGAAATCTTCGATATTATAGAAAATCTGCCTTATTTTGTAGGAGAAAAAGGGCCTCAAATAACAGGCTGCGGAAATTATGCATTATCAGTAAACAGCTCTAAAGAAGCAAGAACGGCAGCTCTACTATATTGTATCGATACAAATAATAAACCATCGGCACATAAATACGGGCATTATGACTGGATACATTTCGATCAGATAGAGTGGTACCGTAATACCAGTGATAAATTTACCGTCCGCAATAATAATACTCCGCTACCTGCATTAGCCTTCTTCCATATTCCCATTCTTGAATTCAACAATATTGTCGGCAACGAAAATACAATCGGAAACAAAGAGGAAGGGATAGCATCACCCGAAATCAATTCCGGTATGTTGTGCTCCATGATAGAGAAAAAAGATGTGATGGGAGTATTTGTGGGGCATGACCATGATAATGATTATATAGGCATTGATCAGGGAATTGCCCTGGCATTCGGCCGTACTTCGGGAGTAGACGCATACGGAAAATTAGAACGGGGCTCACGTATTATACTCATGTATGAAGGAAAGTCCCAGTTCGATACATGGATAAGAACCAGAAAGGGGACAGAATTTAAATATTATTACCCGTCGGGTTTATCTTCTGTTGATGAAGAATCTATGGTTTACCTCACCGCTAAGAGCATTAAAGTAAAACAACAGGGAGTATCGTACTCTTATTATGAAGGAAAACGATTCAAAAATACGGGCGAGATAGCACAGGCAAAGCCCGTTAGGAATGGAATATTGAAAAACATATCTATTGATCCGGCAACTGCACAGGATTCTATGGCATTTGTTTTCAAAACATGGATCAAAATATCGGAAAAAAGTGTCTACCGTTTCTATACCTATTCCGATGACGGATCAAAGCTGCTTATAGATGGGCAATTGGTCGTTGACAATGACGGTTCCCACAGCATGAGGCGGGCAGATGGGAAAGTCGCTCTTGATAAAGGATTCCATGAACTGACTGTACTTTATTTCGAAGATTATATGGGTGAGATGCTTGAGGTCGGGTATTCGAGCCGCAATATCAGAGAAGACATACTCCCCGATAATATATTATTTATTGCTGAATAAATTAGAATATGAGAAAAAAGATATTAAGTATTTCAATTATTGCTTCAAGCCTGTTATTCGGGACTTTTCACATCTATTCACAGGAAACAGGCGAAACCCCGCAGAAGTATAACCTGCCATATAAGAATACTTATGTGAAAGAGGCCTTGGTCACAGAAAATGAGTACCGCATAGCCAAGCCGGAGGAAATTGCCCCTAAAAGTTTTGAAGAGGCTAAGAACATATTACCCAACCCTATCTGGACAGGCCATGAAAAAGAATTGGAGATGTATTGGAAAGCCTGGCAGATAGCTATCAGTAATATCCGTCAGCCACAGAAAGGTTCCGGTTTTGTATCCAGTTATCTGGATACCGCGTATAACGGAAATATTTTCATGTGGGATTCATCCTTTATGATGATGTTTGCCCGCTATGGATACCGCTTCTTCCCGTTCCAACACACATTGGATAATTTTTACGCCAAACAGCACCCCGACGGATTTATCTGCCGTGAAATAAAAGCAGATGGAGCCGACTGCTTCGAACGATACGATCCAGTAAGTACAGGTCCGAACCTGCTTCCGTGGAGCGAGATTTTGTATTACAAGCAATACGGGGATAATGAACGCCTCAACAAAATTTTCCCGGCTCTTTGCGCCTACTATAAATGGCTGAAACTAAACCGCACATGGCCTAACGGTACATATTGGTCGAGCGGCTGGGGTACCGGCATGGACAATATGCCACGTGTACAGCCACAATACAGTATGATATACAGTCACGGACATATGGTATGGCTGGATGCATGCCTGCAACAAATACTGATGGCAAATATCCTGCTCGAAATAGGATTCTATCTCGAACGCTGGCAAGAGATTGAAGAATTTGAAGATGAGATAAAAGTACTCACAAAGTACGTTCACGACAATCTGTGGGACGAAAAAACCGGCTATTTATATGACCAGTACGCAGACGGCAGTTTGAATACGACTAAGGGAATCGGTGCATTCTGGGCTTTACATACCGATGTTCTGGATAAAACACAACTGGATAGAATGGTTACTGAACTGGAAAATACTAAAACATTCAACCGCCCGCACAGAGTACCGTCCCTTTCGGCTGACAACCCGAAATACAATCCTAAAGGACGCTACTGGCAAGGAGGCGTATGGCCGGGAACAAATTATATGGTTATTACCGGACTTGATAAAAAAGGATATACCGGACAGGCTAAAGAAATAGCGAAAAACCATTATAATAATGTATTCGAAGTATATAAAAACACCGGCACATTCTGGGAATATTATGCTCCGGAGGCTGCCGAGCCCGGATTTATGGCCCGTAAAGATTTTGTGGGCTGGGCGGGTTTGCCCCCTATTGCCATATTTATCGAATATATTCTGGGCATACGTTCCGACTATGCCAATCGTTCGCTTATATGGGATATCACCCAGACAGAAGCACACGGAATAGAACGTTATCCTTTCGGCCCCGACGGGCTTGTTACCCTGAAAGTAAACAAACGCAATTCGCAGGAAGATACGCCATCAGTAACAATAGAGACGAACGTTCCTTTCGAACTGACATTATACTGGGGAAAAGATAAGAGTAAGAAAGTAAGTATAAAAGAAGATAAGCAGACTCTATGAAAATAGGTATAGATTTAGGAGGCACAAATGTCCGGATGGGCATTGTATCGAACGGTAAAATAATCAGCAGGGTAACCGAACCATGCAAGGCTAACAAACCGGAAGAGGCTGTTATCGGTCAACTAAAAGGAATGATACACCAATTAATAAATCAGGATGTAGAAAGCATCGGTATAGGTGTTCCATCGGTAGTCGATGCCGAAAGAGGTATCGTCTACAATGTGGCGAATATACCTTCGTGGAAAGAAGTACACCTGAAAGATATCCTGGAAGAAGAATTCAAAATCCCGGTTTTTGTAAATAACGATTGCAATTGTTTTGCTCTCGGTGAATATTACTTCGGAGAAGGTAACGGATTCAACAATCTTGTCGCGGTTGCTTTAGGCACAGGAGTAGGCGCGGGAATAATTATCGATGGTAAATTATATAACGGAGATAATACCGGTGCCGGAGAAATCGGGTGCCTGCCTTATCTTGAGTACGATTATGAGTCCTATTGCAGCAGTTCATACTTTGTGAGGGAGCACGGAATTACCGGAAAAGAGGCTTTTGATAAAGCATCTGAAGGAGATGACGAAGCCTTAATGATATGGAAAGAAGCCGGACACCACATTGGTAACCTGATGAAAGTGATCCTTTTTGCATACGATCCCTCTGTTATAATTATGGGTGGCAGCATATCCAATGCTTATAAATTCTTTGCCCCTGCAATGATAGAAACATTAAATACGTTTCCTTACCCTGAAACTGTAAAAAAGGTAGAAATCAGAATATCAAAAAAGGAGGATATCAGCATATTAGGAGCTTCTGTCTTATACTAGTTTGATGATAAACGACCTTTGGCACAGAATCGAACCAAAGGTCGCTTTATTAGGGAAAGGATATCAGCATCCTTTTATCCTATCCTGGTTTAATAATTCGCAATTATTTACAGTCAATATCTCGACGCATTTTTTTATATCTGTTGGCCTTATAACCACATTGGCCCTCTCACCATTCGAAAAGGCATACATATATTCAATAAATACATCTTCCTTAGCCAAATATTCCAATATGGCAGCTAATGAACCCGGTGTATTGGGACACGACAGACAAAGCACATCATTTACACTTACTCCTAAATGAGCCTCTTTTAGTACTCTTACAGCCAAATCCACATCGGATACTATCAGACGTAAAATCCCGAAGTCGGCACTTTCAGCAAGGCTGAACGCTTTCATATTCACTCCATTCCTACCCAGTATATGTGCTACCTCATTTAGTCGTCCGGTCTTATTTTCTACAAAAATAGATAGTTGTTTTATTGTCATAAGCTAATCAATTAAAGATACGTTTATCAATTACACGCTGCGCCTTACCCTCACTTCGTTTGATACTGTAAGGCTCAACCAGTTTTATATCGGCACTGATTCCCAGTACGCTTTGCAGGCGATGAGCTATCTTCTTTTTCAATGCCATAATCTTTGAGATTTCATCCGAAAAATATCCGTCCCGGACTTCAACCTGTACCTCCAGTATATCCAGATTGTTTACGCGGTCTACTATCAGCAGATAGTGCGGTTCAAATTCTTCCATTTCCAGTATTACACTTTCTATCTGCGATGGAAACACATTCACTCCGCGGATAATCAGCATATCGTCGCTACGCCCTACTATACGGCTCATGCGCACACTGGTACGTCCACATTTACAAGGTTCTTCCGTCAATGAACAAAGGTCTTTGGTACGGTAACGCAATAAAGGTAAACCCTCCTTTGTAAGAGTGGTAAACACCAATTCTCCCTGTTCTCCATATGGCAATTGCTCTAATGTGTCAGGTGATACAATTTCCGGTAAAAAATGGTCATCTATAATATGCGAACCGTCTTTGTACCGACACTCGTGCGACACGCCCGGCCCCATTATCTCACTCAACCCATATATGTTGTAGGCATCTACGCCCAGCTTTGCTTCTATCTCTTTGCGCATATTCTCTGTCCATGGTTCCGCACCCAGAATGGCAGTTCGCAACCTGAATTCCTCACGGGGAATGCCTGTCTTCGCTATCGACTCTGCCAAATAAAGGGCATAAGACGGAGTACAGGCAAGAGCCGTAGCTCCAAAATCGCGTGCAAGCTGAATATGTTTAGCTGTATTTCCTGTAGACATGGGAATAACCGTTGCCCCCAAGTGTTCCACTCCATAGTGTAAACCTAGTCCTCCGGTAAAGAGTCCGTAACCATAGCCTACCGAAAAAATATCGTTCTGATCGGTACCGAAAGCACTCAGACAGCGGGCGGTCATCTCAGACCATATGGATAAATCGCGACGGGTATAACCTACTACAGTGGGTGTGCCAGTTGTTCCCGATGAGGCGTGCAGTCTCACAATCTGTGACATAGGCACTGCAAACAAACCGTAAGGATAATTGTCACGCAAATCCTGTTTTGTGGTAAAAGGTAGTTTTACGATATCCTCCACCGAACGAATGTCGCCGGGTGTAATATCCATCTCCTGCATTTTCTGTCTATAGAAAGGAGTACTGTGATATACCTTCTCCACCAGCTTACGCAGACGCTCACCTTGCAGGTTTCGTTTATCCTCGAGGCTCATGCACTCTTTCGGTTCGTTCCAAATCATAATATATTAGTTTTTTTAGTCGTTTATGTTATCAATGGTCTAATTTGAAAAATCTTAATCGTTCATCTAATACAGTATATAGATCTTCACTCATACGCGAACAGCATGCTCTGATACCTTGTTGCTCGCTTCCTGTAGTAGACAAAGCGATAGAACTTATTCCATAATATAACAACTCCCGCATCAGTTCGGCGCAAGACATATCATTGTAACCGATTGTGAAAAAGAAGCCATCGGAAATATCCCTGTCTATATCCTTGTCATATACCACATGAAATCCGTACTTATTGAATAACTCCTTCATCCGGCAGGCACGCCTGCCATATTCGCTTGTCTCTTTTACAAAGTCTAATTCACCATCCGATGCAGCCTTTAGCATTGCTGCGTAACCATACTGTGTAGAATGGGTTATGCCGGAGGTAATCATATACAATATTTCCCCTATAAATGTAGAACCGAAAATACCTGAGCCGGAATACTTCTCTGCCAATGATTCAAATTTACGAAAAAATAATGGGTCCGAAATACAAAGCACCGCGGCACGTTGTCCCGCATAACTGAATATCTTAGATGACGAAAGCATCAAAATATAATTGTCTGTATATCTTGCTACAGTAGGAACAAAAGGCGGTTGGAAAGGCTTACCGAAATCGGTACGAAAATCCATAGCGAAATAGGCTAAATCTTCAATAACGACCGCATCATATTTTGTAGCCAATTCTCCTATTATCTGCAATTCATCTCCCGTAAGGCAAATCCATGCCGGATTATTGGGGTTGGAATAAACAACAGATGATATATTTCCTCTTTCCAATAACCCTTCAAGTTTAGCTTTCAATCCTGCACCTCTGTGATTGTAAACATCAAATTCGATATATGGAATATCAAGTATCTTCAATTGAGATTTCTGTATGGGGAATCCGGGATCGATAAACAATACAGTATCTTTTTCTTTATCCCGTTGATTACAAACTATAAATGAGCTGAAAGAGCCTGCAACAGAACCTGTAACCGGTATGCATGAGCCGGATGATATATCAACATCGAGAAACGCTTTAACAAAACGGGATGCTTCTTCCTTCAACACAGGAACACCTGCGGCAGCAGGATACATCGAAGCCACACCCTCATCTAACGCTTTCTTTTCCGCATCTATACCTATCTGGCAAGGCTTAAGACCGGGTACACCCTGATCCATACGGATAAAAGGGATGCCTGTAACCTGTTCAAGTCGCGATGCCAAAAGTAACACTTCACCGATGGTAGCTTTCTCGAGATTTGTTATTTTCAGTTCGTCGACAACCTGATTTATGAGTTCCTGACTAAATACTCTGTTTTGCATATTATAAACTGCTTGTTAAAATCTGACATATCTGACACTTTTTTCACTATCCTCATCTTAAAATTTCACTTTTATTAACTATACATAGTTAAAAGGTAACAGAAGTAACACTATTTACGCTTTCTTCATTCGTGTTACTTATTACTTAAAACTATTCAAAGAACTACCGGCTAACAGCTATCTACATAGATAAACTTTTACCTCAAAAATATAGTCTTTATACATTTAGCCTGCAATACTCCCGGATATTTCGTTCCTCAAGCATGACAAACAAGAATCATTCTTCTTATTATTTCACTTGTTTTCTGCCTGCACTTTGTCCTTCTCTGAAAGCTTTTATATTCATCTCCACTACAGACTCGCCTTTGCGACCGAATACCTGCGCAATAGCTTCTTCCAGTTTTGACGCTTCTATACCCAATATTACGGATGCGGCCCCAAGCAACACCATATTGGCAGCCCTGGCCACTTTAGCATCTTTAGCAATAGCATCCACATCCAGAAGTATGACATTAGGCAATGATGATAATTCTTTGAGGATCGTATCCAACCCGGGATAATTGGGAATATTGACATAAGGAGAAATATTTGTCACCACCCAGCCCTCTTCCGATAAGTATGGAATATAACGTAAAGCCTCCATCGGTTCCAATGATATAATGGCATCGGCAGTTCCTTTTGCAATCAGGTCGGAATGTATTGGATTTGACGATATGCGAAGATTAGATTGTACATCCCCTCCCCGTTGGCTCATTCCATGTACTTCAGCCTGTTTGATATGTAATCCCTCGCGAAGCGATGCTTCTCCAATAATGGCAGCAATGGAAAGTATCCCTTGCCCGCCTACACCTGAAAGTATTATATCGAGTTTCATATTATTTTTTCTTTGTATGTTTTTTCAGTGTCTGTATACATTCTCTGCGGGGAATAATAACTGAAACACCATTATATTCAATTTCTTCACGAATAATATTCTTTATCTCCTCTATATTCTTCGGTAACGGAATCACAATGCGCAGGTGTTCTTTTTCCACCCCCACACCAAAGCATATATCTTCCAATTTTTCGTATCCTGCCGAATCCTGCCCTCCGGTCATAGCCGTAGTCAAATTATCTGAAATAACAATGGTCACACTGGCATTCGAATTTACTGCATCTAACAATCCGGTAATTCCTGAATGAGTGAAAGTGGAATCGCCAATAACCGCTATCGATGGGAACAAACCTCCATCAGCAGCACCTTTAGCCATCGTTATGGACGCACCCATATCCACACAGGTATCTATGGCCCGGAAAGGTGGCAATGCTCCAAGCGTATAACAACCTATATCACTAAACACTTTCGCATTTTCATATTCACGAAGCACTTCATTCAATGCGTCATACACGTCCCTATGTCCACAACCTGTACAAAGTGCCGGCGGACGGGGTACAACATTTTCACTTGCCCCCTGATACACTTTAGCAGCAAAACCTAATGCAGAACGAACATTATCGGGAGTTAGTTCTCCTACCCGTGGCAACTCTCCTGTCAGGCGTCCTTTAACCTTTCCTGTTTCATCCAGCAATCCGCGAAGCTGTTCCTCTACAAAAGGTTGTCCGTCTTCGAGAATCAAGACCTCATCGCATTCATTCAGCACTTCCCGTATAAGCTCTTTCGGCAAAGGATACTGTGATATTTTTAACACAGTGCGGTCACATCCGTCCGGAAAACTCTCCATCAAGTAGTTATACCCTATTCCGCAAGCAATGATACCTTGCCTGCTACCCTTCTTATAAAGATTATAAGGGGATTCGGTCGAAATCTTCTCCAATTCGGGTTGTGCAGCCAAAAGTTCGTTATATCTTCTTCTTGCATTTACAGGAAGTAGCACCCAACGGGATTTATCTTCGGGAAAATTTATTTCGTTCTGCTCTCTGATTTCTGATATTTCAACCACAGCACGCGAATGTGCCATACGGGTAGTCAGCCTCATCAATACAGGCAATTCGTATTTTTCCGAAATATCGAAAGCATAACGAACCATATCATATGCCTCCTGTTGCGACGATGGTTCGAATATAGGCGTAAACGCAAACTTACCATAGAAACGTGAGTCCTGCTCATTCTGTGAAGAATGCATCGAGGGGTCGTCGGCCACTAAGACTACCAGCCCGCCGTTCGTTCCTGTCATTGCCGAATTAATAAAAGCATCGGCTGCAACATTCAGTCCTACATGCTTCATACATACCAATGCCCGCTTTCCAATATAGGACACGCCTAGAGCCGTTTCCACAGCAGTTTTTTCATTGGTACACCATTGACTGTGAATATTCCGCTCCTTTGCTAATGGTGAATCCTGAATGTATTCCGTAATTTCTGTAGAAGGCGTTCCGGGATAAGCATAAACTCCCGTAATGCCTGCATGGATAGCACCCAGGGCAATAGCCTGGTCACCCAGCATTAATAGTTTTTCTCTCATTTAATTGATTATTCTGTATTTATCGGCATCGTTAAGCGCCGGAAATTTTTCACGAAAGTCTTTTAACATCTGCATATCTATCTTCCCGCAAACTGCATCTTCTTGCCCGTCTTCTGCCGATACGATCGATTTGCCCATATAATCGAGCAATACTGTACCTCCGATATAGCTATTTCCAAGGTCATCTCCTACCCTGTTTACTCCGGCCACATAGCAAAGATTCTCGATAGCCCGTGCTTTGAGCAGTGTATTCCATGCATCGATACGGACAGTAGGCCAATTGGCAACGTAGATAATCATATCATAATCTCCCCTGTTTCTGGAAAATACAGGAAAGCGCAGATCATAACAGATTTGCAGCAATATTCTTACACCCTTATATTCCACTATCACCCTCTCGTTTCCCGCTGCGTATTCTTTGTCTTCACCTGAGAATGTAAACAGATGCTTCTTATTATAGGCGGCATAACTGCCATCGGGTTTTACGAAATAGAAACGGTTGTAATATTTGCCGTCTTCTTCTACAGAGACACTTCCTGCAATCGCCGCCTTCTTTTTCATAGCGATTGTTTGCATCCAATGAAGAGTCGGGGAGCCAGCCTTCTCAGCAACTTCTGCGGGGGCCATACAAAAACCGGAGGTAAACATTTCAGGTAAGATAACCAAATCTGCTTGTGGTAACGTGTCCATTATCGTCTCTGCGTGCGTCCTGTTTTCATTTGGCTTTTGCCACTGTATGTCGGTTTGTAATAGTATAATGTTCATGTGCATTAGATATATGCACCGAAGATAAAGATTTTTAGCGAAAAGCCGAAATGACAATTTGCAATTTTAAATGATTTAAGGATATTATTTTACTAATTATATGAAAAGAGTTTGAACAAGATGATAAAATATCTCATTAAAGTTCACTTACCAACTTCTTCAATTCCATACGGTTTATCTTACCCGTCTCTGTTAAAGGAATTTTATCCACCTTAATAATCTTTTTAGGAATGTAATATGTAGGCTGGATATCTTTCAATATCTCCGGATCAACATCTTTTTCCACAGCAAGAATCAGTGCTTCTCCAAATTTAGGATCGGGAAGAGATGTAACGGCAAAAGAACTATTGATAAGAGGCTTCAATATCTTTTCAACTTCTTCTATCTGAATCTTTATTCCTCCGCTGTTAATTACATTATCTTTGCGTCCTGTGATACGGAAACTTCCGTCTTTATCTATCTCCGCAATATCGTTTGTATAAAGTTTTTCACTTGTTACCAACGGCGCATCTATTATCAATGTATTATCATCCGACAATGATAGTGCAACCGATGGAAACGGGATATATGATCCGGAAACACTCTCTCCGTTCAGCCTGCGCAAAGCAATGTGTGAAAGGGTCTCGGTCATTCCATATGTAGAATATATGTTATTAGGAAAAAAATTCAGTTTTTCTTCCAGACGGAAGTCAACCGCTCCTCCTCCTATTATAAGATTTTTTATTTTTTCCAGTTTCTTCTGTTCTTTTTCAGATTGCAAGCTATTATACACCTGCATAGGAATCATCGCTGCAAAATCGAATGTTACTTTTGTATCTTTCAACGGATTGCCCGAAGGAGTAACAGGATACAAATCCATGCCTGCGATCAACGCACGTACCACCATCATTTTACCTGCAATATAATCCAGTGACATACACAGCAGGGCTTTGTTCCCTTCTTTTAATCCGAGGAAAGAACAGGTAAGTTCCGCACTGCGCATCATCCGCTCTTTTTCCACCATCATTTCTTTGGGTACACCTGTTGAACCTGATGTTTGCACCCTGATCAACGGTGAACGGGAAAACCACTCCTTCAGAAATAAATAAAGACTGTAATGAAAATCCGACTTGAGGGCAAAGGCCGGTATTCCTTTGCTCCGGAAAATATCAGGAGTATAAGACCCGCCGTCTATTGTTATTATTTGCCTTTTTATATAAAGCTGATACATTTTTAAGTTACAAATTAAGAAACGAACTGTTCACTGGAAAGTATTCACTGTTGACTATCCAAAGACAATCATCTTGTATAAACAATGGCATCTCTATATTGTTCGTATATAAGCCTCCCGTGCCAAGCCCTTGAGGAAGCGGATTATTGTAAGTAGAACACCATTGAGCTATCGCGTTCAGCCCGATATTCGATTCCAAAGCAGAAGTTATCCACCAGCCGATATCCATTGACCGGGCCAATTCTATCCATTCCGTTGCACCGATGATTCCTCCATGTAAGGTCGGTTTCAGAATAATGTATTGTGGTTTTATAGTTTCCAGCAAGCGTTTCTTTTCTTCAGGATGATTAACTCCGATCAGCTCTTCGTCGAGTGCTATCGGCAAAGGCGTTATTTCTGTTAGTCCGGACATATCGTCCCATTGCCCGGCGCGAATAGGTTGTTCGATAGAATGCAAATTCAGTTCGGCCAGTCGCTTCAATTTTTCCAGTGCATCGTTCGGCGAAAATGCCCCATTTGCATCCACTCGCAAGGTTATTTTATCAGCACCGTAATGTTTTCGGATATATCGAAGCAGGTCTAATTCCTGTTCAAAATTAATGGCTCCTATCTTAAGTTTCACACAGCGAAAACCCTGATTCAGCTTAGATTCGATCTGTTCGAGCATGTAATCATAATCGCCCATCCAGATAAGCCCGTTGATAGGAATCCCTTTCTCTCCCCGGGCAAACGGAGTATCCCATAAACGGAAACTACCTTGCTCCAACTGTCTCATTGCCGTCTCCAGACCAAAGAGAACGGATGGATACGGACGCAATGCTTCTATATCCAGTTTTCCGTCCTGCTCCAGTTTTTGACAAAAGTAAGATAGCCTATCCTCATAATTTTCGTCATAGTCGCAGCTAAGATCAAAAAGCGGGGCACACTCGCCCATCCCCCATCGTTCGGAATCGGATATATCAGTCACTATCACATACCATATCTTATGGTCGTGATAAACTCCACGCGATGTTCCTGCAGGACGCTTGAAATGGAGAGTATGGGGTATGATCCGGGTTTTAAGCATATCGGCCCCTCCTAGCCTCCCCAAAGGGGAGTAATTCAAAGAAAGTATATATTAGTAATCATCTTTTATCTTTTCGAGGCTTTGCCTAAAGTCCCCTTCGGGGGATTTAAGGGGCCTTACGGAAACTTAGGAAACTTCTTAAAGTCCGGCTTACGCTTTTCGAGGAATGCATGCTTTCCTTCCTGCGCCTCATCTGTCAGATAATAAAGTAAAGTCGCATTTCCGGCCAGTTCCTGAATACCGGATTGCCCGTCAAGTTCGGCATTGAGTCCCATTTTTATCATACGCAGCGCCATAGGGCTGTGCTGCATCATTTCGTGTGCCCATTTCACAGTTTCGTCTTCCAGCTGATCGAAAGGCACAACAGTATTTACCAGGCCCATATCCAAAGCTTCCTGCGCTGAATACTGACGACAAAGAAACCATATTTCACGAGCCTTTTTTTGTCCTACTATACGCGCCAGATATGATGAGCCGAATCCGGCATCAAAACTGCCCACACGAGGACCAGTCTGTCCGAATATTGCATTTTCCGAAGCAATAGACAGGTCGCAAACAACATGCAGTACATGTCCACCACCAATAGCATAACCGTTTACCATAGCAATAACAGGCTTAGGCATTGAGCGTATTTGTTTCTGCACTTCAAGCACCTGCAAGCGTGGGACACCATCTTTACCTATATATCCGCCTTTACCTTTTACATTCTGGTCTCCTCCAGCACAGAAGGCTTTATCTCCCGCGCCTGTAAGCACTACGACATAGATATCCTGATTTTCGTGACATATACGAAGCGCATCACTGATCTCCATAGTCGTGGTAGGAGTAAATGCGTTGCGGTAACGCGGACGGTTGATTGTTATACGACCTATCCCTTCGAAATAATCGAACAGGATTTCTTCATATCCTTTAATGGTTTGCCATTCTCTTGTTGCCATAATATTTTAGTTTATTAATTTGCCAATTAATTAATATGCCAATTTGCCAATATTACCAAACTAATCATCGACACATTTTCACATTGGCATATCAGCTCATTATTTTAGTTTATGATAATAGTCCTTAAAAACTGCTTTGCTTATTTCCATATCAGTAATTACTTCAAGCACCATAGACTCCTGGATCGTCTCATTCATAAATGTTTCGAAAGCCTTACTCAGTTCTTCCCCGCTGGTAGCCGAAAGATATTGCATGCCCGAAGCACGCACCCATTCCCCAGCTCCGGTATTATGCGTTGCAGCAACATATTGCTTCAGCGATGGAGCCTTATTCAATCCCGGTAGCAGGTGGAAAATACCGCCGCCACCATTATTGACGAGCAGTATCCGGAGATTCTTTATATGTGAAATATTCCACAGTGAATTCAGTCCGTAAAAGAAACTCAGATCACCAATAACCAAATAGGTTATGCCCTCGTAAACGGATGCAAAACCAATAGCCGAAGGCAATGAACTTTCTATACCATTAGTCCCACGATTACAAAATACATTTACCGATTTATCCAATGAGTAAAGCTGTGCATTGCGCACCGCAGAGCTATTTGCCAAATGCAAAACAGAATTCTCAGGTAAGCATTTCAGAAAATCACCCGTGGCCCGGATATCAGAAAAAGGTGTTTCAGAAGACGGTTCCGTTATCTTCTCCGAAGCCTCTTTCCATAAGCCGGAATATGGCCTTTGTTCATCTGCTGAAATGGCATTATACAAAGCATTGAGAAATTTCTCGTTATCAGTCTCAACCAAATCTGTGAGGGATTGGAAAAGATCTACCACTTCGCCCGACGGTGTAATATGCCAGTGATTTACAGGCTTATTTCCTCTTAGAAACTGCTTCAATCGCTTTGAAACGATATGCCCGCCGACGGTAATAACCAAATCGGGAACAAAATCAGTCTTCTTTTCTTCGGGGATAGCATATAATAAAGCATCGAAATTGGATATAAACGATGGAGAAATACAATTGGACAGGTGCTCTACCAAAACGATGCAGTCATTCCGTTTTACTAATTTCTCCAAAACCTCTATTAATCCGGGTGATTTTGGCAATTGCCCAGCTATAATCATACGTTTAGGCAGATGATTCCATTTATCTGAGAAAGGTGTTATATCAATCGATTTTTCTGTAGAGGCAAAATTTATTCTTCTCACTCCGGGAAGTTCCTCCACCGAATAATCAAATAACGGTTCCGATATAGGTACATTGATATGTGCAGGACCCGGAGCATCAGCCACACATGCAATCAAAGTCTCATTTATAAGGCGGTTGCAAAACCATGTATCCTGTTCTGTTTCTATTTCCGGCAGATTCACAGATTTCTTTACCAATGAACCGAAAGCTCCCGCCTGCGGCAATGTCTGCCCATCCATTTGTCCTATCCACTCCTGCGAACGGTCTGCCGAAACCACTATCAGTGGTAATTGCTGGTAGTATGCCTCTGCTACAGCCGGGGCATAATTGAGCAAGGCGGTACCCGATGTACAACAGATTACGACAGGCTTACGCGTACACTGGATAATACCCAATGCATAGAATGCCGCATTGCGCTCGTCCACGATTACATGACAATCGAAAGACGAATCCTGCGAAAATGTCTGCATCAATGGTGCATTGCGTGAACCGGGAGACATTACCACATGCCGTATCCCGTAAGCCTTGAGTATCGCTACCGTTTGTAATACATTTTTCTTTACTGAGAACATTTTAGTTACAATTTGTAAGTGAAAAACGAAAAGTGAAAAGTGAAAAATACTTTTAATTCTTCGTTCTTCATTTTTCACTTTTAAATTACCGACAATATCGTTTGCAATTTATTTTCTGTTTCTTCCCATTCCGATTTCAGTTCGGAAGAAAGAAGCATACCTCCTCCGGCATAAAGCCGAAGCAAATCATCTCCCATCTGCATACATCTCAGGTTTACATATAAGCGGCTGCTACCATCAATATCCAATGGACCTACAAACCCCGAATAATAACGACGGTCATACGATTCATTCTTAAGAATAAAATCGAAAGCCGATTCTTTCGGAAACCCGCATACCGCAGGACTAGGATGCAACAAGGCAAGCAGATCCCCTATCTTGTATCCATCTTTCAGTTTAAACGAGAATTTGGTTTTCAGATGCTCTATATTTCCTGCCTGTGCAGTAAATGGGCCGCTTTGGATTACATTTCCACACAGTTGATCAAGCTGCTGCTGCATATAATCAACAACAATCTGCTGCTCCTTCCGGTTTTTATCATCCCACTCTTCGGACGATACTTTTTTTGTACCTGCCAGCGCTACAGTTTTATATACTCCATCCTGCTCCGACACTAGTAATTCGGGAGAAATACCCATCCAGGACCCGGTTTGGGGAGTATTACAGAGAAATACAAAGTTGGAATGATATTTCCCACATGCCTCATGGAAAGCCCTACCTGCCGAAAAACTATTTTTCCGTTCCACATCTAATGTGCGGGAAAGCACCAGTTTTTGCAATTTATTTTCAGACAACGCTGAATAGAAAGTAGTATAGTCAGAGCTATATTGGGTGAACGAATTAACGGAGGTCTGATTATGAATATTAATCGCCGATAAAATCCCTTCAGAATGATAATCTGATAAATAGCTGAATACTACCGCTTCTCCTTTCAGACAGATATCAGGGTGAATGACAATAAGAGGAGTATCTTCCGAGATACGAAAAGGAGCGATAACAAAACCTGTCTTTCCATTCAGATCGGACAAAGAATCTAAACATAAAGCAGCCTGTGATGTTTGTAATACCAGATGTATATCTTGTTGCCTTGCCTGCCTGTATACGGCAAAGGATACATTTTTTTCAATCAGGGAATCAAAAATACTATAATCGAAATCTTGATTAAATTCCATTTAAAACATAACGTTGATTAAAATCTAATTTACAAAAGTACACTAAATAGGGCATCATACAGCTATATTCAGTTGACTTTTTCACTTCAAAATATGTTGTACAACACATTTACAGACTTATATTTTTTTTCATGCAAAGCTACAATCGTTTCACATGCATGAATTTGTAACATTGAGTTTGCATTATAGATAGAATCTATCTAATAGATATAATCAATTTCTATAAAACAAAATGTTAAACAGCATTGTTAATCAAGCACTAAATAAGATATTAAATAATAACAACTATGGAACATGATATAGCAATTATCGGAGGTGGCCCGGCAGGATACAATGCTGCTGAAAAGGCTGCCCTGAACGGTTTGAGAACAATACTCTTCGAGAAAAACGCAATCGGGGGTGTTTGTCTGAACGAAGGGTGTATCCCGACCAAGACATTACTCTATTCAGCTAAAACACTGGATAATATAAAAAGTGCGTCAAAATATGGTATCTCTGTAGAAGGCGAACCGACCTTCGACCTGTCTAAAATTATATCCCGAAAAGACAAGGTTGTAAAAAAACTGACTGCCGGTGTAAGTGCCAAACTGAATTTCAACGGGGTAACTGTCGTGCAGAGTGCAGCCAACATTGTGAATGAAGATAACGGGTTGTTTCACATTAAAAGCGGTGATAGTACTTACTCCGTAAAATATATATTATTGTGTACCGGCTCCGAAACTATTATCCCGCCTATCAAAGGACTGTCGGAAGTAGATTACTGGACATCAAAAGAGGCTTTGGAATCGAAAGAATTACCTAAATCCCTGGCCATTATCGGCGGCGGTGTTATCGGTATCGAATTTGCTTCATTCTTTAACAGTATGGGAGTGAAAGTAAATGTAATAGAAATGATGCCCGAAATACTCGGTGCAATGGATAAAGAAACCTCTGCCATGCTACGTACCGACTACACAAAGAAAGGGGTTACTTTCCGCCTGAACACAAAAGTAGTGGAAGTAACCAAAAAAGGTGTTGTAGTAGAAAAAGACGGCAAATCAGAAACCATCGAAGCCGACCGCATACTCGTAAGCGTAGGCCGCAGGCCGATAGTAAAAGGCTTCGGACTCGAGAATCTGAATATTGAAATGCTGAAAAACGGCATTAAAGTGAATGAGTACATGCAGACCAGCAATCCTCGTGTATATGCCGCAGGTGATGTTACCGGATTCTCATTACTGGCTCACACAGCGATTCGTGAAGGCGAGGTTGCTATAAGCCATATTGTAGGCGAAGATGATAAGATGAGCTACAAAGCCATCCCCGGAGTGGTTTATACCAACCCTGAACTAGCGGGTGTAGGTAAAACAGAAGAAGAACTGAATGCAAACGGCGAATCATTCCGTGTACTGAAACTGCCAATGGCCTATTCGGGCCGTTTCGTAGCCGAAAATGAGGTGGGAAACGGGCTATGTAAGATAATAGTGGATGACGACGACCGCATCATCGGTTGTCATATGCTCGGTAATCCGGCATCGGAACTCATTGTTATTGCAGGAATAGCAATTGAAAACGGCGACACAGTGGAAGAATTCCGCAAACATGTATATCCTCACCCTACCGTGAGCGAAATTATACATGAAACGTTATTCTCATGAATTATAATTTCAAGATTTCAAAATCTCAGATTTCAAGATTAAAAAGAAAAATAGATTCCGAATCTTTAAATAAAACGAATAATTATGCTTTGTATCAACAATACACATACCGACGCTTATTTCAACCTGGCAAGCGAAGAATATCTTCTGAAAAACTTCAGTGATGATATTTTCATGTTATGGCAAAACGAACCGTCGGTCATTGTTGGCAAATATCAGAATGTGCTGGCCGAGATAAATGTCGACTTCGTCAAACGTAACCGGATAAAAGTCGTCAGGCGCTTTTCGGGCGGGGGCACAGTATTTCACGACCTCGGTAACCTCAACCTCACATTCATTGAGAAAAATAACAATGTAAACTTCGACAAGTTCACAAAACAGATTATCGCCCTACTCTCCGAAATCGGGATACATGCCCAATCGGACGAACGCAGGGCGATAAATATTGACGGGCTGAAGATATCGGGAAGTGCGCAATGTGTACACAAAGACAGGGTAATGTATCATGCTACCCTGCTTTTTTCGTCTGACCTCAGCAGCCTTGTCTCCACATTGGAGAGCGACCCCAAGCAACTGGAAAACAAGACAGACAACCGTATTTATGTAAAATCGGTAAAAAGCCCTGTTACCAATATTCTGCAACACCTGGATAAGCCTTTGGATATAAAGTTCTTCAAGAAATACATTCTCGATTATTTCCTCAATAAGGACAAGGAAAACAAAATGTATAAATTTTCGAAAGAAGATATTTCTGCTGTAGAAACACTATCGGCATTGAAATATACTACCGAAGAGTGGAACTTTCATGGCAACAGGCCTGTCAGCAATAATTATTTACATGTATAAGAATAAACCAAAATATATAATTAACCATGTCAAAATTTGAAATAAAAATGCCCAAACTGGGCGAAAGTATTACAGAAGGGACAATCATCTCGTGGTCGGTAAAAGTAGGCGACACTATCAACGAAGATGATGTATTGTTCGAAGTGAATACAGCAAAGGTAAGTGCCGAAATACCGTCGCCTGTTGCAGGTAAGATACTTGAAATATTGTTTCAGGAAGGCGATACTGTTGCCGTAGGTACAGTGGTTGCGGTCGTACAACTCGAAGATGAAGACGGCGAGAGTAAAGATGCTGCTCCGGCTGCTGAAAAGAAAGAAGAACCTGCAACTCCGGCAAAAGCAGAAGAAAAAGCCGCTCCGGCCGCTGCACCCGCCGAACCGACAGTAAGCGCACCCGCTACAAAAAACAGTGGTGACAGATGGTATTCGCCTGTTGTTCTCGGAAAAGCCCGCGATGCCAAGATTGACAAAGACGAACTCGACGCTATTCCGGGCTCCGGATACGAAGGCCGTTTAAGTAAACGCGATATAGAAAAATATATAGACAACAAGAAAAAAGGAATCTCAGCTTCGGATGCAAAACCAAAATCCGCAGCAGCAGAAAAACCTGCAGCTGCAACGGCTTCACATTCACAAACCAATGATGCACCGAAGTCTGCCGTTCCTGTGGCTGTAGCCGATGGCGATACAGTAATTGCAATGGATCCTATACGCAAGATCATTGCCGACCGGATGACTTCATCCAAGAAGATTTCTCCGCACGTAACCAACGTAATCGAAGTAGATGTTACCAAATTGGTGAAATGGCGCGAAGAAAACAAAGACGCATTCAAAAAACGCGAAGGTATCAGCCTTACTTATATGTCTCCAATCGTAGAGGCAACGGCTAAGGCTTTGAAAGATTTTCCTCGTGTAAATTCATCGGTAGACGGATATAATATTATTGAGAAAAAACGTATCAATGTAGGTGTTGCGGTATCGCTGAACAATGGTAACCTGATTGTACCTGTAGTAAAAGATGCCGACAAACTAAGCATCAGTGGAATTGCCGCATCGGTAAACTCATTGGCAAACAAAGCCCGTGCAAATAAACTGATGCCGGACGAAATACAAGGCGGTACATTTACAATAACCAATTTCGGTTCTTTCAAGAGCTTGTTCGGTACTCCGATCATCAATCAACCGGAAGTTGCAATTCTGGGTGTAGGCATTATAGAAAAGAAACCATCTATAGTAGAAACTCCTGAGGGAGATGTGATCGCTATCCGACACAAGATGTATCTGTCATTGTCGTACGATCACCGTGTGATAGACGGCATGCTGGGAGGTAACTTCCTCTACCGTATAGCAGAGTATCTGGAAAATTGGGGGTAGTGAGTGTACTAGGAAGAAGTGTACTAGTTTACTAGTTAGTAGCATACTAGTACATAAATTCTAAACCTAGTAGACTAGTAAACTAGAAACTTTTAAACTAAAAAAGAATGAAAAAATACGATATAAAAACCACAGACAAAGAAACGCTCAAAAAATGGTATCACCTGATGACATTAGGGCGCGCTATCGACGAGAAAGCTCCGGCTTATCTCTTGCAATCACTGGGATGGTCGTATCATGCGCCTTATGCGGGACATGACGGCATACAGCTTGCAATGGGACAAGTTTTCAAGAGAGGCGAAGATTTTATGTTTCCTTATTACAGGGATATGCTCACCGTATTGTCAGCAGGTCTGACTGCCGAAGAGCTGATACTGAACGGTATATCGAAAGCGACAGACCCTGCCAGTGGCGGGCGCCATATGTCGAACCACTTCGCTAAACCTGAATGGGGGATACAGAATGTCTCCTCAGCGACTGCCAACCATGATTCCCAGGCTGTAGGTACTGCCCGTGCCATGGTTTACTATAATCATAAAGGAGTGGCGATAGCTTCGCATGGAGATTCATCCACATCCGAAGGTTATGTATACGAAGCAATTAACGGGGCATCGAAAGAACGGCTGCCTTTTATCCTTGTTGTACAGGATAATGGTTACGGTATATCTGTTCCTAAAAAAGACCAGACCGCCAATCGTAAGGCTTCTGAAAACTTTAAAGGAATCAAAAACCTGCGAATCATATATTGTAACGGTAAGGATGTTTTTGATTCGATGAATGCTATGATCGAAGCCCGCGAATTTGCTATTGCAAACCGCACTCCGGTAATAGTACATGCCAATTGCGTACGTATCGGCTCGCACTCCAACTCGGATAAACATACACTTTACCGTGACGAAAACGAGTTGAAATATGTAAAAGAAGCCGACCCTCTGATGAAGTTTCGCCGCATGCTGTTGCGCTACAAACGCCTCACTGAAGAGGAACTGAAAGAAATAGAAGCAAATGCGAAGAAAGAATTGAGCGCCGCTAATAAAAAGGCTCTGGCAGCACCGGACCCTGATCCCGCATCTATATTCGATTTTGTAACGCCCGAACCATATCAGCCACAGAAATATATTGACGGTACACACAATGAAGAAGGAGAAAAGAAAAACCTAGTTACCGCATTGAACGAAACATTAAAAGCCGAATTCCGCCACAACCCGGATACTTTCCTATGGGGACAGGATGTTGCCAATAAAGATAAAGGAGGTGTGTTTAACGTATCGAAAGGTATGCAACAGGAATTTGGCGAAGAACGTGTATTTAATGCTCCGATTGCCGAGGACTACATTGTGGCTACAGCAAACGGTATGAGCCGTTTCGACAAAAAAATAAGAGTAGTAATAGAAGGTGCCGAATTTGCAGACTACTTTTGGCCGGCAATGGAACAGTATGTGGAATGTACGCACGACTACTGGCGAAGCAATGGTAAATTTTCGCCGAATATCACTTTGAGGCTGGCCTCAGGTGGATTTATCGGTGGAGGTATGTACCACTCGCAGAATCTGGAAGGAACATTAACAACACTCCCGGGTGCACGTATCGTATATCCGTCGTTTGCCGATGATGCGGCAGGACTATTGCGTACCAGTATGCGTTCCGAAGGATTTACAGTGTTCCTTGAACCGAAAGCATTATACAATTCAGTAGAAGCCTCGACAGTCATCCCTGACGACTTTGAAGTACCTTTCGGTAAGGCTCGTATCCGCCGTCCGGGTAAGGATCTTAGTATTATTACTTACGGTAATACAACGCTCTTCTGCCTGAACACTGCAGAACGCCTTGCCAAAGAAGACGGCTGGGATGTGGAGGTAATCGATATCCGTTCGCTCATACCTCTCGACAAAGAAGCCATTTTCGAATCGGTGAAGAAGACCAGCAAGGTACTAGTTGTACATGAAGATAAAGTTTTTTCCGGTTTTGGGGCAGAAATAGCAGCTATGATAGGAACTGAAATGTTCCGCTATCTGGATGCTCCTGTACAGCGGGTAGGTTCCACCTTTACTCCGGTAGGTTTCAACCCTATACTGGAAAAGGCTGTGCTGCCAGGAGAAGACCGTATATATGAGGCTGCTAAGAAGTTATTAGAATATTAAAATCAAAACACGACATACAATGAAAAAGATTGGATTGTTTTACGGAACAAGCACAACCAAAACCGCAGCAATAGCTAAAAAAGTAAAAGCTGCATTCGGTGAGGACAAAATTGATATTATTCCCGTAGAAGATGCATGGACAAAAGATTTTGAAAGCTATAACAATATTATCATCGGTGTTTCCACATGGTTCGATGGAGAACTGCCTACTTACTGGGACGAAGTGAAACCCGAACTGGAATCATTGAAGATGAAAGGGAAAAAGATCGCTATCTTCGGATTGGGCGATCAGGTAAAATACCCTGAAAACTTCGTGGACGGAATAGGTATCCTTGCTGAAACATTCGAGGCTATCGGAGCCACCCTTGTAGGACTTACTTCCACAGAGGGCTATACATTCGAACATTCACGTGCCGTGCGCGATGGAAAGTTTACAGGACTGGCTATCGATTTCGAAAATCAACACAGTAAGACAGACAAAAGAGTTAAAGAGTGGGTGGAGCAATTAAAGACGGAATTTGATTGATTTATCGACGATGTATAAGGACGGGATCTTTCATTTAGATGGTCCCGTTTCTGTTTATATGAAATACCCGTTTTTGACAGCGGCCATCACATTCATCGGCGAGCGTTGATTATCCAGTTCGTTTTTCATAAAATCCATATAAGGCGCTACATGATCGAAGAACTTATAATATCCTTTACATAAATAATTCAATCCATCTTCTCCTGAATCTGTTTTAATTATCCGGTTTTTAGGACATTCGCCATTACAGGCAAAAAGATACCTGCAATTTTTACACTGAGAAGGTAGTTTATTATATTTATCATTGCCAAATTTCAGTTGCTTGTCGGAATACATCATTTCGGTCAGCGTTCTGCTATTAATATTACCCAGTTTATATTCCGGATATACAAAATGATCGCAACTATACACATCTCCGTTAAACTCCATAACTCCTGCATGTCCACAGGTCCTGGCCTGTATGCAAATTCCGGGCGGAACTCCCATCCAATTAGCCAGTGCAGAGTCGAAATACTGAATGAAAAACGTACCAACGTCTTGTTTTACCCATTCATCGAAAATAGCAATCAGAAAATCGCCCCATTTCTCTGATGGAACATTCCACGGAGCTAAGCCTCCGTCTACCCTCTCTACTATTGCAGAGAACTGGATATAACGGCAATCGATACTCTTGAAAAAATTATAGAATTCGAGTGGGAAATTTACATTGTAGTCATTCACTACACCCATTATATTAAATTCTACATCATGCTTTTTCAATAATGCCAGCCCTTTCATCACCTGATGAAAAGAAGGACGGTCGTCCCTCGTTCTACGATACACATCATGACAATGCTGAGGTCCATCTACAGATATACCAACTAAAAAATTATTGTCTTTGAAAAACTTACACCAATCATCGGTCAGTAGAGTTCCATTAGTCTGTATACTGTTTGCTATTTGTCGTCCCCTTCCATATTTTCGCTGTAATTCAAGTGCCTTTTGGTAAAAACTTTTATTACGCATCAAAGTCTCACCCCCATGCCATGTAAACATGACTTCCTGCATAGTCTGTGCATTGAGATATTGTTCGATAAAAGATTCCAGCAAATCATCACTCATTATATAATTTTTCGCATCAGGATACAAACCCTTCTTTTCGAGATAATAACAGTATTTACACCGGAGATTGCAGACTGCTCCGACCGGCTTCAACATTACATACAACGGTTTAGAAAAAGGGGAAACATAATCGGTAGCTGACATTTTTCAATAATATTGATCTGACTACAAAAATATAATTATTTTGATTATCATGAGTAATAAAAAAGATTAACCTGATATGATCTGATTTATTAAAGAACAATTCCAAAACAGCATTGTTATATATAAAATATATTGTTCCATTTGGCTTTGGCTAATTATGTAAATTATACAAGACTAAAAAAACTATTAATTGCAAACACATCAACAAAAGGCTATATAATACTAAGAGTTCGATATTTAATAACACATTCATTAAGTATAATCATGAAAAATTTTGTTTTGAATAGTATACTATTCTTTTCACTAGCTGGCGTCTTTGGAATCTTTACATCTTGCCAAAAACCTGTCAAAGTAAATAACAATTCAGAAGTTCAGGATACAGATATAAAGATCCCGGAAGAAGAAATTTTGAGCAACCCGGTTCTGACAGCCGAAGAACAGGCACAACTGACACCGGACACTGTATTAGAAATTCTAAAACAGGGAAATAAGGAATTTACAGAAGATAACCTTACCGTGCGTAACAATTCGGAGCGTGTCAGAGAAGCTGCATTAGGGCAATATCCTAAAGCTGTAATAGTATCTTGTCTCGACTCGCGCATTCCTGTCGAGGATGTATTTCACAGGGGAATAGGAGATATATTTGTAGCACGTGTGGCAGGAAATGTGGTAAATCCCGATATATTGGGAAGTCTGGAATTTGCATGTAAAGTTTCGGGTTCGAAACTGGTAGTGGTACTGGGACACGAGCATTGCGGAGCTGTAAAATCAGCTATAGATGATATAAAACTTGGAAATATCACAACATTACTTTCTAAAATACGCCCTGCTGTAACTTTGGCATCTAAAGATTTTGAGGGAGATAAGACTTCCAATAATCCTGAATTCGTACAAAAAGTTTGCGACGACAATGTAAAATTGACAATAGAAGAAATTCGGGTAAAAAGTCCTATACTGAAAGAAATGGAAGAAAAGGGAGATATAAAAATTGTAGGAGGAGTATACCATATGGAAACTGGACGGGTAGACTTTTTCTGATAGCTAAACGGTAAACCTTCCGGTGATAGGCTGCAGTACAAAATGTATTGCAGCCCGTTTTATTTTATATCCTTCCTTATACAGGTTTTGACGGCATGCTTCAGCATTTTCCTTACTACAATATGATGGAAAGGGCAAATAGCATAAAAATAAGTATATCCAAGCCAGTTGTGAAACTTAACCAGTGTGATTACACTTATAATTTGTTTATTTGCCTCATACTCTATATAGACAGACAGATGCGCTGACAAATGCTTGTCGCTGAGGTAGAGCACCGTTTCATTTTCTGATTTGTCAGGAACAGACATAAGACCATAGTTACCGCCTTCACGTATACAACGTTCAATTTCTTCTGTATTCCTGTTTTCATCCCCTTTGAGGCCGAATGGCTTAACCAAAGTGTTACGGATACGGAAAAGATTTTCGAGCCATTTAGGATTTACAGTCCAGAAGGCAACCTGAATATTATCAGCGGTGATCCTAGAAGCATTCTTTATCGTGCATTCAAAAATGTCTGTGTAATTGACCGGCAGATATTTGTTTACTAATGCCTTTTGCGGAACATTCTTTTTTTGTGTTACGATCATTCTTTTTTTTACTATTTCACTATAAAGTTAAAGATTTTAATTTTCAAATCAGCTTGGAATCATAATTAATATTGTATTTTTAGACTATAATAGTGTATTTAGTATAATGAAAGAAATAGAGATAAGAAGAGTGGTATTCGACGAAATTGATCAAATACAAAAAATCAGCAAACAAACTTTTTATGAAACATTTTCGAAAGTAAATACTGAAGAAAATATGGCCAAATATCTGACTGATAAACTCTCAGCTGAAATACTGTCCATTGAGCTAAATAACAAAAATTCGGAGTTTTATTTTGCTATATCCGGAGGAGAGATAATCGGCTACCTGAAGCTAAATTCAGGGCAATCTCAGACAGAACTCAATGATATTAAATCACTTGAAATAGAGCGAATTTATGTATTGAAAGAATTTCATGGAAAAGGTGTGGGACAATTGCTCTATCAGAAAGCTATACAAAGAGCGCAGGAAACAGGTCTCGACTCAGTATGGCTAGGTGTTTGGGAAGAAAATCCGAGAGCAATAAGTTTTTATAAGAAGAATGGTTTTGTCGAGTTTGATAAACATATTTTCAGACTAGGCGATGACGAACAGACAGATATTATGATGAAATTGCAACTAAAAGATATACAATAAAACAATAAATTCTATGATTAGCAATACACAAGTAATCCGCTGCGGGTGGGTAGGAAATGATCCTTTATATATAAAGTACCACGACGACGAATGGGGTACGGAGGTGACTGATGATAAAACGATGTTTGAATTCCTTGTTCTCGAAAGCGCTCAAGCCGGACTAAGCTGGATAACCATTCTCCGGAAACGGGAAGGTTACAAAAAGGCCTTTGCCGGATTCGATGCTGAAAAGGTTGCGAAGTTTACAGACAAAGATGTGGAACGGCTGATAAATGATGAGGGTATTGTCCGTAACAAGCTGAAAGTAAAAGCTACAATATCCAATGCCCGACTTTTCCTTGATGTACAAAAGGAATTCGGTAGTTTCTGTAACTATATGAAATCGTTCCTACCTGAAGGTAAACCAATTATCAATCATTGGAAAACATTAGCTGAGGTACCTGCGTCAACACCGTTGTCGGATGCTATCAGCAAGGATATGAAAAAACGGGGATTTAAGTTTTTCGGTACAACGATTTGCTACGCACATCTGCAAGCCGTAGGCTATATCAACGACCATTTGACAGACTGTATATGCAGGACAGGCAGGAAATAAATTATAAAAGGTGATAGAAAGTAAAATACATCATAGCAAAATTGAAGCCAGCATGTGAAAAGACAGCTCCGAAAATAGAATCGCACATCAGCTTACAACGAAAAAAGATCTGGCTGACGAAAAACATACCTACAATCCATAGTAATGCCGGGACTGGCAGAAAGCTCCAGCTTCCGGCAATATAAATAATACCGAAATGTGCGAGGTGGGTAAAGGCAAAAGCCAGACTATCGAATACCGAAGCCTTGATTTCGCCAAATTTACTCACAAAACTCCCGTGAATAACTCCCCTGTAAAGAAATTCCTCGCCGATAGGGCTGAATATCATACTGGGGATAGCAGCTATAATGAAGTAAATCAATTTGTCGGAAGGCGGAATATCGGCAGGCATTGCTCCGGCCTTTGAAATATATACGAATGCATTCTCATCCGTTTTTTCAAATATAAGGAGAAATACACCAAATATAACGGCACAGGAAAGTACTCCCAGTAGAAACGAATACAGTAAACGCAGATAATGGTTCGGACGCTTCATTCCCATCCCTTTTCTTCCCTGCTTTGTAAGGAATATAAATAGTGTAAACCACATCAGCATAAAAATAATAAAGACAGTGCTGTATCCTCCCGATACATTTGCCTGAAGCACTAATATAAAACGGGGAATACCAAATAGTAAAATCAGGACAAGACCAAATTTCCAATTATAGCTGAAAAAGCGCAGCCAGAATTTACGTAATGATTCCATTTATTACAAATATTATATTAATTCATATGTACTTACCTGAATCGGAATGTGCAGGTTATGCAAAACCTTTTCGAGCAAGATGCCCTCACGCGAATCGTATTCATAGCCGAATGTAGCCCGTATACCCTGATAACAGAACTGAGTAGCCCTATCCAAAGCCATCGGCAGGCTGTCGCCTTGCATCATCGCTCCGGTGATAACACTGGTGAATGTATCACCCACACCGGGATAATGTGCCGGCAAATATGGACAGGTCACTTTCCAGAAACGGCCTCCATTGCGGTTATATGCATATACGGATGTCTGATGCGGATCATTTGCGACAGGTACACTGGTAATGATAACTATGGAAGGGCCTTTATCGGAGAGAGCCAATAGGTATTGCTTTAATTTCTCATCGGTATATTCTTTTTCGTAAGGTATATCCAGCAGATAAAAGAGTTCGGTCAGATTAGGTGTTATTATATCGGCCACGGTTATCAATCTCCTCATCTCCTCTACAATAGTGATATCAAAGCCCGCATATAATCTACCATTATCACCCAAAACAGGATCTACAACAACAAGGTTATTATCTTTGCGAAACTCCTGTATAAAGTCTTTGACTATCTGCACCTGTTCGGGAGAACCCAGATAACCGGAATAGAATGTATCAAATCCTGCATTCAGTTTCTTCCATTCGGCTATAATTTTACGCATCTCGTCCGTCAGGTCGAGAAACGAAAAATGAGGATACTGTGTATGGCTTGAAAGAATTGCTGTAGGCAAGGGACTGACATGAAATCCCATAGATGTAAGTATAGGAATTACTACGGTGAGTGATACCCTCCCTATGCCCGAAAGGTCGTGTATGGCGACTATTTCTTTTGTTTTACTGAAATACATAAACTATATGATTAACTCTGTTAATAACATGATAAGGAAACTACAAATATAACTCATTGAGCCCGGGAATTACTTCTTTATTTGTAAAAAGAATTATATCTTTGCAGCAAACACATACAAGAAAAACTTACACGAATGAGAGATACTGATTTCCTTTTTCTAATGGCTGTTTTTATAACAAGCACCTTTTCTTCTTGCTTGTTACCCGAACCAGATATAGCTTTTCGCTTAAGAAACCAAAAACAAACAATAGACAGTAATATAGCAAATGGCATATGCGCTTCTCACTCCGTGGCCGTACTGAACCAAAATCAGGATATAAATTGCTATTACCAGTTGTATCAGGATAAGACTAAAGGTCTGATGAAAGTATCGGAAACTTATACACGGAATAATGCAACCAGCGATACCACATTTGTCTATTATTTTGATGAGGATGAGTATACTTTTGCCTTTCAGGTAAAGGTTGCCATCGATAGCGACAGCCTTTTCAATTCGGTTACAGCATTCTACAATAAGGATATGGAAATGGTAATGAAAGAGTATGCCACTATCGACAACTGTGACATTCCTCTGATAGGTAAAGATTCACTATTCATCGATCTTACTGCATATAGTATTCCTCCCGACGTAAGTACTTTTACCCAACATAAAAAAATAATATTGCAAAACGACTGATTAATCTACGAAGTTTGATACCAAACAAAACCATGCGAACTTCACAGCTCACATGGCTTCACACTTCACAAACTACACAAAACTTGCGGTTCTTCCTTAACTATTAAAAAAAATTTAAACTAGTGCTATTAAATAACTTATAAAACTATTCTTATATTGGGCATTTAAACTCCATCAAACAAATATACTCATCGAAACCTGCATATTTGTCCTAAATAAAATGAACCTGATATTCAGACCGTTCTTTCAACCTGTTATGAACATCATTCATTTTACATAGGTAAAAGTAGCATAACCCGATGGGAAAAATAGTTCTATTTGTGAGTATTTTAAGATTCGGTTGTTTCTTATTTAACAGATGAAACCATTATTCATTTCGAATCTTGAAATATTAAAAATTTGAAAGTGTTAATTTATCGTTTTTAGATAAACAGATCAAGATAAGTTTTGATAATCGAAAAAATATAAAGATTTAAATTAGCATAATATCAACGCCCCCCGAGTATCAGGGATCAACATAACACACTAACAAACAACAAAATAATTTCGAAAATCAAATATTTTTATCTAAAGTGAGAAAAAACAGAAGAAAAACAAGATAACTTCAGTTTCTTTTTAAGAGGATTTTCATAGTAAATCTAAGTAGATATTTGTATTTTTATCTTAAGTTAAAACACTCATAACCTGCAAATAAGAGCTATATTTATACACTAGTTAAAACCCTATACTATCATAGCGTTCTCTCTATTCTTCACTCCCTCAACATATCCGGCAAAGAAAAACGGAATATTATCTTCACTGCCATTCTCGAAACGACCCTTCACTTTCTCATATGCAAGCAATGACATTTCAAATTCGGGCTGTCCGGTAACTAATACGGGCTGATCCAGTTTATTGTACCAAAAATACTGACCTCCGAAATTCTGGCGGGCAACTTCAAATATATACGCGCCTATCTTTATTATCATTATTCGCTTTGTCTCATCATTACCCTGTTTATAAAACGGCGTGTTCTCTTCCATTATCTCATCGAGTAACTGAAGGCTATCCACGCTAAAATCGAGCTGAGCGACATTCTTAAATTGGTCCACCAGAGCATTTGCATTTGCCTGCATATCCTCAGCAAACTGTCTGCGATCTTCATCTGTCACTTCTATCACTTGCTTTTTCTTTTTGAAGAAATCAAATAGTCCCATACTTATGTATTGATTAGAAATTTAGAGATGCAAGTTACAAATTTTCGTTTAGTAATCAGGTGCATCCTTTCAATATTCAGGGCAAACGCATCAAATTATTCAACTTCTATCGAAGGCCTGTAGGGGCGTATTGCATACGCCCGCATAACAAAATATCACAACCGGGCATATGCAATACGCCCCTACAGGAGCTTGAAAACAGCTTTATGAATTTTGATGCGTTTGCCCTATTCAATATTATACAAGTGGGTAGTTCGATCTGCGCTGCTTCGTAAAGATTATTTACTAAAACCTGACAAAGTTGACACTTTTTACACATTTTTTCCATCTGTCATTTTTTATATTTCTTATATCCTCTACCCTTTTCAAAGAAATCTGTATTCTCACTAATGTATAGATAAAACAAAACTTTCATATCCCCTAATTCTTAATTTTAATTGTTAATTCTTAATTATTTCCCCTATCTTTGTTTTTAACAAAACTATAACTTAAAAAGCGATGAAAAAATTCCTGTATTTCATATTTATTTGCACATTGTGTGTGGGCTTTACTGCATGTGGCGGGGATGATGACGACCCGAAAGAAGAAGAGTTTGTATGGAACGGTAACTGGAATGACCCCAATGACAAGAATTATAAGCCGGAAGGATATAATCCGATACAGGGTGTATGGCAACGGGATGATGATCCCTCAATAGGAATGTATTTGTCAAAAGATTTTAAAGACTATTACGTGACTTTTTATTCAAATGGAGAATATAAGATAGAATCTGTATTTAAAGATAATTATCAAATAAATAATACTGCATTTCGATATTCTCCAAATGAAGTCTATAAATGGGAAATCGAGAACAACAAATTATATACTCTTCCTGTGGGCACATATAAAGAATGGGTAAGCTATACAAAAATAGATGACTAGAAAAAGGGAGATTTTTCTCCCTTTTTACCTATATCATTCTCTTTATTAATTTAAGTACACCTTTACTTCGCCTCATAGGGTCATAACCATCTATTTCAGCTATATTGTAGTGATTACCATTAAATTTCACCAGTGATATATCCAACCTACTATACTCCTCTGGTGTCAGATAGCAATTGACTACCGTGTATGTATTATCTACATTCAACAGCAACAGGAAGTAGTTATTCAGTAACGAATTAGGGTCATCCTTATAATCAAGTGTTAGCTTGGTTTCTCCATTATATTCATTCGATACCTTAGCTAGTCGTACCGGTCTTTTGTTAATTTCTGCATCGAACAATCCGGTTTTGTACCAAAAGCGCTGCGGCAGGTCATAATACCGGTCGTCCATCGTATCCTCATAATCGAGATCATTCTCCCATGCTTCGTGATTCATAATTACAGGTATTTTAAACAAAGGTTCCTTAGCGAAATCCAGTATCTCTTTATACCAGCAGTACGAAAAATTGGAGGTCTGTGTCAGTACATTGGTTTCAGTGCTCTCCGTATAGTACTTCCCTCTGTATATTATCTCGGAATCATCATTCCCATTTGTATTACCTTCTGACTTTTTCTTCAGATCGTAATAGCCTTCCTCTTCTGTGTTTACGGTAAAGCCGATATCATAGAGCGACGGCAGTTTCAGCGACTCATTCCTGCGCTGCTGCACGCTTGCTCCCTTATCAAGGTCGATAACACTCGAAGCTGTTGTAACCATGTCCTTATTTTTAATGCTCAATTCAAAGCTGTCTATTCCCGTATTTGCCAGTTTCAGGTTAAAAGCCTTACAGAAATTATCAATCCAGTCGTTTACTTTTATATTGTCAGGCAGGAATTTAAAAAGGTCTATCTCCCCCTTTTTGTATGTACCATCTTCATTCCAGTTCATAGGTTTAGTACTTGAACCATCATTATCCATGTTCATCCAGTTAAAATCCTGGCTAAAAGGCTCTAATGATAGCTCAAAATAAATCTGGTGGTTAGGCCATACGTTAGCTTTTTCCCAGAATGTTGCGGTAGAAACAACCGAAAGGTATTCGTTTTTTTGAAGCCATATCACCTGATGTATCTCCCCTTCCGCATTGGTATTACTTGTCCGGGCTGTCCATGGGGTAATATCATTCAGGCTACTCAGTTCTATTTTATATTTGCCGGAAGGCTTATCATCTTCAAAAACATATCCCTCACTCCTTACAGCAGAATAAGCCCTGAAAGATTCTGAATCTGGTTCTCTAATACTCCAAGATATTCCTCCACTCATAGCCATCGGGTTATGATAGAACTTGTCTTTTATCATCGGATTCTTCATGCTTTTATAATCGTATATGCCTTGATCGTCTTTTCCTTCCACATCTCCGCCCCATGAAAATCCGCAAACGAAATTTTTGTTTTGCTTTGGGTCTATAAAGTTCACCGCATGGGCTTTCGGGTATTGATTTCCTATTCCGTCCAAATCCTGTTTTATATTATTCTTATAATAATGATTATCAAAATACAGGTTTTCAAACACATCCGTATCCCCCAACGAGTGTCGCAGGACTTTACATTCGGCAAAGAAATCATCAAGGCCCCCGGGAGAAACAGCCAGATCCATATTTTCGGCCATTTCATCCTTTCCTGTATATACAGCTTTAAATCTTACTTTATAAAATCCGGTATAGGGTACTCTGAAATTTATATTATGTATTCTGTTGCGATTAGTGTTGTGAGTTATATTTCCGGAGGGATCGACAATCGTAAGATTACTGATATTCCTTGAATCAAACAAATTTGTGGTAATCGACATCGGCGATTCATCCCAAATGGATGTCATATAATAATTGGATTCTATCGAACGTATTTCTTTCACATAATTACTCCATGTGCCACTAATGCTCGTTGTACCCGTCCCCCACTGCATTTCGTAGTCGTTGGGGTTCTTGTAACTCATATAAAGGTTTCTCAGCCTTTCGTCATGCAGCGCATTGCCTGTGAGATTATACTCTGCCTGTTTGAATATTTTTTTCAGCATATGAATGCAATTGACAGAGGGCGGAAAATCCTCCAGCGCAAACCTTACACTCCTGTCATAAACATTTTTAGCCGAATAGGTATTATTCAAACTTTCTTTCGTCATTAGTTTATACAGGGCAAGCGGAAAAATGCATGGCGATATTTCATCATCTTCGCCTGTTTTCTGTTCATGCTTCCCTTCATTATATATTGTGACATCTTCTATTTTCTCAAATTTCAGCGGCCACTTCCCCGCCTGATTCATCTTCATCTCCCCGAAAATATCCTTCACCGTCTTCGCCGCCGGAACCCCCAGATTACCCTTGTAATAATCTTTCCCGATCTCACTGATTTTAAATTTCCCATCGAAAATCTTTATTCCGTTCACCAGCAACTGCGCATCATACAATTGCGAGAATTTGCCTCTCACCTCCTCCGTGTTCGTATAGCCGAAGATGGCGTTGTTGGTTGCCGTGGCGGGCAGGCTGATGTCGTATGAGCGTTGTGCGTCTTTTGTGCTCAGTTCCGCCGGATTCAGTAATTGACGCTTGAGATAGACCGAAAAATTCTCCGGACTTTCTATCTCACATAATTGATTGTTGATGTAGAGTTCTAAACTTGCCATTTTTCTTTAATTTGAATATTAGCAGATTAGTAAATGGATATTCTTTATTGAATTTGCTAATTTTCGAATCTGCTAATTGAATTATTAATTTATTTGCTAATTTCCGAATTTGCTAATCTGCTAATTATTTCCCCCTTATCACCGAATAATTCAATCCGCCATTCTTCTCCAATAGCTTATTCAGGCATACATAACGCTGAGCATCGATAGAATGGTTGTACTTATCGACAGGTGCATTGGTTACATTACCGAATTCGTCCGTTTTCCAGCAATAGTTGCGGTATTCGTTAATGATATTCGCACTTCGGGCAGATACATGCTTCCTGTACCTGTTCAGGACAGAAATACCTGAATTAATACTGTCTTTACCCTTTTGCGCCGCTTCCACTTTCCAGCCTTTCGCACTTATCTCCCTGATGCTTTTAGGCTCGGCGCTATCGGCAATAACGGGTGTATCGCGCGGGATACCCGACACACTCAGATGTTCGGCAATCATCAGGTTGTCGTAGCCTTTGGCATACAACAGTTCATCTATCCAGAGTTCTCCGTTCGCAAGGCGTATATCCACTATCGCCGTAGGATCATTGGTGAAACCGAAATCGACACCTAGCCAACGCTTTTTATACACCTCGGGCATAGACTGCACAATGTCCCAGTTGCGGACAATCATGCCCTGCCTTGCACCTGTCAGCCCCTCTCCATAAACCTGCCACCAGTCTTCGTCGCCACGGTTCGATTCTATTTCCCTGACCTGCGCACATGAGAGAAATTCATTATCGCGGTAAGTAGAATGTATCAGTTTGGCTTCGGGCATGACCAGCACTTTTTCATCGAGCCAGAACTCGAAACAGGGGTTGCAGTCGAGAATTATATATTCGGTCGTGCGGATCGCCAGTTGGCGGTACACCTCATAATCGATATTGATACACTCATTTATATATAATATATCGCGCGAAGGGCCATGTACTTTTCCGGGATTATCAGCCGAGAAGAATTCGATAATGGAATTACTCACCTTGTAAATCTTATCAGTGGCATTCCAGTTTTTCTGTTCCCACATACTTTCCCGCTGAAGCATATCCATGAAATCACGGATACACCCTCTTTTCAGATGGGGCATAGATTCGGAAACCACCGAGATAATCCTCGGCGCTTCGGAATGTGAAGCAATGGCATGCAGCAATTGCAGGATACTGTAAGTCTTCGACGAACGGGTAGAGCCTTTGTTTACGATATAGCGGTTCCTTTCGTTTATTCCTTGTAGGTTACGCTTAAATACGGAAGTAGTTTTCATACGGGTAATTTTATTTTTAATGGATGTATGGAAACTCGCATGGCAGAATTATCATGTACTTTGGTGAATTGTGATTCATGCTCGTTTTCATATAAGCAAAATTGATTTTTACTTATAGATAAAGTTTTTAGAGTTTAATCACGATATATGATAAAATAGTTACGTTTATCGCTATTCACTGTGCTAAAAAACATGGAATGATATAAAATTCAATAAATTATCTATAAAATTCAATTATGTTTATTTGAATTATTGAAAATTGTTCTTAACTTTAGCGATAGAAGGAAATGTGCGTGTCCATAACCGATTGACCGGTAGTGGACAAGTTCTTAAATTTGTATAAAAGGCCCTGTGACGGATTGTTGTCCGGAATACTACTCAATCCTCTATTTCAATATAGAGTTTTTTCGATTTTTTTAATCATTTAAAAATTTATAGCTATGACGGATAATGCTATTGGAGCAAACGCCGGCAACATCTGGCGTCTCCTGTGCACAAAAGGTAGCCTTTCTGTAAGGCAAATCGGAGATTATACTCATTACAAAGATTCGTTGATACTCCTTGCTATCGGATGGCTATCCAGGGAAAATAAGGTTCACATCAGTGACAGAAACGGATCTATATATATTGAACTTAGTGCTGTATATCCTGAAAATTATTATTAATAGTACGTTGTACCCTGTCAATAAATAAAAAATAAAAAAAGAGGAGTGCTTTTACAAAAGCACTCCTCTTTCCTCTTTATCATAGATGTATATTCATTACTTTTTCGCGGCCTTTGCCCTGATATTCGGATTCACGAGAATATAACAGGCCTTCACATTTAAGGTCACCAGATTGTAGGTTGTGCCGCAGGTAGTATCTGAAGTCACCCGCCTATAATAATATGTCCCCGATTTTATCTGAACAGTAGGCACATAAGAAGGACTCGTCGCCCCCGCGATATTAGACCATGATGTACCGTTGGTACTCGACTGCCATTGGTAAGTATAAAAACCATCCCCACCTGTCACATCAGCAGTTAAGGTTGTTTGTTCACGTACACATACCTCTACCGTCTGGTTTTCTGTATTCGGAGTCGGCACCAAAGGTGGAGTTACTGTCACGTATACACTGTCGAGTTTCTCTATACCGCAATACTCCGGTGTAACCGATACTTTGTACCAGCCCGTCATAGTAGTCTGAACATTGTTTATAACCGGATTTTGCACATCGGATGTAAACCCGGCGGGTCCTGTCCATGTATAATCCGTATTTCCCAAAGTGATACATTTAAGTTGTATCGTGCCACCTGTACAAACAGGGTTAGTACTCGCATATACTATTTTTGCCGTCTCAAGATTAGATATAGTTATCTCCTGCTTAAATGCGTTTCCACACTGGTCGCTGATACGAACAGTATAAGTTTCATCGGCAAGCCCATAGGTAAAATGGGCAATACCACTGGTCGTAATATCTGTGACACCCGGTATTTTTACAGTATTATCCGCATTCCACAACTGATATGTATAAGGAGCAACTCCGTTCATAGCTTTTACCGAAATATTGCCGGTTGTACCTCCTACGCAGACATATGCTGAAGTAGCGTTAGGATCGAGGTCTAAAGGCGGAGCAGTATAAACAATTGTAGTACTACCAATAACACAGGCAGTAGAACTATTATCCGTCAATATACCTAATATATACGTTCCCGGCCCGGATAAAGTGAAAGATCCTCCCGGAGCAATTACTGTTTTATCATATCCCGTAGGGCCACTGGTCAAGCGGTAATATGTAGTCGTTGGATTGCCTTTATATGTTATACTGCCGGTCGGGGTTATCTTCATTCCGGAACAAGTCAATTGCTCATTATAGCCAAGATCTTTGTAGCTATATATACCCGGGTTATTGAGGGTCGCAATAACAGGGTTTCCACAACCGTGATTAGCTGTAAGCGTATAGAGACCCGGAGGTAAACTTGTTGTACCCAAATAATAAGAGGAAGAGGTTGATGTAGTGGTTACCGTTTGGGAAACATATCCTGCCGGTCCCGTTACAGTCAAAGTTGTTCCTATTGGCCAACTCGCATTTGCCGATATATATAGGCCGCCTCTATCAACGGAACATTTATCGTCATACGAGCTAGATGTGGTCAAGGTATAGGTTGTCGGTAATGTGGATGCTACATTACGGGTTGTCGTATAAGTGAAACCATCGGCATATACTGCAGTGAATGTATATGTCTTACCGTATTCCAAAGGACAGGAATAAGTAGTTGTAGTATTATTAAGAGTTTGCGTACACACTACAGTATTATTAGGGTCGGTAATAGTCACCTCGACAGGTATACATTTATGAGTTCCGCTTGGTAGATAATAAGCCAGTTGATAACTGTCGCAATTAAGCCTATTGGTGGTGAAGGTAATATTACGGTTGAAGTTTATTGTAGAAGTAATTTCTCTTTCGTTTTGATCCTTTATCGTTATTTTATATTGAGTATCGTAATCCAGAGTAACCCTATCAGTCTGATTTACACCATACAACCAACCAGATTTACTATATACGACTCCCCCTGGACTTGCTGTCTTTTCCACAGTAATAGTCAAAGGATAACATAGCAACCCGTCATAATCTGTCCATGGTTTTATATTATAGGTGTAATTATCACAATTTCTATCTCCCATACTATTATTAAAAATGGGGACTTTTATATTAGCGGTAAAACTCCTGTAAACCGTATTGCAGACTTTCAGCCGGGTATATATTGCTATACTGTTTGATGTGTAAAAATTAGCTATATTATACGGAGCTATGTTCAACAATATACCACCTGTAGCAGTACTATTCCAGTCTGACCAATAAGTTGGTGTCTGCCCAGCAGGAGCAGCTCCTATTTCATACATCCCATCGTTGTAATATCTTTTATAATCCGGATTGGTAGAAATATCGGACGAACTTCCAGTCCATTTTACATAACCACATGAACCTTGTGTATTATCCAGATCGGGACGAAAGCCTTGATAATTCTCATAAGTAAAAGTAGGAAATCCGGAAATAGCTCCCAGTGTAAAATCCCTAACCGATGTATAACATCCGTCACTTACCTGTACGGTATAATCCCCTGCCGGGTAATTCTGATTAGGAAAAGTGTAAACATTTCCACTCTTTGTTGGAGTAACGACCAAAGGCGTTGTTACACCTGCCGGCGCAGAAGTAATAGTAAATGTAAAAGTCCCGCTACCATTGGTAACATTCAGGGCTATAATACCGGTATTACATTCTTGATATGATTTTCGGGAAACATCAGAGTTCAGTGATACTTCCGGCACCTTATAAGTACCTCCGACAACCAGATTGGAAATACTCTTCACGGTACTGTATTCGCTGTCCACTGTACAGAAAGCGCGTACTGTCAATTCATATGTCCCGGGAGGTATATTCCTTAATACATTGTCACTTTGAGGATTGATAGAGAATCCTCCTTCGGAGCTGAGCCCGTATTGTACATTAAATATATTAGTAAGATCTCCCCCTAATGTTACCGTAATTTCTCCATTGGAGAGACATGTGGAATTCTTGATCTGAGTGCTCACTGTGAAATTAGTACTACAAGTCTGTGCTCCGATTTGTAGAGATAAGAGTAAACTTATACACAAACAGGAGAATATATAAATAGTTTGTTTCGTCATAATGTGTCTTTATAAGGTTCGTCTCTAACTAAAATAATAGTGAATGTACCCTCCAGTGTGAAATTATATTGACTGTTACCATATATTTCAGGGAAAATAAATGTAGCAGTATTACCTTCTATAGTCAAGGTGTACTGGGGAGACAAAGAATATGGCATCGAGAATATATCTTCCTCAGGCTTCGCATTTACGTCTCCGTCAGATTCTTTGGCTGGCAATAGTAATCTGCCCTCATCTACTACATTATATTCTTTGAGATTGTTCCATAAAGTGCAAGCAGTCAATTGCCCCGATTGTATATATGCCGACAAAAATACCGGATGAACAGGAAATGGCAATCCTTTCATTTCCCTTAGGGAAACGGTATCATTAAAAGCATGGGTAAATACCTCTGCTTTTGTCTCGTGGTTGCGAACACTTATTACTGCACTACGGAAAGAATAGCTTCCGTTTGTTTCCTGCTTAGCATTCTTAGCCAGAGTTGTTTGCGAATATGCAGAAATTGTGCATAGGCAAAATATCACTATATAAAATATTTTCATAATTTACTAATCTTTATTTTTTTATAAACAATTGTCATTTAACCTTAAAGACAATATTCATAAACGTTTTTTCGGAATAAGTAAATTGTGCGAACAGTTTATATTTCAAAACTCCGGTACTACTCAAAGTAATATTCTGAAAAACCGTATTATCATAATAGGTAATGAAATACTCCAAAGCACCACTTGTCAATACCGGCAAAGTCGTTGCTCCCGCACCTTTAACAGAGGAGGCTGAATTAGTCAATCCAAATTGCTCTCCGTAAAGAGCATATAAATCAATTGTGAATTCCTGTGTCCCCGTATTATAAGAGGGATCAGCCGTATCAGTAGGCAATACAATAGATGGCATATAAAAAAACTTAGGTGTTACAGATGATACTTCGGGAAATAGTTTTACCCATTTATTCCCGTCATTATAATAATGACCGGGAGTCACATCACCTGCTGTAGCAGTATTATAAACAGTCATCCCAGCCACATGCGCAGATAATGGGCTGGCCAAGGCTGTTGAGGAAAGCGATACACGAGGCAAGAGTAGCCCTTTAGTTGATGTTCCCGCGCCAGTTTCTGTAAGATCCAATAAAGCATCTACATTAGGTGTTTCGTTTGAACCAATTGTAACTTGAGCTTGTGTAATTTGGCAAAAACATATTACTAGACAAAGTAATAGTAGTCTGTTTAAAGTTGTACCTTTCTTCATAAAAATAGTTATTTGTTTCATTTTGTGTTATGTTTACTATGTAGAATCTGATTTATTTCATGTAAATATTTGCTAATGAAAAACCCGGTGCAGTAAGAATATCAAGTGGTAAAGACCTTGCATCAGCTACTTTCACAAGCAACATGGAATGCAGCGAAGACAATATATTTAAAGACATAGACCATTGATAGTAGATGCAATAAAATGCATCTACAAAAAATCTCTTTCCACACCGGATTAATTGATATATTTTTGAAAAATAAAAACTTGTCATTAAATGTAGGATGGATTTGTAAATATAAATTTTGTTGGTTATATTAAGACGGGCTATATGTACATAAAAAGACATATAATACCGGCCAGATTGTAATAATTGGTAAGTAATATAAAACGAGTTGAGGAAGTTTAAAAATATAAGTATTTCATCTCTCTCTCTCTCTCTCTCTCTCTCTCTCTCTCTCTCTCTCTCTCTCTCTCTCTAATAAAATAAGGGTAACTCCCAAATTATTAGAAGAAAAAACGCTAAATAAACTCAGTTTATTTATTAAATTAATGTGTGCTAAATGAAGTCTGAACATACCCAAAGGGTCGTAAAATGAATTTGTCTATTTTTCTTATTTATCTCTTAGCAAAGATATGTGCTCTATAGCAAAACTAATGTATACATTTGTGTCATATACGAAATATTATTGGCAACACAAACATCACAAACCCTAGTTGAATATACAAAATATGACACAATATTCACCGACAACCAAAATAAGACAACACTAAATATCCATAGCTCCACAAATAATACTTTTTATGACATATATATATAGTCCAAAATATTTAAATCAGAAAAAGTTTATATTTCTTCCTGGACAATAATCTATTATATCACATTTCTTCGATTATCCTATAATAATATTCTCTACATCTTTATTAACTTGCTCATTTATTGCACCCTGAAACGAGCCTGATTTGACTGTCCATTGACACTTTAACACCTCTTTTAACCAATTACACCAATTTATACATTGTCCCTTAGATTTTTTAGCCTTTAAAACTTTACTAACCAAACAAAATACTTTACTTTTGTACTGCATTTTTAAAAAGTATAACTATTTGAATGTAAGCACATATAAATATTATTTATGCGAACATAGACAAGCAATATATAATCAACTAAGAATCAACACGATTACAATAAAACCTATATACATTAAACAATAAAAATTAATCATGGCTAATCAAAAAGAAAAGCTTTTCTCAGACTTTCCACCGGTATCTACCGAAGAATGGATGGCTAAGATTACGGCTGACCTGAAAGGGGCCGACTTTGAGAAAAAACTTGTTTGGAGAACAAATGAAGGGTTTAACGTAAACCCTTTCTACAGAAGTGAGAATACAGAAGGCCTGGCAACAGCCGATTCTCTTCCGGGTGAGTTTCCATATGTACGTGGCACCAAGAAAGACAATGACTGGTATACACGTCAGGATATCTGCGTTAATGACTTCAAGGCTGCCAATGCGAAAGCTCTTGACGTATTAAACAAAGGTATTACATCACTAGGCTTCTCTATCGATGGAGATGATGTAAGTGCTGAAAACATCAAGACTCTTTTGAAAGACATCTTGCCGGAAGCTGTAGAACTTAATTTCAGTACATGCTACCGCAAGTCGCTCGAATTGACTAAAATTCTTGTAGAATACTACAAAGAATCGGGCGCAGACCTGCTGAAATGTTTAGGTTCGATAAATTACGATCCGTTCAAACCTCTTTTGAAGAAAGGTCGTGATGCAGAAGGTTGGATAGAAAAAGCTGCTGAAATAGTAAAAACTGCTGCATCACTACCTCGTTTCCGCGTACTGGCTGTAAATGCACATGCCACAAATGATGGTGGTGCATATATCTATCAGGAACTCGGATATGCACTGGCTAATGGAAATCAAATCTTAAGCGCTCTTGTTGAGGCTGGTCTGGATGCTACATTAGTAGCTAAGAATATCAAATTCAACTTCGGTATCGGAGGAAACTATTTCATGGAAATAGCAAAATTCCGTGCTGCACGTTGGTTGTGGGCCGAAATAGTTGATGCTTACAAACCTATATGCAACCATGATTGCCCTAACAAAGCAGAAGATGGTACTTGTCGCTGTGCTGCAAAAATATATGCACATGCACAAACATCTACTTTCAATAAGACAGTATACGATGCGCACGTAAACCTGCTTCGTACACAAACAGAAGCTATGTCTGCTACTATTGCAGGGGTTAATTCACTTACAGTACGCCCATTCGATGAAACATATAAAACATCGGATGATTTCTCGGAAAGAATTGCTCGGAATCAGCAGTTATTGTTGAAAGAAGAATGTCACTTCGATAAAATCACCGATCCTTCTTCAGGTTCATATTATATAGAAAACCTTACTAAATCTATCGCTGAACAGGCATGGAAACTGTTCCTTGAAACAGACGAAAAAGGATTCTATGAAGCATTGAAGGCCGGAACGGTACAGACTACAGTGAAAGCATCGGCCGATGCACGCTTCAAAGGTCTGGCTACCCGCCGTGAAGTACTATTGGGTACCAACCAGTTTCCTAACTTCACTGAAAAAGCAGAAAGCAAAATTGTGGAAAAAGAAAGCCACGATTGCGGATGCTCTAAAGACGCTCCATATCTGGCATTGCCTTCCGACCGTCTGGCAACTGCTTTTGAAAGTATGCGTTTAGCTACCGAAAAACATGGTGCGCCGACTGTGTTTATGCTTACTATTGGTAATCTGGGTATGCGCCTTGCACGTGCTCAGTTCTCTAGTAACTTCTTCGCTTGTGCAGGTTATAAGGTAATTGACAACTTAGGTTTCGAAACTGTTGAAGCCGGAGTGAAAGCTGCACGCGAAAAGAAAGCCGATATTATCGTTCTTTGCTCCAGTGATGATGAATATGCAACACTTGCACCCGAGGCTTATAAGCTAGTTGCAGGAAAAGAACATTTCGTTGTAGCAGGAGCTCCTGCTTGCATGGATGAACTGAAAGCTCTGGGAATCGAGCACTTCGTTAATGTGAAGAGCAACGTCCTTGAAACATTAAAAATGTTCAATGCTAAACTGGGAATCAATTAAGTAAGTAGCTAAAATTAAAAAAAATGAAACCAAATTTTAAAGATATAAACATTAACAAAGCAGGTTTTGCAGCTACAGATGCTGCAAAATGGGCTGCTGATAATGGTATAGAAGCTAACTGGATGACTCCTGAGTTGATCCCGGTTAAGCCTGTTTATACAAAAGAAGACCTTGAAGGCATGGAGCATCTGAACTATGCTTCGGGACTTCCTCCGTTCCTACGCGGACCATACTCCGGTATGTACGCTATGCGTCCGTGGACAATTCGCCAATATGCAGGATTCTCTACTGCTGCCGAATCGAATGCATTTTACCGTCGTAACCTTGCATCAGGCCAGAAAGGTCTGTCTGTAGCCTTTGACCTTGCCACTCACCGTGGATACGATGCCGACCATTCGCGTGTAGTCGGTGACGTAGGTAAAGCAGGAGTATCCATCTGCTCGGTAGAAGATATGAAAGTATTGTTCGACGGTATTCCTTTGAACCAAATGTCCGTTTCTATGACAATGAACGGTGCCGTGCTTCCTGTACTTGCGTTCTACATCAATGCAGGTCTTGAACAAGGCGCTAAACTGGAAGAAATGGCCGGAACAATCCAGAATGATATCCTAAAAGAATTTATGGTGCGTAATACATATATCTATCCACCTGAATTCTCAATGAAGATCATTGCTGATATCTTCGAATATACATCACAGAAGATGCCTAAGTTCAACTCAATCTCCATCTCGGGTTACCACATGCAGGAAGCCGGAGCAACAGCGGATATCGAGTTGGCTTACACTTTGGCCGACGGTATGGAATACCTGAAAGCAGGTATCGAAGCGGGCATTGATGTAGATGCATTTGCACCACGCTTGTCGTTCTTCTGGGCTATAGGAATGAATCACTTCATGGAAATAGCTAAGATGCGTGCCGGACGTCTGTTGTGGGCTAAAATAGTAAAAAGCTTCGGCGCTAAGAACCCGAAATCACTAGCACTTCGTACCCACTCCCAAACATCGGGATGGTCGCTGACAGAACAAGACCCTTTCAACAACGTAGGCCGTACATGTATCGAGGCTATGGCTTCTGCTCTTGGTCACACTCAGTCATTACATACCAATGCGCTGGATGAAGCCATTGCATTACCAACTGACTTCTCTGCACGTATCGCGCGTAATACTCAGATATATATTCAGGAAGAAACATATATCACTAAAGAAATCGACCCTTGGGCTGGTTCTTATTATGTGGAAACACTTACTAACGAACTTGTACACAAAGCTTGGGATCTGATTCAGGAAGTACAAAAACTTGGCGGTATGGCTAAAGCTATCGAAACAGGCCTTCCTAAAATGCGTATCGAAGAAGCTGCTGCCCGTACACAAGCAAGAATCGACTCAGGTAGCCAGACTATCATCGGTATCAATAAATACCGTTTGGAGAAAGAAGACCCAATCGATATTCTCGATGTGGACAACACAGAGGTTCGCCGTCAGCAAATCGAGCGATTGAACGATCTGAAAGCGAAACGCGACAATGAAGCGGTTAAGAAAGCTCTTGCTGCAATTACTGAATGTGTAAAAACAAAGAAAGGCAACCTATTGGAACTTGCAGTTGAAGCTGCTCGTCTTCGTGCAACATTGGGAGAAATATCCGATGCTTGTGAAGAAGTGGTAGGTCGCTATAAAGCAATAATCAGAACAATTTCAGGCGTGTATTCATCAGAAAGTAAAAAAGACCCCACATTCCATGAAGCTCAGAAACTCGTGGAAGAGTTTTCCAAGAAAGAAGGTCGTCAACCTCGTATTATGGTTGCCAAGATGGGACAGGACGGACACGACCGTGGTGCTAAAGTTGTAGCAACAGGTTACGCCGACTGCGGATTCGATGTGGATATGGGACCATTGTTCCAGACTCCGGAAGAAGCTGCCCGTCAAGCTGTGGAAAACGACGTGAACGTACTTGGTGTTTCTTCTCTTGCTGCCGGTCACAAAACACTTGTGCCTCAGGTTATAGCTGAGCTGAAAAAACTTGGCCGTGAGGATATCATCGTTATTGCAGGTGGTGTGATTCCTGCACAGGATTATGACTTCCTATACAAATCGGGTGTTGCTGCCATTTTCGGTCCTGGTACTTCGGTAACCAAGGCTGCTGTGCAGATAATGAAGATATTGCTGGCTGAGTAAGTTCAGTTGGAAAAGATAGTATTAAAAACTCCTGCTCATATTCGAGCGGGAGTTTTTTGTTCATAACTTCTTGTATTAAATTAAAAAAAATATCATATTTGTAGTAAACAAAACCTATTGTGAACCACTAACCTAAATACCCTTCTAACAAAGAAAGAGAACTCTCTTATTCACATATAATTAAAGGCAAAAACACCATCCTTTCATCTTCCTCTAAACAAGTTGGCTTTCATTTGCGTTTACTCATTATAATACCAGATTTCTGCAATATTACACCAAATATCCACAAATCCGGTAATATAAAAAATGATATTATATATTTGCACGCAGAAAAGACAATAGACATAGACAATGAAGGATGTAATAGAGAATATTCCGTCTTTAGAAGCAGATTTTAAAATATTCAGAGATGCCGGGCATATGCCTGTCACTTCTTATCAATCTTCCATTCAGTTTGGAATTGTTGCTTTTTGTACTAAAGGAAGCGTGGAGATTACTGTATACACAAAGAAGCACCGTCTGGCAGAGAATGAGCTTGTTATACTCTTACCTTGCCAGTTAGTGTCTATCAATGAAATAAGTAAAGATTTTACAGTAAATTATTTCATTATTTCACAGGCGCTTTTCAATGACACATTAAGTGGAATCTGCCGCTTCTCTCCCCTATTTTTCATTTATATGAGAAATAAACTTCATTATGAACTAAAGGGAGCAGAAATAGATAAGTTTATGGAGTTTTTCAATGTACTCTATAAAAGAGCCGAGTCAAAAGATTTTCTATTTCGTAGAGAATACATAATTAGCCTGTTGAGGCTGCTTTATCTCGACTTATACAATAATTACAAGACAGATTTACTGTCGGGTACTTCAAAGATGGATGCCAGAAAAGAAGAACTGGCGTACGACTATTTCATGCTGGTAATGAAACATTATAAAGAATATAAAGATGTAGCATTCTATGCCGAAAAGCTTTGTATTACACCCAAATATCTGACATCGGTAATAAAAGATGTAAGTGGCAGACCGGCCAAAGATTGGATCTCGGAATACGTGGTATTGGATATAAAGTCATATTTAAAAAATTCATCACTAAATATCCAGCAGATAGCATCCGAAACCAGATTTTCCAATCAGGCTTCGCTGGGCAGATTCTTCAAACAGCATACCGGAATGACTCCTTCCGCATACCGGGCAGGCAGGCAGGAATTATAAAAGATTATTATGTGAATAAATTAATAAGATAATTGAGAAAACATCCCGATATATCCAACCGGATCGGTTGGAAGTGTAGTTTTGTAAAGTTTGTGTAAAAATAGATCCTGTGAGTCGTGAGATTCGCAGGATTTTTCTTATATCCATCAATAGGTTTCAAATCAATGATCTGAAAATATTAAATCGGTCAATAAACTTACTGAATCAGTAATCTGTTCTATTATAATAGTATTTACCCATAAATCATAATAAAATGAAAGATCAATTTTGTGTATTATTCGGACTTGATGGAGTACTGATAGACAGCGAATCCCAAAATAAAATCATATGGAAATACATCGCCGATAAATACGGCTCGGAAACGGCAAATATGGAACAAGCAGTAAATGAGAAAAGCCTGCATGATATTCTTTCTAAATACTTCTCTCACCTTTCCGAAGAAGAGAAGCACAAGTTGGTAAATGAACTGAAAGCACACGAAGCCAATTTAAGAATTCACGAGATAAAAGGTCTCAAACACTTCATTGAAGACCTGAAAAAGAATGGTATTAAAATAGGACTGGTAACAAACTCCAGCCAGACTAAATTAGATAATGTATTTAAGCAAACTGATCTGAATAGTACAATGGATACAATCGTATCTATCGAAAATCTATCCAAATTCAAGTCTTCAATATCCGGCTTTGAGTTGGCCGCAAAGGAATTAGGTTTTGAGCCAAAAGATTGTTTCGTATTTGAAAGTTCATTAAGTGCTATAGAGACAGCTCATCTGAATGGCATGAAAGTACTAGCCCTGAAAGGCTCTCTGCCTAAAGAGACATTATTACATAATACGATAAAGATTATCTCTGATTTTACTGAAATCTCTTTAGAAGAATTGAAAAAGCTATAAACAACTGGTTATCAACAATAATAAATTTTCGATTATTATTTTCTATAAAGAATTTGAATTTTAATAGTTTCAAAAGAAACTATTTCTATTATTTTCATTACTTTCGTGACCGAATAACAACTTTAAATAAATAAAAAGATGAAATTGAAATTTATATTATTAGCCGGGCTATTTATCTCTATACTATCAGCCAACGCACAAAGTGTTACAGGCAAATGGAAAACGTTCGATGACGAAACCAAAGAAGCAAAATCAATCGTTGAAATAACTGAGCGGGACGGTAAAATATACGGTAAAGTAATTGAAATACTTAACCCTGCAAAGAAGAATATCAAATGTACAAACTGCTCCGGGGCCGATAAAGATAAGCCCGTTTTAGGTTTGGAAATACTGAAAGGTTTATCGAAAGACGGAAAGGAATACAGTGATGGCAAAATCCTTGACCCGTCGAATGGAAAGCTTTATAAATGTATTGTCTCTCTTGATGGAAATGATAAACTAAAAGTTCGTGGCTATGTAGGTATTTCGGCTTTCGGACGTACACAAAACTGGGTAAGGGTAAAGTAATCTTATCAAAATTACAGACCATACGAAGAATCAGAACAATAATTGATAAATTTAAATAAATGATGCAGCTTTTTTGATTATAAATCGTCTTATATTCGTAAACATTTTACATAAAATGCTTATTATACAAACAAACCAAAACATGAATACGCAAAGCTATGAAAAAGTTATTTATAAGCCTGTTTTCATTAACAGCAATGACTATCGCCACACCGGCATATAGTCAAGAGATTGTAACCAATCAAAATACAGTGGCCCTGATAGAGAATATTAAAGCCAAAGCTGCAAAAGAAGCAGTGGATGCTGAAATAGAAATGCTTAAAGAAATAGAAGATGCAAAAAAACAGGTAGAAAAAGATATAGAAAGTTCCGCAAAAAAGGCAAAAGAGGATGCTGAGATAAACAGGTTAAAAGGTGAAGGGAAAGCAAGGGTGAAGGGAGAAAAAGCAATTGCGAAAGCAAGGCTGAAAGCCGAAAAAGCAAAACTGAAAGCTCAGGAAAAAGCAGATAAAGAAATAGCCAAAATCAGGGAAAAAGAATCTATAAATCTATAAACTCTTATTCTAGTAAAGGAGTAAAGCCCCTATTATAAGATTTATAATAGGGGTATTGTTTAGGGTACTGGATCATAACCATGACCACCCCAGGGATTACATCGCGCAATTCGCTTTACAGCCAGCCAAAATCCTTTGAACGGCCCGTATTTTTTTATTGCCTGTATAGCATATTCGGAGCAGGTAGGCGTATAACGGCACGACGGCGGAAGCATCGGGGATATGCTGTATTTGTAGAAATAGACCGGAAGCAGGAGAATCCATGATAATATTTTCTTCATTGTTTACCTCCTTTCAACCTTTCAGATAATACAGTTATTGTCTTCAATATCGCTTTCTCTATTTCAGCATACACAGGCAGTTCATTTTTAAGATATAGAAAGGCAATGTCGATCCGCTTATCTCCGGAGCGTAATAAATCCTGATATACTCCTTTATTCAATCTGAAAGCCTCTTTCACCAAACGTTTTACCCGATTCCGTTTTACAGCTCTTTTAAATTTCTTCTTTGATACACTGACCAGAATAGAAGCGATTTGTTTTTCACTTTCCGTTTCATCTTCTATCAGATACACTATCCGCAAAGGATAAGCAACAAACGACTCTCCCGAAGAAAAAAGCTTGTCTATGGATTTTGTACTGCACAATCTTTCTTCTTTAGCTAAAGTATTCTTCTTAGGAGAGATTTCCGTATTCATTTATATATCTAAAATCAGAACACAAAGGTATGAAGATTTCCCTCTTAATCCGGATTTTTAACAGACTTATTTAAACATGTTGGTATCCTTCCTATTTTTAACGAACACATAAACATTTCATATATAAAACCTTACAAATTAATTTCGGATTAATTCATTTTTATCTGTAACCTTTTCCCATCCGTATCCGTCATATCAATAAACAAAATCAATATTAGTAAAATAAGTAAAAACAATGATATTATGAAACGTTTATTAACCCTGCTCACTCTTTTTGCTATCATAACATCCATATCAACAGCACAAATCAAAATATCGGGTACGATAGTGGATACTGATACACATGACGCTCTGGAGTTTGTAAATATCGCCTTGCTCAATCAGGATTCAACGTTTGTAGCCGGAGCATCATCTGATACAAAAGGACTTTTTGCCTTCAATAATATACCAACCGGAAATTATATACTATCCGCGGCATTTGTCGGCTATCAGAAGGCATATATCCCCGTTAACGACGTTAATAAAAATACAGATATAGGCAGCATTCCATTGGAGGCTTCGGATATAGCACTTAAAGATGTGACTGTTACCGCAAATGCCGTTATTCAAAAGGCTGACAGGAAAATCATCATTCCTTCCGATGCTCAGATAAGGGCATCCAACAGTGGTGTCACTCTTCTCCGTAACCTGCAACTATCACGTATCATCATCAACCCGATAAATAATACAGTAACCGTACCCGGAGGAGACGCTGTTCAACTACGAATCAATGGCGTTGAGGTTACTATTGCCGAAGTGGTTGCGCTTCAGCCCGCAGATATTATCCGCATCGAGTATCATGACGATCCGGGAATGAGATATAACAATGCGGCAGCCGTAATCGATTATATTACCCGCCACAGGGAATCGGGTGGAAGTGTATCTGCAAACCTCGCAAATGTTCCGCCCTCCATTATGGGATGGGGTGAGAACTTCGCTTCGGCAAAAGTGAACAATAAGAAATCGGAGTTCGGTGTTAATGCATACTGGTCGCGCCGAGGTATAGACTGGACCCGGGAGAATCAGGAAACGTTTGTACTGCCCGATAAAACACTGCAACGGATAGAAGAGGGACAACCTACCAAATTTAAAGATGACCGTTTGAATATGGCTCTGAACTATAATCTTAATGAGCCGGACAAGTACTTGTTTAATGCAACTTTAAGATACAACTATCAGAAAACCCCGAATCAGTTTTCGGACAGAGAAAGCATCATACACTCATCTGATAACAATACGCCGCTATCGATATTGGATCACTCGACATGGAATAACAACACACCGTCTTTAGACTTATATTATCAGCGTAACCTGAAGAATGACCAGCTGATTATATTCAATGCCGTAGGTACATATATAGACTCCAAATCGACACGACTGTACGAAGAACGCAGGAATGAGGAACTGACTACAGACATATTCTCATCAGTAACCGGAGATAAATACTCATTCATTATGGAAGGTATTTATGAGAAGAAGCTGAATACAGGAAAATTATCAGGAGGAATCAAGCATACCCAAAGCTATACCAGCAATGTATACGAAGGGAATGTATCGACAAACATAGGTCTCAACTTTGCTGAAACGTATGGCTATGGTGAGCTCCAGTGGAGAAAGAATAAATTCAACTATACATTGGGACTGGGAGTGATGCGGACATACAACAGTCAGGGTGATGGCAAAAACGAGAAGTATATATTCCGTCCTACTTTACGCATAGCATACAACATAAACGATAATACCTATATACGCTACAACGGGTATATATCGGGATATTCCCCGTCTTTGTCCGACCTGAATAATGTAGAGCAGGAAATAGACTCATTACAAATCCGCAGAGGGAATCCTAATCTGCAAACCGTGTGGTTCTATTCCAATACATTAAACGCCGGATTCAATAAAGGCATATTCGGAGCCGAGTTTTATATGAGATACAGCTACGATCACAAGCCGATCATGGAACAGATAACATTCGAAGATGGTAAGTTTGTCCGCTCAAATGTGAACCATAAAGGCTTCCATCGCATAAATATAGAAACCACATTCAAGTTAAAGCCTTGGAAAGACTATATCACATTCAGTGTATCACCCGGCCTGAACCGTTATATCAGTCTTGGAAACGATTACACCCATACATATACTAACTGGCGGATGCGCACATCTCTAACCGCTAATTATAAACGGTGGATGCTCAATTTTGAACTGATGACCCGATGGAACAATTACTGGGGAGAAACGCAGGATATAGGGGAGAAATTTCATGTTCTCATGGTTGGATATAATGCCGAAAAATGGAGCCTGTCGGCAGGTATGTTCAATCCGTTTACCAAAGACTATACACAAGGGAGCAAAAATTATTCCCGGCTTGCACCGAATGTCTCAAACGTATACACTGACAACCTGGGACAGATAGTAATGGTAAACTTCACGCTCAACCTGAACTTCGGACGTCAGTACAAGGCTGCAAACAAACGCCTGAATAACGACGATACTGATGCCGGCATCATGTCAGGCACTAAAAAATAAGGGTTCTTCACAAGAGAATAATATTAGGGCTAAACTTAATATTGATTGTGTTTACAAAGTAGCCTCCACAGACGGGATGTCGTGCGGAGGCTGCGCTTTTTATCCTCAAGAAGCTTCCAGCATCAACAATGAATCATCAACAACTGCCGGATAGAATAGATACTGCCTAAAACAGCTAATTTTCATCATCTTCTGCAAATGAATTATTCCGGCTACTTTTCTGCTTGATTGTTTGCCATGGTGCATCGGCATCGCTTCTTTCGGCTGCCTGTCCCGGTTTAAGGTCCAGTTCGTTAAGACTATCATCCAGCTCCAATATTTGCTTTACAGAAACCACGCAAGCATCACTTTCCGTAATATCTTCATCACTAAAAAACTGCCAGTCACCATCTTCATCATATACTACATATGTAATCAAAGAATTGGCATCCAGGACATAGCGTGTGGTTATTACAGGCTTATTGTCAGATTCGTCGTTAAGTTTCATAGACAGTACATATTATTGTTTGTGAGTATGTGTATTATTTTATAAATATAACATGGATATAAATTAATAACACTATATAGCTTCATAAATTTATTAAACAAAAGCTAAAACCAATACTTTTATTGAAAAATAACGCAAAACTTATTAATTTGCTGTCATTCCAACATTTCCAATAACTGCAACATCCCTATGTTAGTCGCACGTACAATATTTGCTTCACGGAATCGTCCCAATTGATATTTCCGGGCTACGCATCTATCCTTATAAGTAGTACAAACCCAGACTGTGCCCACCGGCTTCTCTTCCGTACCTCCATCCGGGCCGGCAATACCGGTAGTCGAGATAGAGCAGTCCACATTCAATATCTCCTGTGCTCCTTTGGCCATTTCCACAGCCACGGCCTCACTCACGGCGCCAAAGCGATCCAATGAATCCTGTAATACGTGCAATATGTTCACTTTTTCTTCATTGGCATATGATATGACAGAACCTTTAAAATAACGGGACGAACCCGGAATAGAAGTAATGGTATGGGCAATATTACCTCCCGTACAACTTTCGGCTGTACCCAGGCTCAAACCCTTTTCGAAAAGGCGCTCTCCCAGCAGCTTCTCTACCGTAATATCTTTCTCTGCCAAAATAGCACTTCCTAATATATCCTGAAGTTTTTTTACCTGCTCATTCAATTCCTCCAAACGATGTTCCCCCCGAACAAACAGGCGCAGCTTCATCAATCCGGGAGATGGCAGATATGCCAATCCGAAACCCTCCGGCAAATTATCTTCAAAGTCGGCAATATACATCGCTAATGCCGATTCGGTATATCCCTTTACAATGAATACACGCTTGAGATATGCATCCGGGTCATATTTAGCTTGTAGACGGGGAATGATCTCATTTTCCATCACATACCGCATTTCGTGAGGAACTCCCGGCATAGACACAAGCACTTTGCCTATATAATCGAACCACGTAATCGGAGCCGTCCCTACCCTGTTCTGTATCACTGTACAGTCTTTTGGCACATAGGCCTGATTACGGGTCAGTTCATTCAAAGTCGTAAAACTGGATATTACATTCTGTATATTTTCGAGAACAGAGTCATCAAAAATCATCGTCGTACCAAAATAGTCGCAAAGTGTTTTCTTGGTTATATCATCTTTCGTCGGGCCCAGTCCACCGGTCATAAGAATAACATCTACACGGGAAAATACCTCTTCTATGGTAACCTTTATCTGTTGTGCATCGTCTCCTATCGATTGCATTTCTTCTACCTCAAATCCTGCGAGTGTAAGTTTCTGCGCTATCCACGCCGAATTAGTGTCGACAATCTGCCCGATGAGGATTTCATCGCCGATTGTAATTATTGCTGCTTTCATTTCTATTCTATCAGTTATTACAAATATAAGTTTTGCTTTTAATTTACTGTTAAAAAGTAACAAAGGTAACAGGAATTAATGAAGAACGAATAATAAAGAATTAAGAATTAGGGCAAACCTGAAAATCAGCAACGTTTCAGTAAACAGTATGCTCACACAGAGACGCTAAGGTGAAAAAAGGTAACAAAAGTAACACATATTTCAGCTATTAGCTGATAGCTGTCAGCCGTTAGCTTTGGCCATCGCACAAGTGACTTCACAGTAAACAGAAATACGGTTCTTGACTCCGCCGATTTACGCTTCGCTACAATTCAACTTAGTACTTAAAACTCATAATTTATCACCTTATTTACGTTTATTAACTATGTTTGGTTAAAATCTGACACATCTGACAGTTTTTCCATTGTTTTCACCTTGATAATTTTGCATTCGTTAACTATATATGGTTGAAAAGTAACAGAAGTAACGGTTTTTATGGCTTTTGTAGGGGCGAATGTTTATTCGCCCACAATGACTAACGGGCGAAAGATGTTTCGCCCCTACAGTTTTCCCAAAAAGTAACAAAGGTAACACATATACCAGTTCAGTTATCAGTGAACAATGAACAGTCATCAGTTAGCAGCTTGTATCTTGTCTACTTGTGTCTCACTTGTAATCATTCACTTTCAATTGTCAACTGTCCATTATCCATTGTCCACTCAAAAAAGTAACAAACGTAACACCTTTTCAACCATTTGCTAATATGCTAATTCTCAAACCTGCTAATCAATACTTCAAAGAACCATCTGCTAACAGCTAAAGACTATCAGCTATATACATAGATAAAGTTTTTAAATACTGATTCACATAATTCAGAATCCGGTAGTCAGCAATCCCCTGGCACCTTTTATCCCGCATTTCTGATATTTATTATAAGCGACAGCTGCACTTTCCCGCACAGCAGCATTTGTACCTCCTGCGATGTATGTAGCGATTGCATCATGTAAAGTGTATGCTTCGGGACTCATCAGATGTGTAGACCAAAGCAACGGATTAGCTTTAGCTGAACGCAGATACGGCGTAAAATACCGTTTACTATAGCAAGCAAGGATTATCGCATCACGCGTTTTACCATCTACATTGCTATAAGTATTTGCCAACGAAAAATCCATTAACCCGTTATGCCCTATATAAGCGAGTAATTTAGCATTCCCATTGAGGCCGACAACCGTTTTCCCGACCATTACGGTATCCTTCCTACTTCCTGAACATGAGTTGAGGAAATCTTCTGTACAGTTTTTTATGTATTGTCCGTCGTAAGCATCCGCTACAAGGTAGTAATCTTTCGTTTTATGTTTGAAGACAATACGTTCGAGGCGGATATTATCGACCTTTAACCGCCTTACTTCCTTCCAGTCAGAGCTTTTTCTGAAATAAGTACGAATATCATATCCGCATCCCCAGTACAGATTCGAATTCGGATCTTGCCCATTGCCTATTCCTTTAGGTACTTTCACTATACCCTGATATTTATTATCGCACAAAGCCACCATCACATGAATAGTTTGCGATTCCTGAGCAAAAAGAGGAAATAATAAAACAAAAGCAAAACAGGTAAGATGTAGTTTTTTCAGCATGGTATAAAGGTTTTGGCCATTATTAATATCGTTTTTCTATAATTTCGTGATAACTGTTCCATTTGCATTCATCCATATTACTTTCGCCTGGCAACAAACGTCTTACTGTCTTAAGTTTTTTCTTTCCCAGATAAACGCCTATAGTCTGATAAAAAGGGACTGGAAATCCTCCTTGTCTTCCAGGTATCCAACGAGGCATCTTGTGTAGTAGCCGCACGACCTCACTGTCGCAATCATACGAAAGAGATGTTACTATTTTTATATTTTGTGGATCAATTTTGCCATCTTTTAATACAACAAACCTTGCAATAACAAAACCCTGCACTTCCCCTTTGGTTACTGTACGGGGATACCGGATATTCTTATTAAAGAATACCTCCATAACACTATCTCCGCCTACAAATTGGGGGAGTATTTCTGTACTTATAAAGATTGGTGGTTCCGTGAATTCCTCAATATTTATTTCGTTTAATTGCTTCGAATCCAAAAGTAACCGATTCTCTATGAGTGTATCATTTTTCACGTGAAATGGTCTGACTTCTTTCTTCTGTTGGGAATATATGCACAAACAAAAAGACATAAACAGGGGAAAAGTAAAATACATTCTCATACTCAATCGTGTTTTTCGTTCTGATATTAGATAGAGTATGAAAATACTGAAATTCCATAAATAAATTTCCCTATTCGAACAGATAGCGTTGTATATGATCCATAAATATTTTTTTATCCGAACTATGTTTGCGCATCTTATTCCAAAAATTCTGCGGATATATCATTTTATTCCCTTTACTATCTTCATAAACCATCTCATCAAAAATATTTTTAGACAGTGACGCCCGTTCATTCTTGTTGTTGCTGAATTGAAGATGTCCGAAAATATCAACTTTATATTCTTCTTTGTAGTCCGTCAATCCATGGCACATATCCATCAGCCAGAAAAAGGTCTCTTCTTCATCACCTCTGAAATCACGCTGAATATCTTTCCAAAATTCTATGGAATACTTTATTTCATTGTTATTATCATCCGTGAAAATCCAGGCATCGAAAATATCTTTTTTCAGATATGCTTTCCTTCTATTGTTTTCCTCATATTGAAGATAACCAAATATATCACGGCCTATTTTTACTTTTCTCCCGTTTGTTTCAACAATCGTGTTATCGAAGATATCTTTTCCTATTTTCGTTTTGTTTCCTTTGTTGTCTTCTATTATTGTATTATCAAAGATATCTTTCTTTATCGTTTTTCTATAACCCTTATTATTCTCTATTACCTTATCGCCAAAGATATCTTTCCGGATAGTCGTCCTGTTGCCTTTATTATCTTCTATTACAGTATCATCGAAAATATCTTTTCGTACTGTTTTCTTATTCCCCTTGTTATCTTCTATTACTTTATCGCCAAAGATGTCTTTTCTGATAGTCGTTCTGTTTCCTTTATTGTCCTCGATTATCGTATCACCGAAAATATCTTTTCGTATTGTTTTCTTATTGCCCTTATTATCTTCTATCACAGTATTGCCGAAAATATCTTTCTTTATTGTTGTTTTATTTCCGTCTTCATCTTCGATAATGGTATTACCGAAAATATCTTTACTAACCTTTTCTTTCTTTCCACCCTGGGCATATATATTTACAGGCAGTAATATCAGGCACGAAATGATAATTATATAAAAGCGTTTCATAGGCATTATTTTTTAGATTATGAATAGCTGCTTTTCAGCCCTGTTTATATATGAATATAATAAATCTGAAAGGTTTAACGACACTTTATAAAAATCTACTTTTTATTATCAATTTCCATCAATGCCCCCATCCGTTGCAGCAATGTCGGATGTGAATAATAGAAAAATACATACAGCGGGTCAGGGTTCAGATTACTCAGAAACTTTACCGATAACTTCTTCAATCCGCTTATCAATGAATCTGCCAAGCCAAAACCGGCAGCATAAGCGTCTGCCTGATATTCATTCTTACGGCTGTGCATACTCGAAAACAGACCTATAATCATAGAAACCGGTGTGAATAGAACAGAGAAAGCAATCAGGCCCAAATGAAAGGAAGCCTCTTTCCCTCCCAATGCCACAGCAATGGCTTCATTATCCAAAAACCATGATAACAGGAACAGAATAATTCCTGTATAAAAGATGGATATGAACATACCCTGCAATGTGTGCCTCTTTTTATAATGACCTATTTCGTGTGCCAGCACAGCGACTGTTTCACTCGTCCTAAGATCGTTAATCAAAGTATCGAACAATACGATACGTTTCTTAGCGCCAAAGCCGGTAAAATATGCATTTGCCTTACTGGAACGTTTCGATGCATCCATCACATATATATTCTTTATGGAAAAACCTGCCTCCTGCGAAAAAGCCTCGATTGCATTCCTAAGCTCCCCATCTTCCAACGGAGTCTGCTTATTGAATAAAGGCACTATAATATTGGAATAAAACAAGGTCATAAATAAAGAGAATACGGTCACTGCACCCCATGCGTATAGCCACGCGTATGTACCCAGAGTTTCATAAAACCATACCAGAAGAGCAAGGATAATACCACCCAGAACAGCTGTGAGCAGTAAACCTTTCAGCTGGTCGAGCCAGAAAATAGCTTTAGTAGATTTATTGAACCCGAAACGTTCTTCAATCACAAAGGTGGCATAATAGCTGAAAGGTAGAGTAATAATATCATTCACGATATATACTATACCAAAGAAAGCCAGAGTAAGAACAACTTCATTATTTATAAATTGTCTCAGTAACCCGTCGAGCCAGCCGAAAATACCCAAAGACAAGATCAGTAACATTACTATAAAAGAGAAAAGGCTTGTATACAAGCCAAAACGGCTGTTTATCTTTTGATAGGCTTGCTGTCTGGCATATTCGTCTTTATCGTAAATCCCTTCCAGCAATGGAGGTATATCAGGGCTCATTCGCTTACGGTTACGATACGCCAGGTATTGCGTCCAGACAAAATCGAGGACAACTACAAGTAGGATAATGCTTAAGTATATGGACATAGTCGAATTATAAGTTTAAATATATGTACCGATGACGTAACGCGTCAAAAGCTAATAGCGAAAATTCATAATTCTCCACTTAGAACATTGGCATATTGGCACATTATCTCATTGTCACATTAAATTAAATCACATCACCACCCTTGAAAACGGAGCGGCTTCCATCGGGCAAAAATCTTTATCTTCATATTTGAAATAGCCTGTCATAGCTATCATGGCTGCATTATCTGTCGTGTAACCAAACGGAGGTATATGTATTTTCCACCCGAAACGCTTTGCATGATCTTCAAACGCAGTCCGAAGCCCCGAATTAGCCGATACACCACCGGCTACAGCAACTTCTTTGATCCCCAGATCTTTGGCCGCCTTACGCAATTGCTCCATCAATACATCAATGATCGTTTTTTGGAGGGAAGCACAAAGATCAGCTTTATTCTTTTCTATAAAATCAGTATCCTTTTTCAGTTCATCGCGTAGCAGATACAGGAAAGAAGTTTTCAGACCACTGAAACTATAATCATAACCCGATATGTGAGGCTTGTTGAATTTAAATTTATTTGCATCACCCTCTTTAGCCAAACGGTCTACAACAGGCCCTCCGGGATATCCCAGTCCCATTACTTTGGCACATTTGTCGAAAGCTTCACCCGCTGCGTCATCTATTGTTTGACCGATGATCTCCATTTCCTTGTACGACCTGACCAGTATAATCTGGGAATTTCCACCCGACACCAACAGGCATAAGAAAGGATATTGAGGCTGATTATTATCGTCTTTATCTTCTTTTATGAAATGAGCCAATACATGAGCATGTAAATGATTTACATCTATCATCGGAATATTCAACGCGGAAGATAATCCTTTAGCAAAAGAAGTACCTACGAGCAAGGAACCCATCAGTCCCGGACCTCGTGTGAACGCAATCGCAGTCAGTTCATCTTTGGTTACTCCCGCCTTTTTCAATGCCTGATCGACCACAGGTATTATATTCTGCTGGTGAGCGCGTGATGCCAGTTCGGGAACTACACCTCCGTAGCTCTCATGCACTTTCTGGCTGGAAATTATATTCGATAGAAGTACACCGTCCCTGATAACTGCTGCCGCAGTATCATCACAAGACGACTCTATGCCTAGTATGGTTATCATTCAAATATTGTATTTTATATATTATAAATCCAATGACTTATAACATCGTTTCTATTATATTGTTTGGAATGCCCGGGATAAATTGTAAAATTCGTTTTTCACCTGATTCACCCCAATCGCGCCTCCCGACAATCCTGTCGTATCTTTCGACACTGTCACTTTCACTTCACCATTGTTATAATCCTCTATATGCACTCTGAATTTAAAGTATTTACAAAATGCACCGAACAACAAACGCATCATCCGGTTTCCCTTTTCGAATAATCCCTGTCCCAGATGTTTATACCCTAATGATAACATTAGCATTTCTACTTCTTTCTGCATCTGAATTACTGTTATATCCTTATAAATATATATCAGTTTACTATCCTTATTGGGAATATTTTCTTTAAAATAAAGCATAATATTGTGCGTTTTTTAATTATATGGTTTGTAAAAGTGGTACAAAATTAAGAAATATAAATTACCTTCGCAAAGAAGAATTCATAAAAGGAAACAAATGAAAAATATAGTATATCTGCTGACTTTTATCATCCTGTCTTTCATTGGATGCTCAGGCACAACAAAGAAAAACAGTGGGCTATCGCAACAGGAAAAAGTAACCATCATACGTTTCGACAAAGATGTATACAATTATCTTCAGCAACCTGACGCCGTAAAAGAATCCGGATTGAAAGAAAAATATCCACTCCTGCTTCCTGCCTTCGGACGTATAGCCATGGACAATAGTGATCCTGCTACTTTCTTCCCTGCCCTCAGGGATTACTTTTCCCATCCTGCGCTGATGCAAATATACAAAGATGCATTAACTACTTTCGATAATATCTCTGCATACGAAAAAGAATTATCCAATATATCTTCGCTCGTATCACAAAATCTGCCGGAGAAGAAATTACCTGCATTTGCCATGCATGTATCGGGTTTCAGAGAAAATACCATCATTATAAATAATCTTATCTCTATATCTATAGATAAATATCTTGGATATAATTACACTGCATATAAGGAATTTTTCCAACCATTCGAACGCCAACAAATGCAACCGGAATATTTAGTCAGGGACTATCTGAAAGCATGGCTGATGAGCGATGTTGTAAAATCGGATGTTGAAGACCAGACTCTCTTATTCGCGATGGTAGATGAGGGAAAAATACTATATGCACTATCCCTGTTGCTCCCTGAAAAGAATGCGGAAGAGATCATAGGATATACCAAAGCCCAGACGGACTGGTGCAAACAGAATGAAAAATCGACATGGCAGAGTATTGTAAAACAGAACTACCTCTATTCTACCGATCATATGATTATCACCCGTTTTATAAACGATGGCGCATTTACAGCAATTGTATCAAAAGATTCCCCCGGAAGAATCGGGACATGGATAGGTTGGCAAATAGTAGAGCAGTATGCAAAAAAGAAAGGCGCTTCTCTGCAAAACATTATAGATACGGATGCCCTGATAATATTAAAGGAGGCCAAATATAATCCTTAAATACGAATAACAATACCGTTTTCTGACAATTATCAACAGCATCAATGACTTAAAAAAGCGAACAGATAATAATTATCTCTTAAATCCCCGTACTTATTAACACCATGTTCAAAACTTAACTCGTCTTTGAACGTTATTTCTGTTATCTTTGAATAAAAAATTGAAGAGGTAAAACTAAAATGGCTGACGCGAATAATAAGAATCAGGGGAGACGAAAACCAAAAGAAACGAATTTATTACCCGACATAGGTAAAGTACAGCCTCAGGCAAGGGAACTGGAAGAAGCCATACTCGGAGCATTAATGCTTGAGAAAGACGCATATTCACTTGTTAGTGATATCTTAAAGCCGGATAGCTTCTACGACACCATTCATCAGATAATATACAGAGCAATAGTTGACTTGGCTGTCCGTCAGGCACCTATCGATATGCTCACGGTTGTGGAACAACTAAAAAAAGACGGTGAACTGGAAACGGTTGGCGGACCGGTCTATATAGCCCAACTGACCGAGAAAGTAGCATCGGCAGCACACATCGAGTTCCATGCGCGCATCATTGCCCAAAAATATCTGGCAAGAGAGCTTATTTCCTTTTCATCCACGATCACCAATAAAGCTTTCGATGAAACATCCGATGTAGACGACCTGATGCAGGAAGCCGAAAGCAAGCTTTTCGAAATATCTCAGGGCAATGTAAAGAAAGACGTAACCCAGATCAATCCCGTAATAAAAGAGGCTTTAAACCTGCTTGAAATAGCGGCTAACCGTCCCGAGGGACTTAGTGGCCTGCAGACCGGATTTACGCCTCTGGATAAAATAACATCGGGATGGCAGAATTCCGACCTTGTTATCATAGCCGCCCGTCCCGCGATGGGTAAAACTGCATTCGTGCTGTCTATGGCAAAAAACATGGCGGTAAGCTATGGCTATCCTGTGGCTTTGTTCTCTCTTGAAATGTCAAATGTACAGTTGGTTAACCGTCTGATCGTAAACACCTGCGAAATTCCAGGTGAGAAGATAAAGAACGGCCAACTATTGCCTTACGAATGGGAGCAACTCGACTTTAAGATAAAAGAACTATATGATGCTCCTTTATACATTGATGACACCCCCAGCTTATCCGTATTTGAATTAAGGACAAAAGCCCGCCGTCTGGTTCGCGAACACGGTATTAAGATGATCATCATCGACTACCTTCAGTTGATGAATGCCAGCGGGATGAACTATGGCAGCCGTGAGCAGGAGGTGAGTATGATTTCCCGTTCATTGAAAGGACTGGCTAAAGAACTAAACATCCCCATCATTGCCCTGTCGCAGCTCAACCGTGGTGTAGAAGGCCGTGCAGGTGCAGAAGGAAAGCGTCCTCAATTGTCCGACCTCCGTGAATCGGGAGCCATCGAGCAGGATGCCGATATGGTTTGCTTCATCCACCGTCCCGAATATTATAAGATACTGGAGGACGACAAAGGAAACTCATTGATTGGTTTGGCCGAAATTATCATTGCCAAACACCGTAATGGTGCAACCGGTGATGTACTGCTACGCTTCAAAAGTGAATTTGCGCGCTTCCAGAATGTCGACGATGACTATAACTTTGGTGCAGGACAGAATTTCTCTTCTAAAATCAACACCGACGCTTCGGCTCCAAGTTCCGGTCAGGACTTTCAGCCAATGCAAGGTGCAGGAAATGATTTCGTGCCATTCTGATAAATCTTCTATTATATAAAGTAACAAAAGTAACAGTTATCTATATTATCGTAACTGTTACTTTTTTTTGAATACCTATACTAGTTAAGCACAAAAGAGAAAAAGTAACAAAAGTAACAGAAATATCAGTTAACAGTCAACAGCTATCAGTTAACAACTTGTATCTCGTGTCTTGTCTACTCGTATCTCATATAACTTTCAACTTATTACTCAATACTTACTACTTTCAAAAGGTAACAAAGGTAACAACCTTTTCTGCTTTTTATTTTGCACCATTCTTACTCCTTTTCCCTTTCAGACATCAGGGATTGTATTCAATCTTTCAAAGAACTATAAGCTAACTACTAAAGGCCATCAGCTATACACATAGATAAACTTTAAGATGTCTCATAATAAAAGAAGAGGTTAGCCAATTAGACTAACCTCTTCTCATATATTTAGAAATGTTCTACGTTTTATTTAGCTTCTTTTAGCTGAGCTTCTTTCTTCTTTCCTTCTTTCTTGAATATACCCCAAGCAATAGGAGTTGCTACGAATACAGAAGAATAAGTACCGATCACAATACCGATAAATATAGCAAATGTAAAGCTACGGATAGTATCACCACCTAAAAGGAAGATACAGAACACAACTAGCATCGTACTTATTGAGGTATTCAATGTACGTCCTAATGTAGAGTTCAGCGCTTCATTAATAGTTTCGGTGATATTACGTTTCGGATACATATTTCTGATTTCGCGGATACGGTCAAAGATCACAACCTTGTCATTGATAGAGTAACCTACCACTGTCAATACAGCTGCAATAAACGACTGGTCTATCTCCATTGAAAATGGCATTATCTTATACAGCAATGAGTAAAGGAAGATAACCATCACGGCATCATGCGCCACAGCTATCAGCGTACCCAAAGAGAAGGCAATGTCACGGAAACGCAATAAGATATACAGAGCCATACAGACTACCGCAATCAATACTGCTATGGTAGCCGCTGTTTTCAGGTCGTCAGCCACACTAGGACCTACACGCTGAGAACTTTGAACAAAGTCATCTATAGTTTTTCCATCGGTAAGGAATCCGGCTGCTGTAAGAGCATGGGTCATTTTTGCCCTTATTTCATCTTCAACCTCATCTGTAGCTTCTTCAATCTTATAGTTTGTAGTAATACGAACCTGGCTTGTAGTAGATGACTGACTTGCAGAACCACTGGTAAGTACAAGTACAGTAGAACCTTCAAATTCGGGAACCAGCACTTTTTCGATAGCATCGGCATTTACATTTTTATCGAAACGAACCAGATAGTTACGTCCTCCTGTAAAGTCAATACCGCCATTCAAACCGTTAATGAATAGAGAGCCTACACCTGCTACTAATAATACAGCTGATAAGATCACGATTTTCTTAGTCATCCCCAAGAAATTGATTTTTGTGTCAACAAACAATTTTCGTGAAATAGCAGTGGTGAATGTCTGGTTTCTGAAATGACCCTTATCTAGCATATATTCATAGAATATACGTGTAAGGAATACATTGGTAATGAATGATGCAACGATACCGATAATCAATGTAGTTGCAAAACCCTGTATCGGACCTGTACCGAAATACGCTAATATAATAGCAGTAATTACCTGTGATGCGTGTCCGTCGAAAATAGCAGAGAATGCATGTTTATAACCATCTACTACGGCTACTTTCGTATTCTTTCCGGCTCTTAATTCTTCTTTTGTTCGTTCATAAACCAATACATTAGCATCGACCGCAAGAGCCAGCGAGAGCACAAGTCCCGTTATACCCGGCAGGGTCATTACCGCCCCAAAGGCCGCCAATATACCAATCGTAAAGAACAGGTTGACAAGAACAGCCGAATTGGCAATCAAGCCCGGAATAAAACCGTAAACCAAGCAGATGTATGCCATAAGAAGCACCAATGCAAGTACAAAAGATATAACTCCGGCTTTAATAGCTTCCTGACCCAACGAAGGACCTACAATATCTTCCTGCACAATGTGTACTCCGGCTTTCATCTTACCCGATTTCAGCACATTCTCTAAGTCTTTTGCATCTTCCGGTGTAAAGTTACCTGTGATTTGAGACTGTCCACCTTCAATCTTGTCATTTACATTAGGCGCTGAATATACAGAACCGTCGAGTACGATAGCAATACTCCTGCCTTTTTCTGCTCCGGTAATAGTAGCCCAACGTTGTGTACCTACAGAGTTCATCTGCATACTTACTTCCCAAGTTGCACCATGTTGAGACTGGTCAGCCTTTGCAGAAATAACCACATCCCCGTCCAATGCCGGGCCTTTTTTAAGACCGTCGCCACGCAAAGCGTATAATGTAATCTGAGTTTCTCTTATATCTTCGGCCTTGAATCCCCATGCAAATCTTAGGTCAGGAGGATATGCGTCCTGGAATCTTCTAAGGATTGCATTGACCGCTGCCGTATCGTTTTTATGAACAATACCGACAATAGCTCCCATACCACCACTGATAAAATTCTCAATAAATGGTTTGGTGAATCCTAAATTTCCAACTTCCTGAACTTTCAAAGAATCGCTTACAGCAGTTGTATCTGTTACATTCTGAGCGGCTAAAGCTTCTCTCGAACGTTCTGTCAGGGCGCTTATATATCCCTGTATTTCGTTCAGATTATATGTTTTCCAAAATTCAAGATTTGCACTACCCTGCAATAGTTTTCTTACACGATCCGGTTCCTTGATACCCGGAAGCTCTATCATAATACGTTCTGCACGATTGTCTAGCTTCTGAATATTAGGAGCAACAACCCCGAAACGGTCGATACGTGTACGAAGTACGTTGAACGAGTTATCGGCTACACTCTGAAGTTCTGTTCTCAGTGCAGAAATAACTTTATCATCCTTGTCTTGAGGTCCTACCTGATCTCTAAGTTTAGTACTAAATACGCCGGCTAGTTTATCATTGCCATTCGCTGCTTTAAACTTATCTACAAAGAGAGTGATATAGTCACGGTTGCTACCTTTTTTATTTTCAGCAGAAGCTTCTGTCAAAGCAGTATTAAACGCTTCGTTCTCAGGGTCACCCAGTGAACGGAGTACAGCTGCTGCATCTACTTCTACGATAACACTCATACCACCTTTCAGGTCAAGTCCCAGCCCGATTTCTTTTTCGCGACATTGTTTAAGGGTATAACCCATATCGTCGGTACCAAAGGTTAACCAAACTCTTTCTGTAGACATTGAATCAAGATAGTGAGTGTATTGTTTGTTGTACAACTCGTCTTGCAGTAGTTGATCACCTTTAGCATTCGCGACTGCGTAGGCTGTAGCAAATTCATCTGCCTTATTATCATAACTTTTGGTTACGAATGTAAAAGACAGGTAAAATAAGCATACCAACGTAAGCAGAATGGAAAATGTGATTACAAATCCTTTGTTTTGCATTTTAGATTTTACTTTTTGTTATTTACTTATATTATTTCTATTTCATTCAAACTAAATAAAATACGCATATATCCAGAGTCCCCTTCCTTCGAAATGAGGCCAAGCTTAGACATATACACACTTTTAGGCGTGCAAATATAATCTTTTATTCTTTACATATCATAATAAAATATAAAGAAATTAGCAAATTTGACAATTAGCATATTAGCATATTCAATACATAAATATTTAATCATTTACGGTATTTGCTAATTTCCGAATTAGCTAATATGCTAATTAATCATTGTTTCCTTATCTCTGCTCTTTTTATCTTTCCGCTGATCGTTTTCGGCAATTCGTCAACAAATTCGATAATGCGGGGATATTTATATGGAGCAGTAACCTGTTTTACATGGTTCTGAATCTCATGCTTTAGATGATCATCCGCTTTATCTTTATAATCCTGTGCCAGCACAATAGTAGCTTTTACTACCTGTCCTCTGACTTCGTCCGGCACACCCGTAATGGCGCACTCTACAACAGCAGGATGCGTCATCAAAGCGCTCTCTACTTCGAACGGTCCTATGCGATAACCAGAGCTTTTGATAACATCGTCGCTACGACCTACAAACCAGTAATATCCATCTTCGTCACGCCAGGCCATATCACCTGTATGGTAAACATCATCATAATACACCTGCCTGGTAAGAGCTTCGTCACGATAATACCCCATAAACAAGCCCAAAGGCCTCCATCTATCGGTTTTAATCACCACCTCTCCTACTTCACCATCTTCAACGGAACGTCCGTCTGCCGCGATCAGATCCATATCGTAAGCCGGATTGGGCACTCCCATCGCGCCGGGCTTCGGCTCCATCCACGGGAAAGTGATTATGGTAGGGGTAGTTTCCGTCTGTCCGAACGCTTCCATCATTTTAATACCTGCACCTTCGAGGAATGCATTGTATACCGAAGGGTTTAATGCTTCTCCTGCAGTAGTGGCATACCGAAGTGAAGACAGGTCGAAATGAGACAAATCTTCCCTTATCATAAATCTGAAAACGGTAGGCGGAGCGCAAAACGAAGTCACTTTATAATCCTGTATTATATGTAGCATGGCCTGCGGGGTAAACTTCTCATGGTCATATACCATCACGGCGGCACCTGCAATCCACTGTCCGTACAATTTTCCCCAAACAGCCTTAGCCCAACCGGTATCGGCTACCGTAAGATGCAGACTATTCTCGTTCAGATTATGCCAATATTTCGCTGTCACAATATGCCCGAGCGGATATATAAAGTTATGGATTACCATTTTCGGTTCACCGGTCGTACCCGAAGTAAAATATAATAAAGAGATATCTTCATTCGCATTCACATACTCAGGTCTTACAAATGGCGTTGCATCTCTTAAGCCCTTATGAAAATCCAGCCAGCCGGCCGGTATGTTTTCACCGCAGGCAATCCGGAATTTTACTGTCGGAGAATTAGCCATTGCATCATTTACATGCTGAACAACCACATCATCATCCACTGCTATGATCGCCTTTATATCGGCGGCATTATTACGGTAGACAAAATCCTTTTTCGTCAGCAGATGCGTAGCCGGAATAGCTACTGCTCCTATTTTGTGAAGGGCAATAACAGCAAACCAGAATTCGTAACGACGTTTCAACACGAGCATTACCATATCTCCTTTGCCAATACCCAGCGATTGAAAATAGGACGCGGCACAATCACTTTGTTTTTTTATATCCGCAAATGTAAAATCTATATGCTCCCCCTGGTCATTCACCCAGCAGATAGCCCTTTTGGTGGGATCTATCTTTGCCCACTCATCAACGACATCATATCCGAAATTGAAATTCTCAGGTATCTGAACATGGTAATTCTCTGCAAAATCCTGAGTTGAAGCAAAATGAGTTTGTTTTAAAAATCGTTCTAACATGAGCGTGTTAGTTATATTAGGTTATGTATATAAAGATATCTATAGAACAACAACTATAAATCTGACTTTCTTTCCATCAAGAGCTTTCATCCCGTGTGGCAGGCTGGAGTCGAAATAAATACTGTCCCCTTCTTCCATTATCAGGTCTTTTCCATTTATCTGCAAAAGCATACGGCCTTCCAGCACCATATTAAATTCTTGTCCGGTATGTATGCTATGATGAATTTCTACGTCATCAGCTTTAGGCTCTACTGTTACTTCAAAAACTTCAGCTTTTCGGTTATTAAATCCTCCGGCCAGTGTCTGGTAGTTATAAGCCTCCACCCTATTCACTGCCAGCCCTTTTCCCTTACGTGTAAGAAAATAGCTACTCATCCGGGGTTCGTCGGCAAACATCAACACCGACACATCTACATTATGGGCAGACGCGATACCTTTCAGCACACTGATGGTTAAGTCTTTTTCACCCGACTCGTATTTGACATACTCTTCTAAAGGAATATTACAAGAAGCGGCAAATTGCTCCTGTGTCATATCCAAAGCCTCACGCAAACCTTTGAGACGTTGACCTATTTCTTTAATATCTATATTCATAAAACTTTTAAGGTCGCAGACCTGTTTATTGCTTCAACAAGTAAAACAGTCAAAGCATGTTACAATTAAAAATACACCATATAAATCCTTTCAGTTATCCACTTTAAGGTTAGAAGAATTCAAAACTTATTGTTCTTTAGTATCAGATTCGGCAGATGACTCTCTCTTTGGCTGAACAGTCACCAATTGCAGCATTGCTTTTGGTACCGGGCTTTTAAATTCCAAGACCTCTCCTGTAACCGGATGCTTCAGCACCAGTTCGCGTACATGAAGGGCAATACGTTTAATCGGATTATTCGATGCACCATATTTTTTATCTCCCACGACAGAATGACCGATTGTCTGCATCTGGATACGCAATTGGTTTTTGCGTTTGGTTTCGAGATCGAAGTCAAGTAGCGAATAGCGTCCTGTCGACTTGATTACTTTATAATGTGTAACCGATTTCAATCCGCCATTATCGTAGGGAGACGACATCATTACATAATTCTTATTTTCGGTAAGCCACGAAATAACTGTACCTTCTTCCTGTTCCGGCCTTCCGTCTACAACCGCAGTATAAATATATTCCTTTACAAGGTTATTCCAGTTTTTTTGAAATATCTCTTGTAGCTCGGCGTTTCTGGCAAACACCATCAACCCCGAAGCCTCCCTATCGAGTCGATGAAGGACAAATACCCTGTCGGTCTTATTCCTGCTTTTTTTCTTCACATATTCGTTCAGTGCCCCGTAAACGGTACGTAATTTCTCTTTATCAGTGGATACGGACAGAAATCCTGCTTCTTTATCTATAACGATGATCTCATCATCTTCAAATACAATTTTCAGGCCTTTCAGCTTCTTTTCTTTTCGCGATTGATCAAACTTCATTACTGAAACTTTATCTCCGGCCTTAAGTTCATGGTCGAATTGGGTGACAAGTTTGCCATTTACCTTTATTTGCTTGTGTGCCAGCAGTGATTTTATAGCATTACGACTCTTACGGACTTGCTGGTCTATCAGAAACTCCAGCAATTCGCATGGTTGCGACGCTTTCAGTTCTTGCAGCGGAATATCTCTTCTTGAAGTATTTCTCATTTAGTAATAAAATGTATATATGAGGCAAAGGTAAGTGTTTTATAATTTTTTAATAGCTTTAATGTGTATTAAATAATAATAAAATTAAATCATTGTAATGGGATAGTTTAATCCCGTACTTTTTTATTTTAATCTATTTTACCAAATCATATTCTATTTTTTACTAATTTTGCAGGCTGAAATTTAACCGCTTATTCTAACTATTAAATATTGAAAATGAAAGCATTTGTATTTCCGGGGCAAGGAGCTCAATTTGTAGGAATGGGTAAAGATTTGTACGAAACATCTCCAGTTGCTAAAGAAATGTTTGAAAAAGCAAACGAAATACTGGGATTCCGTATCACAGATCTGATGTTTGCAGGCACAGACGAAGATCTTCGTCAGACAAAAGTGACCCAGCCGGCCATCTTCCTTCATTCTGTAATATTAGCTAAAACAATGGGGGCTGATTTTGCACCCGATATGGTTGCAGGGCACTCCTTAGGCGAATTCTCCGCATTGGTTTCTGCGAACGCATTATCATTTGAAGATGGGTTGAAACTCGTATATAAACGTGCGCTTGCTATGCAGAAAGCATGTGAGCTGAACCCTTCAACAATGGCTGCCGTATTGGGATTACCCGATGCTAAAGTTGAAGAAATATGTGCATCCATTACCGATGAGGTAGTGGTACCGGCAAACTATAACTGCCCGGGACAAATCGTTATATCCGGCTCAAATGCAGGTATAGAAAAAGCATGCGAATTATTGCTTGCGGCAGGTGCGAAACGTGCATTGAAGCTAAAAGTAGGTGGAGCATTCCATTCTCCGCTAATGGAACCGGCTAAAGTAGAATTGTCGGAAGCTATCGATACTACTACAATAAGCAAACCATCATGTCCGGTATATCAGAATGTATCTACCACAGGTGAAACTGATCCGGCTACAATCAAAGCAAATCTTATAGCCCAACTTACTGCTCCTGTAAAATGGACTCAGTCTGTAGAGCATATGGTAGCCGACGGAGCAACAGAATTTATCGAACTAGGACCGGGCAATGTACTGCAAGGACTAGTGAAGAAAATCGCTTCGGATGTAGCAACCAGCGGCAAACAATAAGCGCACAAAAAGTGAAAAGTGAAGAATGAAAAACGAAAAACAGAGCATATTTTACACTTCCGTCTCCGTTGATTTTCAATCCATTTTTAGTTCTTCACTTTTCACTTATAACTCATAATTGAGATAAAGTATGGCATTCTTTTCAGGAAATAAGCAAGCTGATGACCAGGATGAAACTGCGAAGAACATTTTCATGTTTGAATTGGTGCAGAAAAATATCCTTATAACAGGAGCGAACGGACAATTAGGAAATGAAATCAGGCGCATAGCCTCTTTCCATGAAAACAATTTCCAATTCTTTTTTACAGATGTCGCAGAACTAGACATTACTGACCAGCAAGCCATTGAAGACTTTATTAGAGAAAACAATATAAAGTATATCGTCAATTGTGCGGCCTACACAGCTGTAGATAAAGCCGAAGACGACGTTGCATTATGTTATAGGATCAATCGGGATGCAGTAGCGAATCTGGGAGCCGCCGCCACAAATAACGGCTCTAAAATAATCCACATATCTACCGATTATGTATACGACGGTACTACTTCAAGACCTTATACAGAAACGGATGAAGTGAATCCGCAATCGGTATACGGAAAATCGAAACAAGAAGGAGAAGCAGCCCTGATAAAAGCATGCCCTGACAGTATTATCATCCGTACAGCATGGTTGTATTCCATATTTGGAAACAACTTTGTAAAAACGATGATGAAATACGGAAAAGAACGGGATACACTCAATGTAGTTGCCGACCAAACCGGAACACCAACGAATGCTGCCGATCTGGCCAATGCAATCATAAAAATACTGGACTATAGCGAGGCCAATAGCTTCACGCCCGGTATCTATCACTACTCCAATGAGGGTATTACTACCTGGTATGATTTTACATTAGCCATACACAAACATGCCGGAATAATAAACTGCACGGTAAATCCAATTACCACAGATCAATACCCGACTAAAGCGACAAGGCCAAAATACAGTGTACTGGATAAAACGAAGATTAAAACCACATTCAAGATTACGATTCCCGAATGGGAAAAGAGTTTAAACATTTGCATCAAAGAATTGTTATCTATATAGGATAATAATTCACATTACACATCTACCATAACCAAAATGAAAAAGATTTATCTTTTTGGACTTATATTTACGGTTATATCTGTTTCTTGTCAGAAAAAGCAAATAAACTTATACGAAACACAACTTAACCCACTAAAGGTCGATTTGGCCGATATCTCTTTAAACAGCAGTTCCAGTACTATCGATTTAACCAAGATACAAAGGCTTACACCAGAACAATACTCCAGCCTGCAACTTGAAAAAGTAAAGGGATTGGAAGGATACGAGCTCAGCGACCTCTGTCTCGGACAAATTCTACTGGAGAATAAAAACGGAAAAATCCTTACCATACAAGTAGTGACGGACGGTGAAATCACAGAATACCTCCTTAGTTATGACAAAAACGGCAATATGATAGACAATCTGATAGTCGCCTATGAAGATATGGTCGAATATTACAGTGAAGTATCGTCTAAAATAAAATCGAATGAGATAATCGTTCAAACCATTAATTACACCTATGATGAGATTAACAGCGATTCGGGAGGCACGGCCGATACTGCAATAACAAAATATCAGATAAGCCCCGAATTTAAGTTTATCTCCAATTAGAACATACAACCGGGCTTGGAGGCTATATGTCCGGCCGGAAATAACACAGCTGAAATTATTGCTAAATAAATAACTCCAAAGCGAAGATAACAGACCATTGTCTTCGCTTTTTTTATTACTTTTGCACCTTATAAGTCAGAAGAAAATATTTATTGCATAAATAAAACATACCGTATATTCGTTATTATGTTTTAGTGGCAGCAAACAGATCTGAGACCTTGATATTATTAAGTAAAGTAATCGATGAGCGAACTGGAAAAAGAAATTCATAAAAGACGAACATTTGCTATTATCAGTCACCCCGATGCAGGAAAGACTACCCTTACCGAAAAATTATTATTATTCGGGGGTGCCATCCATGTAGCGGGTGCTGTAAAATCAAACAAAATAAAGAAAACCGCCACTTCGGACTGGATGGAAATAGAGAAACAGCGTGGTATTTCTGTTGCTACATCCGTTATGGGATTCGAATACGACGGTTATAAAATAAACATCCTGGATACTCCCGGCCACCAGGATTTTGCAGAAGATACTTATCGTACACTCACTGCGGTTGACAGTGTTATTATTGTAGTAGACTCCGCCAAAGGTGTGGAAGCACAGACCCGCAAGCTGATGGAAGTCTGCCGGATGCGCCATACTCCGGTGATGATATTTGTAAACAAGATGGACCGCGAAGGACGCGACCCTTTCGAACTGCTCGATGAGCTGGAAGAGGAACTAAAAATCGGAGTACGCCCCCTAAGCTGGCCAATAGACAGTGGGCAACGATTCAAAGGTGTTTACAATATCTATCAGGAAAAATTAGACCTGTATACACCCAGCAAGCAAACAGTGACCGAATCGATCGGGTTCAAAGACATAAACAGCCCTGATCTGGAAAAGCATATCGGAGGCCCGCTTGCCGCTAAGCTGAGAGAAGATATAGAACTAATAGACGGGGTATACCCGGAGCTGGATATAAATACATACCTGAAAGGTCAGATAGCTCCCGTATTCTTTGGTTCGGCTTTGAATAATTTCGGAGTAAAAGAATTACTGGATTGCTTTGTAAAAATAGCACCGTCTCCACGCCCGGTAGAAGCCATTGAGCGTGAAGTAAACCCCGAAGAGAATTCTTTCAGCGGATTCATATTTAAGATACATGCAAACATGGACCCTAATCACCGGTCGTGTATTGCATTCGTAAAAATCTGCTCCGGCAAATTTGAACGGAATGTAAACTATAAGCATATCCGGCTGAACAGGCAACTGAAATTCTCCTCTCCTACCGCCTTCATGGCTCAGAAAAAAGAAACTGTAGACGAAGCATATGCAGGTGATATTATAGGACTTCCCGATACCGGTAATTTCAAAATCGGCGACACTCTCACCTCAGGCGAAGACCTGCATTTCAAAGGATTGCCAAGCTTCTCCCCTGAAATGTTTAAGTACATTGAGAATGCCGATCCAATGAAGTCGAAACAATTGCAAAAAGGTATAGACCAGTTAATGGACGAAGGTGTTGCCCAGTTATTTACTAACCAGTTTAACGGGCGTAAGATTATAGGTACAGTAGGGCAACTTCAGTTTGAAGTTATTCAATACCGCCTGTTGCATGAATACGGAGCCCAGTGTCGCTGGGAATCCCTCAATTTATATAAAGCATGTTGGATAGAAAGTGAAAACAAGCAGCAATTAGATGATTTTAAAAAACGCAAAGCGCAATACATGGCTGTAGATAAAGAAGGACGGGACGTATTCCTGGCCGACTCTAACTATGTGCTAATGATGGCTCAGCAAGACTTTAAGGACATCAAATTCCATTTCACATCGGAATTTTAAGAATAAACGGATATGCAACCTCACTTTCTTTTATTTAAAAGATATGACAAAAATAAAAATGGTTATAAATGCAGAGTACAGGCAATTAGAAGACTTCATAGAAGGCCTTCCTCTTGCATTCCTGCAATCCGGAGAAGTTATTTATTCGGGTCGTAATATAATCAAGACCTTTGATGTAGAAGGGGTGAAACTGAATGTAAAGTCTTTCAAAAAGCCGTTGTTTATAAATCAGATAGCATATTCGACTATCAGGCAATCGAAGGCAAAGCGCTCATACTTATACGCATTTATGCTAAAAAAAAGAGGTTTTCACACACCCGACCCGATATCTTATATGGAACTCAAACAATATAATCTGCTAAAATACAGTTTATATATATCAGTACACGAAGAGTTTGATGGAATGATGCGTGAATTGCAACATGGACAAATAAAAGGAAGAGAAGAATTATTGACTCAATTTGCTTTATATACAGCCCGTTTACATGAAAAGCAGGTATTACATTTAGATTATTCTTCCGGAAATATCCTCTATAAAAGAGATGGAAATGCCTATACTTTCTATTTAGTGGACCTGAACAGAATGAAATTTGATAAACCAATAAATCTCGATACCGCCTGCTTTAATTTCAGACGCCTATGGGGAAGTGATGAAATGATAAGCTTCATAGTAAAAGAATACGCCAAAGCCCGGAACTTTGATGAAGCAACCTGCTTAAGGAAAACATTTGAATATCGTAAAAAATTTTGGGATACCTATACCAGACAGCATCCCGAGACAATACCATACCTTGGTTAATAATAAATGCCTGATATTATGAGAATTGGATTTGATGCCAAACGAGCAGTTTCTAATTTTACCGGATTAGGGAATTACAGCAGATTTGTAATCTCCAATCTGATGGAATATTACCCCAACAATATTTATAAACTTTTCATCCCCAAACTCCATGATGAGAGTAAGATTAATGATACACATCAAGATGAAACTGTTTATTCATTAAAACATACCCATAAACCATTCTGGCGTACGATGGGAATTGTTAAAGATATTAAGAGAGAACATATTGATATATATCATGGCCTAAGTAATGAGTTGCCGTTCAGAATAAACAGAACCGGAGTAAAAAGCATTGTTACAATACATGATCTTATATTTCTGAGATACCCCGAATTCTATTCTTTGGTCGACAGGACAATTTACAATGTCAAAGCTAAATATGCATGTAAGGTGGCAGATAAGGTCATAGCTGTCAGCGAATGCACTAAAAGAGATATTATCAAATTCTATGATATAGAGCCTTCAAAAATAGAAGTAGTTTATCAGGGTTGCTTCCCTGTCTTCAGAGAACAGGCAGATGATATGAAGAAAAAAGAGGTAAAAGTTAAATATAATCTTCCCCCTGAGTTTCTTCTGTCCATCGGCAGTATAGAGGAACGCAAAAATATCCTGCTGATAGTAAAGGCGCTGAAAGAGATACCCGATATTCATTTTATAGCTATAGGTAAGCAAAAAGAATACGCTCAAACCGTATTAAACTATGCGGCGGAGCATGGGGTATCGGACCGTGTACACCTTATCAGCAATGTACCATTGACTGACCTGCCGGCAATATTGCAATCTGCCCGTATATTTATATATCCGTCTTTATACGAAGGATTTGGAATACCAATTATAGAAGCTCAAAGTTCAGGTGTACCTGTAATTGGAGCGACCGGCTCATGCCTTGAAGAGTCCGGTGGCCCACATTCGGTATATGTAGATCCTTGTAATGAGAATGAGCTTGCATATCAGATCAAAAGATTACTCAATGATGAGGATGCATGTAAACAAATGGTAACAGATGGATTGGAATATGTGAAAAGATTCTCTGATAAGAATTGTACTACCGCATTGATGAAGGTTTACCAAAGTCTATACACCCAGATTTAATAAAGCAGATAACCGGAATGGAAACAAGAAAGTTAAAAGTTGCTATTGTAATCTCCCGGTACGGTAAAGAAATAAATGGTGGAGCCGAATTACATGCCCGCTATCTCGCAGAGCACTTGAATGAGAGATTTGACGTAACGGTACTCACATCCTGCGAAAACGATGACAGCCGAAGAAACAACACCTATTACCCTAAAGGTGAGGATATAATCAATGGAACAAAAATTTCAAGGTTTGAATCTGAACCGAGAGACAGAACGAATGAAAATAAATGGCTTCGTTATCTGGATAAAAACAGTATCTACAAAAAAGCCAGATTCACATTGTCCAATTTTCTCAAACTCACTATAAAGAAGATCAAGTACAGAGATAAGGATATTGATAAGATATTTGATAATTGGGTCGGACTACAAGGGGCTTACAGCCCGGTCTTAGTAGATTATATAGCGGAAAATAAAGATAGGTACGATGTTTTCATCTTTTTCCTCTATTACCAATATACGACCTATGCCGGAATCGGAAACGTCACGAAAAAGAGTATTCTTATTCCGATCGCACATGATGATACCTATCTCCATTTAAGAGGCTTTGACAAAACATTCTCCTCTCCGGCGTTCATTATGTACAATTCCGTATCAGAAAAAGATTGGGTAGAAGCCGCACATCCTCTTGCAAAGAAAATAAAATCAGATATTGCAGGTGTAGGACGGGATAAGCCCGAGCCTGGATCCTTAACTCGCGAAGAACAACCTGGCAGCGATTATCCTTATTTTGTATATATCGGACGAATACATGAGACCAAGGGATGTAAAACACTAATAGAATATTTCAACCATTTCAAACAGAAGTATAGTAATGATGTAAGGCTCATTCTTATTGGTAAAAACTTTATGGACGAGATAGAGACATCAGAAGATATCATATATACAGGTTTCATCAGCGAGCAGGAGAAATCATCCTATCTGAAAAACAGTACGGGACTTATTATCCCATCTCCGTATGAAAGCCTTTCCATGGTGACTCTGGAAGCTATGATTATGGGTAAACCCGTATTAGCTAACGGTGATTGTGATGTACTAAAAAAACATATCGAACTCAGTCATGCCGGTTATGTCTATTATAACAAAGAAGAATTTGCCACGGCACTGGATAGATTATTAAATCTGACAGATAAGGAAAAAGAAATAATGGCTAACAATGGTATTTCATATGTAGAGGCTAACTACGAATGGAATAGCATACTCGACAAATTCTCGAAAGCAATCAGAGGAATTAATGAAGGATTATAAGTCGCTTGCTTAATTATTCATTCTTAATTCTTAATTAAAATATACTTGTCCAATCCGTTTTTACAATAAGTACTTCCTTCTTTCACAGCATCCCTGAAAATATCGGCGTTTATCGTTTCCCGGTCATGACTGCTAAGAGGATGATAGATATGATAAACAATTCCGTAAAATTTGAGGTACTGTTTCCTTATTCCGGAATTTATAAGCCGGGCAGCGATTTCATTATCTTCATACCCCCATCCTGTCATATCTTCATTATAACCATTCACAGCCAGTAGATCTTTCTTCCAGAATGCCATATTACATCCTTTCATATAATGAGGACTGTCTTTTTTATATCTGAAACGGAAATAGTTTGCCAACAGAGAAGACCGGCAGGCATTTAGTCTATTTCTCAGACCTTTGGTAAAAGGACTGATCGCAACAGATTTCCCGTGCAACAAATCCACACTTAATTCCCGCGTCATCATAATGCGGCTACCTGTGGCAAAGCATCTTTCCTGTGCCATTGTCAGGTGATCTTCGATAAAATGCTTATTCAATATCACATCGCCATCAATCTGAATAATATAATCTCCTGTTGCTTTTACAATTGCCTTATTCCGTATAACAGTAAGCCTGAAACCGATATCTTCGTGCCAGACATGAACAACAGGACAAGGGAAATTATTCCTTTTCACTTGTATATAAGTTGCTGTATCTTCTTTAGAACCATCATCAGCAATTACTACTTCATCCGGTAAAATGGTCTGCGAAGCAATACTGGACAAACACAGATCTAAGGCATCAGGCCAATTATATGTGGCAATTATAAGAGATACTTTTGGTTTATTATTCTTCATAGATACCTGTTTCTTCTTATATTCAATGATGAAAAATTTAATAACTTATCCAGTCCGTAAAGAAAAATAGAAAATCTTCCACAATTGAGATAGTTTTCAACTTCTTTCACCACTGCTTTTTTTACTTCTACTGTTTTAAAGTCCTTCGATGCGATAATGCGTTTTAAAAACCGCCCTTTGATGATAGAACTTTGCAGAGGGCTTAGGTGTAAATTATGTGAGAGATCTTCAACAATATATTTGCCTTCAGTAAAAATCAATCCCTCCGATTTGGCTCTCGGTGTGGCCTTATTAGAGTGTTGTCTGAAATAATTAAGTTTATCACAGTACCTGATTACTTCACCTTGAAGACATACACGATTCCAGAAAAACCAGTCGCCACAATACCTGTACTCTGCATACTGATTTCCAATCTTATCCAAGACAGACTTTCTGAAAAGTGTCATACTGGCATTGTAAATACTGTTATTAAATAGCATCCGCCCTTCAACGAAGGCTCTTCCTTCAAATTTATTTACAGTATATCTTTCTTCTTTATTCCTGTCCCAATCGTCAGATAATATATTGCCGTTCTCATCCACTGCATAGGAGCAACAAAAAGCAACATTACAATCAGAGTTAGACTCCAATAAAGGAACCATCTTCTCCAAAAAGGTAAGTTCGGAATAATCATCACTTTCCGCTATCCAGATATATTTCCCACGAGCCAAAGAGAAACCTTTCTGCCATTGAGCAAAGGTAGAGCCTGTGTTTATCTTATTATATACAGTATGAGATACCTTATCGTTAGCTATATACTCATCAATGATACTACGACTATTGTCGGTAGAACAATCATCGAGTATAATCAGTTCAAAATCCCGGTAAGTCTGATTCAGGACACTTTCTATCCGTTGCCGGATATATTTTCCATGATTATATCCCGGAATGATGACGCTGACTATAGGTTTACCACCCTCCATTAATATTTTATTTGAGGTTCATCGTATTTATAAAAAGGGCTTCCATTTGATCTACAGAACACTCCCAATCATATTTTTTAATCGATTGGTATGCTCGCTTTGCCAATTGAATTCTCTCCTTTGGATTATCTATCAAATAGCTTATTTTATCCACAAGGGCATCTACATCTTCGGGTTTTACCAACAATGCATTTTCACCGTCAACCATATATGTAAGATGAGCCGGAATATCAGTACATACGCATGCGCAGCCACATGCCATTGCCTCCATAGGAGGCAAATGCCATCCTTCGGTTATACTTGTCGCTACATATATGGCAGCTTCATTATATAAAGGGATAATATCTTTTCTATCATAATAATATGTCACCCAATCGGGGATATACTCCGGCTTCTTTTCAGAGCTGAACATGATAACTTTCAAATCCGGATACTTTTTATTCAGCTCTACGAATGCAGCCACCCCATATTGGCACGCCTTATACTTCAGGCTTAGATATCTCATTATAATAGTTTTACTATTCCTGTTTTCAATAGGATTGGTTAATTCGTAGATACTCAGGTCTAAGGCGTTAGGAATGATCTCAACCTGATATTTGGCATAAGGAGAGACAATATCAAACAAATATGGTGAAATAACAATTTGAATCAACGGCAATTTGTATGAATCATGAACAAAATCTTCTGGTTCGGAAGTCATTATTGTTTCATATCCCTGAATAAAATTAAATTTAACCCCTTTAGACTGATTCAATTCAGATATATGATGCGCTGTTGCCCACCAAGTAGAAATACAAATATCTGCATCACGGATATAATCATCAGAGACATAAGGGATCATCTTACATTCTATATTATCCGGCAAATCGAACCATCTGGGACGCTCCCGGCCTTTCAGGCTTTTTACAAAACACTTATATTTTAATGAAAATCTTGATTTATCATAGTCTTTCCCATAGTTTGTTTTTATACTATTATATATAACAATATCATGTCCACGGACAGATAGTCGTTTAGCATATTCATACATCACTTTCAAGCCACCACCCGCACGCGATCCAAAATAAGGAATAACAATGTTAATCCGAAGTTTCATATACTACTTTTTCAATTAGTTAATATTTATCCCGAATATTTCATCCAATTGTTTATAACGAACTTCGGGATTGAAATAAGCCTTATATAAATCGTATCCCTGTTCGCTCTTTTTATCGTACAATTCGTGATTTTCTAATAACTCAACTATGTTCGATGCAAACTGATTTGCATCATCACTCACCAGGCACCCATTGTTTATCTTGTTTGGTAAACCGTCTATTCCCCTCAAAGTACATACGACGGGCAAGGCAAATGACATGGCTTCTATTACTTTTAGCTTTATGCCTGTACCTCCAAGCATGGGACAGATAGCGATTTTCGAATTGGCATAAGCCTCGGCCAGATTCTCTACAAATGGTATTTTGGTTATATTCGGATAGTTTTCGGGTATAAGATCGTTTATTTTACCTATTATAGATATTTTCAAACTTTTGGGCAATAGGGGATATACTTCAGACAAAAACCATTTAACCGACATCTTATTCCAATCGTTATCGCTGGCTACATAGATAATATCATTATTCTTTTCCATTCCCTTAGTTAGATCAAATGTATCGATATTAGATAAGGGCATGTTGGGTACTAGTCGGACTTTATTGTTCAGAAGATGATTATATACATATAATTCATCTACGGACACGGACCAAACCTCATCGAACCTATTCAACCGCTTCATTTCTTCTTCAAAAATACGGCCAAGCCTTTTTTTCTGTATGTTATATTCCTGCATTGCCACCAAATCATGGGTATCTACGATAGTATATGCACCTTTCAATAAATCCTTCTGCCTGATAAATTCCGCCCACCACGAATAATTTATCAATATATAATCATACTTATTCTCTTTCAATATTTTGTTGAACTGTTTACACAAGTAATGTGAAGAAAAATTTCTCAATGCAACATTATCTATTCCATGAAACTTATTGGCTAAATAATTAGGTATTTTGTACAAAATTCTACGCACAAAATGCTTGCGTAATGGCTTTCTATTCAATATAAAAACTCGTTCAACCAAGCCTTTCTGCATTATTTTCTTGTCATCGGGATCTTCCCACGGAACAAATCCTTTCAAACCGCAATAATCGACTTTCATACCACGGTGCTTGAAGTATTTTAGCATAGATAAAATCCGTGTCATGTTTCCGGCATTCTGTTCCAATGACAGAATAGGCATGAAGTATAAAATCCTTTTCATTAAATGTTATTTGAATTGAACTGTAAAGGTAGTAAATAATACGAATATTTTCCCGGTCATGTAAGACTCAGTCTCTCCTAAAAACCATCACACATCTTCTTCGTGGTATAAGTTATAGGGTGCATCCGAATGGGTATTAGTTTTGCCCGAATAGTTTACAGCAGTTATTATAACAGATTTTGCGTCTGAGATAATGCTATCTGTTCTATAAGAGGTATTTTCCGGAATAAAAATGAGTAATCCTGAGTAAAATTCAGTTCTTTCTATTTCCCTGTCGAAAGGAAAAAAGCTGATCTGCTTCATATCGTCACTGACCTCTACAATATGATTTCGAAGATAAATATCCGGATAGATGAATGTGTAGTGGGAAAAATAACGTTTCATTTAATTCTCTCTTCTTTTTTCGAAGAGTTGAGGTCTCTTCCTCTATTTACTGACGGAGTTCGGTTCACCTTATCTCTCGATACAACAGGTAAATTATCTATTTTCCTGTCATTATTCCGAGAATTGGTTACAGGCGGCGGTGTCACCATTTTATCATTCGATAGGTCAGGTTTTATTTGAGTATCTGTAGCCGTAGTGATTTCCGGCTTATCCACAGGCTGGGCTAAAGGAGTGGTATTCGATGTTTCTTCCGATGCAGGCTTAATATCAGCTATTGAATCTATATATGAAATGTTGTATAATATAACATCGGACGATATACCTTTTATCTTATTCTTCACATGTACATAACCGGATATATTTTTCAACAGGCTATCAGCCAATTGCGGTTTAGCAAATATATAACGTCTGTTCTCTGCTATAGGTATGATTGTTTTCACCAACGTATCTTTATATGTAAAGAAAACGGCTGCTTCTGCACTTTGCAATGAACTCACACCCTGCACATCAAATCTTAAAGAGAACTTAGGCAAATCAATTGTTTTTATCTTATTCGAATCTATATCGAATGACATTGTAGGCGTTTGCTCATTCAGATAAGAAAGAGGAGGTACCAGATAGTTAGAATAACTACGGCCCAAAGCATTCGACCGGGCCGATGTCATTACATTGCTTGCCGCCCTCAAACGCGAAGCAACTGAGTCGTTAATCGTATTATATATTTCTATATTATCCGAATACCATAGCAAAGAGGAATCGAGCTCTGCCTGTGTAATATTATGTTTTTGAAGTATTCCGTTCAATAAAGCATCTTTCTTCTCATCATTGCTGAAATCCGAACCGCTCCGATATATGGCCTGAGCCAGTTGTATATCATAAAGAACATCTGTCATTTTATCCTCATGCATGACATAACGAGGCCTCCTCCCGCACGAGCTGAGAAGTACCACTATAGCCAGAATGAAATAAATGACTGTACGTTGTTGCATAATCAGGCTTTATCTTTTTTCTCCAAAGATACCGATAATGTCTTGCGATAGAAAATAAGAAGTATAAAAATACCGACCGTAATAGCAGAATCTGCAATATTAAATATAGGGCTGAAAAAGATAAAATCCTCACCACCCCATACAGGGAACCATGACGGGAATGTTCCATTTATAAGCGGGAAGTAAAGCATATCCACGACATTGCCGTGAAGCCAGCTCGAATAGCCTTCTCCCAACGAAACGAACGATGCTACATGCCCCTGATAACTGGCGGAAAATATCTCCCCATAGAATACACTGTCGATAATATTACCGAATGCTCCTGCCAGGATAAGCGCAATACATGCTATGTAACCGCTCTTATAACCCTGTTTTACTAATCTGTATAGATAATAGCCTATAAAGAAAATGGCCACAATACGGAATAACGAGAGGAACAATTTACCTCCCAGTTTCCAGCCAAAAGCCATACCGGGATTTTCCACAAAATAAATCTTGAACCAACTGGTAATCTCAATAGACTCGTAAAGAGACATATGAGTTTTTACCCAGATTTTGGATGCCTGGTCTATAATTATAATTAATGCAATAACTAATATTGCGATCAGCCCCCGATTTTTATTATCCATACAATTGATATACTAGTTCCGTAAAGAAAACGAAGAAAAAACAGAAATATCATTACATCTATTTTTTCTTCCTTTTCATCTACTGTTTCTTCCTTATTATTTTACTCCGCTATTCTTAGCCTCGATGCTTAAAGTAGCGTGAGGAACAGCACGTAAACGTTCTTTTGGTATCAACTTACCTGTTTCCCGACAAATACCGTATGTCTTATTTTCGATACGGATAAGTGCCGATTGGAGGTTTTGTATAAACTTCATCTGGCGTTGAGCCAAACGGCCGGCTTCTTCTTTCGATAGAGTTGACGCTCCTTCTTCCAATACTTTAAATGTAGGGGAAGTATCGGTAACATCATTGCCATCGGCATTTGTTATAGCCGCTCTCAATTCTTCGTATTCTTTCTTAGCCTTATTTAGCTTTTCGAGGATAATATCACGGAATTCGTTCAATTCCTCGTCTGTGTATCTTGTTTTTTCTGCCATAACTTTACGTTTTAAAAGTTAAACATCCTGTTTTAATTTTATTAAAGATAATCCTTTTATCTGACTTTATCTACAGACACCTGCAAAATATAATCATCCATGTCTATTTCCTGACCGTTTTCTACATTTCCAAGCTCTATATTATCCGCTAGCACCTGTGATGCTATATATGTCTTATATTCTGATACTGTACTTCTTATCTGCTCCTGATCAGATATTTTTATATTTATCCGGTCTGTTATATCAAAACCGCTCGATTTACGGATATTTTGTATACGGTTCACCAATTCGCGGGCAATACCTTCCTTTCGCAAATCTTCGGTTATGGTTACATCCAATGCTACTGTCAGCTTGCCTGCATTAGCGACCAACCAGCCGGGTATATCTTCCGATATTATTTCTGCATCAGCCAGTTCTATTGTAGCTGCCTGTCCTTCCACATCGAAAGTATAGCTACCGTCTTTTTCGAAGGCGGCAATTGCATCTTGCGGCATATTCTGCACTTCAACAGCCAGTTGCTTCATTATCTTACCATAACGAGGTCCCAGCTTCTTGAAATCCGGTTTTACTTTCTTCACAAAGATACCTTCCGAACCACCGACATATTTAAGCTCTTTCACATTCACCTCATTCAATATCAGGTCGCGTACGGCTTCTATATCCTGTTCCTGCTTATCGTTGAGGATAGGTATCATTATCTGCATAAGCGGCTGGCGTACTTTCACACTCTCTTTGCGGCGAAGCGCCAAGACTGCCGATGATATATCTTGTGCAATCTGCATACGTTCTTCCAGCGTTTTATCCACAACAGAAGCATCATAAGCCGGATAATCAGACAGATGTACCGATGGTGCTTTTTCTTTTTCTGTCACTGAAACCAGATCATAGAACAACTTATCGGAGTAAAACGGAGAGATAGGAGCCATCAGTTTTGCAACTGTTTCAAGACATGTATATAATGTCTGATAAGCAGACAATTTATCTTTTGTCATTTCTCCACCCCAGAAACGTTTTCTGTTCAGACGGACATACCAGTTACTCAGATTGTCGTTCACAAAATCAGAGATAGCACGTCCGGCCTTTGTAGGCTCATACGTTTCGTAATACTCATCCACATCTTTTACAAGTGTATTCAGCAGAGATATTATCCAGCGGTCTATTTCCGGTCTTTCGCTTACAGGTATCAACTTTTCGCTAAAAGTGAAACCATCTACGTTGGCATATAATGCAAAGAACGAATAAGTATTGTATAATGTTCCGAAAAATTTTCGGCGAACCTCTTCTACGCCTTCAATATCGAATTTCAGGTTATCCCAAGGCGAAGCGTTGGTGATCATATACCAGCGCAACGGATCAGAGCCATATTTTTCGATCGTAGAAAATGGATCTACTCCGTTTCCACGGCTTTTAGACATTTTATTGCCGTTCTTATCCAGTACAAGACCATTGGATACGACATTCTTGAAAGATATACTATCCTTCACCATCGTAGATATGGCATGCAGTGTGAAAAACCATCCACGGGTCTGGTCAACTCCTTCTGCTATAAAGTCGGCAGGATAAACTTTTGAGAACTCCTCCTCGCTTATATTCGGATAAAACACCTGTGCAAACGGCATAGCACCGGAATCGAACCATACGTCTATAAGGTCAGCCTCACGTTTCATCGGTTTGCCCGACTCCGAGACCAATACTATATTATCCACATATGGGCGGTGCAGGTCTATTTTCTCATAGTTAGCCTTATCCAGATTTCCTATTTCAAAACCTTTCCAAGGTATTTCTTTCATAAATCCTGCGTCGACAGCCTTTTGCATTTCTGCATAGAGTTCCTTTATGGAACCTATACATTTTTCCTCTTTGCCGTCCTCAGTCCTCCATATAGGCAATGGTGTGCCCCAATAGCGGCTACGGCTGAGGTTCCAGTCCTGAAGATTCTCCAGCCATTTACCAAAGCGGCCTGTACCTGTAGACTGAGGCTTCCAATTGATAGTTTCGTTCAGCTCCATTAAGCGTTCGCGACTGGCTGTTGTGCGTATAAACCAGCTATCGAGCGGATAGTACAACACAGGTTTGTCCGTACGCCAGCAGTGCGGATAATTATGCACCTGACGCTCTATCTTAAAGGCCTGATTAGCCAACTTGAGCATTACGCTAAGGTCTATATCGAGTGTATTGGCATCGGCAGGCAATGTATCGTCATATTCATTTTTCACATAACGGCCTGCGTATTCCTTATATAAATCTACATTTACATTTGTTTTCAAATATTCCGGATCGATGTCTTCGAGGCGGAAGTATTTACCGGTAAGGTCTACCATCGGACGTTGATTACCATCTTTATCCAAAAGCAACAAAGCCGGCACTCCATTTTCTTTGGCAACCTTGGCGTCGTCCGCTCCAAAAGTAGGCGCTATATGCACGATACCCGTACCATCATCGGTAGTTACGAAGTCTCCTCCCAGTACACGGAATGCACCCTCACCCGGGTTCATCCACGGTATCAGTTGCTCATACTCCATACCCACAAGATCAGAACCTTTCCACTCTCCTACTACTTTATACGGTATCAGTTTATCTCCCTGCTTATAATCTTCCAGTGCTACATCTTTTGCCTTTTCATTGAACATGCTGAACATAAGCCATTTTGCAAGTACAGCAGTCATTTTATTTCCTGTATACGGGTTGTAGCTCTGAACGGCAACATATGTGATATCCGCTCCTACAGCCAAAGCTGTATTCGAAGGCAATGTCCACGGAGTAGTGGTCCATGCAAGGAAATAAGCATCGCCAAACTGAGACATCTCTGCTTTAGGCGATTTGATCTTAAACTGAGCTACACAAGTGGTATCTTTTACATCACGATATGCTCCGGGCTGGTTCAATTCGTGTGTGCTGAGTCCTGTACCTGCGGCAGGAGAATAAGGCTGTATAGTATATCCTTTATAAAGGTATCCTTTCTTATATAATTCGTTCAGCAAGTACCAAAGCGTTTCTATATAACGGCTATCGTACGTTACATAAGGATCGTTCATGTCTACCCAGTACCCCATGATGCGGGTCAGGTTTTCCCATTCTCCGGTATATTTCATTACTTCCTTGCGGCAAGCGTTGTTATATTCTTCTACCGATATTTTTTTACCGATATCTTCTTTGGTTATACCTAATTTTTTCTCAACAGAAAGTTCCACCGGTAGTCCATGAGTATCCCATCCGGCCTTGCGGTTGACCAGAAAACCTTTCATTGTCTTATACCTGCAGAAGATATCTTTTACTGCACGTGCCATTACATGGTGAATACCGGGCATTCCGTTTGCCGACGGAGGTCCTTCGTAAAAAACAAACGATGGGGCTCCAGTGCGTACATCCAGACTTTGTTGGAATATGTTCTCCTTATCCCACTTTTCTAATATCTCTTTATTGATATCAGACAAGTTAAACCGATTGTATTCTGAAAACTGCTTACTCATAGTGTGTATAAAACATGCATTAAAAAAATTGAGGGCAAAGATAATAAAAAGTTATGAGTTATAAATTATAAATTATGTGTAACTAAAGCACCCACACGAAATATATGTTTTTATGCAGAAAGTTTATCTATATGGATAGCTGGTAGCCTTTTGCTGTTAGCTTATAGTTCTTTGAAAGATTGGGATAAGTAAGTGATGAGTATAAGTTATGGGTTAGCCTCTGCATCTTCGCACGAACGTGAAAATACTATTTACTGAAACATGTGTTACCTTTTGGGAAAACCGTAGGGGCGAAACATCTTTCGCCCGTTAGTCATTGTGGGCGAATGTTTATTCGCCCCTACAAAAGCCATAAAATCCGTTACTTCTGTTACTTTTCAACCACACATAGTTAACAAATGCAAAATTATCAAGGTAAAAACAATGAAAAAACTGTCAGATATGTCAGATTTTAACCAAATACAGTTAATAAATATAAATAAGTTGATGAATTATGAGTTTTAAGTACTAAGTTGAATTGTAGCGAAGCGTAAATAGACGGAGACAAAAACCGTATTTCTGTTTACTGTAAAGTCACTTGTGCGATAACCAAAACTAACGGCTGTCAGCTAATAGCTGAAATATGTGTAACCTTTGTTACTTTTTTATTTTTAACCACGGAGTAGAAGGAGTAGCACGGAGTTTTTAGAAGAAAAAGTGACAATAAAAAATTGTGTAAAAGTGTCAGGTTTGTCAACTTTTAACAATGCCTGAAACGTCCATGCAATGTTATATAGTGTTATCGCTATTTTATGTTAGCCGTTGATTCACTATTTTTGTTATAAAAGAATTATTCCATAACATGAAATTCCGGTTCAAATTCACAGCTATCGTCATCCTCGGCCTGCTCATATTGGTTTGCGGATATCAGGTATACTGGCTTGTTAATTTTCATAACGAACAATACAGGAAAATGGAAGCAGCCATAAAGAATGCAATGAACAATGCGGACTTTAAAGAAATAGCTATAAGGATCAACGACCTGCAAAACGACGGGGACTCTATACCCAGACAAAATCTGAATGGGATTATGGCCAGAAAACAGGAAAAAATGCCAGATGTAGTAGTCAGAATTAACAGCAGCAAAAAAGACGGAACCGTAATATGGAGCGATGCAAAAAAAATGAATGTATCTATCCAGCAAGGATTTCATTTAACTATAGACTCCTTAAAATCCATAGATATAGCCAGATACGACAGCCTTCTACGAACTGAACTCAATCAGTTGGAAATCCATATACCTTATTATCTTGAATATACTACTAATATAAATGACAGCACCCTATCGCCATATGCAAAAGATATAGATAAGAGTAAGTATAAGAAATATGTATTTACATTCAGCGATGATAATAAGGAAGCATATATCGTATATATGAAAGAGCCTCAATGGTATATATTCAGAGATATGATCGGACTGATCTGTGTATCCATACTAATGATTGCTTTATTAATTGTGTCTTACATTTATTTATTGAAAATAATACTGAGGCAAAAAACAATAGACGAAATAAAGAGTGACTTTATTAATAATATGACACATGAGCTTAAAACACCTATAGCCATAACTTATGCGGCTGTAGACTCATTGCAAAACTTCGGGATGGCGGATGACCCAAAAAAACGGGACGAATACCTGACAATATCCCGGGAGCAATTGATGTACCTGAATAGCCTTGTGGAACAAATTCTTACCATGTCGGTCGAAGAAAGGAAAAACCTGAAATTATCGACTGAGAATATCTCCCTGACTGAAGAATTTGAAAATCAAAAGAATAAATTCTACCTCAATAACACAAAGCCGGTTTTTATCGACATTGATGTAAACCCCGAATATCTTATCATAGTAGCAGACAGGCTGCACTTTGGCAACATTATAAGTAACCTGATAGAAAATGCCATCAAATACTCGGATAAAAGTGTACATATAAAATTATCCGCGTACAGGAAAGATAATAAAACAATCATTTCGGTTACTGATAACGGGATCGGAATTCCCGGTAATGCTTTAGATAAGATTTTCGACAAGTTCTACCGGGTTTCTACCGGAAACATACATAATGTGAAAGGATATGGACTGGGCTTGTCCTATGTGAAAACGATTGTGGAAAAGCATTGCTGGGAGATAAGCGTAGAAAGTGAGGAAGGGAAAGGTACCTGTTTTAAAATTACGATCATATGAAGATAAAGGTATTGCTAGTCGAAGATGAACCGGCTCTGGCCATGATTATAAAAGATGCCCTCGAAAAAAGGGAGTTTACGGTCGATTGCGCGGCAAACGGAAATGAAGGGCTGGAAATGTTTCATAAATTACATCCCGATATTATTGTAGCCGATATAATGATGCCAAAATTAGATGGGTTCAGTATGACTCAACTGATTCGTCAGACCGACAAGCATATTCCGCTCCTGTTTCTTAGTGCCAAATCGAAAACAGACGATGTAGTACAGGGTTTTGAAATTGGCGGCAACGATTATCTGAAAAAGCCATTCGGCATGGAAGAACTGATTGTTCGCATAAAATCCTTACTCAACCGTGTACAAAACGAAGTGCGAAAAGAAAAGATATACCAGATTGGAGAATATACATTCGACCCTGTACAGCAAAGGCTTTTCCATCCGCAAAAGGTAGAAGTATTATCGCATCGTGAAGCATCCATACTGGAACGCTTATGTGCAAATCAGAACAATATAGTGGAAAATAAAGCCGTATTACTGGAATTGTGGGGCGATGACAGTTTTTTCAATACACGCAGTCTGCATGTATTCATCGTGAAGCTGCGAAAGAAATTATCGTTAGATGCCCACATTCAGATTATTAACATCAGGGGAATAGGATATAAAATGATCTTTTAGGCAAAACAAAGACTCTCCGAGGAATCCTCATCAGAGAGCCATGAAATGTAGTGTGTAATATATTGAATAGAGTTGTTATCGTCCAAACCGGGACGTATCTAGATCCTCTACCTTCGGTTTCTTGTAATTTCCAAAACGATAAGTAAAGGATAGCTTAAAAACCGGGGCATTGGGCTTTATATTCATCGTACTGTATTGATTCATACAATCGATCTTTGTAGTCTGCTTACCGCTTTTGAATACATCTTCTACACGGAACATCAATTCGGCCCTACTATCAAGGAATGTCCATTTGGCACCGGAAGCAACGTTCCACATCCGCCCTATATCGTATATGCCCTGCAATGCCCCGTGCATATAAAAGCCCGACACATCCAGTTTTACATCAGGCCTGGATGAGATATTAATCGTATTTCTCAACTGTACCACAAATGAGTTCTTTGACCGGGTGTATGGCACATTGTAAAAATCATCATCTTTTTCTTCCTGTCTGATAAGATTGACAGTCGCTCTTGTATCCCAAATTTTATCAATCTTTAGAGGTACGACAAAGAATACACCGAACTGCTTTTCATAATTCAAATTTACCATTTGGAAAACGTTCTGAAGAGCTTCCTGCGATTGGTATGGCAACTGAATATAACGGTCGGGCTTATATTCGTAATACCCGCCTATCATATATTTCTGATTCATTATAAAGTTGAGCTGAGTCTTGTAATTCCTAGAAAACTTAAGTTCAGGATTACCTTGCACCATCGAATAAGCATTTATCCTGACCACATCATTACTTAATGCCCAATAGGGAGGGTAGCTAATATCAGAAGAGAATGATAGCTGCAAAATCCGCCGAGGGTTATATGTATAGGTCAAATTTGCATTGACAAAGGGCTGAAAATCGTTCCAAAGAGTTTTCTTTTCTCCCATAATATCAATTGTAGCCCTGAAATAGTTTGCAGACAAAGAAGCCTGAGCCGAAAGTTTATCCCCGAAGGACTTTGAGAATCCGGCAAAAACAGATGCCGAATATTCTTTCTGCATACTATTGTTTATAGAATCTACAGCCTGCCCTTCCGGGTTCCGGTAATAGTCATACAGATTGTTATTCTTCGACGAAGAGGTATTTCCTCCGTAATCCAGTCTCCATTCATTCTTTAGACTTATACTATGATTGATAAAGGCAACTACTTTATCCACCTTTTGGTTGGTCTTCGTCTTAAACACTGTCTGCAAAACATCTCCGTTGGAATAGTCCGAATACTTTTCAGTTGCAGGGTCCCGATAGATTGTATAATCAACTCCCATATTCAGGTTTTTGTGTGAGTTATACTCTATTTTCATATTATGAAGGTAGCTGTTCCCATCCTTGTTACTCAGGGAAGTAATATCAGAAAAAGGGTTCTTATCTTTCAGAAAGACTGTTTTAGCCGCCGGCTTAGAATCCGTATCATCTATAGCTGTAGTATAAACAAGCCTAAATTTGTCTTTATTGGTAAATGTATACCCCAATCCCAACCTCAGGTTCAAAGCTTTTCTATCGGATTGAAACCTGTTTTGTTGTGTAATATCATAAGTATGACCGTCAAAGTGATGCATTGCATACATGTCATTCAGCCCCCAACCCTTCGACTGCCCTACCCCAATAGTCAGATCCGCATTCAAGGAAGGTTTTGTAAACAACAGATTTCCCCTTAATCCATATCCTGCATAAAAAGCCTGTTTGTATTCTGCATTTCCCTCACCCTGTATCGTTGGTGTTCCGGCAGTCTGGCCTTTTAGTATTATATTTATAGCCGCTCCCCTTATATTATACTGAGGCGGAGCACTATACATAATTTCTATATCAGACACCCGCGATGAAGGAATAGACTTCAGTAAATTTACGATTTGATCTTTACTCATACTCGTCTGCTGCCCGTTTATAAGTATCGTATATCCGGAACTTCCAATCAATTGCAACTCATCTCCCACTCCGGTGACACTGGGTACATTCTGCAAAGTTTCAAAGGCATTCGATACTGCTTTATCCTTTACCAGTTGAGGTATATCATATACCAGTTTACCATCTATAGCTTTTACCACAGGACGCTCTCCACTTACAACCACTTCATTCAGGAGCTTACTTAAAGACAGTAAAACAAAAGGAGCTAACTCGACACTGTTATTTACAGAGACAGAATGGCTTTCTTTTTTATAGGCCATATGTTGTAAAACTAAAATATAATCCCCTCCCGGTATGCCATTAAATTCAAATTCACCAAGAGGATTGGAAATCACCGTTTTTAACAAAAGGCTATCGTCTGCTTTTTGCAAAACACAAACTACAGCCTCCACCGGCAGATTGGATTCATTCATCACAACACCCCTCAATGAATAACTTTGAGAAAATCCCAATGAAGAGATAAAGAACAGCAAAACCCACAATAATTGTTTCATATACTCATTTTAACTTCTGATGATACAAATGTAAAGGCAAGTGTATATACTCAATGCTTCCTTTATGCTATTTAGTGTTACCAAGTGTTATCTGTATTACAAATAAAAAAAATTAACAAATATTTTAACATTCAATTATAATCCCTATCTTTGACCATTGGTTCAGAACATTATATAGACACAAATATGCAAGATTCTTTTAAAAACAGGGTAACTAAATTCTGGAAATCCTTTTCAGAAGAAGAATACCAAATTAGGGAAATGATGGATAATAAAGTTGAGGGAGAGATTCTTCTCAATTTTGTGGATAGTATTTTACAAATTGCTTTTAATAAAGTTTATTTCGAAATGGGAGTAAACAATGAAGGCAAGTATGAACTCATTTTAACGCCTGAAGGAGATCGTACCCGGCTAATGCTGTTGCATTACTGGCTCCAATATGCACCACAGCATTTGCTGAAACATTGGAACTTTTATTCAACAAAACCAGCTCATGGCAAACCGGGGGCAATAATAGATATGTTCGACATCAGAATTGGAGAAAGCGATATAATCATCTACCCTGAAATGGATAATGACAAAAGCAAGGTAAACATAGAATTGTATAGTCCCAAGTTGATGGCATTGGATGAGAACAAACGCTATTCAATGTTCTTCATCTACCTCGATCAATTTATTGGAGAATTGTACACAATGGAGTACATCGGGTATATTGACTTTGTGGAAGAAAAACAAAATAAAAGATCATCGACAATATCTGATCTCAAACCATTCATAGATAAAGCTATTAAAGATCATGGCTGGCCAAAATTCGATAATCCTTGTGAAATATACAGCGGTTACAGGATGGAGCCTACCGAAAATGAGAACTGGAAGTTGCGTGAGGATGTATTCTCGGGTTATACCTCATGCACTCCGTTATTAAATGATTATTACAACGGAGAAAACAAACGATCTGATGAAGCTAAAGAAAACGGGGTTGTCTTCGGTTTCCTTTTCTTCGAGAACATTAACATCCCCCGGGAAAATGTTGTTAATTTCAGAGGTGAGATAGAAGATAAAATCACTGCTGCTACTAATCCTTATGGTTTAGCCAATAGTCTGGGAGGTGCTACAGGTTTTCATTTTTCATATATTGATTTCATTATATACGATTATGAAGCCTTCATCCCTATAGTGAGAGAAATATTATCCGGCTATAAACTTGAAGAAACCGGATTTTCTGATTTTACGGCCGAAGCTAAACCGCTTATATTTAATTGACTAAAAAAAAATGCTCTATGGAATTTATTCCCGGAGCATTTTTCTTAAAAAGAATTATCTATATACTAAAAATAGAGAATAGCTGTTACAGGATAAGAAAACAGGAATAGTTAGAGATTGTTATCTTTTAGTTAAAATAAGCCTTCACAACTTAAATATTCAGACCTTTATCAGCGTTCAAAATTTTTTATTCTGCTTTTTAAAACAAAATCATTACTTTTGCGGTTCAATTAGAAAAAATAACTTTCTGAATAGGTATAATTTAATTCATCCTGATAATACAAGATAAGCCTTAATATATGCAAAAAAATTTAGTAATTGTTGAGTCTCCTGCTAAAGCCAAAACCATAGAAAAGTTTCTGGGCAAAGATTTTAAAGTTATGTCCAGTTATGGACATATCAGAGACCTGAAGAAGAAAGACTTGGGGATAGACTTGGAGAACGGCTATACACCTCTATACGAAGTTCCGGGTGACAAGAAGAAGGTGGTAGATGAACTAAAAAAGGCTGCCAAAGAAGCCGATATAGTATGGCTGGCTTCCGATGAAGACCGGGAAGGAGAAGCTATATCCTGGCATTTGTTCAAAACATTGAAGCTTGATGAAAAGAAAACAAAAAGAATCGCATTCCACGAAATAACCAAGGATGCAATCCTACATGCCATAGAAAATCCCCGACAGATAGATATAAATCTTGTAGACGCGCAACAAGCGCGCCGGGTGCTCGACCGCATTGTAGGTTTCGAATTGTCCCCTGTACTCTGGCGCAAAGTAAAACCTGCTTTATCGGCAGGACGGGTACAATCTGTCGCTGTAAGACTTATCGTAGAACGGGAACGTGAGATACAGGCTTTCCAAAGTGAAGCATCTTATCGTGTTACGGCTGTTTTCGTAAAAAAAGAAAACGGGGTTGATACAGAAATAAAGACAGAATTAAGCAAACGGCTGAAAACAAAAAAAGAAGCGCTTGACTTTCTTGAGAAATTAAAAGAAGCCAGCTTTAAAGTAGAAGACGTGGAAACAAAGCCGATGAAGAAATCACCGGCAGCACCGTTTACTACATCAACTTTGCAGCAGGAAGCATCCCGCAAACTGGGTTTTCCGGTATCACTAACGATGATGGTTGCACAGAAGCTATACGAATCTGGAAAGATCACCTATATGCGTACCGACTCGGTAAACCTATCAGGGCTGGCTATAAATACAACAAAAAACGAAATAGAATCCGTTTACGGAAAACAGTATTCCAAAGTACGTCAGTTCTCTACTAAGAGTAAAGGAGCCCAAGAGGCCCACGAGGCCATTCGCCCGACATATATGTCGGAACATACAGTATCCGGCACAGCACAGGAAAAGAAACTATACGACCTCATTTGGAAACGGACTATCGCATCCCAGATGGCAGATGCAGAATTGGAGAAAACAACTATTACAATAGGCATATCCAATAATAAAGAGCTTAAATTCACGGCTGTCGGCGAAGTCATCAAATTCGACGGATTCCTGCATGTATACCTTGAGGGAACAGATGATGAAAATATTGATAGCGAAAGTAGCCTGTTGCCTCCTGTAAAACCTCAGGAAGCAATGGATATGAAGGAGAGTATTGCCACAGAACGTTTCACACAGCGTCCCAGCCGTTACAGCGAGGCCTCATTGGTTCGTAAATTGGAAGAACTTGGTATCGGACGCCCATCTACATATGCGCCGACTATCTCGACAATCCAGAACCGTGAATATGTAGAAAAATCAAATATAGAAGGTACCGAACGTCAATACAACATATTGACACTGAAAAAAGACAAAATAGCAGATTCCCAAAAAATCGAAATAACAGGAACAGACAAAGGAAAGTTGATTCCAACCGATACAGGTATGGTTGTCAATGACTTCCTTACAGAATACTTTCCTGACATACTGGATTATAATTTTACTGCCAATGTGGAAAAAGAGTTTGACCAGGTGGCTGAAGGAGAAGAAAACTGGACTAAGCTGATAGATAAGTTCTACAAGGTATTTCATCCGGTCGTAGAATCGGCAACCAATATGCAAACCGATCATAAAATTGGAGAGCGCATACTGGGTATCGATCCTAAATCGGGCCGTCAGGTTTCTGTAAAGATAGGCCGGTTTGGGCCTATGGCACAGATCGGTGTGCAGGAAGACACAGACAAACCTCTTTTTGCAGGATTGCAAAAGACTCAGTCGATAGCCTCTATTACGCTCGAAGAAGCCTTGAGATTATTCGAACTTCCCCGTTCAATAGGTGAATTCGAAGGTAAAGACGTTAGTGTCGGTACAGGCCGGTTCGGCCCATATATCAAGCATGATGGCAAGTTTATATCGCTGCCTAAAGGTTATGATCCTTTCGAAGTAGATATTGATATGGCAATTCCCCTGATTACCGACAAACGGAAAAAGGATGCAGAAAAGGTTATTAAGACCTTTACAGAAGATACCGACCTGCAAATACTGAATGGTCGTTATGGCCCTTATATAGCATATAAGAAAAGCAATTTCAAGATACCGAAAGGTACAGCACCTGAGAGCCTGAACTTTGAAGCATCAATGAAGATCGTAAACTCTACTGAAGAAAAATCTGCCAAGACCAAAGGAAAAGCGAAAAAGAAATAAGCGGTAATAACCCTGTTTGTTCTTAAGATTATTAAAATACATTGAATGAATAAGATCTTAGAAAAGATATTCGGGTATAGGGGATATAGGATTATAATCCCCCTGATAGATTTGGCTGTGATTTACGGCTCATACATCTTAGCCTTTTATCTGTTCAAAGATGCTTTGGATAATTTTACGCTCAACTACAATGCTTTTAAGGCGAGTATACCTTTCATTATCATTAGCTATCTTATTCTAAGCCACATATTCGAACTTGACAAGCCAAAAGACTTTACTCTTTTTGGAGTTGGCTACACTGTTGTATTGGCAGTAGGATCGCTTTTATTTACAACAATGGCTATCAGCTTCTTTATCCGGGAATTTGCATTTCCCCGAAGTATACTTTTGGCTGGTACCATCTTTCAGCTTGTAGTCATAACCTTCTGGCATCTATTTGCCAGCCGTATGTATTTCCGGGTAAACAAGGGAAAATCGGTACTCGTCATTGGTTATGAAAAGTCTCAGGCACTCGCCTATAAACTACTGGAATCGAGAGGAATGTGGTCTCAGATCAAGCATGTCTGTTCGCCGGCATATCCTAAAGTGTATGAACTGATTGACGAATGTGATATTACATTCATTACAGAAGACGTAGAAGAATCATTGAAGCAGGAAATAATACTTTACTGTGTTGAAAATAACCATACGGTTCTCTATCAGCCAAAAAATCTGGAGATTCTCCAATTTAACGCCAATTTCCTTCAAATAGACGATTCTCCTGTATTAGATGTCAGAGAATTCGGTCTTTCGCAAGGAAGTGAAACAACTAAAAGGATCATCGATGTTCTTTTAGGAAGTATGGCACTCGTTATATTCTTCATCCCGTTTGTATTTGTTTATCTGGCTCTGAAAATAGGAGGAGGTACGGCTTTTTATGTACAGGAAAGGATTACCCGTGACAATAAGGTATTCAAAATATACAAATTCAGGACAATGGTTGAGAATGCCGAAGCCATTTCCGGTCCTGTATTAGCTCAGGAAGTAGATAAACGCATTACCAGACTGGGTCATATACTGAGAGCGACACGCCTGGACGAAATTCCTCAGATATTTAACATCCTTATCGGGGATATGAGTATTGTTGGCCCACGTCCCGAACGTCCGTTTTTCGTTGAACAGTTTTGTGAAGAAATGCCTGAATATAAGCTCCGCCACAGAGTAAAGGCCGGACTGACAGGGTTGGCTCAGGTTCAGGGAAAATATAATACTTCCGTAAGAGACAAATTAAAATATGACTTATTGTATATCAATGGTTATTCTCTGGCTCTCGACATAAAGTTAATCATGCAGACACTGAATATATTACTCCGTAGCAATAGTACGGAAGGAGTTAAAAGTGTAGAAGAACTCGGTGATGAGATAGAACATCTTACCAGACGCTAAATACATATTCTCTTATGACTGATTTTCAACAATTAATAATAAGCCGGCGCAGCACTCGTAAATTTACGGATGAGCCGCTTAGCCCGGAACAGGTGGAAACGATAATGAAGGCTGCATTGATGTCTCCTTCTTCTAAAAGTGCCAATCCGTGGCAATTCCTTTTGATAGAAGATAAGGAAATGCTGGATAAGCTGTCGTATTGCAAAAAATCGAGTAGCAGATTAATTGCCGGATGTGCTTTGGCCATTGTCGTACTAGCCGACCCTCTGACCAGCGATGTATGGATAGAAGACTCTTCTATAGCATCCATCATGGTACAGTTACAAGCTGAAGACTTAGGCCTGGGCAGCTGCTGGGTACAGGTACGCGAACGATATACGATGAGTGATACTCCATCTGATGAATATATCAGGGAACTATTCGACATCCCGATGCAACTCCAGGTCTTATCTGTAATAGCAATAGGACACAAAGCTCAGGAACGTCCGCCTTTCGATGAAGAGAAGCTGCAGTGGGAGAAGATACATATCGGTAAATTTAATATAGACCAATTAACCGAATAAAATTATGGCAACAAGTTCGAATAAAGCATCCAACGACCGTCTATCTTACGGAATAACCATCCTTATCTTCGGTGTATTATTCTTATTAGACAAGCTAGGGTTTCTCAGGCAGATACCTTACGGACAAAAACTTATCAGCGTCGGTGTATTCTTCCTTATAGGAGGAATCGTCTTTCTTATTACACAACCAAAAAAGATGCTTGGCTGGATATTTCTGGGAATAGGCATCATACTTAATGCCGACTTGTTCTTCGGCTGGCTGAGTAATTATTCCAATCTGATAGTCCCATTAGGCCTGATTATAGCAGGTGTAGCAATGGTACTGACCGCAAAGAAAAACTGATGAGAATTGTATTCATAGGTGCCGGAAATGTGGCTACCCATCTGGCTAGGGAACTGTATAGAAGATCCTTTGATATCATACAGATATACAGTCGTACTTTGGAGGCTGCATCCGTCTTAGCTGAACAGGTACATGCTGTCCCTACTACAGACATCGCTTCGGTAATCAATGATGCCGATTTGTATATCTTTTCGGTAAAAGATTCTGTACTGGACAGTATAGCTTCTCAATTACCCAAAAACGATGGCATATGGATTCATACCGCGGGAAGCGTACCTTTAGATATATTCAGTAAATACGCAGGTAGCTATGGAGTAATCTATCCATTTCAGACATTCAGTAAAGACAGAATTATAGAATGGGCTGATATTCCTGTTTTTGTAGAAGCATCCGATACAAAAAGTCTGAATATATTACACGCTATCGCCAGCCAACTATCGGGTAAAGTATCTGAACTATCCTCCAAAGACAGGAAATATATACACCTGACCGGGGTATTTGCGTGCAACTTCACCAATCATATGTACGCTCTGTCCGAACTATTCCTGAAGAAAGCGAATCTTCCCTTTGAGGTAGCCTTACCTCTTATAGATGAAACCGCATCGAAGGTACATTCATTAACTCCCGGTGAAGCACAAACCGGCCCCGCCATCCGTTACGACAAGAACATCATTGACAAGCATATGGAAATGATAGAAGACGAGAAGATAAAGGAAATATATAAGCTGATAAGCGAAAATATTCACAGAATGAGCTAATCGGTAAATATACTACTACCAGCCGAAAGCTTCCTCACTCATCCATTTACCATGTACTTTCATTACCTGCTCTATTATATCACGGGCGACTCCATGCCCACCTTTGCAATGTGAAATATACCGGGCTATGTTTCTTATTTCATGTGCTGCATCAGCTGGGGCAACAGGCAATCCTACCGATTGCATTACATGATAATCAGGTATATCGTCACCGGCATACATAATCTCTTCCGGCTTATATCCTGTCCTCTGAATATAGTCGTTAAAGTCGTGTATTTTAATCTTCGACTTCATATAGATATCTTTTATCCCCAAGCGAGAGAAACGCAGTCTTACAGCCTCCGTATCGCCTCCTGTAATGATTGCTACACCATATCCATGTTTAACAGCAAGGTTTATAGCATACCCGTCTTTTATATTCACCATACGCATCGGCTCTCCCTCAGAAGACAAAGGAATAGAATCGGGGGACAAAACCCCGTCTACATCAAATATAAATGCCTTAATCTTACTAAGGTCATAATTTACAGTACTCATATGTATAAATTTTAACTCTTAATTCGGAGCCCTGGAGTATAGATACGCGGCTATTGCCATAAATACCAGATTCGGAATCCACACAGCAAGCCATGCCGGCATAGTCCCCGATACAGCAAATGAGGAACTAACCGTTTGGAACATAATGTATGATACACTAAGTCCTAATCCTATACCTATATTCAGCCCCATACCACCTTTTACTTTACGGGCCGACAAAGAAGCTCCTATAATAGTGAGGATAAACGCAGAGAATACAGAAGCGAAGCGTTTGTGAAATTCAATCTCGAATTGAGTAATACTCACATCGCCCACAGTTGCAATACCTTTATCTCTTTGCCTCTGTATATATTTATATAATACAGGGGTGGTCATTTGCTCAAAATCGTTTACAGATATGAGGAAATCGCTGGGCACAACATTCAATGTCGTATCTATTTTATCTCCGTTGCTGATAACCTCTCTCATTCCCTGCAATTCACGTATCTTATAGTTATACAGTTCCCAGTGATATGCACTGTCGTATTTTATACGTTGAGCTGTCAAACGCGATTTAAGTTCCTTATCTTCAATTTTATCGAGAGACAGGTTATATCCTTCCTTCGTCTTATTATCGAATCGCTCTATATATAAAATAACACCTTTATCCACTTGAAGCTGAATACCTGAAGCATATTCCACGCTCTTGTCCCTGACATACTTGTTCTGAAACTTGATACGGGTCACATTGGCAGGAGGGATTATAAAACTACTGAGAACAAATGAAAAGACCGCAATTATTCCCGCCGATATCATATATGGCTTCATCAGCCGTTTAAAGCTCATCCCATTCGATAACATGGCGATAATCTCAGAATTATCTGCCAGTTTCGATGTAAAAAATATAACGGCTATAAATACAAACAAAGCACTAAACAGGTTTGTATAATAGGGCACAAAGTTGACGTAATAATCAAATATTATCGCTGTCAGCGGAGCCTTTTTATCCAGAAACTTATCCAGCTTTTCATTTATATCGAATACGACAGCAATAGATATAATAAGAATAATGGAGAATATATAAGTCCCCAGAAACTTCTTAATAATATATCTGTCGAGTATCGAAAGTATTTTCATTTTCAATCACTTTGCCCTATGGGCGGTTACAAGTAGACAAGTTATCCTTAATTCTTAATTCTTAATTCTTAATTCTTAATTCTTAATTCTTAATTAATTATTTATATCCTTCTTGAAACATTCTCTACCATTTCTCTCTTCCAACCGGAGAAATCTCCTGCAATAATATGCTCACGTGCATCTTTGACCAGTTGCAGATAAAAAGCCAGATTATGTATAGAAGCTATCTGTAATCCCAATATTTCATTGGTAATAAACAGATGACGAAGATATGCTTTTGTATATAAAGTATCAACAAATGACGCTCCATTTTCTTCGATCGGAGAAAAATCGTTTGCCCACTTCTTGTTACGCATATTCATTATACCGTTACGGGTAAACAGTTGCCCGTTGCGACCATTACGGGTAGGCATAATACAATCGAACATATCCACACCCCGCTCAATGGCTTCCAGTATATTTGCCGGAGTACCCACTCCCATCAGATAACGGGGTTTACCGGCCGGAAGTATTTCGTTTACCACCTCAATCATCTCGTACATTTTTTCGGTAGGTTCGCCCACAGCCAATCCTCCGATCGCATTCCCGTCCGCACCTTTCGAGGCTACATTTTCTGCGGCTCTTCGGCGTAAGTCAGGATAGACACATCCCTGCACAATAGGAAATAAGGCCTGCTTATACCCGTATTCACATTCAGTGCCGTTAAACCGGGTAAAGCAGCGGTCGAGCCACCGTTCTGTCAAGTCAAGAGACTTTTTTGCATATGCATAATCGGCATCTCCCGGCGTACATTCATCGAAAGCCATAATAATGTCCGCCCCTATTACTCTCTGAATATCCATAACGGATTCGGGTGTAAAAAAATGTTTCGAACCATCGATATGAGACCGGAATATGGCGCCTTCTTCTGTCAGTTTCCGGTTTTCGGCTAAAGAGAATACCTGAAACCCTCCGCTGTCGGTCAGTATAGGTTTGTCCCAGCTGTTAAACTTATGCAAACCACCTGCCTGTTTAAGTATTTCCAATCCCGGACGCAGATACAGATGATACGTATTCCCCAGAATTATCTGCGCTTCGATATCATTTTTCAATTCGGTCATATGTACGGCTTTCACCGCCCCCTGAGTACCCACCGGCATAAAAATAGGTGTCTCTATCTGTCCGTGATCGGTTGTTATAAGTCCTGCTCTGGCTTTGGTTTGCCCGTCAGTATATTGAAGTTTAAAATCCATTATTCCGTTCTGATCAGATTTGAGTGGTCTTTGATTGTTCAGCATCATCTGCTTCCTCTTCTGCTACCAAGTCTTTTAGCTGAACCACAACAATCGATGTTTTATTTTTCTTTATTACCGTAAACTGGTAATCTTCTGCTTCCAGCTTATCATGTGTATTAGGAATACGCCCAAATTTATCAATAAGATATCCGGCAAGTGTATCGTATTGCTTATCTTTATCTATCGGATGCGGAAGTTCATCATTAATATCGGATATGGCAGCCGTGGCTATTACCGAATATGTATTTTCCCCTGTTTGCTCTACAAACGGGATTTCATTATCATACTCATCCTGTATTTCCCCGACAAGTTCTTCGAGTATATCCTCCATAGTGATAACGCCCTCTACTCCGCCATATTCGTTCAGCACCATCGCTATTTGCTGATGTTTTACCTGAAACTCTTTCAATAGCTGACCAATACGTTTTGTCTCGGGTGTAAATGAAACCGGCCTTATAATAGAACGGATATTCACATTTCCGCTACTAATGCGCATCTTTTTCAATATATCTTTCAGATGGACTACCCCAATGGTATTGTCTATATTATCCTCGTAACACGGGATACGGGAATATCCTTCCTCTATTACAAATTCCAATGTCTTTTCATCGTAATCGTTCACGTCTATAGATACCACCTGCGTACGCGGAACCATTATCTGGCGCGCCGTACGTTCCGAGAAGTCAAATGCGTTCTGGATAATATCAAATTCGGTACTGTCTACCTTCCCGCTTTCCTTTGCCTGATCTACCAGATATCGCAACTCGTCGCTGCTATATACTTCTTGTTCCGAAACAGTATGCAGTCCAACCATCTTGAGTACAAGATTGGCAATACCATTCAGTAACCAAATAAACGGACGGCAAATCCAATAGAAACCATGCAGAGGATACGCGACGGCAAGTGTTGTCTGTTCCGAACGCTGGATAGCTAATGATTTAGGAGCTAATTCTCCTAGTACGATATGCAATATAGTGATTATAATGAACGCGGTAATCAGCGATACTGTAGAGAGTACAGACGGGGCAAGTTCAATATTGAACAGTCCGATTATTTCTTTGATTATCTTGGATACCACAGGCTCACCGATCCAACCTAAAGCAAGGCTGGCAATGGTAATACCAAACTGGGTAGCAGCCAGATAGGAATCGAGATGTGTGACTATTTTTTTTGAAAGGGCGGCGGCACGACTGCCTGCCTGAGCTTTCAATTCAAGTTGGGAAGACCGAACTTTTACTATTGCGAATTCTGCCGCAACAAAAAAACCATTAAGAAATACGAATAAAAGAGTAATTAAAATTGATATGAAAATGTCCATATTCTAATATGAATGATAATAGTGCAAAGATAATATAATTGTGTATTCGTTTAACAAAAAACGAATTAAACAACGGTGAAAATATAAATAAATATTAAATAGAGCACTTCATATTTCTTAACCATATATCGTTAAGAAGCAAGGAAAGTTACAGAAATCAGTTATAAATTCAAATCTGTAGTTATGTTTTAATGTTCGTTTTTTTCAGCTATGCGCAATCAAAGATTACTTGTATTACTTTTTTTCTAAGCAAAAGAAGTAATCAAAAATGCTTAGACGCACGACAAGGCCGACGCATATTTGATTTAAGGGCTTTGTCCTCACTATGGCGTCCGCCCCTGCGCATTAGTGACGCAAGCGGGCACCCAATCCGTAAAGTGGAGGTGTAGAGCAAAATACGGTAGCTGCTATACTGGGCTGATAATCCGGCTAAAGATGATTCTGTATTATTTTGCTCCACCGAAGCTGCGGTGTTGGGTCGCCGAGGAACGAAGCGCTAGCCTTTTGGTTCGTTTTGGGCAATGCCAAAATGAACATTCAGACGAAACGAAGTGTAGTCAATAAAAAACGGACGTTTTAAGTAGCGAGAGCAGAAGCAAAATTTATTTTGGTTATGCCGAGTCACGAAAAACGCCTAATGTAGTTGAACAATTAATTATTTCTTATTAATACCATTCAGTTTACTATGCTTTATCCCATATGTAAAATAAATGACAAACCCTATCACGGTCCAGCCGATAAGCCGTTCCCAGGTACTCCATGGCAGAGACAGCATTTGTACAATACAGATCGCAGCTCCGGCCAAAGGAATGAATGGCACAAGAGGCGTTTTGAACGGACGCTTGAGGTCGGGTTGCGTTTTACGCAGTATAACAATAGAAATACAGACAATAGTAAAGGCCATCAGGGTACCTATGGATACAAGCTCACTGAGAACATGGAGTGGAAAGAGTCCGGCTATCAACGCTGTAACGATACTGGCAAAAATAGTTGCATTATGAGGAACTCCATGTTTATCGTTTACTTTCGAAAACACCTTCGGCAACAGCCCGTCTTTAGAAATAGAATAGTATATCCGCGATTGTCCTAGCATCATAACCAGGATTACCGAACTAAGCCCTGCGATCGCTCCGAGTTTGATAAGGGGGCTTAACCAGGCTAAGCTTTCGCCGGTACGGTCTATAGCAAGTGCTATTGGTGCGTCTACATTCAAGTCTTTATAATTGACTATTCCTGTCAACACTGTAGTTACGGCTATGTATAGTAACGCGCATATAAGTAGTGAGAACAAGATGCCCTTTGGCATATCCTTCTGAGGATTTTTTGCCTCTCCTGCGGCGGTAGACAGAGCATCGAATCCCAGATATGCATAGAACACCACTGCTGCACCCCTGAGAATACCCGTCCATCCGAAATTTCCATAATCTCCCGTATTTTCAGGTATATATGGTGTCCAGTTGCTTGTGTCTATATACGAAAGGCCAAACCCGATAAACAGAAGGATTACGCTAACTTTGATAACAACGATGATGTTATTAACGAATGCTGACTGTTTGATACCTCCGATCAGAAAAGCGGATACTATGGCTACGATAAATGCCGCAGGAAAATTGATGATACGCCCTGTCCATACCCAGCTCCCGTCTTTCAGATGGTCGAATGTGGCACCGGCGATCTGGTCAGGGAAATCGATACCCCATCCGTCGAGTAAACTTAGCATATAGCCCGACCATCCTACAGCGACACTTGAGCAGGCGAAAAGATACTCAAGAATCAATATCCAGCCTACAAACCAGGCCAAAATTTCACCCATTGTCGTATAGCTGTATGAATATACTCCGCCCGATACGGGTATCATGGCGGCAAATTCCGCATAACACAGGCCTGCCATAATGCAACCGAGGGCCGAAATAACAAATGAGATCGTCAATGCAGGTCCGGCGTACATGGCTGCAGCTTGTCCGGTGATAACGAAAATCCCGGTTCCTACTATTGCACCAATCCCCAGAGTTACGAGATTTGTTGCCGAAAGGCTTCTTTTTAGCCCTCCCTTAGTTTCTGTAGGTTCACTAAGTATTGCCGATATATCTTTTTTCTTGAAAAGCCGTTCTATCATAAACTAAAGTTTGCACAAAAGTAAGTAAAATGTAATAATTATCTACCATCTGTTTATTTATTAGAAAAAAAAGAAATTTTTTGAGATAAATTAAGTACTAGGATTGCATCTGGATGATCCTTATCAAACAAAAAAGATATTCTATTGTTCTAAAATTAATAGGTTATAATATTAGAACTTCACAGCATATGATAGAAATAAAATTGAAAAGAGTTTACGAAGATCCTGAAAATGATGATGGTTTCCGTGTACTGGTTGATCGCCTGTGGCCCAGAGGTATGAGAAAAGATCATCTGAAATACGACTTATGGGCAAAAGATATTACCCCGTCTCCTAATTTACGTAAATGGTTTCATGAAGATATAAAAAACAGGTGGGATGATTTTGTGACTATGTACCAAAAAGAATTGGATCGGGCGGATGAAGTAAAGGATTTTATTAAAAAAATAGAATCGCACAATATTGTTACGCTGTTATACGCGTCCCGAGAGCCGGTCTATAATCATGCAAATATATTGAAAGCGTATTTGGAGAAAGTACTCGGAAAAATGTAAATTTTGCTACCTTTGTTTTTATCAAAACAGTGATTAATATGAAAATGAGCATGGATTGTAATTCACCAAAATACAGGATTGTTTTGTCATGCAAATTTCCATACATCCTTTAAAACAGAATGATCATATGAAAATAACTATTCTCGGAGCCGGAAACATGGGAGGAGCCATAGCCTGTGGCTTAGCAGTAAGTGGAGGCCTACAGCCTCAAGATATAACCGTTATCGACCATAAAGGGAAGAATGTACCCCGGCTGAGGGAGGTAAGTGAAGATATAAATGTTGTAGTAGCTGATTACTCCTCACTGCTTACGGCAGATATTCTTATTATTGCTGTTAAGCCGTGGATGGTAGAAGAAGTACTGAAAACACATAAGGCCTTATTGGAAAATCCTAAGCAGTTAATCGTATCTGTTGCGGCTGTTGTTACATTGGCTCAACTACAGGAATGGACCAGTCCGCGTCAACCTGTATTCCGTGTTGTACCTAACACCGCTATAGCCGTGCGCCAAAGCATGACATATATTGCATCACAGAATGCGGATAAGGAACAACGCGAACAAGTGTTCCGCATCTTTTCTCAACTTGGTAAAGTTGAATTTGTGGAAGAGAAACTTATTCCGGCTATAACTTCGCTTACATCGTGTGGTATAGCCTTTGCATTCAGGTATATCAGGGCAGCTATGGAAGGAGGTATTGAAATGGGGGTATATCCGGATCAGGCCAAAGATGCCGTTTTGCAAACACTTCGTGGGGCAATCGACTTGCTAGAAGCTAATGGGAATCATCCCGAAGCGGAGATAGACAAAGTTACTACAGCCGGAGGAATCACAATAAAAGGATTGAACGAAATGGAGCACGCGGGCTTTACTTCGGCTGTCATTAAAGGATTAAAAGCAAGCAATATAAAGTAATTACACATAAATCAAAAAGCCCAGACATATAATCTATCCGGGCTTTTCTATTATTCAAAACAAAATTACTTCAATTCTTTGATCTTCACATTCTTGAACCACACTTCATCACCATGATCCTGTAAAAGAATGTTACCTTCGGCAGTATTTCCAAAGTTTGGCCAATCACGGTATTTACTGTAATTAACCAAAGCCTTCCACATATCGTTATTACGCTCATACTCCAGTATCTTCACGCCATTCAGCCAGTGCTCCACTTTATTACCCTTTACCACAACAACGGCTGTATTGAATTCCTTCTTATTGAAAGGCTTATTCTCCGGCGCCGGAATGAGGTCGTAAAGAGAACCCAGTTTGCGGTTTCCTCTTACACCCAATTTAGCATCAGGATGCTTGTCATCATCTAGAATCTGAAATTCGCAACCGATAGCAGATCCCTCACCTTTATTCAGATCCGGATTCACAAAGTATTTAATACCGCTATTAGCACCTTCTGTAATTTTAAAATCAACACTTAGTATAAAGTTTTTATATTTACGTGTGGTAACGATATCTCCACCATTAGTGGATTCTCCACCTCCACTTTTCAATACTTTCAATATACCATTATCAACAACCCAGCCTTTTTCCGGGAAATTACTGATTTTAGCTCCACGCCAGCCGTTCGTGGTTTTTCCGTCCCATAAGAGAGCCCAGCCCTCTTTTGCTTCTTTAGGCGAAATTGTATTTACGATACAATTGACCTGAGGGGCATCATTAGCATCCGAAGTCTTGTATTTTTCTACATCCGTAGTACAAATGCGGATATCTTTCCAACTCACGGTTTTTCCTTCCTGAGCTTTATCTCCTATAGCATGAACCTGTAATGCTATGAATCCCTCAAGCGTCATATCGTCCCAGATATTAGCGCAAGCAATACCGTTTACCCATGTGCGGATAGAACTGCCGATAGCCTCTATTCTCGCTTTATTCCATTGACCGTTCTTAAAGGCTGTCCGCGCCGGCGGGTTTACAGTCATAGGATAAAGCCAGTTGCGACGCGCTTCATCATAAATACCTCCTGTCCACGCACGCGCGGCAGGATCTATTTCGAATTGGTAGCCATGTACCCGTCCATTCTGATAATCTTTAAGGCTCAGGCTACGAAATTGCACGCCGGAGTTTAATCCGTCATCTACTTTGAAGTCAAACTCAAGGATAAAATCTCCATAGTTCTTCTCTGTAGCTAAAAAAGTATTGGGGGTATTCATCTTCGAGATACCGACAATAGTACCATCCACAACTTTATATTCAGCTTTCCCGTTGAGCTTTTTCCAGCCTTTCAGATTCTTCCCATTAAATAATGGTTCCCATTTCTCCTGTGCGGATATTGCTGCTGTAAACAAAAGGAAAATGGCTAATAATATATTTTTGTTCATCTTAATTTAATATAATCAACAAGTTATGAGCTCAAATAAGTCTATTTTCTGAAACCCATAACTTATAATTCATAATTTATATTTTATAAAAATCTTCCCAACCCTTACGTGGAGGAATACCGGTAAGCATCGCGTTAGCGAAAGCATTATTTGTTATCTGCTTGGTACGGCTGTCGAAATGGAACTTTGTATTTAAACGCTGTGCCATCACACCTAGAGAGAATACCTGACTGAGAGGGCCGTGTATCTCGAAAGGAGAACGGGTCTTCTCAACTCCAGTACAAGCCAGCAAGAAGTTAGCAAAATGATTTGAAGGGCTTTTTGGAACTTCCGGAAGTTTCGATGCCATATCCTTAGCCTTGGACTCAGGAATAATAGAAAGCGTACTACCGTGAGATGCTCCTTTAAAGGTTAATTCCTTACTGTAAATAATCTTACCCGGATTAATCGTTGTTTTCTTGATTTCACCTGCTCCGGAAGCCGGAATATTAGGATCTAGAGCCGACTCTCCGTATCCCTCCGGTATTGGAGGAAGATTATTTACTCCATCATACCACATAATGTCGCAAGGCGGCATTTCTCCTCTCGGACCAAATTTAAACTGAATCGTAGAGTCTGTAGGGAAGAAATAGTCATTATGTCCTGTCAGTTTTATTGGATTGATCTCGTAAGGTAAACCTAAATCGAGAAACTCATGTACCGTATCGAGAATGTGTGCGCCCCAGTCTCCCAGTGCCCCCATCCCGAAATCGTACCATGAACGCCACTCTCCGTTATGATATTTATCACTGTATTCATGATATGGAACAGCACAATGCCATGTCATCCAGTCCAATGTACTGGGTATAGGTTGTGCTTCGGGATACTTATATATATTTACATCCCATCCATGCCATCTGCGAGGATTATTCATATGGGCAACTACGGAGGTTACATCTTTGATAATCCCTGCATCCTGCCAGGCTTTGAACTGGAAATAATTAGCTTCGGAATGCCCCTGATTACCCACTTGTGTCACTACATTCGGGTATTTACGGGCTGCCTGCATCATCAGTTCGGCCTCAAGGAATGTGCGTGCCATAGGTTTTTCCACATATACATGCTTTCCATGCGCCATAGCCATCATCGTTACCGGAAAATGTGCAAAATCGGGTATAGCTATAGCAACAGCTTCAAACTCGTTGCCTATTTTATCGAACATTACCCTGAAATCCTTAAATTGTTTGGCCTTCGGATATTTAGCGATTACTTTCTGTGTTTGTTTTGCTCCCATATCCACATCACAAAGAGCAACAACATTGACAAGTCCCGTTTTTTCAAAATCCCCAATAATCTGTTCGCCCCTGTTACCAATACCAATATAGGCGATATTAACCTTCCTGTTTGCCCCTACAATCCGGTTGTAGCTCTCGGCATTCATTGTACCAATGCCACCGACAGCCAGCCCGGCTGAGGCTACTGCGGCTCTTTTCAAAAAATTTCTGCGTGTTACCATGATTTAGTATTTTGAGTTTAAATTAGAGTTAAAATCGCATCATCTGTTATCTGGACATATACACCTGTTATCCTGAGATATAGCTTAACTGCTCCATATCTCTTATATTTATTTCTGTGTGAATAGAATGAACATTATCCGGGTGAATGAGATATCGAATTTCTTAAATTAAATAGGTTCTTTGATAAAACTTTAACAAAATAACTAATATATAACCTAACTTCAAAATATGTGTGCGAACATACACCCTACTAAAACTCACATAAAAATCTGAATAAAAACAAATTAACCATATAAACAAATAACCTTGAATCAGAATATGTTTTACAACATATTTTACATTCTACAAACCCGGTATATTCCAAAACAATATATCTTTAAAAGATTAAAAAAAAATATTTTTATCAACAATACAAAACATATAAAATCATTTTGATACTATATAAATGATTTATATTTCAAAAAGTATTATTTTTGAAAATAAAATATATAATGAAAACTATGAAACATCAGTTATTCCGAAAAAAAGATATAACAACCTTATTACAGGATTCTCTTCAAGAGAAAGGTGGGTTGAAAAGAACCCTGACCACCGGACACCTTGTAGCATTAGGTATAGGAGCAATTATAGGTACAGGTATTTTTGTTCTCACGGGAACAGCTGCCGCTAATTATGCAGGGCCTGCTCTTACCATATCTTTTATTATTTCTGCTTTGGGTTGTGCTATGGCCGGACTCTGCTATGCTGAATTCGCCTCTATGATTCCTGTTGCCGGCAGCGCATATTCATACAGTTATTCTACATTGGGCGAGTTTTTCGCATGGTTTATAGGTTGGGACTTGATTCTGGAATATCTGTTCACCGCTGGGACTGTGGCCGTGGGCTGGTCGGGATATTTTGTAAGTTTCCTTGACGACTTCGGGATACACATACCCCAGAATCTGCGCATGGCGCCTTTCGACCACACCAGTGCCGATGGATGGTTTACAACGGGTAGTATAATTAACTTCCCTGCAATGTTTATCGTTGCCATTATGTCGGTATTACTCATAAGAGGTATAAGCCAATCGGCAACATTAAATAATATCATAGTTGTGGTAAAGGTAGTTGTCATCCTACTTTTCATCGGCTTCGGATTATCATATATAGACACAAGCAACTGGTCACCATACATTCCTCAAAACACAGGTGAATTTGGACATTTCGGCTGGAGCGGTATTTTTCGCGGAGCAGCCGTCATATTTTTTGCATATATCGGATTCGATGCCGTATCTACGACAGCACAGGAAGCAAAAGATCCACAAAAGGATATGCCGAAAGGTATACTTATCTCCCTCCTTGTTTGTACAATCCTGTATATTGCGGTAACGGCCGTTTTAACAGGAATAACACATTATTCCGAGCTAAGTGTTCCCGCCCCTATTGCATTGGCAATAGATAAAGGAGGAGAAGGATTACATTGGTTACGAATGCCTATCAAAATAGGAGCAATTGCCGGCTTAAGTTCGGTAATATTAGTAATGATGCTGGCCCAATCGCGTATCTTTTATACAATATCGAGGGACGGACTACTACCGAAGTTCTTCTCTAAAGTACATACAAGATTCAATACACCTCATAATTCGACCATTGTAACAAGTATAGCTGTAGGTCTTATTGCAGGGTTATTGCCTATCAATATACTAGGAGAACTTGTCTCTATCGGAACGTTGATGGCATTTACACTTGTATGTATTTCTATTGTGATACTACGCAAGACCCGCCCTGATGTTAACCGCCCGTTCAAAACACCATGGGTACCCTTAGTTCCAATACTGGGCGCTTTGATTTGCCTGTCTCAAATGGTCGCTTTGCCTTTAGACACATGGTTAAGGTTAATAATATGGATGTTGATCGGTTTTGTTATCTACTTTGCTTACGGAATAAAACATAGCAAGTTGAATAAGAAATAAGCATATTGTGTTACAAAGTGTTACGCAGCGTTATCTCTCTTTGTATCCGGTTTCATATACCTTACATTTGAGTTAGTAAAGTTTATTATCTACCTTTATTAAATTGAATCTCTATGAAACTTATAGCAACAATTGTGCTATTGAACCTTATTAACATTAGTTTGATTATCAGTCAAAACAGTATTCCGGGAGACAAAGCAAGCCAATATTATAAAGAAGCGAAAGCCATCTCTGACAGAGACAGTAGCAAATTATGGGGGATACCAATCTATGCTCCCACCCTGTTTATAAATCCTCAGACACTGGAGTTAGTATCGAATGAAATGGATAACGAAGGCTTATTACGGAAAGATGAAGAAATATACAGGGGGAAATTCCCGGCAAATAAGATTATTGCCAATTCAACGACACTCTTCGGCGGAAAAGAGTTCACAATGGTTATATATCCTCTTACCGATGAAGAATATAGCAGGAAGGTACTGATTATTCACGAAATGTTCCATTACCGTCAACCGGAATTAGGTCTATCCCTGCCGGAAGGCGTAGGCTACAACAATAGCCATGCAGATGATATGCAGGCAAGGATATACTTCAAGTTGGAATGGAATGCACTGGAAAAAGCCATTAAAGGCAATGACACCGCTCTTTGCAGGAGATACATAAACGATGCACTTATATTCAGAGCATATCGCCGTTCCCTGTATGATAACTCTGCCGTCAATGAAAACTTGTTCGAATTGCATGAAGGGCTGTCTGAGTATACAGCCCACACGCTGTGTGCTCCATCTGAGGATGCACTGAAGCAGCAGGTTCTGCTCTCGAAAGAAAGGATTTCGAACAATCCTTCATATGTTCGGTCATTTGCCTATCCCTCAGGTCTTATTTACGGTTACCTGCTTGATAAGACCAATATGGAATGGAGGAAAAGCATTAAATACAATGGCGACTTAGGTAAGTTACTTCAAACCGCTTATCAGACAGAACTTCCTGATGATATAAATAATACACAGGAAAAGATCAGGAAAGAGTATGACTATGAAGCCATTCTTGAATTTGAGGTAAAGCGAAAAGAAGAAAAAGACCAATTACTATCTCTGTATATGGAGATGTTCACTCAAAGACCTATTCTTATACTTCCACTATCACAACCCAATATAGGCTTCAATCCAAACAATGTATTATCATTGGGCGAACAGGGTACTGTATATTCGGATGGCTTCAGGCTTATAGACAAATGGGGTAAACTAACCGTTACCAAGGGTGCATGCCTCTTAGCTAATAACTGGAGACAAGCAACCGTCCCCGCCGGAAATATGCAGGTAGAAGATAACCTTATCAAAACTTCAAGTTGGCTGTTAGAACTAAATGACGAGTATATTGTTAAAACAGCAGGCACCAATTATATATTAGAAAGAAAATGAAACTTACATACATTTACCATAGCGGATATGCTATTGAGGAAAAAGACTTTACGATCATTATAGACTATTATAAAGACTCTGAAGACAATCTCCGTGAAGGCATCGTACATAAAAAGTTCCTGAAAAATAAAGGAAAGCTCTATGTGCTATCCACTCATTCGCATGCCGACCATTTCAACCCCGACATACTGAAATGGAAAGCTATAAAGAAGGATATCACATACATCTTCTCGAAAGACATCCTGGACAATCAAATGGCCAAAGAAGATGACGCCATATACCTTGACAAACTGGAAGTGTATAAAGACCAGAATGTCATTATCCGTGCATTCGGCTCTACCGACTTAGGTGTGTCGTATCTTATTCATATTAAGGACAAGACCATATTCCATGCCGGAGACCTTAACAACTGGCACTGGAATGAAGAGTCCACTGAAGACGAAATACGGGAGGCCGAAGCCTTCTATCAAGATGAACTGAACCTGCTTGCCGCCAATGTAAAGCATATTGATATAGCGATGTTCCCTATCGACCCACGCTTGGGTAAAGACTATATGAAGGGAGCTGAACAATTTATAGATGCAATACAAATAAACAGTATAGCTCCTATGCATTTCGGCGAAGCGTATGACAAGGCCTCAGCTTTTGCCCCTTACGCTGCAGCAAAGGGAAGTAAGGCTGTCCAGTGGCAACAACGGGGCGAGGATATTGAATTCTGAACAAATTAATCTACTTGTTGGTCACAATACACATTAAGGTCCTGGAAACAGGACTTTTTTATTTATCAAAAATCTATTATAAAAGTAATAGAACCGGACTATAAACATATCCTCATTATAGATTATTATAATAAAATAAAAAATAAAAATAAGAATCACTAACAGCGTTTTCACATATATATATTATCTTTACAAATTGATAGCAAACTACCCTTACTGCTTGTAATGGCGCTATACGAGGCTGATATTCAGAGCATATTAACATTTGCGCATGTTTGAGATATGTTAATTAGCCTCACTGAGACAGAAGAAAGAAAAAACGATATAAAATGATTTACAAATGGAATTACGAAGCCCTAACAACCCAGCAAAAAGAGCAGAGAGATGATCTTGCTAAGAAATTAGGCATTAGCCCTGTTCTTTGTCAGCTCTTGATACAGAGAGGAATATCATCTTCCGAAGATGCATATAAATTCTTTCATCCAAATCTGAAAGATTTACACGATCCTTTCCTTTTGCCCGATATGGACAAAGCTATCAAGAGAATTGAGAAAGCGTTGGGACAAAAGCAGCGTATATTGATATACGGTGACTATGATGTGGACGGAACAACCGCCGTCGCGCTTGTGTATAAATTTCTGCGGAAATTCACAACTAACCTTGATTATTATATCCCCGACCGCTACGATGAAGGGTACGGAATATCGGAACAAGGGATAGATTACGCCGAAGAGACGGGTGTAAAACTTATTATCGCTCTTGATTGCGGCATTAAAGCCATTGAGAAAGTCGCCTATGCCAAAAGCAAAGGGATTGATTTTATAATCGGTGATCACCATATGCCCGACGAGATACTTCCCGACGCGGTTGCTGTTATTGACGCCAAACGTATAGACTCGACATATCCATACGAGCATCTTTCAGGATGCGGGGTAGGTTTTAAGTTGGTGCAGGCACTCGCTCAGAATAATAAGATAGATTTTTCGGAGCTGACAGATTTGCTCGACTTAGTTGCAGTCAGTGTAGCTTCGGATATTGTTCCCATCACAGGTGAAAACCGGGTGTTGACATATTTCGGTTTAAAGCAGATTAATTCCAACCCCAGCCTGGGTTTGAAAGGAATAATCGAAATTTGCGGGCTTACCTACAAGGGTATTACCGTGAATGATATTATTTTCAAGATAGGACCCCGTATCAATGCTTCGGGGCGGATGATGAAAGGTAAAGAGGCCGTAGACTTGCTGCTGGCCAATACGATAGAAGATGCACGGGAGAAGAGCGCCAATATAGACCATTATAACGACGACCGTCGCGAGCTGGATAAGCGGATAACAGACGAAGCGATACAGTTTATTGACGGAACGGTAGATATGTCGAAAAAGAAAAGTCTGGTGATCTATGATGAAACTTGGCATAAAGGCGTTATCGGTATTGTAGCGTCGCGCCTTACCGAGAAGTATTTGCGCCCTGCGGTGGTGCTGACCAAATCCCAGGGACTGATCACCGGGTCTGCCCGTTCGGTAATGGGCTTCGATGTATACAAGGCCATAGAAGCCTGTAAAGATATCCTGGAAAATTTCGGAGGACATACTTATGCCGCGGGTTTATCGCTGAAAGAAGAGAATCTGGCTGAATTCCAGCGCCGTTTTGAGGCTTTATCGCTTGAAATGATAGCGCCTGAAATGATGCGTCCCCAGATTTGTATAGATGCGGAACTTTCATTTAAAGAGATTACGCCGAAATTTATAAGTGACCTGGCCGGTTTTGCGCCTTTTGGACCGGAAAACCTGAACCCTATATTCGTCACATGGGATGTACAGGATTATGGTACAAGTAAACCCGTGGGAAAAGATAATGTACACCTGAAACTGGAAATGATAGATAAAACGACTACAATTCCGGTGAATGGCATCGCTTTCCGGCAAAGTGCCAATAGTGAGATGGTAAAAAATGGCAGGCCATTTGATATCTGCTATACACTGGAGGAAAATACGCACAACGGCAAGACGAATATTCAGCTCTATGTCAAGGATATAGATACAGGACAGCTTTCGGATTCACACTAAATGACAAGAATATGAAGAAATCTTTAGTATTATCATTAACAATCGCTTTATTTTCCTTCGTTGCCTGCGGTAACAAGGCCACTACGTCAAATGCCGGAGATAAAGCCACGGATACATTGAGTATGGAACAGGCGGAATATATAAAAGCTGACAGCTACGAAACGAGCAAAGGCCCGCTGAAAGTAACACTGGTAGGTCATGGCTCGGTTATGTTTGAATTTGTAGGAAAAGTTATTCAGGTAGACCCTTATTCTCAAGTTGCAGATTATTCCAGATTACCTAAGGCCGATCTGATTATCCTGACGCACGAGCATGGCGATCATCTCGATACAGCGGCCATCAACGCAGTTAAAAAGGCTGATACGCACTATATAGTATCGAAGGTATGCAACGGTATACTCGGATATGGCAATGTGGTAAATAATGGTGATAAGACCGAATGGAGCGGAATAATGATCGATGTCGTTCCGGCTTATAATGCTGTAAATAAGAAACCTGACGGAGAAGCATACCATCCTAAAGGACGGGGCAATGGTTATATTTTTACATTTGGCGATAAAAAAGTATATGTTGCCGGGGATACCGAAAATATTCCGGAGATGGATAAACTGAAAGGTACCATCGATATTGCTTTCATGCCTAAGAACCTGCCATATACAATGACAGACGACATGTTTGTGGATGCAGCTAAAAAGGTGATGCCGAAAGTGCTCTATCCGTATCATATGTCGGAATTCGATCAGGAGAAAATAGGTAAAGCCTTGGATGGTACCGATATTAAGATAGAAGTACGTCCGATGAAAAATTAATTAGTAAATTTGAAAATTAGCAAATTAGCAAATATCAATTCATTTCCGAATTTGCTAATCTGCTAATTTGCTAATTGAGAATGGATATCTATCACAAAATACTCAAACAGTATTGGGGTTACGGCGAGTTTCGCCCTTTACAGGAAGATATTATTCATTCCGTCAGCCAGGGAAAAGATACGCTGGGGCTGATGCCCACAGGCGGAGGAAAATCACTGACCTTTCAGGTGCCTGCGATGGCAATGGAAGGTCTTTGTCTTGTTGTCACTCCGCTTATCGCTCTGATGAAAGATCAGGTGGATAACCTGCGTCAGAGGAATATAAAATCATTGGCCGTATATTCGGGGATGACCCGGCAGGAGATTATCACTACGCTTGAAAACGCCATCTTCGGTGATTATAAATTCCTCTATGTATCACCCGAACGACTGGCTACTCAACTATTCCTGAGTAAACTTCGCGATATGAATGTTTGTCTGCTGGTTGTTGACGAATCGCATTGCATATCCCAGTGGGGCTATGATTTCCGTCCGTCCTATCTCAAGATAGCATCTATTCGCGAACATCTGTCCGATGTGCCTGTTCTGGCTCTCACCGCGACAGCTACCCCGGAGGTGATAGATGATATCCAGGAACAATTGCACTTCCGTGCAAAGAATGTCTTCAGGAAAAGCTTTGAGCGTAAGAATCTGGCCTATATAGTGCGTAATACGGAAAATAAGCCGGAGGAACTTGTCCACTTGCTTGAGAAAATAAAGGGTTCCACTATCATCTATGTGCGCAGCCGTCAGAAGACGAAGGAAATGTCGGATTTTCTTATACAACAAGGTTTTTCCGCCGATTTTTATCATGCCGGACTGAGCAGTGAGGATAAATCACGGAAGCAGGGCTGCTGGAAGAATAACGAAAAGCGCATTATTGTTTGTACCAATGCATTCGGTATGGGAATAGATAAGCCGGATGTGCGGCTGGTAGTGCATACCGACCTGCCCAATTCGGTGGAAGAATACTTTCAGGAAGCAGGGCGTGCGGGACGCGACGGGGAAAAGGCTTTTGCAGTCATCTTATACCATAAGAATGATAGTGTTAAATTGAAAAAGCGTATAAGGGATGAGTTTCCCGAACGGGAATTTATCTCTCAGGTATATGATTCGCTCGCTTACTTTTTTCAGGTGGCTGAAGGCTTCGGGGTGGGTATGGTATATGATTTTAATATACAGCAGTTCTGCGCTACTTACAAATATCCTCTTCTGCCTACTCATAATGCACTCAGGATATTGGATCTGGCAGGCTATATCGAGTATACCGACGAGATAGATAACCGTTCGCGGCTGATGTTTACAGTTTACAGGGATGATCTGTATCATTACGATTTCGAGCGGGAATATGAGCAACTCATAAATACTATCCTCCGCCTTTACACAGGCTTATTTACCAATTATGTAACCATTAACGAGGCCGAAATAGGCCTGAAGACAGACAAAAGCCGGAAAGCTGTCTATGAAATGCTGAAAATGCTGGATAAGCGCAATGTCATCGATTATATCCCGCATAAAAAGACGCCTCTGATAGCATACACCCGTCAGCGGGTGGATAAGAAATACCTTATTATACCACGTCTTGTAAACGAAGACCGTAAGGATCGTTTCGAAAAGCGGATACTGGCTATGAGCCACTATGCAGAGCAGGAAGAGATGTGTCGCAGCCGTATTTTGTTGTCTTACTTCAATGAGAAAGATATCAGTGATTGCGGGCAATGTGATGTTTGCCTGGCAAAGAACGATTCGGGAATGACGAATGCAAAGTTCAATAAGATATCATTGGATATAAAAGCGTTGCTCAAGGACGGGGAGCGATCCGTAGATGATGTAACAGATGCATTGCCTGATTACCGGTTGCAGGATGTAACCGGAGCCATCCGTTTTATGACGGATAGGGGAGTTCTTGAAATGCAATCAGGTAAGATAAAGTTAAAAACTAAAAGTGAAAAGTGAGAAGTGTTTTGATACGAGATCAGACCAAGCTCTTTTTAAAACGAACGACTGTTAGCAGATCTTTTACTTGTTCCTGATTACTTACATCAAAAATCATTGGGAGCAGGCGACCTACCGGTTTAGCCCCTGCAAATTCATCTTTAATAGTCTTGGCGATGTCCAGAGCGGCAATCTTTTCGAGGTGCTTCTCCGTAAAAAAGAAAGATGTTTTGAATAGTCCATCCCAGACCGAAAGCCACAGTACCGTTTTCTTCTTATAAAGCACTTTGCCTAGCCATGCTTTCCCATCATTATAGTACCGCCATTCAATAGACAGCGCATATTCTTCATTTGTAATCGTTTCAAGAAAAGAAGCCAGCACATTGTGCACACTTTCTCCCAACGCGTTCTGCAGCACTTTTTCGGACGGGAAAATATCCGGATCTCTCAACAACATTTCTGCTTCCATGGTTTTGTGATGGGTTAATTATTATTGTTAACAAAGATACATTCTTTTCTGATTTTCACAATTTTGATTACTGCTATTAAGTAAATCCATATATCTTAATCTTTATTGTTATCGGTTTCCAACTCCAACTCATTTATCTATAGTGAAAAACGCTGTTAGCTATTAGTTTAATTTACGAACTAGTACCCTCTTTGTATCTTCCCTACAAGGGCAAGGGACAAGGGTTTATATGATCGAATATGTTTTCACCTTTTACTCTAGCCCTTCTGACAGGTACCTTGTCTATAAAGATATGAGGCGATAGCTTTTTGCTTACTTTTAGGCAATACTAAAAGTGAGAGCAAGCCTTAGAGAGTGCAGCAAGAAATAAGCTAAAGCATCAAATGTAAACAAGGATAGGAATTATCCATAAAAAGTATAACTAATAGAGCTAAGGTCGCATACCTGTCTATTATTTGGGCAAGAAACAGCAAAAATAAGTTATAATCCGATAATATGTCATTAAATTCTATCTATTGCTTATTTTTGTAGTTCATCATCAAAACAAGACCATTATGGAAATAAAAGGAAGATTTGACCATTTCAACATCAATGTAACCGACCTCGACAAGAGTATAGCTTTTTACCATAAAGCTCTCGGACTAAAGGAAATAAAACGTAAGGAGGCCGGTGACGGTTCATTCATACTTGTATATCTGGGCGACAACTTCAACTCGTTCTCGCTCGAACTGACATGGCTTAGAGACCATCCTCAACCATACGAACTGGGAGACAACGAAAGTCACCTATGCATTCGTGTAGAAGGAGATTACGACCAGGTGCGGGAATTCCATCGCGAAATGGGATGCGTCTGCTACGAAAATCATAATATGGGGCTGTACTTCATCAACGACCCGGATGATTACTGGATCGAAGTATTACCTGTCATCCTTTGATAATCAAAGCCCCACGCTTTCCCTTAAGAAATCAATCGAATCGAATATATCTTCTTTAGTTGCGGTCCGGTTGATTTCTATTTTACCCACATCCGACAGGAAGGTGAAATTCACAGTATCCGATTCGTTCTTCTTGTCATGCTTCATATATTCGTATAATTGCTCGTAATGATCACAGTCGAAAAAGAACCCCTCATAGTTATCCTTTATAAAATAGACGGTCTTATACAACTTATCTTTAGGAAAACCACACTGTTTCTGCGATAAATATAATTCACAGACAATACCCCACGCGACAGCGTAGCCGTGCTGCACAGGCCTGCCGATTTCATAAGAAAGACTCTCAAATGCATGGCCGATGGTATGCCCCAGATTCAGCGCCTTACGGATGCCTTTTTCGAAAGGGTCTACTTCAACAATACGTTCCTTTACTGCAACCGAATCAACAACCAACTGTTTCAGTTTTTCATAATCTATTTCTTCGGTATCGAAAGACAAAGTCGCTTTCCATTCCTTATCACTGTCAATAAGCCCGTGTTTAACCATTTCGGCATAGCCCGACAAGAAATTCTGATGGTCGAGGCTACGGAAAAACACAGAGTCGATTAAAACCGTCTCGGCGGGAGCAAAAGCTCCTATTTCGTTTTTCAACCCATTGAAGTTGATTCCGGTCTTTCCTCCTACTGCTGCATCCACAGCTCCGAGCAAGGTGGTAGGTATATTAATGCACTTTATGCCGCGTTTGAAACTTGCCGCTGCAAATCCGCCTATGTCGGTGAGCATACCTCCTCCCAGATTGATAAGCAGGGAATGACGTGTTGCTCCGTTCTCTGAAAGATATTTCCATATCGACGACAGGGACTCTATATTCTTATTATTGTCTCCTGCCTTTATTATTATCTTACCTGCCCGTGTCATCTGCTCATTATCCTTCACCAGCGGATAGCATAACCTTTCCGTGTTTTCGTCTGTCAGGATAAACAACTTATCAAAAGCCAGTTGGCTAAGGATATGTGATAAATCTTTATTGAGGTTGTTTGATTTTATAACTTTCTGCATTGTTTTTATATTGTTAAAAGGTAACAAAAGTTACACATTTTTCAGTTATCAATTAGCTTATCCCTAATTACGAATATTTCAAGAGTTCAAAACTTTCCCATTCTTCACTTCTCTATTTTCAACTCTCAGTATAGATAAAGATATTATACAAAACGAGGACTTTTCCCCAATTTATCTTTATATCCTCTTAAAAATTCGTCAGTTGTCATTGCTTTCCTTCCCGGCCACTGTAATTCTTTGATTTTGATATAGCCATCGACACAACCTACATACATATATCCTTTTTCGAAATCAATATCTTCATTCTCTATCATATCTATATGGATATAGCCTATTGGATGGGCCTTCCCCTTATATATCTTGTCCGCTGCATATATTTTTACCGCCTGCACTTCTTTTCCTTCCTCGTGCAACTCCGTCCATGCGGCAGGATAAGGCGACAATCCGCGTATAAGGTTATATATTTCATTCACAGGTTTATTCCAGTCTATCCGGCAAGTTTCTTTGAATATCTTCGGGGCTGCTTTAAGTTCCTTTTCGTCTACAAATAACTGCTCTTGTGCCACTGCATCTACTTTATCTTCCAATATCAGGTCTACAGTACGGCGAACCAGTTGTGCTCCAATCTGCATCAACTCATCATGGATTTTACCTGCATTATCCTCCTCCCCTATTTTCAGCTTTTGGCTAAGGATTATCTTACCTGTATCTATTTCGTGTGTGAGAAAGAAGGTAGTTACTCCGGTTTCCTTTTCGCCGTTGATAATCGCCCAGTTGATAGGTGCAGCACCCCGGTATTGCGGAAGTAGCGAACCATGCAAGTTGAAAGTACCCATACGCGGCATATCCCAGACCACTTCGGGAAGCATACGGAAAGCCACCACAATTTGCAGATCGGCATTCCAAGCCTTCAGATCGTTCAGAAAAACTTCATCTTTCAGCTTTTCGGGTTGAAGTAAAGGCAAATCATGCTCAAGGGCATATCTCTTTACCGCCGAATATTGTATCTTGTGTCCCCGTCCTCCGGGCTTATCGGGCATAGTGATTACACCCACTACATTATATCCGTTTTCGACAAGAACCCGCAGGCTTTCCACAGCAAAATCGGGAGTACCCATGAAAACGATTCGTAAGTCTTTTTTATTCATTTGTGATTTTGATTTCTTCTCAACAAAAGTAGCTAAAAAACAAATCTCCCGCAAAGGCACGGAAACACAAAGTTAACCTTTACGCTTAGTATCTTAGCGGGAATAATATTATATTCTTTTATCCTTGATTTACCGGACAGGATTTAAAATAACAGATAGGATTTTTATGATATATTATTGGGCATAACTTATCAATCCACTTCTACCATCCAAAGTGATAGATGGGTTCGCAATCTTATTTCCCTTTATTACTGTTAAATAAATCTTTCTTGAAAAACAGGACACGTATAAGCCATAGTACAAAAAAAGTAACACACACAATAGCAATAGTTGCCCCCGAACGTAGAATTATACTTAGCGAAATAGGCTGGATATCCCACAGGGCCAATACGGTAAGGGTGGCTCCCGTAAGAATTATAACAGCAGATAATATACCGATAAAGATTTTCATAAATACTTACTGTTAATTGGTTTATTATTTCGCAAAGATAAAAAAGTATGGAACACATATTTTTTATCTTTTCATAATTTTGATTAAAAAGCAAGTAAAATGAACAAAAAAGAACTATAATAAAATATTTTGGTAAAATTGAAACAGGTTCTTAATCTTCAGCAAAGTTATCTACCAGCACCTCCCTGTAAACGTCCAGTATATTCGATTTGGAAATAAATCCGAGATAGACATCATTTTCATCTACCACAGGCAGGTTCCACGCCTTAGTTTCATCAAATAGCTTCATTATACGTTCCATTGTCATACCTACTACAATAATAGCAGGAGGAGAAGTCATAACACGCGAAATTTTGAAGCGGTTATATAATTCGGGACGGAACATTATGTTCCTTATATTGTCTATCAGTACAATCCCTAAAAAACGGTTTCTGTCGTCCACCACAGGAAATACATTACGTGACGAACTGGATATCACTTTTACCATCTCACCCAATGTCATATCCGGGTGTACAGTTTGAAAGTTAGTTTCTATCAGGCGATTGATATTCATCAGAGTCAATACGGCTTTATCTTTATGGTGGGTGAGTAATTCTCCCTTTTTGGCCAGACGCATCGAATAAATACTGTGTGGTTCAAATATCTTGATAAAAGCATAAGAACAGATTGAGACTATCATTAGAGGTAAGAGCAGCTCATATCCACCTGTCAATTCTGCAATCAAAAATGTTCCTGTCAATGGCGCATGCATCACTCCGGCCATTACTCCAGCCATCCCCATCAGAGCAAAATTTTCTTCCGGTAATAAGGGCAGATATTGGCTAAACTCAGAATGATTCGCTGCGTACGCAAATATAAATCCGGCGATACAACCGAGAAACAGCGACGGAGCAAATATCCCCCCCGTACCTCCGGCACCGTTTGTAGAGCTGGAAGCAAACACTTTCATTAATAAGACCCCACCTAGAAAAAGAATTATTGTCCAGCGAAAATCTTTAAACTGGAAGAACAAACTGTTGTCGAGTAATGCTCCATATTCCCTGTTGCCACTGATCAATGCATTTATCGTATCATAACCTTCTCCATAAAGCGGAGGCATAAGGAATATAAGTATACTCAGCACAGTTGCACCGAGTCCGTATTTTTGCCAATAGCTAAGTTTCCGGAATATATCTTCTATCCAGTTCATCGCACGGGTAAAATAGAGTGATACCACACCACAGAATATACCAAGCAGGATAACCATGGGTATACGTTCCAGAATAAACACATCGGTATGCGCATAGCTGAACATAGCCTTGGTTCCCATTGTCAGATATGATAGTGTAGCAGCAGTCACAGACGTTACCAGAAGCGGCAATACGGTAAAAGTAGTAAGGTCGAGCAATAGTACTTCCACCACAAATACCAGTCCGGCAATAGGAGCCTTGAAAATACCCGCAATGGCACCTGCCGCACCACAACCGATAAGTAGCATCAGGTATCTTTGTTCTACCTTAAACAACCGCCCGAGATTGGACCCGATAGCTGACCCGGTAAGCACAATAGGTGCCTCCGCTCCTACCGACCCTCCGAATCCGATAGTAATGGAACTGGCTATAATGGAAGTATAAACATTATGAAGTTTGATAAAACTTTTGCGTTGCGAGATAGCATACAATATTTTTGTTACCCCGTGGCTGATATCATCCCGTACAACGTATTTCACAAATAAGCCGGCGATGAGGATACCTACAGCAGGAGTTATCAGATATATATAATTAGCTCCTTCAGTCACAAATTGAGATGTAAGAACATGTTGTATCAGGTGTATGAGGCTTTTCAGTATATATGCCGCCAATGCCGTAAATATCCCAATAAGGAAACTTACGAAAATGACCAATTGTTTTTCCTTGACATTCTTGGCTTTCCAGACAAGGAGGTTATTGTATATTTTATCAAATTTCATTTTTCAATCATTGAATCCCAAAAGTATAAAAAATAAGTTAGACTAATAAATATTTATTCAGTTAAGAATCGTCCTTTTTTAGGTTCGCATTTAGCTGTATTCCTGCTTTTAGGATACTTACAGAATGTACTCTAAAGTAAGAATGACCGAATTTTTGCCTTTTATGCTCAAAATATACAGGGTATTGAAATACTCTAACTCTATATTTGCAACATAAACTAGTATACCATGAAACAAGACATTGCGATCACACCTAAGAAGCGTATCAGTTCCATTGACGCCTTGAGAGGTTTCGCCCTGATGGGCATAATGCTACTGCACAGTATGGAGCATTTCGACCTCACATATACATCTGTACTTGATTCTCCATTCTGGCAATGGATAGATACAGCTGTAGACGACATCATCCACTTTTTGTTTCAGGGAAAATCTTATGCTATATTTTCCCTTTTGTTCGGTTTGAGCTTCTTTATGCAAATGGATTCTCAGGCAGAGAAAGGCAATGACTTCCGGCTAAGATTTGTATGGCGACTACTGATACTATTTGCACTGGGATATATCAACGGGTTGATATATATGGGCGAATTTTTCATCATATATGCCACTTTAGGGCTAATACTCATCCCTCTATACAAAGTACCAACAAAATGGCTGGCGGGCATCGCTATCCTTTTATTTTTGCAGATACCGCAGGTTATACAATTCGTTTCCCTGATGAGTAACAATGTACCCAATACCCCCGATGCATTCAATATCCGCATGAACGAACTATTCGAAAAAAGCGCAGACATGTTTATCAATGGCTCGTTCTGGGATATGATACGGTTCAACGCTGTGGAAGGACAAACAGCAAAAATGATGTGGTTTATAGATGTGTACCGTTATCTGCAACTTGCAGGGCTATTTATTGTCGGCATGTTGATTGGGCGTTACGGAATACATAAAAGTGAAGAAAAGATGATGAAGTATAGCAAGAAGGTATTGCCGTATGCCCTTCTGTGGTTTGCGTTCTTTTATGCTATTGTATTACTTCTTCCATTTTTTGGAGTCAAGGATTATGCGTTATCCGTAGGAAAGGGGTTGTTCACAACCTATGCCAACCTGGGTATGATGACAATTTATATCTGTGGCTTTACTTTGCTCTATTATAAGACTGTTGCGGGTAAAAATGCACTGGAAAGATTAGCGCCTGTCGGACGTATGAGCGTTACCAATTATATGATGCAATCACTCATGGGAGTCTTCATATTCTACGGTTTCGGACTGAATATGGCTGTATCATGCAGTTTCCTTCAATGCGCTCTTGCCGGATTAGCTGTCTGTGCATTCCAGATATTTTATAGCAACTGGTGGATAAAACGTTTCTACTATGGTCCGGTAGAATGGATATGGAGAATTCTGACATGGCTTAAACCTGTGCCTCTGTGTCGTAAAGCATAACATAACAAAGAAGGCATCGGTATCCCGGTGCCTTCTTCATATAACCTGATATAGGATTTACTTCTTCACATAATCTACAATCCAGTCACCAACTTCTGATGTAGAATGTTTTACTCCGTCTTTAGAAGCTATATCCTCAGTAACAACACCCGCATCCATCGAAGCAGCCACAGCCTGACGGATAAGTGCGCCTTCTTCATGCAAATCGAAAGCATATTCAAACATCAGCGCTGCCGATAATATTGTAGCCAATGGATTGGCGATATTTTTACCTGCTGCCTGCGGATACGACCCATGTATAGGCTCGAATACAGATGTATGAATACCGATAGAAGCCGATGGCAACATCCCCAACGAGCCTGTAATAACAGAAGCCTCATCGGTAAGGATATCCCCGAAAAGGTTTTCGGTTACAAGTACATCGAAGCGTTTTGGCCATTGAATTATCTGCATAGCTGCATTGTCTACAAACATATACTCGGTTTCCACATCCGGATATTGCTTTTCTATTTCCTGCGCAACCTGTCTCCACAAGCGGGAAGTACAAAGTACATTCGCCTTGTCTACTACAGTCACTTTCTTGCGGCGCATACGAGCGTATTTGTAAGAAAGGTGCAGTATGCGTTCTACTTCCTCGCGTGTATATACACAAGTATCGTATGCAGTATCCCCATCCTCGCTACGGCCTTGCGGACGACCAAAATAAAGACCTCCTGTAAGTTCACGGATACACATAAAATCGGCTCCGTCTACCAGGTCGGCACGTAATGGGGATTTGTGTATCAAAGAAGGAAAAGTAGATACAGGACGAATATTTGCATATAATCCCAGTTTCTTGCGCATAGCCAGTAAGCCTTGTTCGGGACGTACTTTAGCTGAAGGGTTATTGTCATATTTAGGGTCGCCTATAGCTCCGAAGAGTACAGCATCGGACGACATACACAACTCATGTGTTCCATCCGGATAAGGGTTGCCAACCTGGTCAATAGCAGTTGCTCCAACAACGCCATATTCATAACTAAGCTCATGTCCGAATTTTTCACAAATGGCTTCTGTCACTCTCAAAGCCTGCCCGATAATTTCGGGTCCGATCCCGTCGCCGGGAAGTACTGCAATGTTTAATTTCATACGATAATTTTGTTTTTAAGGATGTATGGAAACTCGCATGACAAAATTATCATTGTCTTTTGTGCATTGTTATTGGCTCTGCCAATTTTACAATTCATACTCGTTTTCATATGTTTTACTTTAGGTAATTTTTAAATATATGCTTTGCTCCTTCTATCATCGAACCCGAGTATCTTTTCATACTGTCGGCAAGAGCTTTATTATGTTCTATTTTATTGCTTATGGATTTATCTGAAAGTTCATATAATAACTCCCTGTCCGAAGATAAATCATTTATATAATAATAATCATTCCCCAAACAGCCCAGTTTATCATCCGACGTAAAGTATATATAAGGGCGTTTGTCTTTTAAGAGATCAATTCCGAAGGTATTATATGCCGGTTCTTTATGCATTAATCCCATCAGAGTGGCATAAACATCAATTTGTCCTCCCAAATCCGACACAATTTTCGCCTCGTTTTCAAATAGCGGTGAGTAAATAATCAATGGGATATGAATTAATGATAACGGTATATCATATTCCGGCTCTCTCACGCGTCCATGGTCACCCAGAAATACAAAGATAGTATTATCATACCAATCTTTATCCGAAGCCTCTGTAATAAACCATTCTATACAATAATCTGTATAAGCCATGGCGGCCTCATCTTCTGACGCCTCATTTTTCAGAAATTCTTCCGGCAATGCGTAAGGAGGATGATTACTTATAGTCAACACATTAGCATAAAAAGGTATTCCTTCTTTATACACAGAATCCATTTTAGACAACGAATAATCAAACAGGTATTTATCAGAAACTCCCCATATACCTACTTGTGCCAATGGCGGATAATCTTTCACACCAAAACATTCATCGAATCCATTTAAAGGAAGAAAATAATCCAGATTATCAAAAGCCAGACTATTTGTTACAAAAAACAGATTTTTATAACCAGACTTCTTCAAGTCATTTGGTAAACCGTGATAAACCGGAACTGCTCTTCTCGTATTCTTATACCTTTCATCGTCGTAACTTACATGATTTAGTTCGATAGGTGCTTTCATAGACATCACAACATCAAATATAGCAGGGAATCCGTACAATGTAGAAATTATACCCTGATTGGTATGAGTCCCCTGAGAATAAATATTTTCGAAATAATAGGATTTATCTTTAAGATCATTCAGATACGGCATTAAAAGTTTACCTCCAACAGAATCATTCAGATAATCAGACGAAAATGATTCGACTAATACTATCACAACATTGGGATGTGTTACTGTATCGCAAGTCATAATATCCTTCTTATAATAGTTTTTGTCAACAGCTTTAAATCCCAACTCTTCATTTATCAACTCTAAAGAAACATATTCATCCTCCAGGCTCATCGACTGTGCTGACACCGGAGTATTCAATAAATAAAATACAGGATTTACAACCATCTGACAAAGCATAAGCTGATTGCAAAAGTATGAATCGGCCAAAACCAATCGTTTATGTATTAATCCCCTTGCGCCAAGAAGACAAACTGATAAAATGCAAAATAGAATAGGTATCCAAATCTTAAATTCCCGTTTATCCATATTCGTTCTAAACCGTCTCAGCATACATTGTCCTATCTTAACAACAAAAAAGGTAAAGAGTCCAACTACAAACAGATAAATCAATAAATAAGCGAATAAAGAATTATCTTCTACAATCATTCCATAAGTTTCGACCGAATATCCCAGCCAATTAAAAACAGAAAATCCAATATGCTTGTTAAAATATTGAAGATATGGAATATCTGCGGCAGAAATGGCAAAGACAATAATTCCGAAAATAATAAAGTATACATTTGCGACCCTGAGTACACTTTTATTAAATTTATTGAATAATGCGAGTACGGAAAGTATAATTAAAGGCACAACCATTATGTAGCACGTTATCACATTATCGAAACGTAGCCCTTTAGTAAATATAGCCACAGTATATGTTGTCCTCAAAGAGTCATCGACACTTTCCAAATATACCTTATCCTGCAAAAAAGAGAGAAACCTGAACAAACTGAAAATAATAAGAAACAGGATATGGACAGATAGGAGATAAGCAAAAGCCCCTATCAATTGATTATTCAATTTACCTTTTATCCTGTTCAACATCTTAATAATTCAATCCTTATTTTATTCAAAGATATCTGCTACAATAGACTTTCTTTACATCTCCTCTATCATATTCAGCATCTTCTCGGTAGCCTTAACTGCCGCCTCGGTCTGGTCGGCATCGAGCCCCCTGGTCTTAAAGCTCTTTCCATTAAATTCCCAGGTAATTACTGTTTGCACCAATGCATCGGTACGTCCACCCGGCGGAATATATACTGCATAGTTAGTCAGCGTAGGAGTAGGCTTATTCAGGCGTGAATATATCTTCCACAAGGCCTTTGAGAACGCATGATACTGACCGTCTCCGGGTGCAGTCCATTCATGCTCCTGTCCGTCGATTTCTATACGCACTGTAGCCGTAGGACGCAAACCTTTGGTGAGAAGAAATGCAAAGGAAAGTATTTTTATCCGTTTTTCTTTCTCATTATTTTTCAATACATCGGAAATAATATATGGGAGGTCGTCCTGAGTAATGATCTCTTTCTTATCCCCCAGTTCGATAACACGGTTGGTAACCTTCATCATATCCTCCTCATCGAGTTCTATACCGAGAGCCTCGATATTTTTACGAATATTGGATTTTCCTGACAATTTACCTAATGCATATTCCCGTACACGACCGAAACGTTCCGGGAACAGATCATTATAATAAAGGTTATTCTTATTATCGCCATCAGCGTGTATTCCGGCACACTGTGTGAACACATTGTCGCCTACAATCGGCTGATTGGCAGCGATATTTATTCCTGAATAACTTTCCACTACACGGCTTACCTTATTCAGCTTATCCTCTTTTATAGAAGTTTCCAATTTCAACTGGTCATGGAATACAGCGATCACACTGGATAAAGATGCATTTCCGGCACGTTCACCCAATCCGTTCATCGTCACATGCACTCCTTTTACTCCTACCTCGGCCGCCACCATTGTATTAGCTACAGCTAAATCATAGTCATTATGAGCATGAAAATCGAAATGCAGATTCGGATAACGGTTTATCATCCGGCGGCAACAACGCCATACGCTATGCGGATTAAGAACACCTAAGGTATCGGGTAGCATAAAACGCCTGATCGGTAAATCTTTCATTCCGTCCATCATAAAATATACGTAATCTTCGGAATTCATTATCCCGTTCGACCAGTCTTCCAGATAAACATTAACGGTTATACCCATCTTCTCAGCAAGCTCGACTTCGTATCTGATATCTTCCAGATGTTGTTCCGGAGTTTTTCTCAATTGCTCGGTTACATGCTTGTACGACCCCTTTGTCAAAAGATTTATAGTACGGCAGCCCGTGTCTTTTATCCAGTTGAGAGATGCACCTTTATCTATAAAACCTAATATTTCAATTTTATCTATATGCCCGGTTGCTCTTGCCCATGAAGCAATCTTCTTCACTGTTTCAAATTCTCCATTCGAAACCCGTGCTGAGGCCACTTCAATACGATTAACCCCCAGATCGACAAGAAGCAAATGTGCTATACTCATCTTTTCCTGAGCCGAAAACGAGACGGTAGACGTCTGTTCCCCGTCTCTCAGGGTAGTATCCATTATTTCTATCATAATTAATTTGCGAATTAGCAAATTAGCAAATTAGCAAATAAAGGCATATGCTAATTTGCTAATTTTCAAATTTTCGAATTGACCTCATATTCCTCAGTCATCTCTTTTTTAGAGAGCAAATAGTCTATATCATCCAGCCCTTTGAGCAAACATTCCTTTTTGTAAGGATTGATCTCAAAACTCTCCAATTTTCCGGTTGCATTATTTGTTATTGTTTGATTTTCCAGATCAATCGTCAAAGTGGCTTTCGGGTCTGCACTTACACTTGCGAATATTTCTGCCAGAAACTCAGGTGTAACCACTACCGGAAGCACACCGTTATTCAATGAATTATTTCTGAAAATATCGGCAAAGAAGCTCGATACTACCGCTCTGAAACCATATCCTGCTACTGCCCATGCCGCATGTTCACGGCTGGATCCACTACCAAAATTCTTTCCGGCAACAAGGATTTGTCCGCTATAAGTAGGATTGTTTAGAACAAAATCAGCTTTCGGACTTCCGTCTTTGTTATAACGCCAGTCTGCAAACAGGTTATTACCAAATCCCTCCTTGTCTGTCGCTTTCAGGAAGCGTGCAGGTATAATCTGGTCTGTGTCCACATTTTCGATCGGTAGTGGAACGTATGTTGATGTAAGTGTTTGAAATTTTTCCATTTTTCTTTTTATTCAAGTGAATGTTATATAAAGCTTTTTCCTCCTTGTCATTCTGAACGAAGTGAAGAATCTCTTTTTATAAACAAGAAATGCTTCGTTACTCTCAGTATGACAAAAAAGCGTAAAATCAGATTGAACGTGGATCAGTAATTTTACCGGTAATAGCCGCTGCTGCAGCTACGAGTGGCCCTGCCAAAATAGTACGCGCACCCGGTCCCTGACGACCCTCAAAGTTACGGTTCGATGTAGATACTGCATATTTACCCGCCGGAACTTTATCATCATTCATAGCAAGACATGCAGAGCAACCCGGTTGACGAAGTTGGAAACCAGCATCTGTAAGTATCGTATCCAATCCTTCAGCTTTAATCTGATCGGCAACTTTATGACTACCCGGAACAAGCCATGCGATAACATTATCTGCTTTTTTCTTACCTTTTACAAAGTTGGCAAATGCACGGAAGTCTTCGATACGTCCATTTGTACAACTACCGAGAAATACATAATCAATAGTTTTACCTTCAACCTTCTCTCCCGGTTTGAATCCCATATAATCCATCGATTTCTGGAAAGATATACGACCTGCTTCATCTATATCATCCAATGTAGGGATTGTTTCATTTATTCCCATACCCATACCCGGATTTGTGCCATATGTAATCATCGGTTTGATATCGGCAGCATCGTAAGTCAGTTCTTTATCAAATTTTGCACCTTCATCGGTCTTCAATGTTTTCCAATAAGCAAGTGCTTTGTTCCATTCTTCGCCCTTAGGAGCAAATTCACGGCCTTCCACATAGGCAAATGTAGTTTCATCCGGAGCAACAAGTCCGCCACGCGCCCCCATTTCTATACTCAGGTTACACAGCGTCATACGCTCTTCCATCGACATATTACGAATGGCCTCTCCTGCATATTCTACAAAATATCCGGTGGCGCCACCAGTTGTAAGTTTCGAAATCATATAAAGAGCTAAGTCTTTTGCAGTAACACCTTCTCCAAGTTTACCGTTGAACGTGATACGCATTGTTTTAGGGCGCGATTGCAATACGCATTGTGAGGCCAATACCATTTCCACTTCACTGGTTCCTATACCGAAAGCGATAGCACCGAAAGCGCCGTGAGTAGATGTATGGCTATCTCCGCAAACTATGGTCATACCCGGTTGAGTAAATCCGTTTTCAGGACCAATAATGTGTACAACACCATTTTTCTGGTGTCCCAAAGGGTAGTACATATCTATACCGAATTCCTTTGCATTTTTAGAAAGTGTATCCAGCTGATTCTTAGATATAGGATCTTTTACAGGCTTATCCTGATCGATAGTCGGCGTATTATGGTCGGCTGTTATAGTTGTTTTGTCAGGACGAAACACAGATAATCCTCTCGCACGCAATCCATTGAAAGCTTGAGGACTTGTCACTTCGTGACAGAAGTGACGGTCGATATACAGCTGTGTTGGCCCGTTTTCTACAGAAGATACGACATGCGCATCCCAGATTTTGTCGAATAAAGTTTTCATGCTTAAAATTCTATTTTTGTTGATCTAATTTTTTAATTAGTTTTCGTCCCAGATTTTGCCCCGGAACTTCGATTAATCTATATGTAATATTGGATATTATAAAACTCACAGCAAACAGGCATATATAGCCTAAAATAAAATAAAGACAAGCTGATAAGCTATCTGTTATTCTTCCTTCCACCCATTTGAAACAGCCAAACATATTAAAGACTGTCATCATAGCAAAATGCACCAAATAAAGACTAAAACTCACTTTCCCTATACTCGCCAGTATCTTATTCGAAAATAATTTATACGCCTTTACAGATAATATAATCAGTAATAGAAAGAACACAATGCTATACAAAAAATCATAAGATATGGACGTATAGCAATATATCAATATTGTTACAGCCAGTAAAGATAAAGACGATAGCTTTATTTTCATTATCGCTTCCTTATCTGCAATCAGCTGGTATGCCAACATTCCTAATGAGAATACAGGTAATTGCGCTATAATATAATACCCCAGAAAATTATTTATATCTGCACTCGTACCTCGTAATAAAAAGTTTGCAATCGTAGAAATCAACAAAGTTACCAATGTGAATATTACAAACTGATTAATGTTCTTGAGTTTGGCAAACAAAAATGGAAATATTGCATAAAAAGTAAATTCCACAGTTATCGACCATCCTCCCGGTACATAGTGATGAATATATTCCGGAAAAAAGCCATTTATAAACAACAGGTTTAGTATCAATTCTTTTTTGGGTATATCGCCCCAATCTATATTTGCAAAATCAAAACCTATAAAATACGCAAAAGTAAAATAGACTATCGCCAAATAATACATGGGAGCTATACGAAAGAATCTGCGTATGAAAAAATTCCGGTTTGTATGTTCTTCATATTGCCGTCTCTGATGAGACATCATCAATGTGAATGCGCTTACGACAAAAAACAAATTTACCCCCAGATGTCCGTTCGCCATAAACTGGAAAGCCATCGGTGAAAAATAAGAGATAGACGGAGTAATACCTTCTATAAACTGTACATGCACAAGTATAACCAATAATATGGCTATCCCCCTCAGGCTGTCTATATATTGGTATTTCTTGGTCTCTACCTGCATTGCTTATTTTACAAATTTATTTACAGCATTGATAAAGGCTTCTGCCGAAGCTGCCACAATATCAGTATTTGCCGAGAAACCATAATAGTTCACACCTTCGTGTTCCACCTGCATATGTACTTTACCGATATCATCACTTCCACGGTTTATGGCCTGTATAAGGAATTCCTCAATTACAGTCTGACGGCGGATTATTTGCTTAATAGCCTTGATCGCTGCATCTACAGGCCCGTTACCTGAAGCAGATGCTTCAAATTTTTCTCCTGCGATATCCAAACCTACATTGGCTACGTTACGCACTCCAAGACCAGATAATACTTGCAGGTAATCCAGTTTGATGCGTCGCATTTTATCCGTTTCTTTCCCTGCCAAGATCAGTACGTCTTCATCTGTTATATCTTTTTTCCGGTCAGCTAAGTCCAAAAAGCGTTGATACATTTCTGCCAATTGATCGTCATCGACTTCTATACCCAGCAAATTCAGTCTATTTTTCAATGCTGCACGTCCGCTGCGGGCAGTAAGTACGATCGCATTATCATCGATACCTACATCTTTAGGATCAATAATTTCATATGTAGAGAGATTTTTCAATACTCCATCCTGATGTATACCCGATGAATGGGCGAAAGCATTTCTGCCCACGATAGCCTTATTAGGCTGTACCGGCATATTCATCAGATTGGAAACAAGACGGCTTATAGGGTATATCTTCTGAGTATTGATATTCGTCTCAATATTCAATTCCTTATGGCTTCTGATAGCCATCACTACTTCTTCAAGTGAAGTATTTCCGGCACGTTCTCCGATACCATTGATTGTCACCTCTACCTGACGCGCTCCATTAAGCACCCCCATGATGGAATTGGCAGTAGCCATGCCTAAATCCTGATGGCAATGTGTAGACAGGATTGCATTTTTCATATCCACATGATCTATCAGGTATTTGATTTTTGCCCCATATTCAGTAGGCAGACAGTAACCCGTTGTATCTGGTATATTGACAACTGTAGCTCCTGCATTCACCACCGCCTGCACTACTCTTGCCAAATAAGCATTATCGGTACGTCCCGCATCTTCAGCATAAAACTCCACGTCTTCTACAAAACGTTTTGCATATTTCACACATGCCGCTGCACGTTGAAGTATCTCATCCTGAGTAGAATTAAATTTATATTTAATATGGTATTCTGATGTACCGATACCTGTATGTATTCGTTTTTTCTTAGCATACTTCAATGCTTCGGCTGCTACTTCAATATCCTTTTCCACGGCACGTGTCAGAGCACATATAGTAGGCCAGGTTACGGCTTTAGATATTTCCACTACCGAATTGAAATCACCTGGGCTGGATACGGGAAATCCAGCTTCGATAACATCAACACCGAGCGATTCGAGGGCTCTGGCTACTTCGATTTTCTCGATAGTATTCAACTGGCAACCCGGTACTTGCTCTCCATCTCTCAATGTGGTATCAAAAATAAATAACTTGTCCATAACTTTTCTAATTGATTTAGTATACTGTTTGTTTTACATAAAAAAAGCCTTTCTCATCTACTGAAGAGTGAGAAAGGCCCTGTTTTTTCTTTATATTATTTTCTACATAGCAATGCTCACCCTAAATTTCTCCAGAGGATAATGAGTGAACTAATAATAATATTACTATGCATCGACATAAGTTTCATTTTTCGATTGACAAAGTTATTCCATTTTTTCGGAAATACAAATAAAAAGATTCCTTTTTTGATATTTTGTGACATTTATACATTACGGTACTATCAAAAATATTGTCTTATCTTTGTATAGATAATTAATTCTATATTTCATAATGATTACTCCATTTAAAGACTATCTCAACAAACATAATTATACGCGTTTCGATTTTAAAGCCGTTCTATTCGACATGGACGGCGTTCTTTACGACTCCATGAAATGGCATGCCAAATCGTGGAAGGAGACCATGGACGAATTCGATATCCTCAGTACTCCCGAAGAGTTTTACCTGTATGAAGGCATGGTAGGCAGCAAAACCATCAATCACCTGATGAACAGGGAAAAAGGAAGAGACGCTACCAAACAAGAAACAGAGACCATATATAAACGTAAAACTGAACTCTTCACTAAATACAATGACGGGGCGCTAATTCCTTTTGCCTACGACTTTGTAAAGGAAGTAAATGAAGAGGGACTTACACCTGTCCTTGTCACCGGATCGGGACAGCCTACGCTTATCAATAAACTGGAACACAACTTTCCCGGACTATTTGCTAAAGACAAGATGGTTACTGCCTTCGACGTTAAGCACGGTAAGCCGCACCCTGAACCCTACCTGATGGGATTGAAAAAAGGCGGCGCACTAAATCCGAACCAGGCCGTAGTCATTGAAAATGCACCCCGCGGCGTAGAAGCTGCTGTAGCTGCGGGAATTTTCACGATTGCCGTCAATACTGGCCCAATGCCCGACAAAGTATTGGCTGACGCAGGAGCTGACATTGTATTGCCTTCGATGGAGGCACTCTATAATAATTGGCCTGCATATTACAGGATATTGAAAGAGGGCTGATCCGCTACTTACAAGGGCTGAGCAAAAGACCAATGAGTATGTATAATTTTCCACTGATCAGACGAATCTGACTTATAGACTTCCGTGCAATGCATCCTGAATACCTGACCATCTCTATGCGCTTCATAATCATATGTCAAGACGGCAGTATCTACCGATACCTGTACAGTCGGATCGATCATTTCATACACGTCTATTTTAATTTTTCCCCTGATGGTATTATAATATTCTTCGAGAGCCTTCTTGCCCTCAAATTTATTTGTAAAAGCAGGGTCGAAATAAACTACATCATCAGAAGATAACTCAATAAACCCATCAGGGTCTCCATTATTCCACAGTTCTAAAGCATGTTTTTCCAAAGCTATAATTACATCGTTAACATTCTCTTTTTCTGAGGGTACACTTGTGCATCCAGTCATAAATAATAAGATTAATATGTATATAAAGTGCTTTATTCTTAATAGTTAATGCAACTACCTGATCTAATTATCTACCAAATTAGTAAATATTTGATAAACAGCCTCAGTTACATCTTATCTTTTAGTTCAAATACCGCCACCATATATAAAACGCTATAAACATACTCATTACAAACATAATTCAATTTCCCGGAGGGGTTACTTTTTTATTACTCGGCTTGCACACAATAAGGTATCGACAAACGCTTATCATCAATAAATACAGTAAGCCTGTACTCATTACCGGATACATAGTCAACCGCCGTCTGCTTTTCTATAACCTTACGGTTCAGCCTGTACTTCGACAGGAATCCCCTATCCTGCCCTATCTGATACAACAATTGCTTCCGCTGCTTCTTATCCATCACATCCGCCCAAAAGCCCTGAGGCCTGCGGGTGAAATTATTGTAGTAATCTGTCCGCAAACATTCAAACAAGTCGATATCTTTCGATAACAAAAAATTGTGCAGATAACGGAACAATTCCTCCAACTGATAGCCACGATGGGGAAGATTCTGCGCCTTGTAATATTGTCCTATTTCGTCGAATAATTCAAAGTAACGACCCTGATAATAAATCCCGAACAACTCATTCATCGTACGGGGAAACCTTCCGCTATTCCAGAACTTCTCCAAGGCGTGCTCCGCTTCATGTATACGATCCAGTTCCTGGCTGGAGATATCCGCGTTGCACTCTATTTCGTAAGGAGCCTGCTCATCATACTTATAGCCATATTGAGCAGCCTGCTTTCTCAGATTTGTTCCCCGCAGCATTTTCAGAAAGCCGAGTTGTACCTCCTTCGCCCCCAATGAAAATACATCATTGAACGACTTTATAAAACGCTCCAATGTTTCATAAGGCAGTCCGGCTATCAGGTCGAGATGCAGATCTATTTTACCTCCATCCATTATTTTCTTTACATTACGTGCCAATAGGGGAAAGTCCTGTCTGCGCCTTACAGCAATATTCGTAGGCTCATATGTGGACTGAATACCGATTTCGAAACGGAAGAATTTTTTTGACAGATTAGTATTCAGATAATCAATCGTTTCATCTTTTAGTAAATCGGCATATACCTCAAACTGGCAACTAAGTTTCGGACGATAATTCTTAATCAGAAAATCGAACACAGTATGTGTATGTTCCTTATTCAGATTGAAAGTACGGTCGAGAAACTTGATTTGTTTAGCGCCGTTATCTATCATATACCCCAGATTCTCCAATATATATTCTTTAGGATAATAGCGTACACCTTTTTCAAGCGACGATAGGCAATACTGGCACTGATAAGGGCATCCACGCGATGTTTCGAAATACACCATCCTGTTTTTCATATCTTCCCTGTCTTCTTCCAGCATGTATGGCGAAGGCAAAGACGCAAGTTTTTCCAGATCGGCCTGCACAATTACTTTGCTGATATGGCCACGTGATGACACCCCCTTTATTTCATCTGCATCCCCCGCCTCGATAGCAGTTAATAATTCACCCAGAACAAATTCTCCCTCACCTCCTATCACATAGTCGATATTCCAGTTGTGAAGGAAAAAGTCCGGTTCGTACATCACTTCCGGCCCTCCCAGAATAATAATTAGCTCCGGCTTTTCTGCTTTCAATAACGAAATCAATTCTCTCGTCTGCTCCACATTCCAAATATATACACTTATACCTATCACATCACTGTCGCTATCTAATAGTTCTCTCGCAACCTTTCCCACTTGCTCTTTAATGGTATATTCTTTGAATGAAATATCAAAGCGGTCTTTATTAGCTACATAAAGCCAACGAAGAGCTAATGAAGTATGGATATACTTAGCGTTAAAAGTTGTGAGAATCGTTTTCATAAAGCAAAGGTAACACAAAAAGCAATTAAGAATTAAAAATGAAAAATGAAGAATTTCATTATTTATCACACTCATATTTTTCACCTTCTTTAACTATATATAGTTAAAAAGTAACATAAGTAACAGTTTTTTAGCTATTAGCTGATAGCTTTTAGCCGTTAGCTTTTTGAGAACCTTCATATTCTGTCATGTTGAGCGGAACGAAGCATCTCTTCCTAAAAAGTTTCTCTCGCAAAGATGCAAAGTCTAACTCATCACTTATCACCTTATTTACGTTTATTAACTACGTTTAGTTAAAACCTGACACTTCTTACAGAATTTTCATTGTTTTTATTTCGCGATTTTCACACTAATTAACTATGTATAATTAAAAGGTAACAAAGGTAACAGTCTTTACAGTAAACAGTAATACAATTTCCTCAACTTAGTACTTATTACCCAAAACTCATTACTTGTTAAAAGATAACAAAAGTTACACTTTTTTCTCATTTGCTAACATGTTAATTTTCTAATTAATTCTTTCAAAGAACTATAAGCTAACGGCTATCGGCTCTAATTATATAGATAAATATATCCCCCTAAAAAACAAAAAGCCGATACTAACTAAAGTACCGACTCAATGTTTATTTATTGAATTCTGATATTAACCTACCTCAACAACCAAGAATTTAGTCAGGCTCCAGAATCTCTTATAGTCAGTTACTTTTATAACCACTTTACCGCTTGCATCTTTATCCAGTGTATAGCTGTCTTTCGGATGGTCTGACAAAAGTTTAGCTTTCTTGTCATATACAGGTATACTTTTAGTATCACGTATATCAACCTTTATAAACTTGCTTTTTTCAATACCTTCGTTCAGGATTTTGTTTGATGCAAGGAAGCCTCCTGTTACAACTTTAGCCTCTTTCAGTTCTTTTGAAGTACCGAACATATAATAAGCAGTATTCAGCTCCTTATCTTGTTCCTTGATTTTAGATGCCTGTTCAGCTGTCTGAGTAGATAAGTTATCCACATTTTCAGTCAACGACTTCACATCTGTCTGCAATGACGCAATCTGAGCATCGCGTGTAGCAAGAGACGACTGCAACTCAGATATTGTATTTGCTCTTTCGGTCAACTCCGCATTCAGACGTTCGATAGTTGATTTCAGACCTGACATCTGTCCCGAATTACCTTTCAGACGTTGATTCAACTTATCTATATCCGCTTTATTCTTTTTCAGAATTTCATTTATCATTTCAAAATTGTCTCTGACACGGGTTTTAGTGTCATTCGACATTTCACCTTTCGATTTGGATTCTATAGTCAGATATTTCTCGGCTTCCCTTATCTGTCTGAAATTTTCCTCTACATCGTTTATCAGGCTGTTCATTTCAGCCAGTTCAGTGTTTCCCTGAGCACTAACCTGCAACAAGGAGTCCCGTTGGGCTTGTAAAGCCTTATATTCATCCGAATTTTTTACGTTACATGAAGCTAAAGCTAATAAGCAAAAGCATCCTACTAATAATTTTTTCATATACAAATATTTAACTTGTTAGTTTTATTATCTAATTTATTCATTCGATTTCATCAGGCGTTTTTTGTGACTAAGCATAACAAAAAATAAACTTTGTTTTGCCCTCGCTAATTAAAACGTTCAATTTTTACCGGACAGGACTATAACAAACTCACCACGTGGTTCGTTCACCGAAAAGTGAGATATTAATTCTGTCAATGTTCCCCGGCATGTCTGCTCATATACTTTCGATATCTCACGGCAAGTAGCGGCATACCTGTCCTCCCCCATATATTCCGCCAATTGGGTCAGCGTTTTTAATACTCTGTGGGGAGACTCGTAAAATACAATAGTACGGGTTTCTTCTGCCAGAATTTTTAATCGGGTCATACGGCCTTTTTTCTGAGGCAGAAATCCCTCGAAACAAAATCTGTCGCACGGGATACCCGACGATACCAGTGCAGGAACAAAAGCTGTAGCACCCGGCAAACATTCCACATCTATGCCGGCTTTCACACATTCTCTCACAACCAGAAAACCCGGATCGGATATACCGGGTGTACCTGCATCGGATACCAATGCAATATCTTCTCCTGCATTGAGTCTGTCTACGATATGTGATACTGCTTTATGTTCGTTGAATTTATGATAAGATTGCATCTTGTTCTGTATATCGAAATGCTTTAAGAGGATACCTGTAGTACGTGTATCTTCAGCCAGTATAAGCGCAGCGTCCTTCAGTAGTCGCACGGCTCTGAACGTCATATCCTCCAGGTTTCCTACGGGCGTAGGTATGATGTATAACTTTCCCATTTCCTTTCTTTCTATGCAAACTTACACGTTGCAAATATACGAAAAAAATAACCCACCATATATAAAACGTAAATTATGTGCATTTGTTATATTCTGTCGATAATACATTTTTCCTCAATGGAAATACCAAAAAGGGCAAAATCATATTTCACGGGATCGGCAGCGTCCAGCAATCTGAGATTACCGGTCAGCTCCAATGCTGCCTGCCAATCCGGCTTATCGCGATGCAGCAAACCGAGCTTGCGGGCTGTACGTTCCACATGCAGATCGAGCGGACAAATCAAATCTTTGGGCTTAACTTTTTTCCATAACCCGAAGTCTACTCCATTATTATCGCTACGCACCATCCAGCGCAGATACATATTGAGACGCTTACATGCCGACCGACGGGCAGGTGAAGGTATGTGCTTACGTGTACGCTGAGGGGCATCGGGATGAGAGAAAAAATAGGATTCGAAATGGTTGAGTGCGCCTTCAACGGTCATATTCCCGTCCGGAAAGAATGCGTCCTCAAAGCTATTATATTCAGCATAGTGCCGCTTCATAAAATGAATACAATATAATAAGTCAGTATCATTGAATGTGCGGTGCTTAAACTCCAATACTTTTTTCAGATCGGAGTCTTTATGTTGCATAATAAACTCATAGGGGCTGTTATCCATTCGTTGGACGAGTTCCCTGCATTTATTAATAATTGTCTTGCGTTGCCCCCAGGCAAATATGGATGCAAAAAATCCCATAATCTCCCTATCTTGTTTTGATGTAAAACTATGAGGAATGCAAATAGGATCGTTAGCTATAAATTCCGGAGTATTGTATTGCACAACCTTTTTATCCAGGAATTCTTTTAAATCAAGTATATGTATATCCTCCACTTATTCGTTCTGTTAAAATCAAGAGTGCAAAGATACGTTTTTTCAGAAATATCGCATATTTTTGAAAATAATGCCGGTCAGTATTTGAATACGATTATTGTTCAATTCTTATCTACTACGCGCAATCAGAGATTGCTTGTGTTCGTTTTTTTGACTACACTTCGTTCCGTCTGAATGTTCATTTTGGCATTGCCCAAAACGAACCAAAAGGCTAGCGCTCCGTTCCTCGGCGACCCAACACCGTAGCTTCGGTGGAGCAAAATAATACAGAATCATCTTTAACCGGATTATCAGCCCAGTATAGCAGCTACCGTATTTTGCTCTACACCTCCGCTTTACGGATTGGGTGCCCCGCCTGCGTCACTAATGCGCAGGGGCTGACGCCATAGTAGGACAAAGCCCTTCAATCAAATATGCGCCAGCCTTTCAAGCGGGCGTCAAAGTATTTTTGGTTTCTTTTGTGGCTTCAGGCAAAAGAAACACCAACAATCTTCGGTCGCGTGTAGCTGAAAAAAACGAACAATTTTATACGACAATAATCGTATTCAAATGCCGATTCACATACACAATAAAATAAAATAACAATTTACCTCCTTATACAGTTAAAATAATCGCTCAAAAAAGCTGCTCATTCATCCAATAATAATTAATTTTGAACCAAAAATAAAAGAGACATGCTACTAGACATTATTCCCGGAGATACGCTCCAAAAAACAGAATTATCGGTATCTGCGATAGACAATTTCCTAGACAAAATCTTCGATCATGCCGTAACTTTAGGCTTGAAACTTATTGCCGCTGCAATTGTGTTTATCATCGGACGATGGGTGATTAAATGGCTGAGAAAATTCATTGACCGTTTTCTGGAAAGGCGTCAGATTGAAGCCACTGTAAAAAGCTTCCTCGACAGTCTTGCTAATATTACACTACAACTTATCCTGTTCTTGTTGATAGTAAATATACTGGGGCTTTCGATGACATCCTTTGCTGCTATTCTTGCCGCAGTAGGTTTAGCTGTGGGTATGGCCATGAAAGACAACCTGTCTAACTTTGCAGGAGGAGTCATGCTTCTGATAAACAAGCCCTTCAAACTGGGAGACCGAATTGTTGCCCAAGGGATGGACGGTGCGGTACAAGCCATAGGCATTCTCTACACGATACTTCTGACCGGGGATAACCGCACTATTTACATACCCAATGGCCCTTTGTCCACAGGAACTATAACCAACTACTCGACTCAAAAAGAACGGCGTATAGATATTACGTTTACTCTGGGCTATGGAGCAGATGTAGATGAGGTAAAATCTATCCTCCAGTCTGTTATCAAAAATAACCCTTTGGTTAAGAATACTCCTGCTCCGTTTATTGGAGTTACAATGCTAAATAATGGAACGATAGACGTTACGATCCGGGTATGGGTGGATAGCAGAGATTACGCTTCTGTAAATGTAGACCTGAACGAAAAAGTGTATGCCGCATTCCGTGAAAATAGCATTTACGGACCGGCTGTTACAAGCATCAAAATGATCAAAGATTAAAAAATATTAAAACTCCTCTTTATATCTATAAATAGCATATAGACATTTTCTATTCAAGAAGAAAAGAGGTAGTTTTGTATCAGGTAAGAAATGTCTATATATTATATAATAAATCAATAATTTTTAAACAGCTATGAAAAGGCAGAAATTAAAGCTATTATTTTCATTAATTGCTCTGGTTGCTATATTAGGAACATCTTGTAGCAAAAAAACGATGACCCCGTTAGCAAATTCTTTATTCACAACTAACCCTTCTCCTCTCGAATTAGTGGGCACAAAAGTACCGGTGACAATAAACGGTCGTTTTCCTGCCAAATGGTTCGAAAAAAGTACTTCTGTAGTTGTTACCCCTGTATTGAAATACAGCGGAGGTGAAGCTCTGGGCACTTCTTACACTTATCAAGGCGAAAAGGTCGCAGGAAACGGTACTGTTGTTAATTTCGAAAGCGGTAGCGCTATAACACTACGATCAGAATTTGACTACACACCTGCAATGAAGAAATCAGAATTATTCTTAAGATTCGATTTCACCAGAAACGGCAAAACTGTAGCAGGCTTCCCTGACGTAAAAATTGCTGATGGCGTAGTTTCTACTCAGGCTCTTGCCAGTGCTGCAACAACTACTCCGGCTGTAGCTCCTGATGCTTTCCAGCGTATTATCAAAGAGGCGTATGATGCAGATATCATGTTCCTTATACAACAAGCTGAATTGCGTTCAAGCGAATTGAATTCTACAAATCTTGCCGCATGGAAAGACTTGGTAAAAGAGGCTGACTCTAATGACCGTAAGAATGTAAATGTAGAAATATCTGCCTATGCATCACCTGACGGAGGGTATGAGTTGAACGAAAAACTAGCTGAGAAACGCGAGAAAAACACAACAGATTATCTATCAAAAGAATTTAAGAAAAAAGACATCGATACTGAAATCAATGCAAAATATACCGCTCAGGACTGGGAAGGTTTCCAAAAATTGGTTCAGGCTTCAAGTCTTCAGGATAAAGATATCGTGTTGAGAGTTCTTTCTATGTATCCTGATACTGAAACAAGAGAAAAAGAAATCAAAAATATCTCTGCTGTATATTCAGGATTAGCTGAAACAATCCTTCCTAAACTTCGTCGTTCACGTCTGATTGCCAATATTGAAGTTATCGGTAAGACTGACGAAGAATTGAAGAACGCTGCTAATTCGGACCTTACCAGCCTTACTGTGGAAGAGCTTCTTTATGCTGCTAATCTGGATGGAACTTCTAAAGAGAAAATATATACTTATGTCACTCAAAAATTCCCTAACGACTACCGTGGATGGAATAACTTAGGTGCTTATTACTATACAACCGGTCAGGACAGTAAAGCTGTGCAGGCATTCAACAAAGCGGCTCAAGTATCAGCAAAAGCTCCTGAGGCTAATATGAATCAGGCTTTGCTTTCTCTTGCTGACGGCAATACAGCTAAAGCTGAGCAACTGTTGGGTAGCGCTTCCGGCGCTAATACTCTGGGTGAAGCTCTTGGTTTATTATATTTACAGAAAGGTGATTACAACAGAGCTGTACAGTCATTTGGCGATGCTAAGACAAACAATGCCGCTCTGGCTCAGGTATTGACCAAAAACTATAACAAAGCTCAACAAACATTGGATGCCGTAGCTAAGAAAGATGCTACAACATATTATCTGTCAGCTATAGTAGCTGCCAGAACGAATAATACATCGGGTGTTGTTGGCAACTTACGTTCTGCATTAGACAAAGGATTTTCAACTTCTGAAGTTCTTAACGACATCGAGTTTGCAAAATTCCTTACCAACTCTGATGTGAAAAATATGTTGATCAAATAAGTATAACAGATTTTTGAAATTTAGGAATATCAGTAGGAAAAATCCTACTGATATTTTTTTTATACTTTATTTACTCACAGTTTTTTTTCGTCAATATAAAAAGCCCGGAGAAAATACTCCGGGCTTTTAATTTATTTTCGAATAATCTCAGACTTATTTCACCTCCCACACATCCTTGGTCATCAGGTAATCCCTTAACTTGCGCACAGGGTTCTTCGCCTGCACATCTTTAATCTGATCTGCCACACCCTGATCATATGTAGGCCCTTCCACATCGCGGATAACACCTAGAGCCAAAGGCAGGCCGTTTTCAGGAGACATCAGTCCTAACTTCATATGCAAAGTATCATCCTGCATAGTAGCGTCGTGAACAAGGACATCATCTATTGTAAATCCGTTTTGTCCGATAATCACATCTTTAATCTGCCATCCGTCCATAACTAGACCTTTGTCTTTATTCGCTCCGAACAGCATTTTTTCTCCATGCTTAAGTAATATCGTACGCTCGGCTCTCCATGCTTTATCTACAATATTGTCGTGGATAGCATCATTAAATATCACACAATTCTGGAGGATTTCCACAACAGACGTACCTTTATGCCGTGCCGCATGCGTCAAGATCTCGGTAGTATTTGCCAGATCGACGTCGATACAACGGGCAAAGAAGGTCCCGCGAGCGCCTAAAGCCAGTTCAACAGGATGGAACGGATCTTCGACTGTACCATACGGAGAAGACTTTGAAACAAATCCCCTGTCGGATGTCGGGGAAAATTGCCCTTTCGTTAACCCGTATATTTTATTGTTCAGTAAGAGGATATTTATATCCACATTACGGCGAACCGCATGAATAAAGTGGTTACCACCGATCGCCAGACAATCGCCGTCACCTGTAGCCAACCATACCGATAATTCAGGTTTTGCAGTCTTCACTCCTGTAGCCACAGCAGCCCCACGACCATGAATAGTATGGAAACCATATGTATTCATATAATAAGGCAGACGCGAAGAACAACCGATACCAGATACCACAGCCGTCATATGCGGCAGTATATCCAGTTCGGCCATTGCTTTATATAAACAGTTGAGAAGAGCGTGGTCTCCACATCCCGGACACCAGCGTACATACTGATCGCTTTTATAATCTTTGGCCTGATGAGATGAGGCCATCTTTACATTTACATCCATAGTTTTACTCTCCTAATTTCTTGGTGAATGCTTCTATCAGGTCGGATACAGCAAAAGGCTGCCCTTCAACCTTATTGTAACGGGATATTTGTAATCCCTCTATTTTTTCCTGCAGATAGCCGGCAAACTGGCCATTATTTTGTTCTGCGACTATAATCTTCTTAAATTTCTTCAGTACTGCCGCTGTATTTTTTGGCAACGGGCTAATAAAACGGAAATGAGCCAAAGCTACTTTCTGTCCGGCATCATCCATTTTTTCCACAGCTTCACGCAGGTGTCCATATGTACCGCCCCAGCCCACAACGAGCAAGTCGGCATCTTCTCCTCCTACCAATTCCAACTGCGGGATAAAATCAGCAATCTTATCAACTTTAGCCTGACGCACATTCACCATTTTCTGGTGATTAGCCGCATCTGTAGATATAGCTCCCGTGGTATAATCTTTTTCGAGTCCTCCTATACGGTGCGTATAGCCTTCGAGACCTGCCTCGGCCCAATAACGTACCATCGTTTCATCATCACGCAATGCGCTGCGCCATTCGTTTCCTTTATATTGGCTTACATCGTGCGGCACTATAGACGGATATTTATCCAAATCAGGTATACGCCATGCCGAAGAACCGTTCGCAATATAACCGTCGGTAAGTAATATAACCGGAGTTATATGTTCTAGTGCAACTTTAGATGCCCAGTATGCCATATCAAAACAGTCTGTGGGACTCGCAGCCGCCATTACGACAATTGGGCTTTCGCCATTACGTCCGTACAAAGCCTGCCGAAGATCGGTTTGCTCTGTCTTGGTCGGCAGACCTGTCGACGGCCCTCCGCGCTGAACATCCACAACAACAAGGGGTAATTCTGCCATTACGGCAAGGCCTATAGCTTCTCCCTTCAGAGCCAGACCAGGCCCGGAAGTTGAGGTAGCGGCAAGGCTTCCTGCAAAACTGGCACCGATAGCTGTACACACTCCTGCTATTTCATCTTCGACCTGAATGGCCTTTACACCTAACTGTTTAAATTTAACGAGTTCATGCAATATGTCGGTGGCAGGTGTAATCGGATATGAACCTAAGAAAAGTGGCTTGCCTGAATTTTCTGAAGCGGCAATCAGCCCGTAAGCAGTAGCTGTATTACCATTTACATCCAGATAATAACCTTTATCCACATTTACAGTTTCTACACGATATGATGATATGGTAGTGTCGGTATTCTGTCCATAATTAAAACCATCGGCCAATACTTTCAGATTCGCTTCCACCAATACGGGTTTCTTGGCGAATTTAGCTGATAGCATATGGTTAGCAACATCGAGAGGCCGGTTAAATAACCAGCAAACCAAACCCAGAGCAAACATATTTTTACTACGGATACGCGATTTCATATCCATTTCCATTCCTTCCAAACTACTTTTAGTCAATGAAGTAATAGGAACTGAGATTATTTGTTGAGTGGTAAGTCCCAGCTCTACAAAAGGATCTTCTGTGGAAAACAGTGCCTTCTCCATATCTCTTTTCGAGAAAGAGTCCGTATCGATAACAATAACAGAATCTTTTTTCAGAAAATTGGCATTTACTTTCAATGCTGCCGGATTCATCGCTACTAATACATCCGCCTTATCTCCGGAATTGTAAATCTGGTTTCCTAAATGTACCTGAAATCCGGAAACACCGGAAAGAGTACCTTGAGGAGCTCTGATTTCTGCCGGATAATCAGGGAAGGTGGAGATTTGATTCCCAAAGATTGCTGAAAGGTTTGAGAAGATGGTTCCGGTTAACTGCATGCCATCCCCCGAATCACCTGAAAAACGTATGACTATGTCCTTTACGTCCTTAATTTTTACTGTGTTTTGCATTACTAATTCTATAAATAACAGATAGTATATTAAATCATAAACAAAGGAAAAAAGTATTAATGAATAAACAAACTAAATTGAATAAAAAAATGCCAAAATAACACTTTTTACTTCGGGTTACATAGTTTCGTTAAAAAGAACTCAAGCATATTTCTTCAATTATTGATTGAGTCCGTATCTTTTAATTAAAAAAGTATGAATTAAAGAAGGAATGTGACGAAGAATTATATAGTGAAATATTTTATCGATATCCTGTTAAAAACCGTCTATAACAGATAGATTATTTTGATACAACACCTTTCTTCATAGATAAATATAGATAATCAGAAAAAGTATAGATATATTTGAGTTCACTTTAAATAAATCCAACATGATATATGCTATTATTTTGATAATCTTCGGATTAATATCTTTATTATTCAATCAGTACCCTATTATAAAAAAAACGGCTTTACGGTTCGCCTGTATTGCACCGCTAATTATCATTTGGGGTGTTGCAGGCATCGTAATATTAAGTACAATACGATACAGTGTTATTCAGGATAATGCGGTCTATTGGTTCTTTCTCATTTGCGGTAGTGTAATAGAAATACTGATTGGTTTATTGTTTATTTACAGATATCTAAAAATAAGAAAGTATGCTGATTCAGATAAAAAGTTTTTCCAATATCAGAATATTCTGGGAGTAATTGCAATATTGGGTGGTATTACCACAATTATAGTCATATAAAGCTATCATACCTATTATCTCTACCTCACGATAATCCTTTGTATCTAAATTTAGTACAATAGATTTTGACTTTTATCATAATTATTCCGAACTTCATACCAATAAATTAAATATACAAAATGGAATATCGCATAGAAAAAGATACAATGGGGGAAGTAAAAGTCCCTGCTGACAAATACTGGGGAGCGCAGACAGAACGCTCAAGAAACAACTTCAAAATAGGGCCGGAAGCATCTATGCCTAAAGAGATTATTTATGCATTTGCGTATCTGAAAAAGGCAGCGGCATATGCCAATACCGATCTGGGAGTATTGGAGGCATCGAAAAGGGACCTGATAGCCAAGGTATGTGATGAAATATTGGGAGGTAAACTCGACGACCAGTTTCCGCTCGTAATATGGCAAACCGGATCGGGTACACAATCAAACATGAATGTAAACGAAGTTATATCCAACCGGGCATTGGTATTAAGCGGGGGTAAGCTTGGAGAGAAAAGCCCTATCCATCCGAATGATGACGTAAATAAATCACAGTCTTCAAATGATACTTTCCCTACCGCATTACATATTGCCGCATATAAAAAAATAGTAGAACAAACGATTCCTAAAGTCCGTGCACTACAAGAGAGCTTAAGCAGTAAGGCCTATGACTTTAAAGATATAGTCAAAATAGGCCGGACACATCTGCAAGATGCAACACCACTAACCTTAGGCCAGGAGTTTTCCGGTTATGCAGTCCAATTACAATATGCCATCGAGGCTACTAAAGCAACATTGAAGCATTTATCTCAACTAGCACTGGGGGGTACAGCTGTGGGAACAGGCCTGAATACACCTGACGGATATGATGTGAAGGTAGCCGAATACATTGCTAAATTTACAGGTCTGCCTTTTGTTACCGCGCCTAATAAGTTTGAAGCACTTGCCTCACACGATGCCATTGTCGGCACACATGGGGCTTTGAATCAAATGGCAGTGGCACTATTCAAAATAGCACAGGATATCCGGTTACTGGGTTCAGGTCCACGTTCAGGGATTGGAGAATTGATATTACCCGAAAATGAACCAGGATCGTCAATTATGCCGGGAAAGATAAATCCTACTCAAAACGAAGCCATCACAATGGTTTGCGTGCAGGTTATGGGAAATAATACAACAATTTCGCTAGCAGGCTCACAGGGTAACTATGAGCTCAATGTTTTCAAGCCCGTTATCGCGGCTAATATCCTGCAATCAGCACAGCTATTAGGCGATGCGAGCAAATCGTTTAATGACCACTGCGTTGCAGGCATAGAGCCTAACCTCAAACGGATAAAGGAATTGGTGAATAATTCTCTTATGCTTGTGACCGCACTTAATACTCATATTGGTTATGAAAAAGCTGCTGCTATAGCAAAAGCTGCACATAAAAACGGAACAACATTAAGAGAAGAAGCAATTAAATCGGGATTCCTTACCGCCGAAGAGTTCGACAAATGGGTTCGCCCGGAAGATATGGTCGGGAGTTTGAAGTAAATTAATGTATCTTTTTACTCTTTACACACAGCTTATCAATATCGGATACAGATATTATCAATAACAAATATAAGGACAACCAAGGTTGTCCTTATATAATAAATAACAAATTATAATTAGTAATATTCTATTTAATATTTTTAGCCTCCTGATATTCTATCTTAAAGTCACTCTCAGGCAAAGGAGGTGTTCCACAAAATGTCATATTAGGAATATGATATTTAACCGGATAGCCATTATCGTTGTAAATGAGGGTTATCTTAAAAGTTACAGGAGCGAACTCCTTACCGTTTTCATCTAAAGAATATGTATATATTTCGGTACAATTATTATAAACAAAATTGGATTTATCCAGCATGATTACTAAAAACCATTGAGGTGTATTTACATAACTATATATACCGTTATAATTATCATATACATAAGAATAATAATTATTGTTCAAATCATACTTTGCTATATTACCTTTTTGGTCGTAACTATAATTATATACAACCGATGTGTTCCGGTCATTGTTATAAAATTGTTTCATTTCCAATATTCTGCCCTGTGCGTCGGCATCAATATACCGTGTATAATATTTATCTTGTATTATGATCTTAGCTCCCTCGTAGGTAAACAAATAGGCATTATCTTCTCCTACTGAAATCTGCTCAACGGCTTTTTTAATACAACCATCTGTATCGTATTCTATTTTAAGTTCGCTATATTTGGACAATCCTCCTCCCGACTTCAGATAATAACTACAGTTTACAAGACGATTATAATTATCATAAATCAATATAGTCTGTCCTCCATTCTTTTCTCCTGAGACTTTAACAGGTAACAATCTGGCCGAAGTTCCTCCTGGAAAATTATGCATACTATTTTCATCAGAACATGCAACCATGAATAGAAATACAAAAACAAGGCATAACTTAAAATACAAATTAGGTTTTCTCATAATAAAAAAGTCTAGGGTTAATATTGCTTTATATATTATATGATGAGATTTATTTATGGAAAGCTGCATATGAAAGTGATATTTATCTCAACTTCATACAACAACACATAAAACACTAGATTTAAACGATATAAATACATTACATATACTCTATCGAAAAATAGTATACAAAATAATAAGATAAAAGTTTATTTGCACAAACAACTGCAAGAGACTCTATTTTTGAAACAAGAGATTACTTTATCAAATTTTGAGGCTAGTAATGTATTGATGAATAATGAGGAATAAGACAAACGTTCCTATCAAAACAAAAACCCTCCGAAAATCTACTGAAAATCAGAGGGTTTTAAAATTGATTCGTGCGCATGAAGGGACTCGAACCCCCACGACCGTAGGTCACTGCCACCTGAAGACAGCGCGGCTACCAATTACGCCACATGCGCATTTATTCGAGCGAAAAACGGGGCTCGAACCCGCGACCCCAACCTTGGGAAGGTTGTGCTCTACCAACTGAGCTACTTTCGCAATTGGTGATGCAAAATTAATACATTTTTTCAGAATAAATCAAAGCTTTGATTCTTATTTCAAAATAATTGACATTTTTTTTTACCAGAAAAGCGAAATAGCAGAAATTAAACAAAAAAAGGCTGGCCGTTATAGCCAACCCTTACACGTACACACGATGAGATTCGAACTCACACGTCCTTGCGGACACTACCCCCTCAAAGTAGCATGTCTACCAATTCCACCACGTGTGTATAATTACTTTAAACAAAAAATGTGACCTTTGTCACATTCGAGCGAAAGACAGAACTTTAGACTTTTATTCACTGTATCTTTGAGAATACATTTTTTCAAAAATAAATATAAAGACTAACCATCGGTCAGCACTTTTTACGTCTAAAATTATTCCATAAGTGTCCTCTGACAACCTGCTCTTCTTTTCGGATTCAAAAGTAGTTTCTTTTTTTTAATTAGCCAAATCTTTGCGATTCTATTTATCCTTCACCTTTTCCCTTTTCATATACAGATATAAACTATCGATACATCTTTCATATTTATAGATATAACATTTAGAAAAGATGCAACAGATGAAAGTTTGGGCATCTTATATGAAAAATAAAAGGTCAGAGCAGCTCTAAATCAAAACTTTTTACAAATAATAAAAAAAGACAGACCATATTATCATTATATATAATACGGTCTGTCGGCATTTCTGTAATGTATGATCAGAAAAATGGATTAACTATTGTTTTTCGAACTTTATCTTCATTTTATATACATCCAGTGTTATTTTATAATGTCCGCTTTCTCCCTCTTTTATTACCCATTTAATGTCTTCCCCTCCTTTATTAGCCTGCATCCTGTCATCGGTGACAGGAGCACTTGCTATCATCGGCCTGAGGGTGTAATCGTCATAATTTTCAGCACTAAGTATCTTAAATTCAACAGGATTAAGATTTATATCCAGTTCGAATAAATTATGATTATCAGCTTTCATCATAAACTTATGGAGGTCCTGCGGAATTCCCCATCCGGTACCGGCATTACCTACAAGATAGAGATTCGGATATGGAACATTTATTTCACATTTCAGCGTCATATTATCCTTTCTCACCTCTATATTATAGATGCTCTCAATACTGATTTCAAACATATTGTCAGGTTCGCTATCCAGAGCTCTGTTGACCAATACATTATCTCCTGCACCTTTATTCAGTGAAGGTAAAGATTCACCCAATATGCTTATGAATTTAAAATTTCCCGGTTTCAGAACGCCCTGCCATTGATAAATATTACCGGCTTCGACCTCTGTCATTTTAACAGCCTTTGTGAGGTCTGTCCCTGCAGGAGAGGCATTCCCTGTAAGAAACAAGGTCTCAGGCGTTGGCACATAGCTCTTTACTTCGAGAGTAATGATAGAGATTTCAGGATATACAAACTTAGGCCCAATAACCTTTGCAACTACTCTGGCTTGTATCTTCACATCAGAGCCCGGTATTTGCCCCCATTTATTCAGAATCAAATCATTCAGTTCTTTATTGGTATATTCAACCTTAAACTCTTCATCCGGAGCAAATTCTACCGGATCGGTGGAAGTTTTGAAATCGGCACCCCAAATATCAAGCCTGAAAAAATATACCAATGTATTCTCCGGCCCCTGATCTTTTCCCTTATTCCATGTAAAGGAAACTACCACATCATTGCCCTTGGCTTCGTCTAATACGATAGACTCACTTGATGCCTTCAGCGATAAAGCATCCCCATTATTGTCCTTATCATCATCACTACAAGCTGCAAAACAAAGTACAGCTAAAAATATTATCGATATATATAATAATTGCTTTTGCATAGTTATATCATTTTCACGGGTTAGAATTATTCTGATGTTTCCCAAAATGGTAATTGACGCAGATTCGGATTCTTGTCTATCTGGTCTTGTGGTATCGGAACCCAATAATTTTTCTTGGTAAACACACGCTTCTGATAGACTTTTCTTACAAAGAAAGCTTTATCGTTATTCTTATCGTCACTCTTGTCCGTACCGGAGAAATTCATTCCCCAGAAATCACCATTTAGTAACTTCTCCCCTAGTTTCCATCTCCTGATATCATCCCATCTGGTTCCATTTTCGCAATTGAGCTCTACCCTGCGCTCGCGGCGAATAGCTTCACGCATTGCATCCTGTCCGCTTGGCACTGCAATTTGTCCTTCACCAGCACCATACATTGGTATACCTGCCCTTTCTCTTATCTTATTCAGGTAAAATAAGATTTCCGTAGTCTTAGACGGTTCTGATTCATTTAATGCCTCTGCATAATTAAGATAAAATTCTCCCAACCTGAATAAAATACCCGGACGGTATGGATTCACATTATTACGCGGGTCGTGGTCAGGATGTACTTTCTTTCTTACAAGGTATCCGTTCTGAGGTGCATCGTGCGTAGGTCCGCCATCCCATGCCCCGCTATAAAAACGGGTAGTCCTGTTCTCTCGTCTGAACCAACATTCATTATAAAGCACCGATATATAGAACCGTGGCTCACGGTTACAATACATATTATAAGTGTCAGCAAGAGTAACTGGATTAGAATCCGAATCACGATTTCCTTTTACTTCGATCCATTTTGTATTCCGTTTTTCTTCTGCCGTTGAAAAGCCTGTTTCAGTATAACCCGATGCCGTATTTATAATTGGAGATCCGTTTGCATTGTATCCAGTTATAGCCGGTAAACCATTTTTCATAAAGAAAGCATCGACCAAAGACTGAGTTACACCCATTCCGCCATTACCACCGGTTCCACGAGGCTGTGCGTGCCTGTCATATTCCCATGTTTCCGCTGGATTTCTGGCAAATAAGATCTCTTTATTACCTTCGTTGAATTTGCGGAACAACATATTTTGATACGAAAGGAATGGATCGATTTCGCCATTATTCAGATATTCGTAATACAGAGCATGTCCGTTTTTCTCTGCCAGTTCTATCAGATCCATGTTTGCTTTTACCGCTTTTGCCCATTTAGAAGCATCAGGGGTAGAATTAAATATAGGAGTGCCTTCACTGTTTGTATAATTGGCATAGTCGGAGTTTCCATTTACTAAAGGACTTGCTGCAAATAACAGCATCCGCGCTCTTACCGCCAGACATGCAATAGATGTGACCCTTCCGTATTTTTTTGATTCATTGTAGTATGGTGGCAAAATTTTTGACACCGCAACCAGTTCCTGATCTATCCAGTCAACTACTTCATCGAAAGGCTTCTGAGGTATCATCAGTTCCGAAGCAGGTGCATTTACATCCACCAGGCCTAGTTGCAAAGGTATAGCTCCATAATAATTCAACAACAGATAATAATAATATGCTATGAGGAAGCGTGCTTCAGCTTTCATATATTGTACTTCCTGTTCAGTTACCAACTGAGCTTCATTAGCCCTTACATTATCGATAAAAATATAAGCGGCACGGATTCTTTTCGGAAGCTGATTGAAGTAATTCGGCACCCAGTCAGAAGTAGGATTCCAGTTTCCCTGTTGCTTCCCGATAATATTCCATCCAAACTGAAGCCATCCCGTAGATGGAGCCAGGTCGTCTCCCAAAGGATCCATTCCTCTGGCATATGTCCAGTATGTATCAGGGATATTGGAATATACCCCGGCCAGCCAGTCTTCTGTTCTGGTCTTGTCTTTGAATATCATATCCAGAGTCAACTGGTCGTCAGGCTCTTTATCCAAAAAGTCTGAGCAGGAGCTCATACCTCCTGCTAAAAGGAGGATAAGCGAAAGATAAAGAAATCTATATATTGTTTTTTTCATAATTTTCGATTTTGATGTTTCAGAAACTGATATTTAGACCGATAGAATATGATTTCACCAGCGGGTATTTACTCCCCCTGTCAGAATCGATTTCAGGATCCCATAACTTAAAGTCGGACATAGTCAGTATATTAGTCCCTCGACAGAATATCCTTGCTCCAGATGATCCGAATTTACGAACCATCTTTACAGGGAAATTATAGCCGAGTTCGATATTTTTCAGGCGCAGCATTTTCATATTCTTCATCCACCATGTAGACTCTTGATAGTTGTTTTCGTTCAGCCCCTCATAAAGTCTCGGGTAGAAAACATCCTGTCTTGGATTTTCGATAGTCCACCTGTCTCCGACATTTGTAAAGAAGTTACCTACTCCACCCAGACCAGATCCGGGAATAAAATATGCTTCACGTCCAATCATACGGTAAGTATGCCCATTCCCTTGGAAGAAAAAGCCGAAATCGATATTTTTATATCTGAGGTTAGCTCCAAATCCGTATACAATCTGAGGATCGACAGTTCCACCGAGATTTGTCCTGTCCAAGGCATCGATTCTGTTATCGCCGTTAACATCAACATATTTGATATCTCCCGGACGAACGGACGAAGTGAAAGTTGGCGTCGGTATATCGTCTTTGAGAATACCGTTTTCCACATCCGCAAAATCATCATCAGTGAATAACCTTTCGGCTACCAATCCGAATATCTGTCCTACCGGAAGCCCTGTAGACGAACGGTTTGTACCGATTATTCCTAATGATTCATCCTGTTCTATAATCTTATTTTTTGCATATGTGAATGTACCTCTTGCCGATACAAACCAATCTTTATTGATTTGTTTATTGACATCCAGCACCATATCCACACCTTTATTGTCTACTTTACCGAAGTTGGCAAAAGGCATATCGACAAATCCGGCAGAAGCAGGCATCGTGGTACGACGCATGAAAATATCCCTTCGTTTTTCCATAAAGTAATCCACCTGTAATTCGATTGCATTGAACAGGCCTAGTTCTAAACCCAGGTTTGTCTTGGCTACAGTTTCCCACTTCAAGCCTGTATTCGCAATATTTCCTTCCCAGCGTCCGGCTCTCCCGAATTCATCCCTGTTATACCCCCATACATAACCATCTGTATTGTTTATGGTAGAAATATACGGGAATCGGTATTCTGTATCACCTATCTTAAAACGGTCATTTCCTACAAGCCCCCACGATCCTCTGAATTTTACTTTAGACAGGGTATTTCTTACTCCTTGCATAAAGGGTTCTTCCGATAAAATCCATCCGGCAGCAACCGAAGGGAAGAAACCATAACGCTTGCCTTTAGCAAAGTTTTCGGAACCATTATAACCAAAATTAAACTCACCTATATACCTTCCTTTCATCGTGTACGACAAGCGACCCGCTATTCCCTGAAAACGGAACGGTAATTTGCCTCCGTCATCGTAGTTTCGTTGATTATAGAGGAATAAAGCATTTACGGTATGGTCGCCGAATGTATTGTCATATGTAAGCGTACCTTCCAGATAGGTATTTTTATTACCAAAATTAGCTCCTACAGAATGATCCAGGAATTCCTGCCCGTATGAAGATACAACAAGCTCCAATTGGCCTGTTTCGGGGTCTCTCCCTGTAGCAGGATTATAATAATCGGGACTCTTACCTCTTTTCACACTATTGTCGGAATAATTATCAAAGGAGAATGTTCCTTTGATTTTCAATCCGGGAAGGAACATTTTCAAATCCTGTTCCACAACAAACAGAGATTCAATCTTACTCTGTACAATCCGCTCATAGCCGGTTTGTGTAAGTAATGCCCAGGGATTTACCCGTTGTGGTACTTGCGGAATCTCACCTGTGGAATAGCGCGTAGGATGCTGGTATGGAGGTGTCTGATAAGCCATTGCAAAAAGGTTATCAATACTCTGCGGCGGAGATGTACGTTCCTGCATATAACCTCCGATATTGAACCTTACCAAAGTAGTAGGTGTCAGGTTTATATCCACATTAGAGCGCATGTTATACCTGTTCAGCCTGAGAGAAGAATTCCATCCCTGATTTTTATCTCTTTCAAGAATTCCCCCTTCGTGATAAAAGGCTCCGACAAAAGAATAGCGTAATACCTCCGATCCCCCGTTAATATCGATAGAAGCTCTGGTATTAGTGCCATAGTCTCTAAGTATCGCATCCATCCAGTCCACACTCGGATATAGATCAGGGTCTACCCCATTCCTTATATTATCGATATGCTGCTGGCTATACATCGGCTCTTTCCCACTCTCATGACGTATACTGTTCATTACTTCGAGGTAATCGGCGGCACCGACAAATTCAGGAATCTTAGTCGGTTGTGTGATTGCCTGCTCCATCTTGAAAGAAACAGTTGGCTTACCCACACGCCCGCGCTTTGTATTGATAAGTATTACTCCATTTGCGCCTCTCACCCCATATACGGCACTGGCAGACGCATCTTTCAACACAGAAAAAGATTCGATCTCTTCAGGGTCGATATTATTCAATGAACGTTCAATACCATCGATAAGCACTAATGGTGTACGATTGCCCTGGAATGTACTGATACCACGTATCCAGAAGTTGGAATTGTCATAACCGGGCTCTCCCGAGCGTTGCACGCCAATAACCCCGGCCAATTGTCCTGCAAGGTTATTACTCATCGAGCGGGTGGTTCCGGCGGCTAGTTTTCCGGGCTCGATAGTAGAGATGGAACCTACTACAGATTCTTTTTTCTGCGTACTGTACCCGACAACTACGACCTCGTCCAGCTGCCCGACATCTTCCTGCATTATTACATTTATTATTTTGCGCTCACCTACGGTTTCGTCTTTAGGTAGAAAGCCTATGTATTTGTATTGTAGCACGGTATATTTATCGGGTACATTTATCGAATAATTTCCGTCGGTATCTGTTACTGTGCCTGTACTTGGATTACTCTTGACAATGATAGAAACCCCGATCAAAGGCTCACCTTTCATATCCGTTACATTCCCCCTGATAGTAATTTTATTCTGATTTTGCTGGGTGGTAGCAGATGCCGGCTTTCTGGACACAAATACCTGCCTGTCGGATACTGTGTAAATATAATCAGTGGATTTAAAAAGCTCTTTCAATACTTTGTCGATAGTCTGACCTTTCATGTCTATGGTCATACTTTTATTCAAATCCACAGATTCATCATAGTAGAAAAAAACATATTCAGTGTTCTTTTCTATTTCCGAGAAAATTTCTTTTAGGGGTGTATTCTTTAAATTAACGGAGATTCTTGTTGTCTGAGAATAACTTTCCACGGCATATGACAGATTTATTCCTAGTAGCAGGAAACATATAATCAGTCTCATAATCCGCAATGTTTTTCTAATATTAGCATCTTTTATGCTAAAAAAACGTTTTTTTATCATACATTTGTTATGATTTAAAGGTTAGACTTCGTACAGTTTTAACAGTTTAAATTCTATTGGATGGTACTGGTACTACCATCCAATTTTTTTGTAAGTTTCTTTACATAGGCGTTTTACTGATTTAAGGTTAATATTTATTTTAAATGGTACTTTTTCACTGGTTTTTATTTATTTTATATACATTTCCTTCCTTCGAATAAATGATTTTCCCGTCGAAAGACAATCCTTTCATTATTTCCTCGATGTTATCTTTCAAATCGAGTTTCCCGGAACATCTTATCATCGCAGCTTCCGGACTGCATTCTATTTGCATTCCATAATATCGGGACAACCGTTCGAATACGACTCCCAATCTCTCATTCCGGAACAAATAAAGTCCTTTTATCCATGAGATATACGTATCCGCTTCGACTGGAATTATTTTCTCATCGCCTCCCTGAAACTGGAACATTGTATTGGGATTCAATATCGCACCTTTCGATTCCTTAGTTTCTACTTTTACTATACCTGAAACTAAAACAACCCTTTTCAACGCATCAGACTCATAAGCCATTACATTGAAACTTGTACCCAGGGCCTGCACACTCATATCTTTTGTCCTGACAAAAAAAGGCTTACTCGCATCCTTAGCAACTTCTACAAATATCTCGCCATCGACATATATCTCTCTTTTATCTTTACCGAATTCGCTTGGATAAACAACCCTCGAACCGGCATTAGCCCATAGCTTAGAGCCATCGGACAAGGTAAGTACGGAGCGTTTGCCTTTTGGTATAATCAATTGATGTATAGTTACAGACTCTTCTTTTTCCAGAACTCCTTTTTCTGTTTTTATCTCATTTTGTTCGTAAGTGATCGTCGCTTCTTTTTCTTCAAAAAGTATAGTCTTATTATCGGATATAACGAGTTGTATTTCGGAATTATCGGGTACTTCCACTTTATTTTTATCCGCGTAAGCAACTATATCTGATGTATTTTTATCGGAAAATATAATCGAAAGAAAAGGGAATGAGATAGCAAGTACAGCTATGCTTGCTGCCACTCCGATGGTAATAAACAGCAACTTTCCTCTCTTATGTTTCTTATTCTCCTCTCTATGTGAAGAAATATTGTTCCACATATGCGATATCTCATCATCAGACAGAGGGTCGGCCTGAACAGCTATAGACTGGAGATATTGTTTTGCCTGTATATACTCTTGAATATTATCAGGCTTCCTGTTTTGAAAATCAGTCCAAAAAATTTCAGATTCTTCGGATGGTTCTTTGACTGAAGAAATAAAGAAATCGTCTTGAAGGAAATCTTCAAATGAATAGTTTAAATAATCTGATTTTTGAGTATTCTCAGGCATACTTTTTTCGTTCATTTAGTAAATAAACAAACGTACCTTCTTTTTATACTCAGTTTTATTCTGATTTTTTATAAAAACTTCTTATTTTTTTTAATGACCGTTGTATAACATTCGCTACAGACTGATAATTCATTTCCGTAAGAATACTGATTTCATCAATACTCATGTTCTCTACAAAACGATAATATATAATCTCCCTCTGCCTGGTGGTGAGCAGGGACATCACGTTGTCTACAGTTGCTTTAACAGACATATCCACTTCCATATCTATCAACAATGTCTCGGCTGTGTCTTCCGTATAGGTTTCTACCTGCTTTTCCTGAGAATCAATAAACGCTATATGAGTTTGATGACGTTTTAGAGTATTTATCAGATGGTTTTTCAAAATTCTGAAAAGATAAAATTTTATGTTATCGGTAAAACCTATCTTTTCTTTATTATCATACAAACTAATGAAGATATCCTGAATGCAATCTTTTACAAGCTCCCTATCTGATGAAAATTGCATACCATAGTGAAACAAAGTCTGGACATATTTTTTATAAATATGCGTAAATGCGATATCATTTCCGGCCAGAAAGCTTTTCCATAAGGAAGAATCATCTACAAAATTATCAATAGGGTCTCTCATTAAAAATGAAAATAGTTCTTACATTCAACTTCGAGTCTGTTGAACTCGTATATATCTTGCTATTGGTAACAATCGTTGGAAACAACAAATAGGAATAAAGATATGGTGAGTAAATATCTACAGAATATCATGTATTCTCTGTTAAACAAACAATCTTTTTGCCGCAAATACATAGGCAAAGGTGAACAACACCAAAAAAAATTGGACCATTAGCAATCAGGTTCTACAATCTCATCCAGAATATTTTGTTACGGCTTACCGTTTCTCTTAACTGTCGCTTCTTCTATAATATTCTAAATCTGAAATTGTTTGCATGCAAAAATAAGAATTTAAACTTATTGTAATTTATTTTCTGAAAAAATTTATCTATATATAGCGGATAGCCTTTAGCTGTTAGCTTGTAGTTCTTTGAAGTATTGGGATAAGTAGTAAGTTTTAGGTACTAAGTTGAAAGTTATATGAGATACGAGTAAACAAGACACGAGATACAAGTTGCTAACTGACGACTGTTCACTGGTGAGAGTCTTCGCTCTACTCAGCAAGCTAATTATTAATTATTCATTCTTAATTCTTAATTGTTTTCCGTGTTACGTTTGTTACCTTTTAACAAGTAATGAGTTTTGAGTAATAAGTACTAAGTTGAGAAAATTGTATTACTGTTTACTGTAAAGACTGTTACCTTTGTTACCTTTTAATCACACATAGTTAATTAGTGTAAAAATTGAGAGATGAAAACAATGAAAATTCTGTAAGAAGTGTCAGGTTTTAACTAAACTTAGTCAATATATGCAAATTAGACCAACAATTACAACTGCTAATTTTCGTGTCTTATCAGTAGAACTATTCCTTTTATTAATCTGGTTTACTATTATATTTTCTCTTTTGGTGCATTGGATCGAGCTATAGTTATATTTCTTCAAATCTCCGGTGAGTATGAAATATGACCCTATTCCGTATAAAAACATAGAGCAGAACATACTTCAGTCTGCCTCCTTAGCTCACGGACGACAAAGTAAAATATATTCTGCTCACTATTATTTGTTCTGTCTATCTTTCCTTATTTCATATAGAGTAACGTACCTTATTTAATTTTCTCTGTGTATTCTATATAAGTTACCATTTTATATTTACCGATACACCTTCGGGATTATTCTCAAATTCCAGCAAATAAGTTTTGGACTGCTGATCCCAAGATCCGGAAACCAGTTCTTCTTTACCATCAACCTGCACACTCACCGGTTTACGCGGAAGTAAAATCCTCGATATATTTGTGGTATTGACCGGACTCTTTGCTGCAAACGAATAAGAATCCTTTTCCGTTTTTTCTTCATAAACCCGGGATGCCGCGGCAAGAACCTGCGGTTTTTGTTTATCAGGAACCCTGTCTACATTTAAGAAAAATGCCTGTTCACCGGGCTGTATCATTTTAGACTTGTATACCGGTAACTTAGGATCAAAGAGATCTATAAGGGTACCTTTTATCAGATATGACTCATTACCTACACTCTCGTCCAGAACAGCAACCAGATCATAAACTCCTCTTTGAAGATAAAAATTATTCTTGAAGAGCAACTTACCCGCTTTCGCCTTCTGTTCATACATTTTTCTCACAACTTCAATCAGTTGCTTGTCATTATCATTTTCCAGCACAAAATTCTTCGGGTCAGTCCTGATAATATATACAGTACCCTTCCCGTAGCTATATTCTCCTTCTTTAGAGGATGCTGCAATGTTCATCTGCTTAAACAAATGGTCGGAAGGTGCTGCATAGTTGTTACCGCCCGTGTTCCACCACTCCAGTACAGTCTGGAACGGATCACTGTCGAGTCCGCTATACACCAGTATACCACCATCTTTTACCCATTGGGCGATGTGCGTATGAGCTTCCGGCGACAATGGTTTCATATTGGAATAAGTCATAAGTAATACCTTGGTATCGGCCAAAGCCTCTTTATAGCCTAAATTTTCAATATGAACTGTTTTTACAGGTACTCCCCGTTTCAGGAAAGGCAGAGCCTGTCCGTAGAAGTTCGACAATTGAGGATCTTCGTACCCTACATGTGTAGGAAACCGTTGAAACATGAGCGAATTAGCCATCAACACACTTATCCCTGCTGAACCCGTTACCTTATTGTCTGACAAAGGCATATGATTCAGAGAGTTTATCATTACCTGCATCTGGGTAGAATAATGTCTCGGTATCTTTTCCCTCTTGTCACTATCCGGGCTGGTCCTGTAAAGTCCTTCATAAATGCGTTCGGGCCAGGGCATTATTTCATAATCGGCTATATTGGGATATAATAATTGTGCCGTAAAGGTTGCCTGATAGTTCTTTTTGTAGTCAGCCCAGTCTCTTGGCCAGTCTTCAATGGGATCGGTCAGGAAAAACATTTTACGACCTGTGGGAGCTGTCATGGATTCCATTGATCCATATTCCAGAAAAGCTGTTTCGAAAACCCTTTCTTTTGCCTTACCATTATAGTAGTTTGGTTCGCGCGACGTACCTGTCCACACCTGCGCTATATATCCATCGACACACGACAGAGACGCTAAACTGGCTTCGGGACTAACAATCATCCATTGCGAATAGTTTACAAGAGAATGTGTAGGCACATAACACTTCACATCCATTCCTTTGCTCTTACCGTATTCTTTGGCATATGTAAATACTTCTTTCAAAGCATTATAATATAGTTGGTATTTCAGTTTACTGGACAAATAGGTATTTTCGGGAGACTCATGCTGTGGCCTCCAGTCAAAGCCATAGTAACTTTTCCATTCCCGTTTAAAGGCCTCACTATAACCTGCACGGGCCCAGAACTCCGGTTCTTCCATAAAGATGGCATCTATACCGGCATCAATCACCCGTTTCACATGTTTTTCTTTTATGTATTTCAGGTAATTTTCAGTGGGAACAATATAAGGCACCATATGTCCGTGCCATATTGTATCACCGTTTTGTTGTACTTGCCCTTCGTCCAGATGCATTTTTCCATCCCACTGACCGGTAAAGTATTCCTGATATTCACCCCATGCTATTCCTGTCATGAAATGGACTGTATAGCCTCTGTCGCGCCAAGACTGTACACGTTCTTCGAAGGGTATTCTTTTTGATTTGTCGGAAGGATTTCCACCTACTCCATATACCATAACAGCATCTGCCCTGTTATCTATTGTCGGCCTCCACTCACGTGAAGTCTGGAATGTAGTTTTAACATTGTCTTTGACCTGGGCTTTTGGCAGAAGAGTAAGCCCGCAAAGGAATAAGATTAATACACTTTTTTTCATAACTATATCCTATTTTATTCTTAGTCGTTCCGGATCAATACAAAAATATCACAGATGATGAATGTCTTTTATACATTAAAGACTCTTCTTCATTCATGGTATGACAGACACAATTTGTCCTTAATGTACTGCCGATCCGGTTTTCTCCTTAAATTTAATTGCATTTTTACTAATGACAAAGCATTAAAATAAAAATTAAGGTTTAAAGCTAAAACAGCAAGGTAATAGCTCTAAACCTTAAAAACTATTTTATTATCAATATTATGGAACCATTACTTCCATAGCCTCGTTATAATTCCACCTGCGGGTACCACTACCTTTCGGAGTATCGTAGTTTATACGCGCAGCAGCACGGATAAACACCGTACGTCCGGCAGGAATGGTTCCTTTAGATTCGATGGTGATTGTTTGTCCAAACAAAGAGTTGAACGCCGAACCTGTATATTGAATCTCATTCGACCACCTTTCGTCACGGGCACGGTAACCCACTGTAGATGAATAGCTGACAAACAACTGTATATCTGTCATATTCAGAAAACTACTATTATAACCGCCCATTGGCTCTATTTTATTGCGGAAATCATCTTCAGACACAGCACGTGTAACCCGCACCTGGGCTTTCACTTTACCATTAGAAACCGTCGGTTCTCCTATCCATTCCACTTTAAGGAAAGGTTGTACTTCGAACTTAACCTTAGTCGTCCCTTTAATATCCATTGTTTGGGTATCATCGGCAAGAAGCATACCATCTGCTTCGCGAACAAGTGGAATGAATGGCCCATCGATACGGATATTATAATTACCTTTAAATAACTTGGTATTTTTGAATGTACCGTCAGGCATACAATAAAAATCTGGGTTATGTGTAACATTTTCGCCCCAGCTAAGTTCTGTCAGACGTACTCGAATACCTTCACTTCCCTGATCTGTGAGTACAGGTTCTCCTGTAGCGACATCCACTACTGCTCCTTCCAATGTTTCTTCCGGTTCTTCATAGTTATCTACTTTAAACAAATCGCAGGAGCTGAAAGAAAGCAACGCACACATTAAAGAATAAAATACTATTTTTTTCATATTCTGTGTTTTATTATTATTCATTATCTATTTGGTTGTTGGTCGATTACCAGGCTCTTAGATACTTCACCGCCGGGAATTTCAAAATAATAATCAATCGGATTATATTCAAAAGTCTTGAGGCCTACCATTTGGAAATGAGCATCGAAGAAATATTTTCCTGTAGTAGTAGAAAAGAACGGATATAAGCCGCGGAAACGGTAGCGCGAATTATTACTAAATGCATCTTTATTACGTGCTTCACCCCAGAATCCGTCACGTCCGTCATAATGTTGAACACGCCAGCGTCTCAAATCCCATTTTGTCTTATGTTCAAAAGCAAGCTCTTTACGACGTTCTTTACGTACAATATTACGCCCTGTTTCTGTCGATGCAATTTTACTTGTAAGTTGCGTTGCCCCTGCACGTTCACGGATTTCGTTCACTGCATCCGTAGCTACCTGCAACAGGTCGGCTCCATCAGGAGAAGCCACTCCGGCCAAAGATAATTCTACAGCTGCCTCTGCTGCATTAAGCAATACATCAGCGTAACGCATCAGGATGAATGGCTGCTCAGATTTTCCTTCTGCCGCAACAAATGCCGGATTTGAATTAAGCCATTTCCGTCCATAAAATCCTGCCATTGCTGATTCTCCCTGATCATAGAACGGACCGTTTGCTCCGGACGCATTCATCTTTTGTCCGTTGTAATCAACTGTTTCCACATTTTCTGATTTCGGGCTCAGATACAATGTTTTTGGTTTTTGGGTATAAGCATCCAAATGTTGGTAATATGTTTCGGCATTAGCATAGGAATAGTCCTTAAAGAATGGCTTGACTGGTGTTGATCCGGTATATACACCGGCACGTATCTCAATCTCTTTACCTTTAAACATATCTCCGGGGAAAATCACATAAGCGCGTAAACGCGGTTCGGCGTTCTTGAAGAAATCCATCGGCTTGTCATACAGCAAATAATCTCCTGTGGTATTCGACATCCCGCTTGTAACTTTCACGGTTCCATCCGCATAGCGGTCGAAACCATCGAAAAGTTCGAGAAAATCAAGGGTAGGACATGTCCCTGAAGATAACGGCGCGCGGAAAATAAATGGTGCACTATATGCATCATAGCCGTGTGTCAGCGTAGGATATACATATTGCCTCACATAAATATTCTCGGGACTGCTCAAATCACTGAACATATCTACCATATTCTGATATTGTGCATCACGGTCTGTTGCCGACCACTTTTTCTTATAGAGTGAATACTTCCCGCTTTCCATCACTTCACGCGCAGCTTTATATGCTTCGGTGAAATACTTCTTGGATGCAGCCTGCCAAGATTCTGCACCAAAGCCAATTACCCGTATTCCTGTCTTTTGTCCCAATCCTGTCAGGCGACCTGTCACTGTCTCATTATATTTAGCCACACTTCCGGCATATAACATGGCTTCTGCTTTAAATGACAAAGCTACATATTTATTAGAATAACCCGATTTAGGACTGGTCGGGCTCAACAGACTGGCTGCTTTATCAAAATCAGCAAGTACCTGATTCCATGTTTCCTCTTCACTGGCACGCGGTACTTCCAGCGCTTCTTTATCGTTAGGATATTGAATGACTTTGGTCACCAACGGTACTCCTCCAAAACGTCGGGCCATGGCATAAAATACAAAAGCGCGTACGAAGTAAGCTTCTCCTAAATAATGGTTATAGCTTTGTTCCTGAAAAGAACCCTGGTATTGCGGCAACGTTTCTAGTAAATAGTTTGCTTTACGCAACAGTGAAAAGGCATTTCCCCAATATGCGGTTCTCTCACCTGTAAAAGTCTTACAAATGCCATCACGGTTCAGAGCTTCCCCTGTACCTTCTATACCCATCGAACCCAACCATGCGTTAAACTCGACACCCCATTCGCCCATATATTTGAAATCTTCAAATGGCATATTACTGTACATTGTTGCCATGTAAATTTCCATACCGGACTCGTTAGTCAGAATATCCTCATCAGTAATCAGATTCTTAGGTGCAATATCCAGATCGTTGCAAGCAGAGAAAAGAAAAATGCTTAGCAAGGACAGTATTATTATTTTTTTCATATTTTTCATATTTATTATTTCGTAACTGACACTAATTATTAGAATGTAAGAGACATACCTATGGTGTAAGTTTTATTAAGTGGATATAACCTTCCATTATCGCTATCCGGATGTTCCGGATCCACGAATTTCACTCCTGTTATAGTAAACATATTATACGCATTGGCAAATACACGCAGGTTCATAGACGATAAGGCCTTTATCCGAGGCAGTGTATAGCCAAGTTCTATACTTTTGAGACGGAGATAAGCCGTACTCACACGGTTGAAAGATGAATTTGCATCAGGATAATGTCCTGTATAGCCATAATAACCACTCACCCATTCTGTAGCAGGATCGTAAGGATCTGCTGTAGGATCTACCGGATGCCAGCGGTCCAGGAATTGTACCAGCGTACCTCCACCGTTACTTCCCCAAATTGCATATAACGGTTCTTCATATTTCATTGAGCCGAGAGCCGATCCTTGCAATAGTATGTTCAGGTCGAAATTCTTATATGCGAAGTCAAAATTTATACTATAATTCAACCATGGAGTCTGGTCAAAAGCATAAGGATGCATATCCTGTCCGTTAATTTCACCGTCGCCGTTCCAGTCTTCATATTTATAATCCCCCGGCAAAATTCCACGGTCTTTATAAATCGGGTACGACCATATATCTTTCCAGCTTTGATAACGTCCGGCACCAGTATATCCGAATTGTACTCCTTGATAACGGTCGGTAAGGTTATCATTACGCCATCTGTCGTAAGAGTTGCCCCATGGTCCTTTTTCCGAAGCAACCATATGTTTCTGACGCGTAATTGTACCGATTGCCTTTATCCTATAAGAAAAATCATTTATTTTATTACGATGCGTAAGTTCAAGGTCCATACCGAAGTGACGGTCGCTATCCAGATTTTCGTTAGGAGCCTCAGCACCTACTACAGTAGGAAGGTCTCCTTTGCGGCGGGCAAACATACCTGTACGACGGCGATCAAAATAGTCTAAAGAAAAACCGAACAATCCATTCCATCCCTCAAAATCTACCCCAAGGTCAAGCGTACGTGATTCGTACCACGAAATTGCAATGTTAGGCAGTGGCTTGGTAGCAGCAGCAGAAACATACTTATCTCCGAAGATAAATCCCGGTGCATATTGATTATAATATCCGCTTCCCCCGTTTGAATTTGTCGCTGGATAGTTATAGCCGTTTGCCCATTCATAATTCCAGTCGTTTGCCAAATCATCTCCCAATACCCCATAGCTGGCACGCAGTTTTAGCTGGTCGACAAAAGAAAGGGCTGAAACAGATTTAAAGAAAGGCTCTTCGGATACACGCCAACCTGCCGATACAGATGGGAAGAAACCCCACTGATGCCCTTTTGCAAACTTTGATGATCCGTCGTAACGGAATTGAGTTTCAAGCAGGTAACGATTTGCATAAGCATAATTTACCCTGCCTATCATTGCAGAGTTAGCTTCTTCATAAAGGTCATTATTTCCTATATTCATGCTTCCCAGTTGATTTTCATCAACACCTGCAAAGAGATAATCTGTAGAAAAAGCAAGCTCACGCTGTGCATAGAAGTTATCTCCTGTCCGCTTCTGAGTTTCCAGACCAACAACTCCACTAACAGTATGCTCACCGAAACTACGATTATAATTGAGTAATAACTGGCTCAGGATTTGCTGTTTATTATATGTTTCACGGCGCAGTCTGCTTGGTGAACTCGTATTGAATAATGCCTGATCGTAAGAATCGGTCAGTTCATTATAAGCATATTGATAATACTCTTTACGATAAGCTGTATTATTATCGGTGCGGTAGTCATAACTAACCAGAGCTTTTGCCGATAAACCTTTTAATACCGGTGTTATTACACCCAGATCGTAATTAAGAGATGCCGATGACTGAAAATATTTTTGCTGATATTTCCTGTATCCGGATACATCAGAACTCATCTGAGCCACTGCATTTTCCTGTAATTCAAGTCCCTGATAATTGAGCATTGTATTATCCGGATCGGCATATGCGGGATATAATACACCTTGTCTCCAATATGTGCGTATAATGTCAACCGCACTTGTGTACGGATTGTTGCGCTCGTCAGCTACGCCGCTCAGATTAATATCAAATGTTAATCCGTTTACAATTTTAGTAGTTATATTGGCACGCAGATTATATTTATCATAATTAAGGTCTCCCGATTTGAAAAAACCTTCCTGATAGAAGTATCCCATACCTATGTAATACTGGGTCTTATCGTTTCCTCCCGTAATACTTAAATCATGCTGGGTTTGCGGAGCATAATCTGAAAATACCAGATTTGTCCAATCTGTAGTGCGACGGGTACCGTTGCGGAAAGCTTCAAAATCAGATTCTTTATATATGATGCTTCCCCCACTTATATTATTCATCGCCTGTTCGTTGTACAATGTCATTGTCTGATACGGATCGGCAAGGACAGGCATACCCGAAGGTTTCTGGAATGTATATGTACCATTATAAGAAACTGAGGTTTTCCCGTCTTTCGATCCTTTCTTAGTAGTTACGAGTACAACCCCGTTAGCAGCTCGCACACCGTATATGGCAGCTGATGCATCCTTCAATACAGAAATATCATCGATATCATTTGCGTTCAAACGTTGAAAATCGGCTGTAGTACGGGGAATACCATCGATAACTACCAACGGAGCGCCCAAACCACGAATATCGAAATTATTATTAAATGTACCTGGTTCTGCACTTTTTTGCCATACACGCACACCTGCAATTTTACCGGTAAGCATATTCTGCGGATTCTCATTCTTGGTCTTTATCATTTCCGATCCCTTAACTCCGGCTACAGCCCCGGTTAGTGTTACTTTTTTCTGTACACCATATCCGACAACTACCACATCATCGAGCGTAGTCTCATCTAAAGTCAGTGAAACATTGATCTGGCTGCGTCCGCTTACTTTTTCTTCTTTAGGACTATATCCCAAAAATGTAAATACCAGGGTAGCATTGTCCGGTGCCTGAATAGTATATTTACCGTCGATATCTGTAATAGTACCAACAGTGGTATTTTTAATCACGACACTTGCTCCGGCTACCGGTTCATTGGTTTCGTCCGCAACTATTCCGGTAATGGTCTTGTTTTGCGCCCATAAAGACATAGGCATCAAAACAACAAAGAGCATCATTAACATGCAAGAATGCAAGGATCGCATCTTTTTTGCACAATGTGTTTTTATCATAACGATATAAATTTAAGTTAGTTATTGTTTTTCCAATTCGTATCGCGCCAGAGTAGCGTATTCGGCAGCAAAGGCAAAAGTGAACATACCTTCCACTCTGTTATTGCCATTTTCACGACTCCAACCTACTAATAAATTGGGAGGAAGAAATCCTCTGTAGAAAAAGTTTTCATACCCGTAATCAAGATTCTTCTGGAAACTATCGACATATGCAGACGCATTATTGTATGAAGGATATACATCGACATATGCGCGCATCAGCACTCCGTTAAACCAGTTGTTGAAGCCTATTATATCATATGTATAATACCCGGGCTTGTTTACTCCCAGTTTAGCAAAATATTTGAAACTGGCATCCGACAATTTTTTGGCATCTTCCACATATGTATTCTCTCCCGTTGCACGATACAGGTCAGCCGCACCGGAAAGCATAGAGCCACAATTGTAAGAATAGGCAGTACCCACACGGTCACGCAGATTGGTGTGCTTGCGGTATGTTACGCCGTTAACGGTTTCATACGCTACATTGCAGTCAGGATCACAGCCTCCCATCATGTCGTGATATACTCCATCCTCGCGTAACAAATTCGTCTTTTGCCAAGCATAAACAGCCTTTGCAAATTTTAGGTAATAGTCGCTTTTCTTTAGCGTAGCGGTTTTGCGGCTACCATCAGTTGCTATATATTTATAAGAAATTTCGTCATTCTTACCTTTATACAGTTCGTGTAACCATACCAGTGGACTTACTACAGGCCCGTTGCTACATGAATGCTTTGTCACATAGCCCGGTCCCCATGGAATACCTCCGTATTCTTTTCCATTGGCATCGAGTACACAATCCCATCCATCCAACACATAATCCGCCAGATATTCCGCTTCGGTCAGATAGGTATTGCTACCTGTCAGTTTATAGGCTTCGATAAGTTCTCTGATCAGCCATTGCTGGTCGTCATATACATTATGTATACCTTCTACCAATGCTGTACCTTTGGCATTTCCCCTATCTACTCCATATACGGACCAATCTTTCGTTTGAGTATACGATGTAAGACGAAACGTGCCCCTATAATATGCAATATTATCATACAATTTGGCTAACAGGGCTGTGTAACGGCTAAAGTGCTTGTCATAAAGCTCTGCTTTGCCTTTTTCCTTATGAGCTTTCAGCCCATGCAGGATTGCATTCACAGCTTCGATAGAACTTGTGTACATCCATACACTGCCTTTCTCATCAGCTCCCTCCTTATTCACATTCGAATTTGTATAAGGATTGTAATATCTTGACATTGCCATACCTTCTCCCTTAAAGTGGTAGGACACCGCACTGTCAACCAACTGCATCGACCGAAGGATATTTTGCTCCGCAAGGTTATCAGTTTTGATAATTCCGGAATTATTGCCGCCTCCGTTGCCATCTACTTCATTATTATCACTACATGCAACAGTCACCACTAAGAGTGTACAAAAAATAGTTGTAAATATTTTTTTCATTTCATTCTTATTCCTGTCCCTCTGTGTATCCGCTGCATATACAATACATACTGAAGTATCGAGATATGCAGAGGATTCACTAAGGGCGCAGTTTTTTCGTTTTTTAATTCAGGTTAATATTATAGAATACAAGTTTACTCTCATCTCCATTACTTTCTCCTTTGTACACACCAAATATCAACATCACATCGTTTCCGTTAAATTGAGACAGGTCATATACAAATGAAGCATATCCATCCGGGTCTCCTGCTCCACCCGAACCGTGCTTAAATTTCCAGCAACCATCGGCAGCAGCGGCAGCGTCCTGAGCTGTATTCGATTTTGGAGCTACATGCACAATCGTACCGTCTTCTTTTATTGCTGTCAATTTGAAGAAAGTGTAATTGCTTCCGAAATTTCGGGTCTTCAGCGTTAATTGGTTACTACCCGGTGCGATAGCAAATTTAGAGTAGAAATATGCTTCCGGCTCCTTAGTGTTCACCTGAGTACCACTGCCTCTGGTCTTGATAAGGTAACCTTCGGATGGAAATACTTCGGGGTCTTTATGTAATGGTACAAATGCCCATTCATGTCCTATATGTGCTACATTTCGCCAAGCCCTGTATGCTGCCGGATAACCGGTTGTCATATTCACATCACGTCCTGCACTGATAGGGCTGATTCCTGTAAATGACTTTTTGGTATGTATCATCGTGGAACGAACCATTTCGTGAGTCAGTTTCCAGCCGTCTATCACTTCATTTCCCGGAATCCAATCCCAATTGGTTACATTTTCCTGAGCAAAAGCAACACGGCGAAGTACCAGCTGCTTCCAGTAGTTTCCTGTCGCATTACGATAAATACCAATAGCGACGATCACTTCTTTGCCAATATACTGACTCAGATCGAAATGATAATCTGCATAATTCCCGGAACCATGAGTCCTTACATCTCCAATTTTTTCGGTCACAGGCTCAGCTGCAGAAAGATCGACTACCTGTACACCGAAATATGCAGGAGCAGATGCATCGGCATCATGTGTACGCACTCTCAGCGAAAGAATCTTATTGTCCGCTGTAATTTTTTTACTACCCCATGTATACGAATCAAATACATTAAGGTCGGCAGGATTCTTCCGGTCTGCTTCATCATTACGAGTACGCAATGTGGTTCCTTCCCATTGCTCTTCTCTATTGCCCCAGAAACTGAGAGAACACATATAGTCACAAGCCCAGTCCCAATGAGGATATGCATCAGCATTACCTCCACCACGGTACTCATTGTAGTACCACTTATCAGCATTTAACAGATCGTCCCTGGTCAATCCGCGCAAAAGTTCAGTTCCACCCATCTGTAAATCCAGAATCACTGCCCCATCTTCAAAACTGGCCTTAGTCACCGTTTTGGTGATAGTTACATAATTTGCTTTGGTAAAAGTCACAGTATACTCATCGGCGACCAGATTTTCGAAGAGGTATTTCCCGTCGGTTCCTGTGGTAACCGTACCTGCCGGACCAATGCTTACTGTAACTCCAGAGAGAGGAACTCCGCCATTTTTAGCATCGATAATGATACCACTGATCTTTGCAGAAGCATTCACCATTGTAATGTTTACAGTGGCTACACTACCAACAAATTTTTTCGCTGTAACTGTTGCACTGATTGTTTGCCATCCCGTTTTAACAAAAACTACGGCATGGGATTCCATCGATACATTCTGAATTGTGTATTTTCCATCGATACCACTGCTCACAGTCTCATCTTTACCGGATACGGCAACCGTGACCCCGGCGATAGGAGACCCTGTCTCGTCCGTTACAATACCGGTAACAGTACCTGCACCGATATTAACCTGTTCGTCATCATTGCTACAAGCACTAGTTATAGTACCAAGCAAGACGATAAACATAAAAACTCTTAAAATTTTCACTAGTTTCATGTTATTCACTTAATATAAGGAGTTGATTAAAAAAATAAAGTATTAGATACAATGCGTTTTAGTTTTCAGTTTAGAATTAGCCGAAGTCAGCTACATAGTATTTTTGCGTCAAATATTATAGCTCAATGGTTAATTTTTGGGTTAAAAGTGGGTTATTAACCACAAAAAATCATTAACCTGCCTATTTTACACTTTCCATTTGTATAAGGCTATATTCAGTTCTTTCGATTTAAAGGATTTTTAATATCTTTATCGCTAAAATCAATTTCTGATTTCAGTTATTACATAGCCATGATAAAAATAATAGCAGTCGCAAAAACTTCTCTTTGCAAATATCTGTGTTATATATTCCTCATTTTAGGTTATTTAATTTCGCCTGAAACATTTTCTCAAGGGCTGAAATTTAGTGGCGGAGAAGTACCAATAGATAAACGCACATCGTATAATGTCTTTAGTAATAAAGCTGTCGAATTTTCACAATATTTTAATATTGAGTGTAATTTATCTCTTTATCCTGATACACAAATAGGATATATTATACGGATCAAGAATGAGAATAGCAATAAAATCTATAATCTGTTTTATGACGGTCAGGGTCAAAACCATATTTTCCGATTTAATGAAGAAGGAAAGAGTAGTCTCATAACTGCCGAGATAGACATGGATGAACTCCTCAATGTTCACTGGTTTAAAATGAAAATATTCTTTGACCTGAAAAATGATTCGATAAAGCTCACCATCCATAATCATACATTTGGTATAGGAAATGCGAATCTCCCTGATAAGTATTATCCTGTCATTGTCTTCGGTAAGAGTGATCACATTATTGATGTACCCTCTTTTGCTATTAAAGACCTGGCGGCGGGAAATCAGGAAATGTATTCTTTTCCATTAAAGGAGAACGAAGGTAATATTGTCCATGATTCGAATGGTAAGGCTTTAGGTGAAGTTTCAAATCCAAGATGGTTGATCAATGACTCGTACCATTGGTCATTTTTAGCATCATTTAAATCTAAAACCGTAGCTGGGGCTAATTATAATAGAGAAAAGAAAGAAATATATTATTTTAACCGGGATTCTATTTATATATATAATGTGAGATCTAGAAAGACAAGTATGAGGGCTTTCAGTAACAAATGCCCGGTACGGCTGGCTTTAGGGACAAATTTTATTAATACGGATAATAACAGACTATACGCATACGAAGTATACAACGAGAGAGTGCCGGAGGAGGTGACCATGGCGAGCGTAGATTTAACCAATCTTGAAAACTGGGAAACTGAATCTACAGACGAACTTCTGTCTCAGCTACATCATCATGATTCTTATTTAGATCCTTCCACTTCCCGGTATACAATATTCGGGGGATTCGGTAATATGCATTATAGTAAGAATTTTTATTCTTTCGATTTAAATTCCAGAAAATGGGAAATACTTGAAGATTTTAAAGGAGATACTATCTTTCCACGGTATTTCTCATCACTTGGATATCTGGAGAAAACAAATTCCATATATATATTCGGAGGTATGGGAAATGAATCCGGGGAACAAGTCGTAGGGCGGAAATATTTTTATGATCTGCATGAGATTAACCTGACCACAAACCGGGTTATAAAGCGCTGGGAAATACCATGGACTGAAGATAACGTGGTCCCTGTGAGGGGAATGGTAATACTCAATGATTCCTGTTTTTATACATTATGTTATCCGGAACATTTTTCCGACTCATACCTCAGGCTTTATCAGTTCTCACTGAAAGACGGGAGTTATAAGATTCTCGGTAATTCAATCCCAATACATTCGGACCGTATTACCACAAATGCCAACCTGTATTATGACAAGCAACTCAATTGCCTGTATGCCATTGTTCAGGAATTTGATGATGATATTGTTTCCGACCTGAAGGTTTATTCTCTTGCATTTCCGCCTATAACAGCTGAAGATCTGGTCAGTTATAATCATTATACTGAAAAAAGTGCAATACTTATAATCGTTATATCCTGTGTGGTAATTATAACTATTACAATTCTGTTTTTTAAGCGAAAATCTTATAAAAAAGTACACAATATAAAACATCAGCCCAATAATAAGAAAGCAGGACAAACAATCCTTCGGCCTAATTCGATTTACCTGTTCGGTGATTTTACTGTACGGGACAGATCGGGTAAGGATATAACCTACATGTTTTCGGTACGGCTGAAACAAATGTTTTGCCTGATTCTCCAATATAGTATGGAAGGTGGTATCACATCGCAGCGACTCAGCGATATATTATGGCCCGACAGACCCAAGGATAAGGTTAAAAACTCCAGAAATGTGACTATTAATCATTTACGCAAAGCTCTGGGAGAACTTGATGGTATTGAATTTATTCATGATAAAGGTTCTTTCAAAATCGTATTAGAGCAGGAATGCTATTGTGATTTTGTAAAGTGTTTTGATATCATTTCAGCAAATAAAATAGATGAGAACAGGGAAGAACTGATAGCCATATTAACACGTGGAAAGTTTTTGAAATCTTCGGATGAGGCCGTGTTTGATCCATTTAAAGTAGAAATGGAACAAAAGCTAGAGCCTGCATTGTTAAGAGAGGTAGAAAAAAGTTTCATAGCAGAAACCTATCAGGTAACGATCGACCTTACAGATATCTTATTCTCTATAGATCCATTGAATGACGAAGCGCTAGTCTACCAGACTAAAGCCTTACAGAAACTAAAAATGAATGACGAAGCCCGGATCAGATATCAAGCTTTTATTACGGAATATAAAAAGGCAATGGGTAGTGACTATCCACATCCTTATAAGAATTTAATTTAATTCAGCTATAGAGTATTTATTCAGGCGTAATGGATGTATGTTATTATATCTCAGATGTTAAAGGATTATAATTGAATATTGACATTAAATATCTTTCCAAGACTCATATTAACGTTCACTAACAGATCGCTTAAATGCTCTATAGTATTTCGTAAATAGAAAGAAGCATCCCTATTACAGAAATTATCCGGGATATCTCCGTTAGTACATGTATTATCAGGCAGGTATCTTCTTTCTTATTCTATATTTATTGTTTTAATACAAGATACATTTATATACAATAACCAATAATATATACAGAATATTTTCTTTGAATAATTAATCTATTGAGTTGAGAATATCAAGTTTTCCATCGTTAATAATTTTTATAATTAGTTCCCCAAAAAGTGTATTCTGCCAGGCGAACCATTCACGGGTAAATTCATTAGGATCATCTTTATGGAACGATTCGTGTATAAATCCTTTTCCGGCATCTGTATTCAGGAGAGATTCTATACACATCTTAATTTCCATATCATCCCGAGAGGTGAAGGCTTTCATCATAATGCTCATGGGCCATATCATGTCATATCGTCCTATATGTGGACTACCGATTCCTTCCCCGGCTCTTCCTTTGAAAAAATATGGATTATCATCACTCCATATAAAACGGCGGGTATTCTGATAAACAGGATCATTGATATCTACATCGCCAAGATAGGGCATTGCCAACAGGCTTGGGACATTCGGATCATCCATAAGGCTATAATTTCCAAAACCATCTACTTCATACGCATATATCGGTCCATATTTCGGATGTTCATATACGGCATATTTTTCCAATGCAGTTTCAACTTCGTCAGCCAAGGCTTTACATTGCCCAGCCAGATCGCTATTCTTGTTTACAGATACAAGTATCTCGGCTGCTCTACGTAATGTTGTTACCGCCATAAAATTGGATGGAATAAGAAACTCATAAGATGTGGCATCGTCTGACGGACGAAAAGATGAAGCGATCAGTCCAACAGGTTTTACCGGATTTCCCCAACCCCGGTTGTTCTTAGTATCGAGCTGACGGTCGGTTATTCGTAAAAAGAAATATTCTCCAGGATCTTCTTTGCGCTGCTGTTCTTTCATTGTTTTCAATACATTTTCCATTGCCCTTATCCAAGTCTCACCGAAAATATCTGTATCTCCTGTGGTTTTCCAGTACTCATAGGCTAAGCGGATAGGATAACAGTGTGAGTCTATCTCCCATTTACGTTCGTAAACAAGAGGGTTTGCCGGTTCGTTAGTTACATCGCTTGCCCAACGGCTGTTTTTCACCGGACCATCGTTGAAAGCATTAGCATATGGATCTATAGTAAGGCAAATAAACTGGCGGTTGATAACCCCGGCAAGCATCTGTTTAAGTTTCGGGTCACGGTTGGCAAATTGTACATAAGGCCATACCTGAGCCCCCGAATCACGTAGCCACATAGCATGAATGTCGCCTGTATACACAAATGTGTCGGGTATACTGTCTGTCATCCGGAAATGAACTGTAGTCTCCAGTGTATTGGGAAAACAGTTCTCAAACATCCATCTCAACTTAGGATTGGTTAATAAATTTGTTATCCGGATTATTTCATCCTCTATCGCCTGTGATGTGAAAAACCTCTTTTCCAATGGTTTCCGTTGAGAAACATAATCAGATGAAATTTGAGCCTTTAATGAAAGAGCTCCTAATGTTGAAAACAATAAAAATAATATAAATAGTCTCGGGTTCATTTTGTCTGTTTATTTATAGTTAATTTCCCTGTTACTCAAACCATACAGCAGGTTTTGTACCCATTTCAAATTCCAGTTTTCCTCCATTCGATATGTCGGAAAAATTAATATATGGCAACCGATATGGCTTTCCATTAAGTTTCAAAGATTGAATATATTTATTTTCTGTTGAGTTATTATGGGCGATAATGGTAAACGATCTATCCTTTCCTACATTCAATATAGCCTCATCAACTATTGGCGACCCAAAATAATAACGACCACCGGCAGGTTCGACCTGATAAAATCCGAGAGCAGATAAGATATACCAAGCCGACATTTGACCCACATCCTCATTCCCAGATAATCCATCCGGTTGATTATGGTAAAGTTCCGCCAGTACCCGTCTTACTAAATCGGCTGTTTTCCATGGTTGTCCTGTCATTGTATATAGGTAAAGCACATGATGGCTAGGTTCGTTACCATGGGCATATTGTCCTATTAGTCCACTGATATCGGGGGATGCTTCTTCTCCCATATCCCCTTCGATGATAAACAAAGAATCGAGTTTCTGATGAAAATTCTCACGAGAGCCGAATAGTCCGGCAAGTCCCTCTATGTCGTGAGGTACCAGCCATGTATACTGCCATGCATTACCTTCGGTATAGTCGTCTTCCCTATGGGTAGAATGAATAGGATTGAATGGAGTACGCCATTTACCATCAGAAGAAAGTCCTCTTAAAAAATGACTTTGCGTATCAAAATAATACCGATATGCTTTGCTTCTGTTATTAAAGTATTGGTAGTCCATTTTCTTATCATTTTTTTGTGCCACCTGAGCTAAGGACCAGTCAGCCAATGCATATTCGAGACATGTCGCTACCGATTCATTGTATTTATCAAACGGGATATAACCATACTTTTTGTATAAGTCCAATCCCCGTTCATCCAACGTGGCCGATATCTTCATGGCGTCATATGCCAGATCGTGATCAAATCCGGTAAAATTCTTTAATATAGCATCTGCAACAACTGGAATAGCCGGATTGCCAACCATACAGTTAGTTTCGCATCCCATCAGATGCCAAACCGGAAGCTTGCCCTGTTGTTTATATATATGTAGCATCGTATTTATTATATCAGGCACTTTTTCAGGATGGATTATTGTCATCAACGGATGTGCCGCACGGTATGTATCCCACAACGAAAAGGTAGTATAATTGGTAAATCCGGCATCCCGATGAGATTTACCATCAGCTCCGCGGTAATCACCATTTACATCATTAAAAATCGACGGGGCAATCATTGTATGGTAAAACGCAGTATAAAATATCTTCTTTACATTCTCATCTTCGTTTTTTATCTTTATTTTCGACAATTCACCGTTCCATGTATTATAGGCATTTTGTTTTACTTGGTCGAAATCCCATGCAGGAAGTTCAGCCTTCATATTCAGCATTGCATTCTCGATACTTACCGGAGATAAAGCCACTTTAACAAAAAGTGGTTCTGAACCTATATTTCCATACATTGCTTCCCCATATACTTGCTTCGAGGTAAATGATTTATCTTCTTTCAGTACATTTTTATCATAGAGTTGGAATTTATTAAAAGGGCGGGAAAATTCCACAACAAAGTATATCCGCTGATCATTAGCCCAGCCTTTCGAATACCGATATCCGGCAACGGTGCTATTATTTAATACTGTCAGGTTTCCTTCTACCGGGCTATCCCAGCATGTCCCGTTTTCCATATCTATGACAATACGGGCATTATTGGTTCCCTCTTCAAAAGTATATTTGTGGAATCCCACTCTTTGAGTCGCTGTCAGCTCTACATTTACATTGTAGCGATCAAGGAATGTGGCGTAATAACCGGGAGCAAAACGTTCATTAGCATGACTGAAGTAAGACCACATTCCCGTATCATAACTATCATGTGTGCCACGGTTATGATTTACTGTGCCTGTTGCAGGCATCAGTACGATATCACTCAGGTCTCCTATACCGGTACCACTCAGATGCAAATGGCTGAATCCGATAACCGTTGTGTCGGATATATGATAACCGGATGTCCAGTCCCATGTTTGAGGAATACTTATCGGTCCCAATTGTACCAATCCGAAAGGGACATTCGCCCCCATAAAAACATGGCCGTGCCCGCCAGTGCCAATACGCTGATCAACATATTTTGCAAAATCATTTTCTTCAATGTGTTGATCTATATTTTTACAGGAAGAGGCAAGCACAGCCAAACCAAACAATACATAGCCTAATACTCCAAACTTCTTTATCTGAATATGATTTCCTTTCATTTTCTGATCTGATTTTTTTTATTTATTTTTCTTGCTTCAGGTTAAGAGTAATTTTCCCCGCATTTATGAGTTCCTGATGAGATATACGGTAATTTCCAAATGGTTTTCCTCCTACAGCTATATTCTTTATATATATAGCTGACTCATTATTGCGATTCGATTCTATAACCAGCTCTCCCTGCTTCCAGTAGCGTTCGTCAAGCTTTATTGTTATCCTGTCAAACACAGGACTTGTCAGTGTATAAGAAGGCTCGCCTGGACAGTCCGGATAAAAACCCATCATACTAAACACCGCCCACGCAGACATGGTGCCGGCATCGTCATTTCCCGGAATCCCGTCGGGCTTAGTGGTATAGTGTTTATCTAACAGGCGATGCACATGACGTTGTGTGCGCCACTCCTCTCCTTTAAAATAACTGAAAAGATAAGGGTATGCAATGTCCGGCTCATTAGCAGGATCGTAATAACCTTTATCAAAGACCATTTCAAGTTTATCTATAAACTTTCTTTTTCCGCCCATAAGTTTTGCAAGCCCTTCTACATCATACGGTACATAAAAAGTATAATTCCATGCGCTTCCTTCATGGAAGCCCGGATTTTCCTCAAAATTCATACCCTGATCAGGATTGAAAGGATATAAGAAAGTCTCATTCACAAGCTTAGGACGGAAAGTTCCATATTCGGATGAGTAATAGTTCTTGTAGCCTAAAGAACGTTGTCTGAAGAGGTCAGCATCTTCCTTTTTGTCAAGGGCTTCAGCCAAACGGGACAGCGAATGATCGGCTACATAATATTCCAAGGCATGGGATACCGAATTGTCAAACTCACTTCGTAGAGGAACATACCCTAACCGCATATAATCACTATTATCGGGGCGCATACGATTAAAATCTCCTTTTAATGATGCATAGTAAGAATCAGGTAGTGCCCCTCCTTTCCGTATTGTATCGGTAGAATAAGATATACCCTCCATAGTTGCCGATTTATAAAATGCTTTGTATGCTGTTTCAATCTCAAAATCACGTAACCCTTTCAGCCATGTGTCTGTGATAACAGGAATTGAAGGGTCTCCTTCCATCGTCCAGGTCTCACGCCCGTATAGTTCCCATTTTGGCATCCACCCCCATTCTTTGTACATATCTATCATAGACCGTACCATATCCATCTGGCGGTCAGGCCAGACAAGAGTCATCAGTTGGTGCAGGTTGCGGTAGGTATCCCAAAGAGAAAAAACCGTATAACGGGTATTATCAGTCTTCAGTATCTTATTACCCTCCATAGCGGGATATTCTCCATTCACATCGTTCAGCACATTCGGATGTATCAACGTATGATAAAGGGCTGTGTAAAAAACTGTCTTTTGTTCATCTGTCCCGCCTTCAACCAGAATGCGAGACAAATCATTATTCCATTTCTCTCTGGCTCCGGCATATATGGTATCAAAATTTTTATCTTTAGTCTCCTTATCAAGATTAAGCCGGGCATTTTCTATACTGACAAATGAAACACCTATTTGTACTTCTATTTGTTCTTCTTCCGGTAAATCGAAACTAAACCATGCACCGACATCATCTCCTGCAATATCCTTTTGGTATCCATCATATATTTTGTACCTCCCATGATCAGGGTCCCATTGGGCTTTAACTCCGTCCATCAGACGTTGTTTTTTCCATAATCCGCTTTGAGAAGGAGTTTTTGCAATACGCATCACAAAATAGACAGGAAAAACAGCTTGCGAATTATAGCAGAATGTACCCAACATTTTCATTCCTTCTACTTCGTCACTCCCATTGAAACGGACAAAAGCTCCTGATTCATTGGTTAGTCCCTGCCCCAGATTGAGTAATATATTCGCTTGCCCTTTTGGAAATGTATAACGGTGTACGCCCACACGGGTTGTAGATGTAACTTCTGTTAGAATATCATATTTTGTCAACCGATTGGAATAATATCCCGGTGTAGCTTCCTCCCTGATGTAGCGACTACCATAATGATGATAATCCACATCCAACTCCCCCATTGTTGGCATTATCAATAATGATCCTAAATCGGGACAACCTACCCCACTCAGGTTTACATGTGAGTAGCCTGTAAAAAAAACATTGTTATATTCATACGGAGTCGACCACCAGCGTGTATCTTTATCGAATGCATTGTCTTTACTACCCATTACATTGAAAGGTACAACTGACATCATTCCATTGGGAACAACAGCCCCGGGATTGGTAGCGCCGAAATTTGTTGTTCCAATGAAGGGATCGACCCAATCGACAGGCTGTTTTTCCTGTGGATATAAGGAAGCTGCGACAATGGTGAATATTATTATTAGAGTGACACGTCTTTTCATTACAATATTATAGAATATTTGTTTGTTTCGTAAATTCTATTATTCCGTCTATATAGCCAAATGCCAGCCCGGTAACGGTATCAGCACATCCGTAATATACAGCAATGCGCCTGGTCTCGGAGTCGTGCAATGCTGCACAAGGGAATGTAACATTAGGCACATCGCCTGTCAATTCGTACAATTCCCGTGGAGCAATAAGGTATGCGCCGCTACGGGCGATTACTTTCCACGGCTCATCCTTATCCAATAATGCTGACCCAAAGCTGTAAACATAGCCGTTACACGAACGCAACACACCATGATATATCATCAGCCAGCCCTCTGATGTTTCGATAGGAATAGGACCGGCTCCTATTTTCATACACTGCCAGGCACTGTGTTCGAATGCGGCGGGTGACATAACATGCCTGTGACGTCCCCAGAACTCCATGTCGGGAGATTCGCTGTAGAATATATCGCCGAAAGCTGTGTGCCCGTTATCGCTCGGACGGCTAAGCATGGCAAAACGTCCGTTTATCTTACGCGGAAACATTACCCCATTGCGGTTGAATGGTATAAAAGCATTCTCCAGTTGGTGAAATGTTTTGAAATCTTTCGTCCATGCACAACCAATAGTAGGCCCGTGATAGCCGTTACACCATGTCACATAATAACGGTCTTCGATCCAGACCACGCGAGGATCGTAGCCATAAACCCATTCACCAATCTCGACATCGGCTCCGGTAAATGCGATATCTTCTTCTTTAATGTCCCAATTGATCCCGTCTTTACTGAACCCGGCATGAAGCCTCATCCGGCGATTAGTATCATCGCAACGGAATACTCCGGCATAACCATCGCCGAAAGGCACAACGGCGCTATTGAAAATACTGTTCGACGTACTAAGGGCATCACGGCCAATAATCGGGTTGGCAGAATAACGCCACATCACATCTTTACATCCTGCCGGACGTTCTTCCCAAGGCATACCGGGTAAAGATTGACCTTCTATTTTTAATTCACTTGACATAATTGTATTATTATTTTATCGTAGATTTATTCTTCTGTTAATATTTCGCCCTCACTTTCCTTTCTATCCGGGTATTTAAACGGAATTATGCGGGAAATAACCAAAGCCGGTACCATTGCAACGGCTACAATCACAAAGAATTGCTTGTATCCCAACCAGTCGCTTAATATACCGCTGACCATCCCGGCACACATGTACCCAAGGTTCATTACTCCCGATGCAAAAGCATAATGCGCCATTTTGTGCGCTCCCGGTGCTACCTGTTGCATCATAAACAGAGTGAGGCCAACAAAACCAAAACCATAGCCAAAGTATTCACATATAACGGCCGAGCCTATGAGGAATATATTTGAAGGTTGGAATATGGCCAACAGCAAATAAATAAGGAATGGCAAATTAATAGCACAACAAAGTATGAATAATGTTTTTTGTAATCCTTTACGGGAGATGTAATACCCTGCAAGTATCGAACCCAGAATAAATGCCACCGTTCCGAATGTACCGTTTATAAGCCCTATCCGGCTTACTTCAAGGCCCAGACCTCCATTTTCTACAGGAGCTTTCAGAAAGAGTGGTAATATCTTAATAGCCAGACCTTCGCCCAGCCTGTATAATATGATAAATATGATATAATAAACAATGTTCTTCTTCTGGAAGAATGTTACAAATACATTCTTAAAAGAATTCCATCCCTCTCTGACTGAATTAATTTTAGTTGCAGAAACTCCTCCGGACGGAAGCATACGACTATGCCACAAGCTCAAAAGAATCATTATGGCAGCAACTACTCCCATTATAAGCATCCACGCATTGACAACCCCCATTGTATTTTTCAGTGTTCCGGCAAGGAATACCAATCCTCCGTTAGCTACAACCTTTGCTATATTGAAGAAAGCACCCTGCCATCCGATATATTTAGCCTGAGTCTTTGTATCCAACTCTGTCATATATACCCCATCGGTAGCTATATCGTGTGTAGCCCCGCTAAATGCGATCATTCCCATCAGAGCAATGGTATAGGTAAAGAAATCGGGCAGAGGAAGACTCAGAGCTACCAAGGCAAAACAAAGCCCGGTGATCAGTTGGGTGCCGACCACAAAGTATTTCTTTGTTTTAAACATTTCCAGAAAAGGACTCCATAAAGGTTTCAAACTCCACGGAAGTATAACGAGCGATGTCCAGAAAGCAACTGTGGCGTCAGATATCCCCATTTCGGAAAACATGATTACCGACACAAGCTGTACCATAACGAACGGTAAGCCCATTCCAAAATAAACCGTAGGAACCCAAAACAGAGGAGATCCAGCCTTAGATATAGAATATTTCATGTCATTCAAATGAGTTTTAAAATAAAGCTATCGAACTCCTGATGTACAATACAAAATAGCGTTTATAGCAATTTATTATGTTTCCTTTTCAGATTGGTTAAGGTATAAGACCTACAGGCCACAAAAAACATTTCATGGATTCGATAGTTTTATTATCTAAAGGAAGCCGCACGGACAAAGGTTATCCTCCTTCGCCTGTGCGGCTCTTTATTGTTTATAATACTTTAGATTACCCTTTTTATATAGGTGAACAGAAGTATCCTGTATATAATTTCTCCTGCTCGTCATTTACGTATGAGAATACTCCCCAAATATTGACTCCATCGTTTTTGATGATTTTCATTGCGACAGGAGCACTGACAGAGCCGGTACTATAATAGTAATAATCAAACACAGCGTCTTCTTTGGTTCCTACATCCTTACCGCCCTTAAATTCCAGTTTATACCAATAATATGAATAGTAATCCCAGCCATATCTTTGCTTACCTTGGCTGGTTACTTCATTCAGATATGTATAATATGAGGAATCCGTTCTAGAACCGTTATAAAAATAACGTCGGGTATTGTCAAGCATGATAGTTTCCAACTCTGCATCCGTAAAAGGATTCATAGATGCCGTTACTGTAACCGCGATATCCTCCGACAACCCGGTACAGTCCGTTACTGTAACTATAGCTGTAAATTCTATTTTCTTGGAAACGGCAGTCATACTGATAACCCCTTCTTCATTCACACTGACTGTTACGGCTGGATTGTCTGATGCCACTTCGTATCCGCCGTTGCCTAACACTACATTAGCTGTCAGAGTTTTCGAATTACCCAATACAGTTGTCAAGTCAAAAGTTTCATGGCTTAGCTGGAGCTTATCGGTGGTGTACACACTAACCGGTACTTTACGATAGCGGTTATACTTATCAGAAACGATCAATGAGGTCTGCCCATTAGCAACTCCTTCTACTTTCACTACTCCGTCTACAGTCTCAGCCTTGGCTATATCTGCATTCAATATAAATGCATCGTATTCTCCTCCTCCTTCTTTTACATCCACAGTTATTTTATTTTCAGCGCCTACTTTTACCCGGATGGATTCCTGTCCAAGTGTAAATGTGGGAACTTCGGTTTCACCTCCGGGATTTATCGTTTCATCGTCGTCGCTGCATCCTGCAAACCCAATGGGTAACAACACGACTACGAGCAACATCTGTATTATTTTATTTATGGTTTTCATAATTCATTTTACATTTAAATGATTAGTACGGTTTCCTATCTCCAGTCTTTCGGATATTTAATACCATCGAATACCAGTTCATCGTCATAGAATGCTCTTGCCATTCTTTGCATTGCGGGTAGCTGTGATGAGTTAAAGTTGGAACGGTTAGGATCCATAGCAAAGATCATATGTGACAAATACCCATTGTCGCGCATTCTTTTCAGGTTGGTTTCGCTTGCTGTACGTCCTTGCGAAAACTCTTGTGAATACAGGCCCATATTAGCTTTAGGCATTCCTGGGAAATAAGAGGTTAAATCCGAAGAACCACCATAATCATGTAATGCATAATCAACAAATTCGCCGGAATTCATACCATCAATAGCGGGCAGGCCGTATGTTGTGCTATAAGCATAGGCAACCACCCATCGCTCGGGTTGTATTTTCTTTACCTCATAGCAGAGGCGTGCTGCCGGCTCCTTGCCTGGATATACAAATCCGGGAGTTATATTACTAGTCTCATATTTTGAATATTCATCATCTACAAAAATTCCATCCAGCTGGTAAGCATCACACATTGCTTTTACTTCCCTGGCAAACTCCTGAGCTGTTTCTTTACTCATATTTGCAATACCTGACCGGTCATGGTTTCCTAAAAGCCCTAATATAATCTTTATACCTCTTTCCTGTAATGGCTTCAGGTATTTCTCACGGTTATCCAGAATGGCTTTTACATTTTCATTGTTGAAGATATATACCCGTCCGGTTTCTTCGTTATAGTTGATATTCGCGGAGAAAATAATCAAAGCATCTACTAATGGTTTACCGTTACTGGCCAACGTAAAGCTAAGATTATTTAGCGGATTGGTATCATTAACCTCCATACAGCTGAATACCTTAACACCCGGGGCGCCATCTATGTATTTGGTACAGTCAGGAATTCCGGTCAGGTCTTTTACGAATATCATTCGGGTTTGATCGGCTTCCGCCAATTTAAAATCTCCCGAAGTAACCTTCATACGCAAAGGAATAACATAGCTTTTGTCTGTAGAAAGGCTACCATCAGAAGTATATGATACCTTCATGGCGGCTGATTGCTCCGAACCTTTATTCAGATTAATGGTTCCACCATCAGCCAATGTCACTTTTGCCTGAGGAAAAGCCTCGTATGTAGTACCGTAGGTATTATTATATGCGGTAAGTACAGTTTCGTCATAGCTTACGGTTACTGTAGCTTCCGAGACAAGTTTCGCTGTCGTCTTCAGTTGCAGGTACATATCGCCTGCATCGCGGAACTCTACATTGGAGAACATCCGCTTCCCGTTGTTGTCATTAATGTAGCCCATTACAGAACCGTCCCCTGTAGAATATCTGTTTTCATCGAGAGTTCCTACAGTAATATCTTCGGAGCAGGCTGTGAGCAGACCGCCTGCCAGTATAAAGGCTGCAATCCAATATTTAGATTTTAAATATTTCATATTTTTTTCCTTAAAAGTTATAAAACTGTTATTTAGGCAACGAAACCGGCATCCATGTAATTGTCTTATTTGCAACTATGGTATTCTCATTACCCGTATGATCGGCTATTATCTGTCCGCTCCCTTCGTTGAACTTCCAGTATGCTGCTAAACCCGGACTGTCAGTCGCTACCACATAGAAATGATCTTTCCCTTGAATTTCATCTGCAGTAAGCACACGGCTCCACACCCGGCACTCAGATATAGTTCCTTCCATGTAACGATTGTCGTCATACGATTTTCCGACAAAGAAACTTGATGTAGCCCAGTTCACGCTGTTCCGATAATTTGTTGTTTTAGTATCCCCTTTTTTGACGCCATTGATATAAACATTCACTGCACCATCGGCCGAGTTGTAAGTAGCGGCGAGATGTACCCATACATTGGTCGGCAACTGCCAGGCTGCATCTGTAATATTTCCACTGGAAGTAGCTAACTGGAGCTGATTGTCAGGAAGCCCCGCATCACCAACACGGAAGAGGAAACTTCCTTCTATACCCATCACTGTACTAATTAGTTTACCAAACTTATTTATATATAACAATGCTTCTATGGATACTTCATTCATACCTTTCAGGGAAGAAGTTCCCGGATTCTGTAACGAAAGGTAATTTTCTGTAATATCGGCTACAGTATTAATCAGGGCAGCACCTCTAATTACAAAGTAAGTATTACGGGCGCTTTTCAGGAATTCAATATTTGAGTTAGCTACGGTTATTGGTAATACATAAACTAAATCACGATCTAAGCCGGAAAGATTTTTGAAACTTATTTCCACATCATTACCTTTCACCGTACCAGCTGCGATGGTGGATACTGCCTCTGTAAGTTCATAATATTCACCGGGAAGGATAATGGCATTATCTACATATGTCATATTATATTGGCTCACCAAAGACTCATCCACTTTATAGGTCACCACAATATCAGATCCTTCAGGCTTGGCAATAGAAGTCTGAATGGTTCTGCTCTCTGTTTCATTAGTTCCCATCTGCAGTATAGAACCAACTTTCTCCGAAGTGGTAAAAGCTTTATTATCATAATTTTCCGCATCGTCTCCGCAGGATGTCAATGCACCGCAAGCCAAGAACGCTACAAAAAATGAAAGTACTAAATTATTGATTCTGTTTTTCATAATCATTTCTTCTTTTATTTTACGGATGGATTAACGCTCGAAATAATTTTTCTCAGGTAGTAATAATCCTTTACAGTGGTATGGTAATCGGTAGATACATTGTAAACACCCACAGCATTTACTTTTATTCCTCCGTGCGAAACCGGTGCCCAATCGGCGAGTCCTTCCATCGTCACTGTTCCATCAGCAAAATATCCAATAGTTTTGTTCGGATCATTCAGGTCGATAGCCATTACTACCATTCCAAAGCGATCTTTTGCAATATTATCTATGTTGGCAAGTAGCAACGTATAAGTCAATTCATCCTTTGCTGTCGCCGTTTTTCCTGAAATAAGGATAGACAGGCAATCATCGAGTAATGAAGAATCTATCAGGTTTTGAGGCTTTCCTTCGTATATTGTTATTTTCCCCGGATTACGTCTTTTCCAATCCCTCATAATATTGATGAAAGCGGTTTCGTTTTCGATATATTGTTTCAATTCATCAGGACGCATATGAATCCGTGATTTTCCGGCATAACCGATACAAATACCATCATAGTTGTATTTATTCACCAGACTAAGCGAATATTCCAAAGAATCGGTCAGAAAGTCAAGAAATTCCAATGCAACAGGTTCTTCTTCGGTGGCTAATTCAAGCTTGGCGTTATATGCGGCTTTGATTGTTTCAAAGTCTATCGTGTAGATAACCTTTGTTCCCTTCTCGCTACGCACTTTGTTTATATCTTCCAACTCCCAGCTGGCGAGTTTGTCGGGATGCATAAGCCCAATTATATCTACGCTGTCGGGAAGGTCGATGATGTGATGTGCCCGGGTGTAAGGTTTCTTTTCACTGTTATCAACCCAGGCATATACCAAAACATGATCTGATTCTTTATACTCTCTCAGGTTTTCCAGGTATTGGGCATAAAGCTCCGGGTTCTCTTCTGCTACATCCGCCTTATTGAGATCGATTGTTTCTACCTCTGTCCAATCATCGCAGGATACCATCAGTATGGCTGCCAGTATGGATAACAGCATTAGAGAAATATTACTTTTCTTATATTTTTTCATAATTATTCTTAATTAAAACGGATTATTTACCAGGTTTGCAATCCCACCATACACGGGTAGCCATGGAATCTCCCTTTTTGTTGTTCGATTCCTTTGTCAACAAGCTAACCGCAGCTTCTACATTTTCCCTGTTTTCCCGATACTCATTCGTAGGATAAGCCAGACGGGCTATCCCTTCAGCATCATTGACGATTCCTCCGCTCAGGTTGACTGCCATCGGCATCAACTTAGGATATCCTGTACGGCGGTATTCCGACCAGGCTTCCATACAATTAGGGAATATAGCTATCCATTTTTGGGTAATTATTTTCTCCAGTTTTGTCTCAAAATCAAAGCTCTCATCCCATGCAACAGTCACATTGGACACTATAGAGCCGGAATAATCATAGATTTGTCCGGATTTTCTGGCTAGAGGGTCTCTGTATGCTGTTACTTTTCCCGTAGCATTTGCGATATAAGCATCAACCCCTGTAGCATTCCGTTCAGCGAACGACATACGGATACCTTCCTCGTAGAGAGCCTGTGCAGTACCTCCCATATTCCATCCTCGAAGAGCACCTTCAGCACGCAAAAAAGTGGCTTCGGATGCCGGAAAAACAAGGATGTCATCTTCGGTGGTAACATTCATGCAAGAATAGCCATGAGACCATGAATTAAATTCTCCCTGCCTGATACCACGACGCAAACCCACATAATCTTCCGCATCGGTGTAACCTCCATTCGAAGTCGTACCAAAGGTCGACTTGTTATAATATACCGTACGACGAGGATCGTTAAATCCATTCATGTAGCAAACCAAATCGGCGGAAATACGGGCATCAGACCAGTTAGGCATGAAGCGTTCCCACGGATTATGATCGGCTACTTTGCGGAAAGCACCATCAGTAGATACTGTCATTACACCCAATTCAGAATTTACAGCTTCTTCTGCTTTTGTTTTTGCCAAGGCTGCATCAGCGTACACGATACGCATAGCCATACGAAGTTTCAGCGAATTCGCAAACTTTGCCCAGGAAGCGATATTACCTCCAAAGATGCGGTCTGCTCCTGCATTGAACTGTTGGGTGGACAATCTGGTGAGTACTGTAATGGTATTATCCAGGTCTTCGAACATTTTCGTATATATGTCTTTTTGCGAATCGTAAGGAGACTTAATAGCATTGTCGACACCCACTTTTGAGTAAGGGATAGGGCCGTAAGTATCAGTTACGCGAAGCATTACAGCAATGCGATACAATTCGGCCAATGAAAGAAAAAGTTCATCTTCGCTCTGGTTTACTAACTGAAAATAATCAGGATAGAACTTTTCATAGAAATCTCCAAAAGGAACTCTCGACCAGTTTTCCGATGGGTTGTAAGTCGCAAAACGTCCTGACCAGCCGGTACCCAGATTAGAATCGGCTATATATCCGGAAAATCCACCTGGCATCAGACAGTCTACATATTGAGAGAAATTCTCATTCTCGGGCATCATCACATCCTGCATATTCAATACAAGTGCTCTGACTAAGTACCCGTCTGCCATCATATCGTCAACATCCGGTTCATAAGGATTCTTATTATAATCTTCGAAATTCGATGTGCAAGCGGCTATACCAAAAAGGATTGCGCCGATCATGATAAACTTTGCTATGGTTTTATGTAATTCCATACTTTCTGAGTTTTAGAATTTAAGTTTTACATTGAGTCCTATGCTGCGCAAACTTGGCATCATAAAATAGTCAATACCCTGATAGTAATTACCGGTGGTGGCAACAGCCTCAGGATCGAACGGAGCCTTGCAATAGAACATAAACAGGTTGCGACCTACCAATGAAAGTGTAACATCTGCAATATTATTAATCTTTGCACGAGGGATCGTATAGCTGAAAGAAGCTTCCTGTAAACGTATATTCGTAGCGCTATAAGTGTAGAATAAAGGAATGCCACTGTCGGCACCAATTAATGAGTACCATTGTTGTGCATCCAATACATCATTACCATTGATAACTACCCCCCCGTTGTCGCGGGCATTTCCTGTTGCTTCAGATACCCCGTAAGAGTCAAGTACAGCTTGTGTCGCTGAATAAACAACGCCTCCAAAACGCGCTGAAACGAGGAATCCTAATCCGAAATTGCCCAACGAGAAGTCATTGCGCCATGCCATATTTGATTTAGGAAAGACAGAACCCAGATAGATACCTTCTGCCAGGTCATTCACCTTTACAGCACCGTTTGCATCTACATAAATATTGTTGTTTGCATCACGTTTCAAATCGGCCATAGAATATAAATCTCCTAACGAACCACCTTTCTTCAAAATGAAGCGTGCTTTAGACAAACCGCCTACATTCATTTCTTCTTTAGTGATTGTTTCTCCGGTCAACGGATGTATGTATCCATCTATCAGGTTATTAATATTGTTCTTATTGGCGCTAAAAGTATAGTTGGAACTCCAGGTAAATTTATTCCATGTGTTTTTGTAACCCAAAGAAAGTTCTATACCATGATTGCTTACATCACCAGTTTGCGCATAGAATGTACTATAACCACCTGTAGGAGATAAATTAGCATTCATTGTTTGATTATAGGTTTTTGTATTATAATATGACACATCCAGATTAAAATTCTTAAAGAAATGGGTGGTAAGACCTATCTCCCAGGAATTCGTCCGTTCCGGTTTCAGGTTATACAACGGATAAGCTGATTGTGAAGTAAAGCCCCCTTTTGAATCATCCCACGAAAAAGTAGGATAAGCCAGAAAACGTGCAAACGGAAGACCTACCGATGCCCATGAACTGCGTAGTTTCAGATAGGATATATCTTGAGGTAAGGTCAAAAGTTCAGATAAAATAATCGAGCCTCCTACAGATGGGTAGAAGAACGATTTTTGCGCAGAACGGGGACCGGCAAGCTGTGAAGGCCAATCGTTACGTCCGGTGAGCGTCAGATAATATGTACTCTGGTAACCGACTTCAGCCGAAGCAAAAACAGATTGAGTTTGTTCATGGTAACCGTTTTCCGACCGTTTAGTTGTCGCTTTGTCTAGCTGGGCAATAGTGAAATAATTGGCAAGTCCATCTGCAGGTATAGGCCCCGAAACAGAGAGAGCATCTGAGCGATTATCGGAGTATGAAGCACCGACATTCGCTGTTAATGACCAATCTTCTCCAAAATGCTTGTTGACATTCATTAGGATATCTGCATATGTTTGTTTGTCACCCGTATTGGTTACACCATAGTAACCGTTTTGCGAACCTTCGGCGATAACAGGTTCGGTACTGGCATAATATTTCTGTTTATATGTATTTGTAGAGTTATCCACGCGAACCCGTCCGGATACATTTAACCAACTTAGAATATCATAAGACAGTGCGGCACTAAGCATGTAACGGTCTTTATCATTCTCACGCAAGTTGCGATAATTTATCCAATATGGGTTTTGCAAACGAAACGAACCGCCGCCCTGAGGCCAATACTGAGTATATAAATTACGGGCAGGGTCGAAACGTTCGAACATTTTATATTCTTCCCAGTCGTTTCCCCGCGGAAACAAATAAGCAGATGCCAGCGGATTGGCATATACTCCCTGGTTCACCATATTATCGTCTTTCTGTATGATATACTGCATACCCACATCAAGTTTCATTTTATCATTCAGGAAAGATGTCGTATTACGGAATGTGAAATTATAACGATCGTATTTATTATTAGGCACTATTCCCCGTGAATTTACAGCAGCAACTGACAGATAAGTCTGATTTTGCTGAGAACCTGTGGACAGCGTAACTGTTTCCGTGCCAATAAGGCCTGTTTGGAAATAATCATCTTTCGGGTTGTATCCATAGTAGTTGCCTGCGTTCAGGCGTGCGCCCCAACTGGCTTCAGTGCCGGAAGTTCCGTACCTATCCTGAAACTTATGCATGACAAAAGGATTCAACATCTCTGTATTGCTTGATACAGTAACTGTAGTACGGCCTATATGCCCTTTTTTTGTTGTAATAAGGATAGCTCCATTCGAAGCATTGCTACCATAAAGAGCTGCAGCAGCTGCACCCGACAAAACAGACATGGATTCAATATCTTCGGGATTGATATCGGCGATGGCTTCACTGGATCCTTGCGATTGGAATTCCTCGCTTCCTCCTGCGGCACTAAGATTGTACATAGGGATGCCATCTATTACATAAAGAGCATTGCTAGACTGCTCGATTCCACGAGAACCGCGCATCACAACCTTACTGGCACCGCCAATACCGGAAGAGGACGCATTGATGTTCAAACCGGCAACTTTACCACTCAGAGAGTTGATAAAATTGGCACTTTTCACAGTCAACGCGGACTCGGCATCTATCTGCGTTACATTGTAACTCAACGCTTTTTCCGAACGCTTGATACCCAAAGCTGTGACAACTACAGCATCTAAAATATTATCCTTTCCCTGAAGTGTAACGTTGAACTGAGTTTTATTACCAACTGATACTATAACAGGTTCATAACCTACAAAAGAAACTCGCAGGGATGTGTTTCGGGAAATGGAAGCCCGTAAGGAGAAAGCACCATCTATATCTGTCAGAGTCCCGTTTGTAGTGCCGTCTATTGCAACAGAGGCTCCGATAACGGGTTCTCCGTACTCATCATATACAATCCCTGATAGAGTTTCAACTTTATCAACCGGGACGACTTGCTTAGATAAAAGGATGTTAGAGCTACTTATTTTATAAGTAATATCTGTTCCTTTTACCATTTGCGACAGAGCTTCACTAAGTGGCTTATTTTGCGTGTTAACGCTTACATTTTGTTTGATATCTACTTCTTTATCTGATATAAAGAGGTATTTGGTTTGTTTTTCGATTTCATTCATTACACTTTCCATCGGGACATTCTGCATATTTATAGTCACCCGGATATTTTGTGCAAGAATAGATTGTTGATTGATCAGAAAAAAACAAATGGCTAAGATTGTGGTAAAAATCCATTTTTTTTGCTGAATACTTTTTTTATCCATAACTTTGTGAAATAAGAATCATTAGTAGTTAGAACTTTAAAGTTAATTAACTGCGATCCACGAGACCTGTCGATGTTACAGCATTGGCAGGTTTTTATTATGTAAATGGCAGATTCTGGTTAGGTTTCTCTTTTTTATTCCATAGGCATATTAAGGTTTTGTTGATAAAATCATTATAGAATTGTTATTACCCCTGTCTCCGTATCTCTTTTATAAGTAAAGTCTGATGACAATTGTAATATTTTTAAAGCATGATCGATCCCATCAGAAACTCGAATTTTACCACGATTATAATTAATACTCGGGATTTTTTTACTTCGTATTTCTATCTGGACATTAAAGATTTGTTCAAATTTGGCCATAAGCTCTTCAAATGTTGTATCATGGATACTTATAATTCCCTCAGGCCAAAGGTATTCATCGTGATTTTTAATGTTTTCCAGTTGTAAGTATCCGTCTTTAAGGGTTACTTCTTCATTAACCTTCATTATAATAGAACTCTCAGGATTAAGCTTGTTCGTTAGTTTTATTGAACCAGCCATTAGTGCGGTAGAAAAACTGTTTAATGATTCATTGGCATTAACATTAAATCTTGTGCCAAGCACCTCAATATTACAAGCGTAAGTTTCTACTATAAAAGGATGTTTCTCATCGTGTTTAACATTGAACATTGCCTCACCTGATAATTTTACAATGCGCTGATTACCTGAAAAAACAGATGGGTATTCCAGCTTTGCACTCGAATTAAGCCAAACTTCAGTGCCATCACCTAATGTTATACATATCCGTTGTCCTCCGGGTACTTCTACCATTGTCTTTTGGTTAGACAGGTTATCCAATTTATCTGAAATGTAACTATAGCCTATACCTGCTGCAATAATTATTGCTATTGAAGCAGCTACAGATATTTTTGTAAGTTTTGTAAATAGCGAAACACGATGTGAAGTTTTGTCTGAATCCATATTCTGCAATTCTGGAACACACAAGGCCATGCCCTCCATTATCAATTGCATCGAATCTAATTCCTTACGATGTTCAGGATCTGCTTCCAGCCAATCAACCAAAAGCTTTTCTTCTTCCGGTGTCGTTTCACATTTTAAAAACTTTATAAGTAATTCTTTTTCCATACTATAATAAAGACACTTAATGGTTGGTTGTTTGCAATTAAAAAGAGATTTTTTTATTTTACGAAGATTTTATAAAAAGAACTGTCTAATACCCAGCACCATAAGTAATGGTAGATAATCTCTCAATGATAACCTAAGAATTTGGGTTGCTTTCCGGATTTCAAAATTGACCTGATTAAAAGACAAGCCAAATTTTTCTCCGATTTCTTTATAAGTCATATTATCAAAGCGATTGGCAAGGAATACCTTACGTGTTTGTTTAGGCATGTTTGTCAATTCCTGCTTTATAATAGCAGCTATTTCATCCACATAAAGGCCATTTGGATCGTTTGTCTCAATAGTCGCTATACGCGACGATATTACGCGTAATGCCGTTGAATGGATATCTTCTTGCGCTTTTAAATGTATACTCTGATCCCGCAACCAGTTTAGACAGCGACGTTTTATCGAAATTAATATATATGAAGGTATATTGTGAACTATTTCTGTTTTGTTTCTGTTTTCCCAGAAAGAAATGAAGCAATCCATAACCAAATCTTCTGCAACCATAGCATCCCGGACATATGAACGAGCAACTATCACAAATTGTGACTTATACTGTTCAAATAACTTTCCAAATTCAGCAGAGGTTATTTGTGTAAATGAATCCTGAGACATCCTCAATCAAATTTATAGTCTTACTATGATTACTTTAGTAATCAGAATCAGACTTTTGTGTTTTCTGAATATTTAGATTATATGTTGTATATATAAAGACACATAAGTCAACGCTATTTGTAATCAAATATAAATTTTATATTTTTTGATAGCAAACTTATAGCTTATTTAAATTGGGATTTGGTTTTATGAAATGGTCGTTTTCTCTAAAAAACTCAGGTACATTTGAATCCATACATACTCCTACCCCCTTTAAGTATTCATTGGACACCTGCTTACTACAGAAAAGCAGAGGATTCTCATAAAAATTAAAATAGATCAAAAGGAGCCTTCAACCTATACATTAAAATAGGCATCAAAAAAAATACCTTCCAGATCAAAAGATTGGAAAGTATTCTTATTTTCTATCTGATACTTTCAGATTATGAGCGAAAGACGGGACTTTAACCCTTATTCGCTATATTGTTGAAGATAAACGTTTTTCCAAATTAACTTAAAGACTAAGTAGCGATTTAGTTACTTATTTCTGTCTTAAATTGTCATACAAGCGTCCTCTGGCAACCTGTTTTTCTTTTCGGGTTCAAAATTAGTCTCTTTTTTTTAATTACACAAGTCTTAAATCACTTTTCTTTCTTTTTCCTTGATATAGTTAAGCTAAACAAACATTTTCAAAAAAAATTAGGCGAGTCGCTAGCGAGTATGAAAATTAGCTTTTCAAATCATTCCATATTTGCAGTATGAAACAAAATTAATAGAATATGGAAGTTATAACAATCGACAGTGAAGCTTTCAAGAAGCTGGTAGCAAAAATAGACAGGATTGCAAGTTTTGTTGTAAAGGCAGAACAATCCAAAGGCAAAGATTCAGATAACGATATCTGGATGGATAGTAATGAAGTAGCTGAATTATTACGCATCAGTACCCGGACATTGCAACGTCTACGAAAAGAGAATATTATAAGCTATTCTATGCTTCGTGGCAGATGTTTATACAGGCTCTCAGAAATAGAGCGTTGCCTGGATGAACGGATTATCAAATCTGATCCTGTTACAATAGACGATTTTAAAAGAAACTATTCGTTGAGATTCCGGGAATAGAGGTATTACTTCGCATTTTAAAGCCTAATATTATGTTTATAGAAAGAGAACTTTTTGAAAAAAAGATGCAGTATATCATCAAGCGTTTGGATAAAATAGACAAAACGCTGGTAAGCATGGCAAAGCAGCGTTGTTACCTTGACGGTGAATTGCTTTATGACAATTATGATCTGTGTAAATTGCTTAATATCAGCAAACGGACATTGCAACGATACCGATCTTCGGGTGAATTGCCATACCACACTCTATATCAGAAAACATTTTATAAAGAGTCGGATGTAAGCAATTTTATACGCTTAAATTTCAGTAAGGATAAAGGAAACGATTCGGATAATTTAGATTTAGAAGAAGAGACTGTTGATAGTTGATATTTGGTTGATTTGTTATCTGTTTATGTCTTCCATTTTTTCATTGCACCCCGTTTTGTTGTGATAACAAGGCGGGGTTTTTACTACATTTTTATTCCTTTGGATACTTTCTTTTTAATGTCACCCGTATCCTCATTTACCTTTGGTTTACTCACCGAAGCGATTATAATACGGTCTTTATTCGCATCTATAATCTCTTTTATACTCATAGGGCGTCCGGAGCGTTCATTCGATATTGTTTCTAAAGGAAGAGTATTATTCTGAGGTGGATTTACTTCGACAGGATCAATTTCTTTGTTTAGAACTTCCTCCGGCTGCTTATCTTTATTTGCCAGCGTGAGGTTGATTTGCCTGTTTAAAGAATCCAACTCCGATTTGAGTTCCCTTAGTTCCGGCTCCTTCTTAAAAGTCGAATCGATTACCTCTTTGAGTACGGGTATATCCTTTTCCAGTTTTTGATTATCCACCTGATATTTCTCCATCAGGTTCGGTATTTTCTCCAAAGCATTGATGAAATTCTTCGATGCCAGAAGCGGATCGACAGCAATATGCCCATTGTTATAGCTGTACTTAATATTACCCTCCCCTTCAATGAAGAAACGGTTGTCTTTGAACATAGAGTCTTCTTTCTGGCTCTCTTCCGTCTTAACAAGGATTCTAAAGCCGTATAGTTCCCCTATCTTGAAATACTCACCGTTCGTTCGTGCATTATCCGAAAGTTGGTTTAGCTTCTCTCCGATAACCTTCGGGTCTTTACTATCTAAATTATCCAAACGGATCGGATTTAACTTATTACCTTCTTTATCGACCTGTACCTTCCCGTTAAATGCCGTAAGGTCTCTCGACATACGGGAGATCATCTCGTTATTACTGTCAATAGTACGGGTAGCATCCTCGTATTTATAGATAGCTGATGACTTACCACGGTTAAAAGCCTGCCGTTCACTCTCCAGAGCAGTAACCTTCTTTTCCAGCTTGGCTTTTTCCAATAAATCAGTGTTGCCCGAAAGAATAGCAACATATTCTGAGAAATTCATCCCTGAACCTTCGTCCATACTGCCCTCGTCAATGGTTCGTGTCGCCATATTGTTTGTCTTTAACTGATTAATAAATAACTGCTTATTTTGTAGCAGGTTGAATTTATAGGAATCAAGGCTTTTCTCTACAGCATAAATCAACACATCAACTTTATTATCAGCATATAATTTAGCTATTTCATTCCCTTTGCGAATGGCTCTTCCGTCCCGCTGGTTCAGGTCTGAAGGCCGATCGGGTAGGTCAGCTCCCTTACAGGAGCTTTCCCCCCTAAGAACCGTACGTGAGCGTTTCCACTCATACGGCTCAAGCAATTCTAAGTTTCTATTTGTATATTGAAACCGACTCATAACTTCTAATTTTGTTGTTTTCTAAACTGTTTGTAACATTTATCATGCACCAAAGACCTTTGTATTCTGCCATTTATAACTTTTTCGGTTACATTCCATGGTAAAATACGGTCAATCGGCGTACCGCATAAAGGACATTTCCTATCTTGCTTTTTCCATAAGTAAAGCAAAGAATTTCTCCCCTTCAGTGTAACAAGCATTTTCTGGGTTTCCCTTTGATCGAAGTATTTATCATGCTCTGGATCAAACGGATTAGCATCTCCTTTAATTTGTGTATAATCCATATAGCGGAAACTAGACGGATGTTTTAAAGTCAAACTATCCTGTTTTCCATTTACTTTCTTAAAGTACGATGTAAAATGCCACCCATTTCCTTTAGCCACATGCCAATATCTATCAGCTACCCAACGCTTGCCCTTTTTAGAGTGCCTGCGTTTAGCCCATTGCCATACTGCTTTGAAAATTTGATGGTCTGCCCAGTGGAATGCATCTCTCGTAGCCCCATGCCTGTAGTAGTTACACCAACCTGTTATCATCGGATTCAGTAGCCGTATCAATGACTCTTGCTTGCATGCTTTATTGCTTTTGATGGTCTTTCTAACCTTAGCAAGAAAACGTTTTTGTGCAGGCTTGGATGGTTTTGTCAATATCTGATTCTTGTACTTTCTGATATTGAATCCAAGAAAATCAAAACCATCGTTGATATTGGTTATTACTGTTTTCTCTTCCGAGAGAGTTAGTCCTCTTTCGGCTAAAAATTCAGTAACCAATGGTCTTATTTCTGTTTCCAATACCTCTCTGTTCTCTGACGTAATAATAAAATCATCAGCATAGCGAACTAGATTTACCATCGGTGAATAATGTTTGCCTTTGATTGTTCTTCTTTTATACTTATCAGCAAGAATCTTCTGCAAACCATCCAAGGTCATATTAGCCAAAGTAGGCGAAATAATACCACCCTGAGGTGTTCCTTCTTCTGTCGGAAACAACTGTTTATTAAATACAAAGCCACATTTCAACCATTTGTGGAGCATTACTTTATCCATCGGGATATTGTTCATCAACCATTCATGGCTGATATGGTCGAAGCATCCTTTTATATCTCCCTCCAAAATCCATTCGGGAGAATATCCTTTGCGTAGAACATTGTGACATTGCCCGACAGCATCCATCGTACAGCGTTCCTTGCGGAATCCATACGAACGGGTATCTGCTGTTGTCTCTGCCACAGGCTCCAACGCCATTAGGTAAAGGGCTTGCATGGCTCTGTCTTTTATAGTTGGTATTCCCAACGGCCGAAGTTTACCATTACTTTTCTTAATATGAATCCGTCTTAGAGGTTGTGGTTGGTAGCCACGTCTTTTGAGCATTCCTATTGCTTGAAACTTTGTTTCGGAGTCTTCCCATGTTACATGGTCGACTCCTGCGGTTTTACTGCCGCTATTAGAAGTTACTCTTCTTACTGCCAACGCTTTGGCATAGAACGAGTGAGTAAGCGTCCATTGCAAAGTTTTCACTTTACCATGTCTGCCCTCTTTTTGAGCCTTTACAATTCGTGCTTGTAGCTTTTTGATAGCCAGTTCACACTTGAGCCAGTTGATACTGTCCCAAGATACTTGCTGATTATCAGCAGGTGCACACGATGTTTGAATTTCGTTCATTTGCTTTTCCACTTTCAAAAGTTCTAAAAGTTAATTGTAAAGAATTACCTAACGCAGAAGTCTGCCCACTTTCGTGTCGGATGATGTTGTCCTGTCCAATTCATAAACAGGGCTCAATCCGTATCCTCCTCATTACAAGGCGACATTCGCTTTTTCTGCAATCTTATACCTGCATCCCATTCGGCTTACCTTACGGCTTGCTTACCTGTCACGATGACAGGAGAAATACAGGCTTACCACGTTCCACGTAGAATGACTTACGAGTAGGTTAGGTTCTGTCTCATCCACCGGCAGTGCTAATATCCGTGTAATCCCACCGTGGAGGGGATTAACCGACTGCTTCCCATTTTGGGTGGAGCTTGAAATAGTATCTTACGCTCCTTTACGACATTACGATGTTTACACAACAGTTTGCATTATGCTAACCATACTACTCAGCCTAGCCTCCCGACTGTATGATACTAACAGCCATTGATTTTCCCCTCACGGTTCTATCTGCCCCTTGCGGGAGGAGTACATTGTCCAACCAGCTCGATACATTATATCACTATTTGGTGCATCTGGTTGTAGGCTACTGCTGACGGAACAGCAGGTTTGAGCGTTCTCCAACTCTTTGGAGTAACTTCAAACAATCATTTACGCGACTTCGTGTCGCACCCAGGGGGTATCTAAATGATGAATGGCAACAGCTCTTTTTTGTGCATTTACTCCTGTTCCCAACATAGATGTCGAGCCGAATATAACACGGATACGTCCTTCGTTCATTCCGGCGATCAGGGCCTTTCTTGCATTATCGGTCTTAGCCTCCTGTATAAAGCGTATCTCATGGGCAGGTATCTTATGATCTTCTACCAGTTTACGTTTTATCTCGCTATACGGATTCCATTCTCCGGGTTTGTATGTCCCCAAGTCTGAGAATACGAACTGCGTTCCCTTCTGAAAATCATATTTATTATAATACTCTGCAATCTTAGCCGCACAATGGGATGCTTTGTTATCGACATGGTCGCCGTATGCCATGTTGATCATCCGCATATCGAGCGACATCTTACGGGCATAATCGGTTGCGATCAACATCTTTGCCTTTTCCTCTTTTTCCGTCAGTTTACTTCTACCCAAAAGAGTAGCGTCTCCTGTCTCAGCGAATCTCATCAGTTTCTCAATAAACACTTCCTGCTGTGGTGTTGGCGGAATATTGTACAGGATTTCATTCTTTTCGGGACGGTCTATACCGATATCCTTCGCTGTCCTGAAGTCTGTTATTTCCGAATAGAATGCGGCTAGTTCCGGCACTTTGATAAAGTATCGGAAGCGTTCTTTCATTACAATTTGATTGGTAACGGAAAATTCATAGTCGGTACTCTTCTTTGCAAATACGGCAGCCCAGGCATCAAAGGTGTTAATACCCTGCTTTTCCAACGCTTTGGGGCGTAGGTATTTGAACAAGAGGTATAGTTCCGTTAAGGAATTGGATATGGTTGTACCTGACAAAAAAGTTGCTCCCAGATCTTTGCCGCTGCGTTCCTGAATGGTGCGTAGGGCAAAGAGCATATTGAGTGCCCGTTGGCTTCCTTCGGGGTTTCCAAGCCCTGCCACACGGTCGTGACGGGTGGTAAACATTAAGTTTTTGAACTGGTGACTCTCGTCTACGAGCAGGTGGTCAATACCCATCATCTTAAAATCCACCACATCATCCGTGCGGTTTTTTATCTGGTCGGCCAGATTATCCAGCTTGACTTCCAAATTTTGTTTGCGAATTTCCAAGCCCCTGAGCATCCTTCTGGACACTTCTTTTCCCTGACTGCGTAATACATCAAGATTTGCTTCCACAGATTCGAGTTCCGCCTCGAATATCTGTTGCTGCATTTCGGGTGATTGTGGTATCTTACCAAATTGGTCGTGTGTTAAAATAACAGCGTCCCAAGAGTTATTCTTTATATCATTGAAGATCTTTACCCGCTTTTTAGGCGTAAAATCTTCCTTGCCGGGATATAATATCTTGGCGTTGGGGTAAGCAGTCCTGAATGTCGCCGCAATTTCATGGACGTTCGCTTTTAACCCGACAATCATCGGCTTGTTTGCCATCCCCAGGCGTTTCATTTCATAGGCGGCACAACACATAACAAGGGTTTTGCCTGCCCCCACCTCGTGATCTCCGATCCCGCCACCGTTCTGCTTGATCATCCAGATACAATCTTTCTGCGACTGGTACAGATCGGGAATACCGAGTGCTTTTAAATCCAGTCCTGGAAAAGACTGGTGCGATCCGTCGTACTGCGGACGCACAAAGCAGTTGAATCTCCGGTTATACTTTTCTGCCAGATTGTTCTTAAATTCGGGGGATTGCTGATCGAGCCAATCGCTAAAGCCGCTCCTGATTTCATCGATCTTGGTATTTGCCATTTGGATAGCCTGACCGTCCGGTACTTTGACGTCTCTGGCTTCTCCCGTCTCGGGATCGTTTACTTGAATTGTCTTGGTAATATTGGGAGTTGTATTCAGCAAAGCATGCTTTAACAGGTGCATACCTGTATAGAGCTTGCTTTCACCCTGTACGGCAAACTTTTCGTTGATTATCAGGTTACTCTTATCCGCTTTTACCGTAAAATCATCACGGGAAGCATAATAATCTATGGTAACATTTGCTTCGAACAGTCTACTGATATAGTCCTCATAAAGGGACATATCAATCCATCTTTCTCCAAAATTGAAGTCGAGCTGCTCATATCTGATCGGCTCGGGAGTAGCTTCCTGCAAGGCTTTCAGCGATTCCTGTGCGGGCAAGTCGTCGGGATGATTCTGTAAATACCTTTCAACAGCTTCCGCTTTTTCTACGACATTCCCTGCAATAAAACGGTCTTGTACCTCATAGTTCTGAATAAGCGGATTGAAAAAGATACGTCCATGCAGGTCGGTGATCATCTCTTCCCTGCCTTTATCCGTCATCAGGGACACCATATAATCTAAACGGACTTCTCCATACTTATTCAGGGATGCAATCAGGGCTTCGTCGGAAGTCCCGGCAACTTTCAGTTCGTTGGGATTGAAAGCGACAGGTCCGTGAAAGATGTCGGCTTTTTGCAGTTTGCCGTCAATGGCTCGTTCAAGGGAAAGGATTTCAGTTCCTCCCGCATCCATTTTGATGACATCCAGATTTTTCTTGTCGTTCAGGTTACCGAAGCGACGGACAAAATTGTCATAGACAAGATTGAGATTACTCCTCAGAGATTCATGTACCGTCAGGTGTTTCGCCTCATGGTTATACAATTCATGGTAAAAGTCTCTGAGCTCTATATAACGGCTGATTTTAGATCGTTGGGCAAATGGTAAGTCCAGAGGTTGGAATTCGGCTCCGTCCCGATAACGCTCCTTCAGGTAGCCGATTTGTCCCTGATCTTCGATCAATGATCCTTGCTTATGGTATTCTTTGAGTTCGCCCGTAAAAGGGCGAAGCTCAAAGGGGGCCTCCCCAACCCCTCCGGAGGAGGGGCTTATTGCTCTATCCTGTTCTCCTGTATGTTGCTTCTCCGTGGTAGAACTTGAAGTCTCCCTTGAGAAATTTAGGGGGCTGCCTTTGGAAAACATACTAAGCTGTACGGGTTTTCCTTGGGGTGGTGTATTTTTTTTCTTTCCTCCCCGAACAGGTTTTACTTGTGAGCGTTCTTGTTCGGTAAAACCGAACAGGTCATATAAACTCATCACAGGTGCTTGTGTAGCAGGTTGTAGTTTCTCTACATTCAAAGCACTTTCACTAGCTTGTTCTTTGGAGATGGTTTCCGCTTCCTTATTCCAAAATTCTTTTTCTTCGGGGAAGAAATGATCTTCGACAGCTTGCCAAAATGGATCAAGATCGTCCGGATAAACTTCTTTCTCCTGTAAGGAATACTTAGGTTTGTTTTCCTTTACCTCTTCTTTTACAGCCGCATTGAATAATATTTCTGTTTGAGGTTTCGTTTGTTTTGGGGTAATAACACGATTGTTGTATAAATCCGGATTCAGATAGCTTTTAAAATCGCTTTCCAGCATCTTTTTCAGATCGGCGGCCATCCCTTCAACTCTGCCTTCATGGACAAAAACCTGTGCAGGCTTGCCGTATGGATCAGTGCCGATGGATGCCTTGGTATGTACTACTCTTCCATTATTATAAAAGTAATCATTCGTATAGATGCCCGTCAATTCGGATTGGCTTGTGCCGACAAAGAGATTCTCCCAGAAGTTTAGTTTCGGATCTTTACCCGTATTTTTCTGCAATATAATTAGGTCACTTCCGACTTCTGTTCCTGCATAATCGGTAAACAGGTTATTGGGCAGGCGGATAGCCGATACCAGATTCGTATTCTCCATCAGCCATTTGCGTACCGGTGTATTGTTCGGAGAGTTCATCACACCTTGTGACGTGATAAAGGCAAGAATTCCACCCTCCCGAAGCGATTCCACTCCTTTTATAAAGAAATAGTTGTGTATGGCACGGGTAGAGTCCTTATGCAGTTGGTCTTGCTTCATAAAGGCTGCATCAAAAACATTCATCTCGCCGAATGGGATATTACTTGATACAACATCGAAATAGTTATTATAACGGCTTTCGATGGTTTCAAAGCCTTCGATATTGACTTTTGTATCAGGGGAAAGAGCAGATAATATTTTTCCGGTCAATAAATCTTTCTCAAATGCAATAACATTCTTTCCTTCTACGGATTGCTGTTGGAAGGCATTGGCGAACTCTCCCGTACCGGCTGAAGGGTCCAGTATTCGGGAGGGGGTGATTCCGCTATCACTTAAAACATTTACCAGTACATTTACAATTTCTTTTGGGGTATAAAACGCTGTCAATACAGAATTTTTGATACTGTTCAAATAGCGTTTATATTCATTCTCATTTGCAGTATTTTCTTTGAGAACACGGTGTAACTCTGCCACTAAAGGAAATAATTCCAGTTCTGATTTTGCCCAATACGCTGTATCAGCCAGCGAGTTTGCAGGATTCAGGACACATTTAAGTCCCCCGAATCCCGCATATTGCTTCAATAAAAATTGCTCCTCTTTCGTTGGCTGACGTCCCTCCTTTTCCAATATGAATGCGGTTTTGATCGCATCTATATTGGCTTTCAGGCGTTCTTTCTTATTGTAAGCCATTTTCTTCGATATAGAGTGAGACAAAACCGGTTAATTCGGTGTAGAGCAGATCAAAATCGGGAGAGTTTAAAAAGTCGTCGGATAACGCATACTTTTCCTGTAGATCGTAACAGCGCGGCAATAATAGCAGGGCGAACTCTCTGGCCTGACCTTCGGGAATCTCTGTGGAAAACTCATTCCACAGGATAGTTATTAATGTGTCGAGCAGGGAAAAGTGCAAGCCTTCATAAAGGACATTATTGGCCACTTCTTCTGCATGGATGTGGCTAAGTCCTGACTTTATCGCTTCGCTATAGGCTTCGGCAGCAGAATCGCTTCGGGATGTGATTAGATCAAAATCGGATAATAATTCGGGATGTGATTCTTTCAGGAAAGAAAGCAGGGATAGCCTGTAATAAGACAAGCCCTGAGATTGTTCTTGTTTCATATGTTTATGGATTTTGGGGCATAGCCCCTCTTGTTATACAAAATCGTTGATTACAAAAAATGTAAGAGGAAATAATGGTAGTTTACAATAAAGAGAAGGGGTCGAAACGCAAAGCACCCGGAGATCCCTCTCCGAGTGCACCACTAAAAATCCATAGTAAAACAAAAAACAATTCCGTAATGACTAAGATTCTTAGTGGCAAAGATAATGTTATTTACAAAAAGTCGATAACAATATGCACATCGGTTTATCCCTTCCCGCCCTTCTTTTTGCCTGTATTATCAAACTCAAATACGGGTTTTAACGTATCATCCAGCCGTAAAAATGCATCAAAGGTTTTTTCGGCTTTGCTTTTAAAGCCTTTTATCAGGGAGGTTTTACCTTTGGTCAGCAGGTCTATGAGGTGTTTATCGCTCAGGTCTTTTCCGCTCTTATTGCGGAAAATAACATAGCCGCAATCTTCATCTCTACATTTAGCGACCTTTGGATATAAAACAACTCTTTCTTTTCCACACTTGGGGCAGGGATATCCGGCTTTCTCGTCTTTATGCTCCAAATGCATAGTCAAAAGTTCGGCTGTGATCTGTCCAGCATAGACCTCAATACCTTTATGGAAGTCGGCAGCATTCATTTCTCCTGTCGCTATCTTGTTCAGGGCATTCTCCCATGATCCGGTCATGGCGACATCGGCAATCTTCTTGTCTTTGACAGCCAGATAGACGACTAATCCTTTATTGGTAGGAACAAGGGCTTTTTTATCCCTGACAATATATTCTCGGGAGAAAAGCGTTTCAATGATAGCCGCACGGGTAGCAGGTGTGCCAATACCTGATTCTTTAAGAGCTTCGCGTTCGGCTTCATCGGCAAGCTCCTTTCCGCAGGTTTGGCTTTGTCCAATACCGGCTGCACTCGCCACATCCGAACGAGTTCGGCTCTGCTCTCGTTGGCACGGTATTTCCATTACAGAGAGTAAACTGGCCTCCGTGTGTAACGGACGGGGCTTGGTTTGCTTTTCGAGCGTATCGGTCGAGTCGACATTCCACCGGTCACCTTCATTGAGAGGAGGCAGGGTACTGTTTTCATCCTTCTCGTTCTCATCTGCCATTACTCCGCTGACCGATCTCCACCCTATCTGGTTGATGATGGCTCCTTTGACTAGGAATATTTTTTCCTGTACCTCGAAGCGGACAGTTGTCTGTTCTTTAATGCAGGTGGTAGAGAAAGCTTCCAGCATACGGCAGAGGATCATTTCGAAGATCAGCTTCTCGTCGCCTGGAAGGCTGCCCGGCTTATTTCCCGTTACAATGATGGCATGGTGGTCTGTTACTTTCGCATCGTTGATACTTCGTTTATTCAGGTCGTTCAATCGTTTCACGGATTCACCATATAAAGTATGTTCATTGAAACCAGAGAGTAGTTCGGGAACGGTTTCGAAAACATCTTCAGAAAGATAACGGCTTCCGGTACGGGGATAGGTTATCAGTTTTCCTTCATATAGCTTTTGTGCAATAGATAAGGTCTTATCGGCGGAAAAAGAATGTTTGCCGTTGGCTTCCTTCTGTAAAGCTGTCAGGTCATAGAGAAGTGGAGGTTCCTGTTTTACCGTTTTCTTCTCTATGGATTTTACAGTTGCGATTCCGTTTTGTGATATATCTTGCGTAACCTTGTCCGCATCTATACGGTCATTATATTTATCCTCGGAGACAGGGGTTAATACATTACCGTCTTTTGATAGATTGAGTTTGTGCTGCCAGTATTTCTGCGGCACAAAATCTTTGTTCTCCAGATAACGGGAACAGATCATTGCCAAAGTCGGGGTTTGGACACGTCCTAAAGACCAGACGCCAGATCCGGCGGATATGGACAAAGCTTGTGATGCATTGATACCCACAAGCCAGTCTGCCTGGCTCCGTGCTTTGGCGGAGAGATAAAGTGTATCGTATTGTGTACCCGGACGAAGGTTCTCCAGCCCTCCACGGATAGCCTGGTCGGTGAGTGAACTGATCCAAAGGCGGTCGAAAGGCTTGCTGCATGACAGATAATTATAGATATACCTGAATATCAACTCGCCTTCGCGTCCCGCATCGGTAGCGACAATGATACGTTCGCTCTTATTGAATAACTCACGGATGACTTTGAGTTGCTTCATTGCTCTCGGATCGGGTTTGTATTCTTTCCCTTCTTTTATATGGCGGGGGATAAGCTTAAAATCTTCCGGCAGGATGGGCAGGTTCTCTTTTTGAAAACCTTTGATACCGTACTCTTCAGGCATGGCAAGTCCGATCAGATGACCGAATGCCCAGGTTACTGCATAGTTATTACCTTCCAGATAGCCGTCCTTACGGCTGGTGGCTCCAACGATAGCCGCTATGTCACGGGCTACCGACGGCTTTTCTGCTATGATTACTTTCATTTTTATTATGGATTTTGAGGCGCAGCCTCTTTTGTTATACAATAGTTACGACAACAGGGGATTATTCTGTTAAATGAAATAACCGGAACGATCTACATTTTCACGCCACCGCTTTTCTTGACGGTACGGGCCGGACGCTGCGTTTCCTTTTGCTTTTCCGCCTGTTTCTCTGTCGGTGAACTTTGCCCCTGCTTTATCGGATCTTTTACATTTTTCAGGCTCTCGCTGGTCTTACCTTCTGAATTGACGGCAACTTGTGTCTTATTTGCTTCGGCAGGTTTTACCTCGGCTCCCTGAGATTTGGCTTTGTCGGGATTCCATTTGAAAAAGTCGAGTTTGCCTTTTTCTTCATTTACCTTTACATAAGCATTGAAAGGCTGATCCTGGCCGTCTTTCATCATGCCCTGAACATATATGGCTTTTCCTTCGCCAAGTGAGCTTTGTTGTTTCTCATCCAGATCTACTCCTAACAATTTTGTAGGAATACGGACTTTCTGCTGCGGCTCCTGATTTTGGGATTGTTGGTTTTCCTGCCTGTATTTATTCCGGTCCAATCCGTCATAAGAGAAGTCAAGAGAGCCTTTTGCCGCATTGAATTGGACATAGCCATCGAAAGGTTTTCCATTCTTTGATGTCATACCTTCGACTAGCGTCTTTTTACCTTCATACAATGACTGTAATTGTTCAGAGGAAAGGGGGGCTTCTTTGAGGGTATCCTTAAAAGCAACATTGGCTACAGGTATTGCTTCCAGACGGTTTGTTACTTTATCAAGAGATACGAAAGAGGGTATTTTCTCCCCTTTGTCTCCTGTAAGCTCAATGATTCTTCCGGCATTGGATGTTTCAAGCAGATTCTTTTTGTCTTCTTCCGTCAATGTGGCTCCATGAAAAGGAATATCCAAAGTCGAGGCAGGCTGGTAGCTGTCCGCTTTCAGCCGGATACTGCCGTCGGGATTTTCATCAAAGGATAATCGTGCCTGTACCTGAAATGCAATTCCTTCGTAAGTGGGATTTACTTGTATCAGATTCGGTGATTTATGCCAGTTGAGCATAGCTTTGAGGTTCCCCTGTGCTTCCAGCATCTCGCGGGTAACGCCGAGTTTCTCCAATTGCCTCCAATTGATACGGCTTTCATCCACAGGCTTATACTCCTGAGACTGGTCTTGTGTTTTTTGTTGTTTGTTAAAATCCTCCGGATTGACACGGCTTTGGGATAAAAAGGCGGTATTCCCGGCTTCATCCTTAAACATCTCCTTTAAAGCAGAAGCAATGTTCTCGATTTTTTCAATCGGGGAACGGAAGAAATTGAAATGGGTAGGGTCTTGAAATTCCCGTTTGAGATTGGAGAAAAAATTCTCCAAAACACCTGCTTTCTCATCAATCCGGATGAATTGTCCCTGATTGGCTTTTGTTGCATCGACAGTATCGAGATTACCCGTGTCGTCCACACCTTTTACTACTTTTACTTTGTTGCCGTCACTCTTATTGACGACCAAAAGCGTTTCTTTGTTTTTTAATTTTTCGTCCATAATCAGTCGTTTAATTATTGCATCAATACGAATGCAGGACGAAAATAGGCAGATAAGAATGTCTTTGTTTTACATAGTAATTAGCTGGTAGTGAGTGGCGTTGGAATGGAATGGTTTGGCTTTGTACTAATGAAAAGCAACGGTCTAGCGAGGATAACTACTGTTTGGATATACTTTTGTAAAATATAAGAGCCTGTTTAAGAAACTGTTTAAATTTTAGTCAATGAAGCATTTTGAATCTAAAACGGCTCTTATCTTGTCAGAAATTTTATCCTTCAAAATCATATTCTTGAAAAATTTAAACAGATTCTAAATTTATCAATTCTATTTTTATAGTAACTATTTTCATCTTTGTCATCCTCTATTTGGCTCTTTTGGACTTCTTTTTCATTTTTACCTCTTGGCTTAACCCGATTACTGAGGGTGACGCGTTTTTTTATTTGTTTACTGTATCTGGCGGTAATATCCGGATATATAAGCAACGGGTTATCAAACCGAAGATCTCGGTGGGGGACTGCTTTTTTACGTTTTCATTAACCGGGGAGTGTCTAGGTATAATCGTTTTCAACTGATTACAGATAGCTTTTTTCCGGTAAATGTTATATCTTGCCTTTATTCGTTATTTTCGGATAGTTATTTTATTGAAAGTTTGACAGGTGTTTTTACATTTGTACTGATAACGATTAAGAGCTTGTTTAAATTATAGCGAAAATAGTATTAGAGGTTCCGGCAAATAATTCCTGGAAACTTTTTTTATGCTCTTTTTGGCTTATTTTAATCTTTTTCCTATTGATTCGGCCCGCTGAATCTTCAAGAAAAATATCTATCTAAAAACAGATATGAAAAATTATTGCTATAAAATATAAACAGACTCGTGTCGATAAAAACAAATACCAACCAATTATGGCAACATTAAAATTCATCTTACGGCATTCCACCCGTGGGAGCTCCCATTGCGGTAGCCTTTGCGTGCGTATCATCCATTCACGCAGGGTCAAGGTACTGACCGTACCCATCAGCCTTCACCTCCATGAATGGGATGAAGAGTCCCAACAAATCCGGCTGCCCGATCACAGCGCGGAGCGTTACCCGTATTTAAGCAAGGCCGCCGACAGGCTGAATAATTATCATCAGGAGTTCAAAGAAATAGCCGGGCGGCTGGAGAAAGCGGGGCGTTATACGGTTGATGACATCCTGCATAACTACCGTTGCGGCCATAGCCCGGGTAACCTTTACGGCTTCGCCGACCAGCAGGCCCGTCAGCTGCTTCGTAGCGGTCAGGAGCGTACCGCGCGTGCTTACCGCACCGTCAGCCGCGGTCTTATCCGCTTCAATAAGGGGCATGACCTCCCCTTAAGCCATATCAACGCCTGTATGATGAAAGAGTTCGAGACCTACCTGAAGGAACGTGGCAAGGCGATGAATACGATCTCTTACTATATGCGCGTGCTGCGCGCTATCTATTGGAAGGCCATCAGGGAGAAAGTGGCCGAACCCAAACGTGACAATCCTTTTGAAAATGTATTCACGGGCTTCCAGCAAACCCGCAAAAGGGCGTTGGATATCGAGAGTCTCCGCGCGCTGAACAGCCTTGATTTTTCCACTTTGCTGGAACAGCAGGCCCTGCCTCCCGTAAATACGGGTAAGCAGCCCAAAGCAGCCCCGCAGGAGGATAAAGCTGTAGACAGCGGCCTTTATACCTCGTGGCGCTACTTTTTCTTTTGTTTCCATGCCCGTGGGATGAGCTTTGTCGATATGGCTTACCTGCGCAAGGAAAATATTCGCCAGGGCGTGATCAGCTACTACCGCAAAAAGACTGGCCAGAAGATCGAGGTAACGCTCACCCCGTCCTTACAGCGGCTGATCGACAGCTTCAGCGGCGAGGTCCGCCACAGCCCCTACCTTTTCCCCATCATCCGGGATGCGGGCAGACCCGCGCGCCTGCAATACGAGAATGGCCTGCGCCTGCAGAATAAACGCCTGAAAAAGCTGTCCGCTTTAGCGGGTATCGGAGAGAAGTTATCGACCCATGTCTCTCGCCACAGCTGGGCTACCACCGGCAAGAAACAGAACCTGCCGCTGTGGGTGATCAGCGAGGGACTGGGCCACTCCTCGGAGAAGATGACCTATACCTACCTGGCCTCCTTCGACCGCTCGACCCTGGACCGGGCCAACGAGCAGATCGCACTGGCCCTGTTAGCACCGCCGGCTGTGACAGTCGACTTCGCCCCTCTGTAGGGCTGAACCCGGTTTATACGCTTTGACAAACAAAAGCTATGCATCTTATCAAATAAAACTGGCTGCTATATCATATAGTGGCAAATATTTTTTAGTGTCTACCTGAATATAAAATAAATATTCTATATTTGCAATCATATTTTAACTGAAAAGCGGAAAAGAGGGGCTAATTTGGAACCGGATCACACAAAACCGAACATTTTGCGTTAATTTTACTGTTTAGTCTTAACATCTGACACTTACCAAGTGTCGGAATCTACCTACTTAACACATGTAAACAGATGCAAAGGTAAACGTTATTTAACAAAATAACACTACCCATTTTTACCCTTTTACTATCAATTTTGAATTAAGTGTGTTTTTTTCGTATTTGTCCCGGCGTCTGACCTAAATGTTGCTTACAAAAGCGGATGAAAGCGGTATCAGAAGCAAAGCCGAATTCAGCGCTTAATACTTTAAGGTTATGGTCGCCCGTGCAGAGGGCATGGTATATCTTTTTTGCCTTATGGTCGTTCATCCATTTATATCCGGAAGTATTGAACACCTTCCTGAAACGCTTCTCTATACCTGACAGGGTCATATTCATAGCGGTTGCCAGCGCGGTAAGGGAATTGTACTTGTGACAATTGTTCATCACAAAATGTGAGAATGCCGCGTCGCGGCTGAGGGCTTCGCGGAAAAACAATCCAAGCTCCTCCTGCGAGTAAAACTCCCCAAACAGGTAGAGCAGCTCACTTATTTTTATCTCATTATAATACCTGCAACACAGCTCTTTGGATATACAGTACACCAGCATATCCGCATAAGCCTTCAGCGCCCCGTTCATTTTCAACAGCCAGGGGGAATTCATTCTCGTGTCCAAAGGCGTTTGTACTTCCCGTGCCCCGTCTACCAGGTCCTCCAGCCTGTAACGGTCGCAGAACTGCAGCTTGCAGTCAAGGCGTATGAACAGGAGGCGGGCTCCGGCTTCGGCCCTGTAACTCAGGTTATAACCTACCGGCAGGTAAAGCACCTGCCCGCTGTGCATCCTGCGGTCATGGTACATTCCGAAGGAATAGATGACTTCCCCCTCAAGCAGGAAGATAATGATATGCTGCACGGACTGCTCAGCGAGCAGGATGCCTTTGCCGGCTTCTTTCATTTCAATGGACGGATTTGCGCCTTTGTCGCTGTTCAGACAAGTGTGGCAGGCTACGTGTTCGCTAAGGTGTAATAATTTCATATTCAATTGGTTTTAAGTATGTTTAATCTATGTTTAAGGATGCTTTTGCTATGTAAAGCCAGTTTCAAGCCTAAGAAACGATTGGTTGCCAATCAGTTAAAGCTACCCGCCTTCCTATTTTTCTTTCGGTGGAGGCCACACATGTTTAATAAGTTGTGTCATAAGCCTACCTCAATTTTTATTTTATATCAGTTAATGCGTTAATAATTAATGTGTTAAAAATAATTTCCGGGCTTATCCGACACTTGGTAAGTGTCAGTCTAGAGAATGTGTGTAAATGCATTAACGGGTATATGTTATGGGCTTGCGATCCGAAGCTCTTTTCTCAGGTTTATTCTGGGGATGGTTTGGCGTAAGCAGTGTAAGGAGAGCAGAACGACGATAATAGATAGAAAGTTTAACAAAAACGATACAAAGAATGTGCAGGATAGAGTATTCCCCGATAATAACGGAGCGGCAGTCCGGGCGGTTTTATATCGGCCTGGACATGCATTTTGCCTGTCGTACGGTAACAGCCGACCAGGCGTACTGGTTCATCCCTGTCTTAACCGATGGGCAGAGGAGGCGGGAGTTGCCCGTAGTTCTGGTTGCCGGGCGGTCGCGTTACCGGTCCATGCGGCTCGCTTTATGGGGCCTGGGCAGGGGCATCCTGCGCGCTTACCATATAAAAAAGCTGTTGAAGGCAGCGGGTGGGGCTGTTATCGATTACCCCTACCTTATATCCCTGGATTACGAGGAGTGGATGGACCGTGCGGAAATAAGCATCCTGCACCAGTGAACAAATAAGCTAAGCTATAATCAACGAACAAAGTCAAACAAATAATACACTACAATATTTATATGAAACAATCCGTATTTACTGTGCTGTTGCTGATGATATGCCTGTTTCCCGCACGGGGGCAGGATAAGGCGAGCTATCTGCCCCTGGCCGCACCGCGCCTGGCCGTCAAGACCAATCTGCTGTACGATGCTACCACCACCTTGAACCTGGGGCTGGAAGTCAGGCTGAAGAACCGCTATACATTGGACCTTTCGGTTAATTACAACCCTTTCACCTATAGCGGCAACAGGAAGCTGAAGCATATACTGGTGCAACCGGAGCTCCGCTATTGGAGTTGCGAGCCGTTCTACGGTCATTTCATCGGTGTCCACGCGCTCTATGCCAATTACAATACCGGGAATATCAAGCTGCCGCTGGATATTTTCCCCGGCCTGGAAACGGGCCGTTACCGGGGTAACCTTTATGGGGCCGGTATCTCCTACGGTTACCACTGGATGCTCTCCCCCCGCTGGAACCTTGAAGCCACTATCGGTGTCGGGTATGTATATACGGATTATGACAGGTATGAGTGCAAGACCTGCGGCAAGCTGCTGGATAGCGGGAACAAGCATTATTTCGGACCGACAAAGGCGGGTATATCATTCATCTATATAATCAAGTAAAACAAAGAAAGGGACAGTAAATGAAACGACCTATTATTTCTCATATATTACTATTGGTTTTATTCCTTCTGCCGTTGTCGCTCAGCCTGCCGGCACAGGAGGGAAATACCCATAAAGGCCTGTCGGTCGAAAGGGCCGGGCTCAAACAGGAGGGCGACAGCCTGTCCTTTCGTTTCGCGGTGCGCGTACAAGGCAAAGCCGTATCGGGCTGCGAATCGATGATGCTGGTACCCGAGCTGAGGGCCGGGCACAACACCGGCGGCAAAGCCCTGCTTTTCCCCTATATCCTGATCAACGGGGACAGCCGCCCGAAGCTGAACGAACGCTATTTCGCCCTTGCGGGCGCGGATAAGCCTAAACAGGGCGTCTCGTTCACCGGTAACCATCCGCTGATGGAGATAACTATTATACCATCCACCGATACGGTGCTTGTCTATGAGACGCGTATCCCTTACGAGTCCTGGATGGATTCCGCCCGTTCGTTGCTCTACCCGCAGATGATCTGCCGTCCGGGATCGCGTCCCTCCCCGCTGGCCTTATGTGACCGGGTGGAAGTTGGAGCCTTCGAACCTTATACGGTCCGTCCCCTGGTATCCTTCCTGGTACCCACTGAAGAGATTAAGACGCGTACATCCGCCGTCAAGGATTTCATTGGCTTCCGGACGAGCAAGACTGTCATTGATCCCGGTTTCCGGCAAAACTCACAGGAATTGGCCAGGCTTGACTCGGTTATGTCAGTTTTAAGGGATAACCCCGATGTGAAAATTACAGCCTTCTTAATTGAAGGCTACACGTCACCCGAAGGTTTGTACGCCACCAACGAACGCATATCGAAAGAACGTGCCGCGGCGCTGATGGATTACCTGAAAAACAAGTTCGGCCTTGACCAGGGCCTCTTCAGGCTAAGCCATGTGGCCGAGGACTGGGACGGTCTTGCCGCCCTGGTACTGGCCTCCAATATAGAATACAAGGACCGGATACTGGATATTATTGCCACCACAGGGATCATGGCCGGGCGTGAAGGCGCCCTGATGCGCCTGGCACAGGGCGAACCTTACCGGCAGATGCTCCGCGAGATGTTCCCGGAACTCCGCAGGGTGGAATACCGGATCGACTATACGGTCAGGGATTATACGATAGAAGAGAGCAAATCGCTGTTTAGCCGGAAGCCGGAAGACTTATCGCAGTTGGAACTTTACAACCTGGCTCAAAGTTACGGCGAAGGCTCGAAAGAGTATGCAGATATATTGATAGCGACAATACCCCAATATTATCCGGACGATGTGACGGCAAACGTCAATGCGGCGGCTGTCCTGATTGAGAACGGAGAGTTGAATACCGCCGGGCGCCTGCTGGACAAGGCAGCCACAGTTGGTGGTGCAGGCCATCCGACCATACTGAACAACCGGGGCGTTATCGCCCTGCTGGCCGGGGAACTGGATGAAGCCGGAGCCCTGTTCAACCGGGCGAAAACAGCCGGCAGCAAGGAAGCGGCTCACAACCTGGAGGAAGTAGAAGTCAAACGGGCCGATGACAAGAAAATGGAACGGTATAAAAGCCGGTAACCCTTCCCTAAAAAAACGGCGCGTACGTTGTACCCCGGCGCACAGCGCGAAATATGGGGAACGCTAAGAGGCTTTGGCCTGGCGGCATAGCAATTAAACCTGGCAATCGAAGGCAATCGAATGGTCTTCACAGGAATACCGGATAATGAAAATAAAACAACGTAATAAAATAATTAGTATTAACCAATTAAAGAAAGGGACAGTAATAGAGTAGAAACATTTAAACACAGTTAGATTAATAATTAAGAAAAAACAGACGATTATTTATTTTATTAAATTTTTAAAACAAAAAGAATGAAAACAAATTTCAAAAATGCAATTATGGCAGCTACAGCCTTGCTATTAGGTTTCAGTAGCTGTTCGAGTGATGACGAGAGCGGTCCGAAAGTGGACAATTCACCTAAAAATGTAACCATCAGTATCTCTGCACCGTCGACCTATGCCGATGAGGCTTCAGCGGTAGGAGTGATGCCTGATGTCACTGATGTGACAGTATTCTTCGTCGGGGCCGGCATTATCCAGGAGGTTGGTACTATGACTACCGCTGAAGTGGGATCGGCTAAAACATTTACCAATGTGCCGGGAGCCACAACCGACGTGATTATTGTCGCTAACGCTGCGACGGTAGCAACGGATGATGCTATCAACACAATAAGTCAGTATAATCCTTTATCGAAACTGAACGAGCTGATGTTCGTACAGGCCAATCAGACTGATCCGGATACAGCTGTTAACCTATTCGGCAGCGCTGCTATCACCGGAACCTCCGGTGCATATACAGCCAATGTAATACTGACTCCTGCTATCTCACGTTACGAGATTGCCCAGGTAAGTGCAAACCCCGCTGCAAACATCGTGTTGGATAGTTTCGACCTAACAGGGATCTATATCAACAATACCTACACAAAGCTAGGTACGGACTATGTAACCACGCCGGCTCCGTTTGGTGATATCCTGAACTATGACGCGACTAATGCCATTTGGACCAACAATTCTTACCCTGCACGTTTCAGCGATGAGTTTACTACATTTAGCGGAGCTACATCGTATGCACCGACCGATCTATGGTCTTATTATCTGATGCCTGTAAAAGCGTCAGCTGGGGAGGGAACAACGATCGGCGGTGTACCTCAATCTGTGATTCCACATATCGTATTAAAAATAGAGAATGCGACTGCTATCGGTCATATTATTCCTAGTCTTGCTTATGTTACTATCAAGGACCTGAAAGTAGGTGCTACATCGTTAACAGAGCTGGCACCCGGAAAAGTATACAGCATCGCCAACATTGCGATAGGAGGTGAAAATTTATCTGCTAAACCGGAGACAAATGCCTCTGAGGAAATCTCTGTAACAGCTACTGTAACTGTATGGACGGAAGAGACTGTTACACCTGAATTTTAACTAACAGCTATTAACATTTCCCGGAAGGAACCGGCATACGCTGCTCGGCCAATTCCGGGAAACCAATCAAAAACCTTCATAAGGGATGGGGAAAGGGTTCCGGGTAACGGACCGGGGCCTGCCCTGTCCCGGGAGGTTTATAAAACGGTTCATAGCATCTTGCCGGATACGGATACTGTAACGGTATAATAACCGATACGACAAAATAAAAAAAATAAAGCCAACAGATAAGAGGCTTATTGCCTTGCAAAAATGAATTATTCACATTATGAAACAGCTGAAGACATTAATCCTGCTAGTTGCGTCCGTATTTTTCACCGGATGTATCGGTGAAGACCTGAGTGATTGCCTACCGGACCAGAATCTGACGCTCGCGTTTACCAGCCTGAACTTTTCAGACAAGATCAGCCGGGTGACGGTCGCGATATACGATCAAAACGGGAAGCTGGCGGAGACGGTGCAAGTAGAAAAAGCCGATCTGGATGCTTTCCAGGGTGTCAGGTTATACCTGCCGGCAGGTGATTATACAGCTGTCTGCTGGGCAAACGCTTTTGACAATACCCAAATCAACGGGCTGTCCATGGGCGCCGGCCTCAATGAGCAGGAAGTGGCCCATCCCGGTTACTTTAATTCTGCGCGCATACCTACCAACGATGCCCTGTATTACGGCATACATACCTTTACGGTCAAACAAGACGCAGCCAGTAGCGAAACAGTGGCATTCACACCGGCTTATATCCGGTTCGTCATACAAATCAAAGGGCTGGCAAGCACAGCCAAAAGTGAGCCGTCTTCCGGCTATCCCTATATCAGGGTGAACAACCTTGTACCTGCATACGACTATAATATGGTTACCCACGGTAGCCCAACAACATACTATCCGCCGTTAACGGTAGATACAGGCAACAAACTGGCGCAGGCCCTCTGTAACGTGCTGCGCTTCGGCGCGGTTAACCCGGTCACGATAGACGTGCTGGACAACAGCACGGACAATACGGTCCTCCATACCGTTAACCTGCAACAGTTCATAGAGGACAACAATATCGTCATCGCCGATGGCAAAGAGGTAACCATACCTGTGCTCATATCCTTCGAAGGGAATACGGTTATCGTCACTCCGATCGATAACTGGGGTAATATCCCTGTGAGTCCCGGTAAACTTTAATACAGCGGCATTCAATTACAAATTACAATTAAAAGAGTGGAACACAATAAAATGAAATTGACTAACCTCATATCCTGCGCTTTGGTGGTGCTTCTGGCTTTGTTTGGAGGCTGCACCCCGGAAGATGCCAACAGTAATATTCAGGGGCCATTATTGCCTGCGGGAAAGAATGTTGTGCTTGAGGTGCGTATTCCGGGCGTGAAGATGCCATCGACCTACGGCATGACCGCAGCGCAGGAAAACAATGTGAACGAGCTTACCGTGCTGGCCTACAAGGATGTCGGCGGCAGCGAACAGCTTCAGGAGAAGATCGTGGCCATAGCATCGGATATCACATCCGGCGGGGCCGATAATGTCAATATCAAGGTGTCTTTGTCCATCCCCGCGGGAGATTACAGCCGCCTGGTGGTGGTCGCCAATGCTGATGCAGCGGTCGGCTCACTGACAGTAAACAGCCCCCTGTCCGAGCTGTCCGCTATCGAATACACCTATGACGGCAAGTGGGATGCATCCGCATCCACTCCGGCTTATATCCCTATGACGGGTGAAGTAACAGCCGCAGCCGGCACGACCAACGGCATCAAAATAGTGCAGGGCCAGTCGAAGACCTTTAGCGGCTTGTCGCTGGTACGTATGCTGGCGCGCGTGGATATCGTCAACGGTGCCACAGGCGCTTTCACCCTGAAAGACGTAATGCTGTACAACTTCAATAAAAACGGCCTGCTGGCCAACGATAATACAAAATACGGGGCTTCCCCCGCGCAGCCTAACTTACCCACAACGGAACAGAAGGTGACTTCCCCGATACAATACAATTCGGTACCGGCCACCCTGGAAGGCGAGATCTATGTTTTTGAGTCAAGCCCGCCGTCTTTGGCAAGCATTGCCACCTCTCCCCGCATCGTCATCAAAGGTACCTACAACGGTGCGGATTATTACTACCCTGTGGATTTCACCTACGACGGCGCTGTGAGCGGTACCACCAAAGGCAGCTTCATGCCCGTGGTGCGCAACCACCGGTACATATTCACGATCTCACAGGTCACCGGGCCGGGTTTCGCCTCGGCTATCGACGCGCTGTCTTCGACGGCTGTCTTCACCAATATAACCGCTACCGCGTTCGTTATCGACGAAGACTTCAGGGATGTCTATTACAGTGCTTCGGACTGCCTGGCGGTCAATGCCCCAGACTTTGATTTTAGCCACGAAGCGGCTACTGTCGCCTCCACGGGCAATAAGATCACCGTTAAATCCACCGCCGCCTGGACGATCCAGTGTTTCGAGGCAGATGGTACAACACCTGCCGGCAGCTGGCTGTCGGTGGATATGTCTTCCGGCTCAGCCGGTACGACAACAGAAGTATCGGTTTTGGTTTCGGAAAATAATCCTATAGCCGAGCGGAACGGAAAGATCAAAATCACAGCCAAAGGCTTTTCGCATGTGGTATCAGTTCATCAGAAGGCCTATATAGTTATATGGGCAGGCAGTAATATTTATTGGGACGGTACGAGTCTTACTTTCGACGATGTTTCCACCTCCGGTCCATCCCTTCATGAAACCTATCAGGGTGTTTACTTTAAGTGGGGAAGCTTGTGGGGTATTTCACCGCAGGGTAATTGGTCGGATAATTCTACGATTGTCTATGTGCCTGACAATGTTGGTGGTTATACATCTGGCATTGCTTCTTCTTGGTCGTCTGTCCTTTATTGGAACCCCGGTACTGTATACCAGAGCCGTGACGAGAAGTATCTGACCAAAACAGTCCATACGCCTGCGAACATAGCTAACGGCTACGGCGATATTTGTCAATATTTGACCGAGTTGGCTCCCGGCGGGACATTATATGGTAAAAAATGGCGTATGCCTACTTCGAATGAATTTGAGGCTGCAAGTAATTATTCATCCAGTGGTACATATACTAATGCGGAATCTACATCTGCCGATGGTACGCAGCCGTATACCATGGGTATCCGCAAAACAAATGCTAATAGTATCGGTACACCGTTCTTCCCCGCTTCAGGGCAGCGCGATCTCAGGGCGGGTGGCTGGTACGGCTCGGGTTCGTTCGGGTATTATTGGTCGTCAACATCGGCGGGTTCCTCTGGTTTTAGCTTGCGCTTTTCCAGTTTTAGCATTATCTCAAACGCCTCCAACGACAGGGGCCTAGGCTTCTCTGTTCGTTGCGTAGTAGACTATTAAGCTAACCGGAAAGATCGGTAATAAAAAATTGAAATATACAAAAATACGATATAAAAATATTAAATGGGAATTTGTAAAATGTATAAACATATAAGTATCCCGCTGTTATGGTTGGGAGTATTATTCCTGTTCATGCTGGCCTGCTCCTCGTGCAGGAACGAGGAGCCCTATGACCTGAAAGGGAGCAGCAAGCAGGTGACTATTTCACTGACCGTGCCCGGCGGCACCCAGACCTACGCCATGCCCGCAGACGAGGCTACCGTTAATACGATCGATGTGCTGTGCTTCCAAACCGACCCCTCCAATCCTACTGATGTGGACAAGGGAACCTTCCTCTACCGGGCCACCGTAGGGCATAGGGCGGGCGATAACAGCTTTACCGTTATCCTGTCCGAGCTGGACGTCAGCCCGGCCGTCAACCAGACGCTTGTGGTGCTTGCCAACTGCCGCACAGAGGTGGAAACCCTGCTTGGAAGCATCTCTACGGGAACGCCCAAAGCGAGTGTCATCAGCAGCCTTTTGCTGTCTCAGCCAACCTTTTTCGACGCTTCTGTGATGACGGGCATCCCGATGTGGGGCGAGATCACCAATCAGGCCGTAACCTCCGGGTACAGTCCCGGCCCGCTGAACGTCACCCTGACCCGCATGCTGGCCAGGATCAATATAACCAATGCCGAGACGGACTTCAACCTGCAGGAGGCCTACCTGTACAATCCCCGCCAGAAAGGGAGCGTTATCCCCGATAACTGGACCGGTACCGATGTGACGACAGTGACTACCGTGACGGGCGCGCAGATGGCGCAGGGTACCAAGTTCGGGCCGTTTACCACCACAACGGAACAAATTACGGATAAGATCTATACCTTCGAGGCCGATAACATCACCCAGGCAGGGGTTTCCCTGCTCGATGCCACCTGCCTGGTGGTCGGAGGCTTGTATAACGGTAGCGTGACCAAGTCCTATTACCGTATCGACCTGAAGGATTATGCCTCCGGTGTGTTTTATGATGTCAAGCGAAATTATTCATATAACGTAACCATCAACGACATAGATACCGAAGGACCGGACAACCCGGACGACGCCTATAAGGGGAAAGCCATCATCAAAGCTACAGTGACGGCATGGAACGACCGTAATGCTGATGTGACCGGAGGACAGAACCACCTGAGGGTCTCGGCCGGCATCTTTGATTTTACTTCACTCGCCAACACCGCCACACTTTCCGTTTACACCGATTACCCCGGCGGATGGACGGTCGACAAGATCGTGGATGGCGCCGGAGCAGACGCTTCCTCATGGCTGTCCACCGACGTTCGGTCGGGAGCGACCAATGCCACGACTAGTGTATCGGTTTCGGTTGCGGACTATAATGGAGCCGCCCGGAAGGGTTTCATCCATATTATAGCCGGGAACCTGACCTACAAGGTTACTGTGAACCAGGACGCCTATCAAGCCAAATGGGCAGGCAGTAATATTTATTGGGACGGTACGAGTCTTACTTTCGACGATGTTTCCACCTCCGGTCCATCCCCTCATGAGACCTATCAGGGTGTTTACTTTAAGTGGGGAAGTTTATGGGGTATTTCACCGCAGGGTAATTGGTCGGATAATTCTACGGTTGTCTATGTGCCTGACGGTAATGGTTATACATCTGACATTGCTTCTTCTTGGTCGTCTGTCCCTTATTGGGTACGAGGCGGCTTAATATCGGACCCTGACGAGCATTATATCACAGATGTAGTCCATACGGCCGCGAACATAGCTAACGGCTACGGCGATATATGTAAATATCTGACCGAGTTGAACGGCGGGACATTACATGGTCGACGCTGGCGCCTTCCGACCGCAAATGACTTCAAGCCGGGAGATAGTTCATTAAACTCTATTTCGCCCTCGGACAATACTGAGTACGTATGGTCGTCTTGGAGCTCATCAGCTTCGGGTGCGATGTCTCCTGATGGCATCGATCTGATTCCGAACGGGGTCAGAAAAAGCCTTGCGCTGGGCCAACCCTGGTTTCCTGCGTCAGGCTATCGGTACGCGACTAATGGCTCGATCGGGTACTACGGCGATGCAGGGGATTACTGGACCTCTAGCGCAGGCTTTACGAACACAAGTGGTGCTTTATTTCGCGTTCGTGAGAATTTTATAAACATAAATATCGACTTAAATCCCGACTTTGGCCTTTCAGTTCGTTGCGTGGCCTATTAAGTTAACCGAAAAGATCGGTGATAAAAAATTGAAATATACAAAAATACGATATAAAAATATTAAATGGGAATTTGTAAAATGTATAAACATATAAGTATTCCGCTGTTATGGTTGGGAGTATTATTCCTGTTCATGCTGGCCTGCGCCTCGTGCAGGAACGAGGAGCCCTATGATCTGAAAGGGAGCAGCAAGCAGGTGACTATTTCGCTGACCGTGCCCGGCGGCACCCAGACCTACGCCATGCCCGCAGACGAGGCTACCGTTAATACGATCGATGTGCTGTGCTTCCAAACCGACCCCGCCAATCCTACTGATGTGGACAAGGGCACTTTCCTCTACCGGGCCACCGTAGGGCATACGGCGGGCGATAACAGCTTTACCGTTATCCTGTCCGAGCTGGACGTCAACCAGACGTTTGTGGTGCTTGCCAACTGCCGCACACAGGTGGAAACCCTGCTTGGAAGCATCTCTACGGGAACGCCCAAAGCGAGTGTCATCAGCAGCCTTGTGCTGGAGCAGTCATCCGCTTTCGACGCTTCTGTGATGACGGGCATCCCGATGTGGGGCGAGATCACCGACCAGGCCGTAACCTCCGGGTACAGTCCCGGCCCGCTGAACGTCACCCTGACCCGCATGCTGGCCAGGATCAATATAACCAATAGTGATACCGACGGCGACTTCACACTCAGCGAGGCCTTCCTGTACAATCCCCGCCAGAAAGGGAGCGTTATCCCCGATAACTGGACCGGCAGCGATGTGACGACAGTGACTACTGTGACGGGCGCGCAGATGGCGCAGGGAACCGTGTTCGGGCCGTTTGCCGCAGCAGCGGAACAAATTACGGATAAGATCTATACCTTCGAGGCCGATAACATCACCCAGGCAGGGGTTTCCCTGCTCGATGCCACCTGCCTGGTGGTCGGAGGCTTGTATAACGGGACCATGTCCTATTACCGTATCGACCTGAAGGATTATACAACCGGCGTGTTTTATGATGTCAAGCGAAATTATTCATATAACGTAACCATCAACGACATAGATACCGAAGGACCGGACAACCCGGACGCCGCCTTTAAGGGGAATTCAGTCTTCAACGCCACCGTGCAGCAATGGAACGACCGTGGCGGGTCTGTGATCACAAATCCTAACTTCCACCTGAGAGTCTTGCCCGGATCATTTGCTTTTACAGATGTACTCGGTAGCGCCACCTTTTCTGTTTTCTCCGATTACCCCGGCGGATGGACGGTCACCAAGATCGTGGACGGCGCCGGAGCAGACGCTTCCTCATGGCTGTCCACCGACGTTCGGTCGGGAGCGACCAATGCCACGACAAATGTATCGGTTTCGGTTACGGACAATTCAGGAGCCGCCCGGACCGGTTTCATCCATATCCAGGCCGGGAACCTGACCTACAAGGTTACTGTGAACCAGGATGCATATCAAGTCAAATGGGCGGGTAGTAATATCTATTGGGACGGCACGAGTAGTAGTCTTACTTTCGACGATGTTTCCACCTCCGGTTCGTCTCTTAATGAACAATATCAGGGTGTTTACTTTAAGTGGGGAAGCTTGTGGGGTATTTCACCGCAGGGTAATTGGTCGGATAATTCTACGATTGTCTATGTGCCTGACAATGTTGGTGGTTATACATCTGGCATTGCTTCTTCTTGGTTGTCTGTCCCTTATTGGGACCCCGGTAATATCTCTGGGAACCGTGATCAGAAGTATCTGACCGAAACAGTCCATACGCCTGCGAACATAGTTAACGGCCAGGGCGATATTTGTAAATACCTGACTGAGTTGAACGGCGGGACATTATATGGTAAAAAATGGCGTATGCCTACTTCGAATGAATTTGAGACTGCAAGTGATTATTCATCCAGTGGTACATATTCTGATACGCCATCTACATCTGCCGATGGTACGCAGTTGTATACCATGGGTAAGCGAAAAACGGATGATATCGGTACACCGTTCTTCCCCGCTTCAGGGTACCGCAGCAGCAGCGCGGGTCTGTTGGGCTACGTGGGTATGCAAGGGTTCTATTGGTCGTCGTCACCGAGTGGTAATAGTACGAGCTCTTATCTCCTGTCCTTCAACAGTAGTACCATAATCCCCGGCAACATCACGCCCTATACGTACGGCTTGTCTGTTCGTTGCTTGGCCTATTAAGTTAACCGAAAAGATCGGTAATAAGTAATAAAATAAAAAATGGAAATTTGTAAAATATATAAACATATAAGTATCCCGCTGTTATGGTTGGTGCTTCTGGCTTTGTTTGGAGGCTGCACCCCGGAAGATACCAACAGTAATATTCAGGGGCCGTTATTGCCTGCGGGAAAGAATGTTGTGCTTGAGGTGCGTATTCCGGGCGTGAAGATGCCATCGACCTACGGCATGACCGCGGCGCAGGAAAACTATGTGAACGAGCTTACCGTGCTGGCCTACAAGGATGTCGGCGGCAGCGAACAGCTTCAGGAGAAGATCGTGGCCATAGCATCGGATATCACATCCGGCGGGGCCGATAATGTCAATATCAAGGTGTCTTTGTCCATCCCCGCGGGAGATTACAGCCGCCTGGTGGTGGTCGCCAATGCTGATGCAGCGGTCGGCTCACTGACAGTAAACAGCCCCCTGTCCGAGCTGTCCGCTATCGAGTACACCCATGACGGCAAGTGGGATACATCCACTCCGGCTTATATCCCTATGACGGGTGAAGTAACAGCCGCAGCCGGCACGACCAACGGCATCAAAATAGTGCAGGGCCAGTCGAAGACCTTTAGCGGCTTGTCGCTGGTACGTATGCTGGCGCGCGTGGATATCGTCAACGGTGCCACAGCCGTTTTCACCCTGCAAGAGGTAATACTGTACAACTTCAATAAAAACGGCCTGCTGGCCAACGATAATACAAAATACGGGGCTTCCCCCGCGCAGCCTAACTTACCCACAACGGAACAGAAGGTGACTTCGCCGATGGCATGCAATTCGGTACCGGTCATCCTGGAAGGCGAGATCTATGTTTTTGAGTCAAGCCCGCCGTCTTTGGCAAGCATTGCCACCTCTCCACGCATCGTCATCAAAGGTACCTACAACGGTGTGGATTATTACTACCCTGTGGATTTCACCTACGACGGCACTGGCGGTACCACCAAAGGCAGCTTCATGCCCGTGGTGCGCAACCACCGGTACATATTCACGATCTCACAGGTCACCGGGCCGGGATTCGCCTCGGCTGCCGACGCGCTGGCTTCGACGGATGTCATCACCAATATAACCGTTTCCGCATTCGTTATCGACGAAGACTTCAGTGATGTCTATTACAATGCTTCGGACTACCTGGCGGTTAATGCCCCAGACTTTGATTTTAGCCACGAAGCGGCTACTGCCGCCTCCACGGGCAATAAGATCACCGTTAAATCCACCGCCGCCTGGACGATCCAGTGTTTCGAGGCAGATGGTACAACACCTGCCGGCAGCTGGCTGTCGGTGGATATGTCTTCCGGCTCAAGCTATACGACAACAGAAGTATCGGTTTTACTCACCGAGAATACTGTGGCAGAACGGATCGGTATAATAAAAATAACATCAGGTTCCTTTTCTCATGTGGTATCGGTTCATCAGAAGGCCTATCAAGTCAAATGGGCGGGTAGTAATATTTATTGGGACGGCACGAGTAGTAGTCTTACTTTCGACGATGTTTCCACCTCCGGTCCATCTCCTCATGAAACCTATCAGGGTGTTTACTTTAAGTGGGGAAGTTTATGGGGTATTTCACCGCAGGGTAATTGGTCGGATAATTCTACGATTGTCTATGTGCCTGACGGTAGTGGTGGTTATGTACCTAACACTGCTTCTTCTTGGTCGTCTGTCCCTTATTGGGACCCCGGTAGTATCTCTGGGAACCGTGATCAGAAGTATCTGACCGAAACAGTCCATACGCCTGCGAACATAGTTAACGGCCAGGGCGATATTTGTAAATACCTGACTGAGTTGAACGGCGGGACATTATATGGTAAAAAATGGCGTATGCCTACAAGTAATGAATTCAATTCTGTTGTTCCGGGCGAAGAATCATCGACTTATTTTACTCCAAGCAATAGCGATGATTATGCTTGGGAGTGGTCTGGAACAGCTGGAACGGCTAATGTCGGTGGCACTGCTACCTTCCCGAACGGTGTTCGTAAGTCAAAGTCCATAGGTACACCATTCTTCCCTGCTTCAGGGAGCCGCAATGACAACGCAGGTGCGTTGAACGACGTGGGTACGGGCGGGTGCTATTGGTCGTCGTCACCGAATGGTACGAACGGTTGTGGCTTGGACTTCAGCAGTAGCTACGTGAACCCAAGTGACAACGGCAGCCGGGCGGGCGGCTTGGCTGTTCGCTGTATTGCAGAATAAGCGAACTGAAAGTGAGCGTATCCGATTGATTTGCTTTATTCCATCGGTGCATTTAAAAGCACCGATGGTCTATATACCGCCGTTAGGCGGTCGAAGACGAAAAATTTTTGAAAAAAAACGGTAAAACTGATGATTTATGGCATCAACAGCGGAAATTTTAGCAAAAGGGGCTCTTCTCGAGCCATGGATCTTTCTTTACAGGGAAGGCATTTTCTGGAAAGCCTACCAGCAGTCAGCCTATCGTGTCTTGCAACGTAAGCCAGGGTTCAGGCTGAAGAAAAAGTTTGTCAAGGCATTTTCGTGTGAAGTCGTGTCGTTGGGCTTTCCCGATGAAACATTGGAGCGTATCTTCAATACGGAAGAAATAGAAAATGCCGGTGAAAAGATGATCTGCATACAGGATAATGATATTGATATGCAGGCTTACCGGGAATGGTTCGATGCGGTTCCTTTAAGCGAACAGAAGGAAAATGTTGCACCGCCACAACCGGAACTTGTATATATAAATACCCAAGATACCGTGCTGAAGAAAATCAGGGAGTTCCCTATTGAGCAATCCACACCGATAGATTGTATGATTTTCCTTGTATCGGTACGTAAAGAGTTGAAGGAGAAATTATTTTAATTTTCAAAATCATTTTCTTGAAAAAATTAAACGGTTTCTGAGTATGGCAATATATGAGAATCTCCCGGTATATAAACAGTCTTATGATCTGTTACTTGAGATATACGGAATGTCCAAAAACATGTCGCGTGATTACCGCTATACCATCGGCGAGGAACTGAAAAAAAGAATTATGGATCTGATGGTATGCATTTACCATGCCAACGGCAGTACGAATGAAGGCAAGGGAGTGCATCTGAAACAAGCGCGGGAATATATCGTTGAGATAAAGCTTTATATACGGCTGTTGGCGGACTTAAAGCAGATTTCGGTCAAGAGACTGGCAGACCTGACGGAAAAGACGGAATCGGTCTCAAAGCAATTGTCGGCTTGGGAGAAAAGCGTAAGGAAAACCGACGAAAAGAAGCCGGATAGTACAGGATGAATTTCGCAATCTATCCGATTAGCGCTCTTTCGCTATCGTGGATTGTAAATTATAAAACAGAGTTATAAATCATAAAAAACAAACGCATGGGCAAAAAGTGTAACGTAAAAAAAGCATAAGCCGGGAGTTCCGCCGGGCCATAGTGAACCCGGCGGGAGGGTGGCGAATAAATTCAGCAGTCCGCCAATTCGTTCGTTTTTCAGGTCTGAGGGCCCAGTTTAAACGGAAGGTTGGCTATACACACAGAGATTGTAATTCCGTTCAAAGGTTTACCCCTTGTCCGTCTTTACATTCATTCCAGAGACTGCTTCTTCCCTGCTTCAGGGAACCGCAATAACAACACAGGTACGTTGAACAACGTGGGTACGAACGGGTACTATTGGTCGTCGTCACCGAATGGTACGAACGGTTATAACTTGAACTTCAACAGTAGCAACGTGAACCCAAGTGACAACAACAACCGAGCGAACGGCTTAACTGTTCGCTGTATTGCAGCATTTATCAAGTTTTTTACATGATTAGAATTACCGGATATGAGAAAAAACAATTTATTGGCAGACTTATTCCATGCATACTATGATACAAGGAAGAACAAGCGCAACACCATTAATCAGTTGCGTTTTGAAATGGATATGGAACAGCATCTCTACGACCTGTACCGGCAGATACGGGAACGGAGGTATGAACCCAAGCCGAGTCTGGCCTTTATCGTCTTCAAGCCCGTGCAGCGGGAAGTCTTTGCCGCCGATTTTTCGGACAGGGTGGTACATCATTTGTTTTTCAACTATGTCAGCCCCCTTTTCGAGAATACCTATATAGAGGATTGTTACTCGTGCCGCAAAGGCAAAGGTACAAGCTATGCGGTGAAGAGGCTGGAGCGTCATCTCCGAAGTTGTTCTAATAACCACACTTGCCCGTGCTTTGTTCTTAAACTGGATATGCAGGGCTATTTTATGAGTATCGACAGGAATATCCTTTACAGTATGATAACCAGGACTCTCGAAAAATTTGCAGATCGCCAGGACAGCAAAGGCGTGAAGTGGAAGGACAGGCTGGATTACGATCTGGTTATGTACCTGGCAGAGGTCATTATATTCAATGACCCGACAAAAAAATATCATATCAAAGGAAGCCGCTCGGACTGGGTGGGTTTACCGCCAAGCAAAAGCCTTTTTTATTCGGGAGAGGGGCGGGGCTTACCCATCGGCAACCTGACCAGCCAGCTGTTCAGCAATATCTACCTGTCGGGATTTGACAACTATATCAAACGGAAGCTGAAGTTCAAACATTATGGCAGGTATGTAGATGACTTTTTTTTAGCCGATACCGATAAGGAGAGGCTGAAGGCGGCTATCCCGAAAATAGACGCTTATCTGCACGATAAACTCAGGATAAAGCTTCATCCGAAGAAAATATACCTCCAACCCTATGGGAACGGAGTATTGTTTACCGGGGGATATCTCAAACCCCACAGGACGTATATAGGCAACAGGGTGAAAGGAAATATGAACAAAGGTTTAGCTGAACTAAAAAAACAAAATAATCCGGATTTGAATGCTCTACGTTCTTCCGTAAATTCTTACCTGGGAGTTATGAAGCATTACAAGTCTTTTTATATACGCAGGGAAATCATGATAAAGCAAGCCTGGGTCTTTAAATACGGTTATGTGCAGAACTGCTGCTCGGTTTTCAGGCTGAACAGGCCCGGAAGAAATATCGTAACCATCGGACCGGATGCAGCTGTACACACCTGATGTAAAACGAAATAAGGGGAACCGTTTTCCCGCTCCAAGGATATATCAGGCGCAGAGCCTGATGTGTAGTTTTGTAAAGTTTGTGCGAACCACGTGAGTTGCGATAATTCGCGTGGTTTCTTTAAAAAAAGACATGAAAACTAAGATGACATAACATATAATAAGACATAAAATATGAAGATAGTGAGACCTGATAAGACATACGATATTAATGTACCTCCGATATTAAAAGGCCTGAAGTACAAAATGAATGAGTCCATAATACTCATGCGATCAGATTAGAGTGACGATAGTAAACGACAAACACTATTTATGAGTATTGTAAAAGTGACTATGGATCAATATACCGGCATATTACTACGGTTGCGTTTGTAACCTGTTCAGTTGCAGCGGGCCGCTTATCGAAAGCCGGCTTGTCAGTACCATCAGCGCGGTGGATGCGGATACCCGGTCTGGAACATCTATTTTAATTACCGTAGTACCCTTTCGCGGCTGACGTAGCGGACGCATGGCACAGGTGAAAGGACCGGACAGCTCCAATGTAAAACATAAAAAACAGAAGAAAGACAAGAAAATCGTTTATTCCTAACCGTTCATCGAGAGTTAAATAGTATGAATAAACACTCGGCTCTGCGTGAGTTGTGATAATTCGCGCAGATTGCTTAAACCGGTAGACAAAGGAGTACCGGGCAAATATGAACTAAGAAAAGAAAGAAAAGAACAGATGGATACGAATAGAAAATACATAACCATGTACCTGTTGCGCCGGATAACCGGGTTGCTGCTTTGTGCTATGTTTCTGTACGGTTGCGCCAAAGACGGTGACGATGCGGTCGCCACGCGGCATGTGCTGCTGGTCTACCTGGCCGGCGACAACAACCTGTCGGTGGAAAGCTACGCAAAGCTCGCGGCTTTGGGGCAGGGCTGGGACGCCCGGCCCGGCGGTAAGCTGCTGGTCTACCACGACCCGTCGGATGCTGCCCCCCGGTTGCTGGAACTGTGCCGTTGCGAAAAGGGCAATCCCACGGTCAGGGAGATCCGCCGTTACGAAGAATACGATTCGGCCGACAGCGGGGTATTCGCTTCGGTAATCGACGAAGTCAGGCGGCTGTACCCGTCGCCGGGCTACGGTCTGCTGGTCTTCTCCCACGCTTCGGGCTGGCTGCCCGGGGGTACGCTGACCGCTCCCAAATCCGGAGTTAAGAGCGTACTCAGCGACGGGAACGGGCAGATGGCGCTTGCGGATTTTGCGTCTGCCATCCCCGACGGCGCCTTCGATTATATCGTCTTCGAGGCCTGCTTTATGGCGGGCATCGAGGTGGCCTTTGAGCTGAAGGATAAGACAGGCTATATCCTGGCCTCGAGCGCCGAGATCGTTTCCCCGGGCTTTACGGATGTCTATCCGCAGGCGCTGGGCCTGCTGTATGAAGGGGAGGCGGGCCTGCGGTCTTTTGCCGGGGCCGCTTTCGGCTATTTCAACGGGCAAAGCGGGTATATGCGGTCTGCGACCTTGTCGGTCATCAGGACACCGGAACTGGAGGCGCTGGCCTCCTTTATCCGGGATAACGCCACCGAAGGGGATGCGCGTGACATCAACGGCATCCAGCATTTCGACCGTTATCCGGCTTACCGGCTGTTCTTCGATTTCGAGGATTACTATGCCGGCCTGCTGGCGGATGAACAACAGCGTCAGGACCTGCACGGATTGATAGGCCAGGCAGTTGTATGGAAGGCCTCCACCCCGGAATTTATGCCCGGGTTCGACGGATTCGTCATTGGCCGTCATTCGGGTCTGACCACCTATATCCCGCAAGAGAAGTTTCCTTTCCTGAACGCGGAGTATGGGAAACTGGCCTGGAGCCTGGCGATAAGGAAATAAACCGGAAGCAAGTAAAACAAATATAAATAACACGATAGAGATCATTATGAAAGCAGAAAAAAACAAAGACCGGCTAAGGGCCGTCATCACTGCCGCGATGTTGTTTTTGACCAAAAATACGGTGTCCAACGCGCAGGTTTACCCAGTAAAGGCCGGTATTGTTACGGTTGAAGATCGAAGTGCAGACAGGGGGCTGGCTCGTACCCGATAAGGCATCCGTGAGTATTGTTTATTATTTTTAAGAAGTGCTATAATGAGATTAACAGTTAATAAATCTGCCCTGTACATAAAAAGTAAACCAAAGGGCAATTCGTTGCCCGGCGCCAGCCGCCGGGTAAATATATATGTCTTGATCCTGCTGACCCTGCCGGGGTTCCTGCTCTTTTCCTGTAAGAGTGGCGGCGAGCTTGCGGTCAAGCCGTTGTTCATGCAATCTAAACGGGCCAATATCGAATTACCCGACGCTCCGGCCGGTTTACAGGGCGCCCTCTCGGAACAGGTCAGCTACCGGCATGCGGACAACGCTTCGCAGGTCCTCCTGCGGGGGGATTCCATAAAAAAAATGAAGCAGTCAGGCCGCCTGCAGGAAATGCAGTACCTGAACGAGGTGGTAGTAACCGCCCGGACGAGATCGAAATTCGCGCCCGAACGCGACGGTCGTGTGCGCGTCGATTTTATCGTGCATGTCCCCAAAGAACTGCTGGACGACAGCTGGCGCGTGACCCTTTTTCCGCGGCTACTGCATAACGACTCGGTCGTAGCCTTGGACAAGCTCGTACTGAGGGGAAAGATATTCGCGCAAAAGCAGGCGCAGGATTACAAGGACTATGAGTCTTATGTGAGCTCGATCATAAGCCCTTCTGCATACGACAGTATCTTCCTGGACCGTAAAAGCATAGCAAAACGTATCCGCTCGCGTCAGGAATATTACTGGGACCTGTACAACAAGCAACGGAAGGAAATCGATAAATACCTGCGCCGCAGGAAGCTGCTGGATGGGCGTTACCAGGTCCTTAACAGCCATCGTGAAGGCAAACGTTTGGAGAAATACCATAATGCCATGCTCCGGGGAGAAGAGCATGTTCTCCGCCTGCTGGCAACGGGCCGTGATACCACAGGCATTATGGCATCCTATTTACGAAAATTTGAAAATCCGGGGAATCAGTTGCCGGAATCCGAAAAGCGCAGGGAGTTTGTAGAAAGGCTCCTCACCGGCAGAGACAGGGATTTCTACCTGAACGGTATAAAACCTGAGGATATTCCCAACCTGGTCACTACCGAAGAAGATTCCATAGGGATCGCCCGTCACAGCTATTTTTATGGCGCTATCGCCGAAAATGAAAGCAGGCAAAGACGCATGGGGGAGGTCGAAAAAGAGCTGATCCCTTTCCCTGAAGAGGGCGGGGCGCGCCTGGACAGCATTGTCGCTGCGGACGCCGCCCTGCGGTATTATTACAGCCAGGACTACCGGGTCATGCCCGGCCTTCGGAGCCTGCGCGTGTTCATGGACGGGCGTGTGGACGCCACCGACCGTTCCGCCTTCAGCCTTGCCGGGTCCGATACGCTGACCTATATGATCTCCTCGCTGGCGCAGCTGGCCGATACCACGCTGATGGTAAAGGAGACCCGGCTGTACCGCTCGATGTACAACACGGTCAGCATTTACCCGAAGTTCGCGCCGGATAAAAGCAGTTTCGATATAAGTCTGGGGGATAACCGCCTGCAGGCGGATACGTTGATCAGCATCTATAAAAAGCTTACCGGTGAAATGGGCTTGCAGCTGGACAGCCTGACGATACAGGCTTCGGCCTCGCTGGAAGGGTACTGGGATAAGAACCATGAATTGTCGGCCAAACGCGCGGACGCCCTGAAGGATTACCTTGTATCGGCTTACCCGTCGTCTTATTCCGGGGTCGTTGTCAGGACCTCGTCCATAGGCGAAGACTGGAAAGGGCTGGTACAAGAGATACGGAAAAGGGAGGATATCACCCATAAGGATTCCATCCTGAGCCTGCTGGGCCGGGCCATCAGCCCGGATGACACGGAGCGGGAGCTGAAAACAAGGTTCAGCCGGGATTATAAGGTCATCCGCGACTCGGTTTACCCGATGCTGCAGCGGATGGACCTTGTCTTCCATGTAAGCCGCCCGCATATGGTCTCTGCCGATTCGACGCAGTATGAGATACGGGAAGGCTACGGGCAAGGGCTTGCGTTCCTGCAGCAGCGTGAATACATGAAGGCGCTTGAACTGCTGGCCCCCTACGGCGACTACAATACCGCCCTGTGCCTGGCCTGCCTGGGTTATAACGGCCGGGCTTACGATATCCTGGTCCGGCTTCCGGCTACGGCCAATAGCGAATACCTGCTGGCCATCGTAAGCTACCGGATGGGTAAGCCGGACGAAGCAGCCGGGCACCTGGTCCGTGCGGTGGAACTCGATCCGCGCAAGGCTTACCGGGCCAGTCTGGACAGTGAAATACTGGAGCTGGTCCGGGAAAAGGGGTTGGACGCGCAGCTCGAACGCCTGGGCAATGCCCATCCGGATGTATTACCGGAAGAAACGGCGCCGGAACCGGGTACAGCGGGAGAAAAATGAGCAGGATACAGGCATGGAGGCGATATAATTAGCAAATTCGTTTTTCAGCATCATGCCAAATTGAATATGAGGAAGGAAAGCCGTGGTGAAAGAGATACCGCTCATAGTTATCATCCTGCTGCTCATAGCTCTTTTTAAGGCGGTGTACGGGCATTGAACCGCTGGGCCGTCAGTTGTATATATTTAACCCTAAAGATAGAATAAACATGTTTAAATTTACCAAGATCCTGATTTATATCATCTACCCCGCTTCATTTGCAGGGTTTATGATCTTCTGTTTGCTGACCTGCGGTGGAGATACAAAGTCATCCGCTGACAAGCGTGAAGCGCAGCAGGATGCACCCCGGCGATTCGTCCTGCCGCTTATCCCCGGTGAGCTGAAAGCTCCCGAAGCGCGTGCCGGTTACCTGGCCGTGCACTACTGGGATAATTTTGATTTCAGTGATACGGCTTATGTTCATTTGCCGGAGATCACCGAACAGGCACTGGTCGATTATCTCGACATCTTTTCCCATACGGACCAGGCAACGGCGGCAGCTTCGATCTCCGCCATGCTGGACAGGACCCTGAAAGAGGATCATACAGGAAGGATGTACCGCCATTTTTTATCCCTGTACAAAGATTACCTGTATGATCCGAATTCCCCGATGCGCAACGAAGAATATTATATCCCGGTTGCCAACTATATACTGGAGAGCGTTGCCGGGGACCAGGTGCTGAAATCCCGGGCTTCCTTCGACCTGTCGATGATGCTCAAAAACCGTAAGGGAGATACGGCCTCGGACATTTTTTATACCCTGGCAAACGGGCAAATGGGCAGTTTGCATAACCTGTCGAAGGATTATACGATCTTGTTTTTCTACGACCCGGATTGCCCTGCCTGTAAAGAGACGGCCCGGCAGTTAAAAACCTCGCCGCTGGTAAACGGAATGCTGTCGTCCGGCAAACTGGCAGTACTGGCTTTATATCCCGATGAAGATATAGCGCTTTGGCGGAAATATATCCCCTCTATGCCCTCTTCCTGGATCAACGCCTACGATAAGGAGCGAACGGTCAGGAACAAAGTGGTCTATGACCTGAAAGCTATCCCCAGCCTGTATTTACTAGATAGAAATAAGCAGGTGCTGCTCAAGGATGCGAATGCTTCCGCTATCCAGGCCTGGCTTTCCACGCTGCCGGAATGAAGCAGGGGAGTACAGACTTGTCAAAAGAAGGAGCGCCGGAGGTAACCGGCCTATGGATATACGGAAAACCGGAAAGAATACGGGTGCTGGTATCTACAGGCTGTATATAAGGCTTCAATACAATATGCCTGGAGAGGGTACTTATGATAAGGCAAGGCAGGACAAGGAATAACCCTGTGCGCCAGCCCCCAGACACTTAAACACGCGAAATGAAGAATAACGATGAATGCATTAAACAGATAAAGGATATATGCAGAACAAAGGAAATACTAAGGACATAGGATTCAGGGCTGCGCTGCGCCTCCTGCTTTGCATACAGGTAATAGGGTGTAGCGTGCAGGCCCAGGAGACCGCCGTTGTCAAGACAAACCTGTTGTATGACGCTACAACCAGCCTGAGCCTGGGCGCCGAGTTCCGGCTGAACAGGAAGCTGACCCTGGACCTTCCTGTCACCTACAACCCGTGGACCTTTACGGATGGTAAAAAAGGGAAGTTCCTGCTATTCCAGCCGGAGCTTCGCTACTGGAAAGACGAACCGTTCCGTGGCTTCTTCGGTGGTTTGCACGTTCACGCCGCTCAGTTTAATACAGCCCGTATCATTGACGATTACCGGTATCAGGGCTGGCTTGCCGGGGCCGGCCTGTCTGTGGGGTACAGCTGGAAGCTTTCAGACCGATGGGCACTGGAGGCGAACATCGGCGCCGGATATGCCTACATAGACTATACAAAGCACACCTCCGGTGAAACCGGCCCGGCGGGTTGCCGCACCTGCGGGCAGAAGCTGGAATCAGACCAGAAGCATTACTGGGGCCCTGACAGGGCCGGCCTTTCGGTGTCCTATACCATCGGTAAAACGGCAAAAAGACCCGGCGCGCCTGAAGCATACCCCGCTCCGGTCGCACCCCCTGCAGTACCGGTTGCGGCCGTACCCGCGGATACGGTTTACATACCGTGCCCCGAACTGCAGTACCGCCATGAAAGCGGCAGCGCCTGCATCCTGTTTCCCGTCGACCGCTATGTAGTCTATCCGGACTATGGCGATAACCGGCAGGAACTTTCCAAAATACAACGTTCGGTTGAAGCCGTCCTGCAACTCCCGGGTTCCCGGATCGAAAGCATCAGCCTGGAGGCCTATGCCTCGCCCGAAGGGGAATTAAACCATAATATAAGCCTGTCGGAAAAACGCGCTGCTGCCCTCCGGGATTATATGGTTGCAGCCTACGGCTTCGATGCCGGCTGCTTCAGCGTGCGCTCCAAAGGCGAGAACTGGGAAGGGCTGCGGGCTGCCGTTATCGCGGCGGACGCCCTGGGCGACCAGGAGAAAGCCGGTATCCTGCATATCCTCGGTGAGCAGGACGCACCGGCGCGTAAAACCCTGCTAAGGGAATATAAGGGAGGAAAACCGTATGCTTACCTGCTGGGGGAGGTTTACCCTTCCCTGCGCGTCTGTGAATACAGGATCAGTTATACCGTGCCCGCGGGGGCAGAAGAAACCGAAGCGATAAACAGCAGCTTTCATTCTTATTACCAAGAATCTCCCATTTTATGCAGTAATGGATCAACTATAAATTTAAAAACATGGCATTATGAAAAGTAAAATAACTGCCGCCCTTTTAGCTATTTTTCTGGGGGGTATCGGCGTACACAGATTTTATCTGAACCAGACAGGATTAGGCCTCCTGTATCTTTTATTTTGTTGGACATTTATTCCCCTTGCCGTATCGTTCATTGATTTTATCTGGCTACTGACCATGGATGACAATCGATTCAATCTAAAATTTAATTCGGCTTATCAACAGAGGTATCCGACTCAGACCACTATTACGGTAAATAACGATAGCAGAAATACAACGAACCTGAGTCCAGGTGATGAGATAAAAAAACTGTATGAATTAAAGGAGAAAGATATTATTACTCAGGAAGAATTTGAATTAAAAAAGAAAATCCTGTTATAAAAATGAAGAAATTGGCATACACTCTATCAATTTCTTAGGCAGGCATTCCTGTAGGAATTTGAAATTGGCCCGGTTTAGGTTTTATCTTTTCATAGTGTATCGCCCTTTTTATAACAAAGTAAATTGAACATGAATTATATAATAAATTAATCGATATATAAACTGTATATATATAAATTAATAAATCCTTAAAATTATGAAACGAAAGCTATGTAGTTTTTTAACGGGGCTGATCCTGCTGGCAGGATTTACAGCCTGCAGTACGGATGAAGGAACCGGAAAAGAAGAAACCATCCCCCGCGGTACGACCTATATGGGCCTGTCGCTGTCGCTGGTGCAGAACCGGTCCGTCAAGGCGACGGATGACCCGGACTATAACGCCGTAGGGCAGTATTCCGGTGTAACGGAAATCGTTACGCTGGACCTGTACCTGCTCTCGTCCGACGGGACTACGCTGCTGGATGCGCGGCGCTTCGGCCCCAGCGATTTCCTTTTCGGAGCGAATCCCGACGGGAGCGATGCCGTAAGGCTTTCCGCCCCGTTCAGGACGATCCCCGGGGACAAGCAGATGGTTGTCATCCTGAACAGCCCCGAGCCGCTGCTGACGGCTATTCCCGGGAATGATTACCTCTATACATTGTCCTCGACGTTGCCTCTTTCTTCCCTGGCGCGTATAGACCAGTCCTCCAGCGTAACTACCCCCGAAGGGTTGACCATCTATGCCGACCTGCTGACCCTGAGCGGCAAGAGTAATACCTTTTCCATACAGGACGGCATCAGCGCGGAGGATGTCACCGCCAGCGGAAAAAATATGATCGCCCTTAACGTTACCCGCATCCCTTCGCGTGCGATTGTCACCACATCGGCCCCGGCGGATGTGGTCAATACGGACGGGGTCAAGCTCGGTACCATCTCGAATATCACCTATTCGGTAGCCCAGGGCGCCAAAGCGGTATACCTGTTCCCGCAAACCAATGCGGACGGCAGCACAAAGACCTGGGGGTCTGACTATTTGCCGGGGGTGGGAGTCGATTATACGTCCACCGCGGCCGCTTACTACGATTACACGGACCTGCAGAACCTGGCGGATGCCGTCCCTGCCCGTCCGTCGGACGGCAGCCATATCACCTTCCCGGGCAAGTTCCTGCTCGAAAACACCCATCAGCGGGGCACGGACGCATCGAACAGCCAGTACCGCAAAGGTAATACGGCCTATATCCTTGTACGGGCCACCTTTACGCCCGACCCTTCGCAGATCAGGGATGGAGGCGCGCTGACCGGCGGCACCTTCTATGTGGGCGACGCCGACGGCCATATTTATTCCAGCATCCAGAAAGCGCAGGATTATACTACCGGCGTACAGAATCAACAGGTTTCCACCTATACGGGCGGCAAAGTCCTGTATTACATATGGCTGAACCCGGATAACATCACCAAACCTGTTAACTCGCCGGTGATAAGGAACAACATCTACCATGTCAATATCAATTCCTTCAAACGCATCGGGGTGAACTGGAACCCGCTGATCCCCTCCGGGCCGGATGTACCGTATAACCCGGACCCGAAACCGAACGGTCCCGAACCGGACAGCCCTGTCGCCCCAACCGACCCGCTCAGCTCGACCGACACCTATATGTCCGTCGATATTACGGTGCTGATGTGGACGGTACACTCCTATGACATAGACCTGTAATTAATCATACAATAAACAAAAAGGCATGCATAAAACGAAGTCAAATCAAGGGTACGCGGGCAGGGGGAAAATAAGCTTCCTGCTTCTGGGGGCCTTTCTCCTGTCCGGTATAAGCGGTTGTGTTTATGAGCGGACGGAGGACTGCCCGCAGGGGATAGACCTCCGGCTGTACAGCAAGACCCCGTGCCTGGATACGGTATACCCGCGGTTATCCGGTTTGGACTTACGCGTCTTCGACCGCCGCGGCAAGCTGGTATCATACCGCCAGACCGGTGACAGTGTCATCACGGAACACTATGCCGGAAGGCTGGAAGCTGAAAACGGGCTGTACAGCGTGACGGCCTGGGCCGGGCTCGATGCGGATGCCTTCGAACGCGGCTCCGGGGATGAAAAAAGCGGCCTGCTGTTCCGCCTTCAGCGTTCCGGCGGGCGGGCCTCCTCCCTGGAGGGCAAACGGATCTATTACGGCGAGAGCCCCGTGGTCTTTTTGCCCGACCCGGCTGAATACGGGTCCGTATTCGAACCGGCATGTGTCAACCTGCGGGAGATAACGAACCGTTTGACTATACAGGTAGAAGGCCTTCCGCCAACCGGGGATTATGAAGCCGTCGTCGAATCGGCCAACGGCTCGATGAATACCGACGGCAGCATCGCCTCCGATGACAGAATAGAATACGGTTCACAGGCGGCCTTCACAGATGGCCTGCTCGAAGCACGGCTTACCGTGCTGAAGCTGGCTACCGGTTACAATACTTCGCTGGTCATACGCAACAGGACGGATAACAGCGAACTGTACCGGGGCGACCTGCTGGGCACGCTGCTGCTGAAGAACCCGGAAGTGAACCTGGACTGCGACCATGATTTCACGATCCGTTTTACGGCAAAAGACCAGTGCAGTTGCGGGACTTATATGATTATAGAAATTTGGGTGAACAATTGGCTGGTGCACAGCTATACGACCGACTTATGAAAACGATGGAATTCAGGACGCTTCTATATGGCTGGCTTTTCGGCTGTTGCCTGCTGTTAACGGGCTGCCGGGAAGAAGACCCGCACAGCCCGGATACGGGGCAGGCGTATATCTACCTGTCTGTAAAAGCCTCTTCGGGCAGCATCAATGAGGATATAAACGGAGAGGATCGTGTAACTGAAGTGCGGATGATCGTTTTCGATGCAGGCGGCAATACCGTCTACAACGGTCTCCCGGATTTTCCGGCAGGCCTGGGGAACCCGAGCCGCGGGATAAAGTTTAAGCCGGGCACTTACGATTTTTATTTCTTCGCCAACGAATCGGCCTGTGCAGGCTTCCCGGATGCGCTGGCCTCCGTAACGGACGTGTCGCAATTTACGGGTGATCCGCGTTTCAGCGGGTTGTCCTATATCCCCGGCTTTAAACCGGATACTTCCACCGTCCCGGGGCGGATGCTTATGTCGGCTGTCTATAAGTCAGTTAGTGTGCTGCAGGGCGGCACCGAAGCTTCCCCCGAGCCGTTGGTTTTATCAACGCCTCAAGTAGAGCTGGTGCGTTCACTGGCCAGGGTAGACGTCGTCTTCTATAAGAAGGACCCGGGCAGCGTTTTGCCTGCCGGCAGCGCCGTCTCCTCGGTACAGCTGCACCAGGTAGCCGCGTCTTTTTCGGTTCCCCCGTCAGAGGCTTATTACAGCGGGCAGACCGTGGCCTCCCTTAGCGGTGATCTGGCCGGCCTGGATTATACCAGGGATTCGATCGGGGCGGCAGGGCCTTTCTATATCCCCGAGCTGCTGAACAAAAGCGGGGATGCCGGCTTCACGGAGCTGCATATCAACAACCGGGTGTTTCCCGTCCTTACGGACAAAGCTAAAATCGGATTAACCGCCCAGCGGCGCACCGTTCCTGCCCTGTCGGACAGCTCTGTCATACGCAATTACCGCTACCGGATAAACGCCTATATCAGCCCCGATGGGAGCATCACCTTAAAGACCTGTGTGGAGCCGTGGAAGAAAGACGATTACGGGTATATCTTCCAGGATGGGCAGGGTATAGCCATCCCGCCGGTGGTACCGACCGACTCGAGCGTTATCATCCCTACCTCCTGCGGGAAGATAGAGATACGCTCGGCCAATGAATTCCTGCAGCAGGGATTAATGGGCGCTTTCGGCGACCAGGTCAACTGGTGGGATTCCAACATACAGGGCCCGAATATCATCAAAGGGCAGCCCCCGTATTACTGTGAGAAAAAATACGGCCCCGGCTGGCGGCTGATCAACTCCTGCGAGATGATGTCGTTCCTTGCGCTGTTCGACCAAACGTACAAGATATGGCAATCCAATACATGGCTCGGCATTGATTACAGCCTGCCCTTTTATTCCATGGCTTTGCGGCAACAGGCACAGGACCTGCTGGGGAAATTAACCGGGACGGACATGTCCGGATACCTGTTGACCGGTACGCAGGGGGGGGATAGCTTCGGAAGCGAAAAGCTGGGGATCATCGACGACTTTTTCACCCCCGGTGATATTGTCGTCACCCTCAGGCAGTATCCGGGTGGTTGGCCTTATCCGGCACCGCCGTTTCCGGGTATCGAAAACTGGTACCCGATGGAGGTTGTACACCAGGTCAAAGGGTATTGGTATAGCGGCTACCTGGATTACTCCGATCCTGCGAACTATGATAAGGTGCTCTACCAGCGTTTCGAACGCTATAGCTTTTCTTCAACCGTGTCCCGCTGTGTCAGAAATGTAGAATAACAAAACCAAGAACGATGAAAACCGGTATCCTATATCAGGCCTTATCCCTGGCGTTTCTCCTGCTGTCCGCCTGTCACGACGGCGATGAGCCGTTTACAGGACCACAACGGGAGGTTTCCCTTGTACTGACCGCTGCGCCGGGCCTGAAGGCGGCCGGCGGTCCGGACGACCTGCCCGCGGAATACGCGGTAAAAGACCTGAGCGTCTTCCTGGCTGCCCCCGGGGGTACGGCCGTGCTGAACAGCTTTATCCATACGGGATTCTCTCCCTCGGGCGATCACTGCACGCTGGTCAGCCTGCCGCTGGATCCGGCCGCGGCCGCGTTCCGGGATATCTATGTGGTGGCCAACTGCGGGGATATCGCCTCTTTGAACGCGGTAAGCTCCGTCGGGGATATAAAAGCGCTGGCAACCCCGCAGGGGCCGCTGACCACCGCGGTGATGCTCGCCTCGGGCCTGCCCATGTACGGGCAGGCGGCAAATATCAACCTGGGCGGCACCTCCCCCGCCAGCCCGGCCGGTATCACATTGACGCGGGCCGGCGCCAAGCTGCGCGTCACCCTGGAGAATGCGGGGGCCGGCGCGGATAATGCCTTTATTGTGGAAAACGCCGCGCCTTATACGCTTTACGCCCCGGGCAACCCGTTAACATTCGGCGCCCCGGACCTGATTGCCTATCCGCAGGTAGCCTTAGATCCTGTTTCGGCAGGGGAATATGAAGGCATCACCTATATCTATGAATCCATAGAATCCCCTCGCCTGAGAATATTGACTTCAATGAATGGCGCCGACAGGGAATATGTTGCAAGTTCGAACTTCCCGCTGCCGGTGCGGGGCTACCTGTATGACATCAGCATCCGGGTCCTTCCCTCAGGCCTTTCGGCTGCGATGGAAGTACATACCGTAAATAAAGAACAGGAAAATGGATGGATATGGAAAAAGAGGTGAAATCAGAAGACACGGCAGGGCCTGTGGTTAGCAGGTCTTTCAGGGTGCACCTGCCGCAGGGCCGCAGCGTGGATATAACCGTGGAAGGCAGTACGCCCGCCGGGTGCTGCATGGCCGCCATGCGGCGGGCGGCAGCGCAGTATCCGGGCTGGAGGAGTATAGAGGCCATACCCTGCCGTGACCCGTGAAGTACGGACCGGCCATGCCCCCGCAAACAGGAACAGGCCGTTGCATCCGTACATAAGGCGGGGCCGCTTGCCGGCTTGCGTTATCACCCGGTAAAAATAGAAACACCGGTTCGTCCCGTTAAAGGGACCGGCCGGTGAACAGTACGAAATAAAAAAAACAGTAAAATGAAAATGATGAAACATTTTATGCAATTAGTGGCATTGTGTGTGTTAACCTTTGGTTTGTCTTCCTGTCAGAAAGATGAAGAGATCTATGATGAATTGATGGGCAGTGAATGGGTGGGAGACCTGGGCTTCAATTTCGACGGGAGGCCCGTGATCAGCGAACTGTATTTCATAGGCAACGGCACAGGCTCCGACAAGCAATATGATGCCGGTTCGGCTTCAGATTCCAGACCCGTTTGTAACCTGACTTTTCAGTGGACAATCAAAAACGGGACGCTGACATTGATTTACGACAGCCGCCCCCCGCTGGTGCTTGAGATAGGCGGGGTGTATATCAGGGGAAACCTCCTGAAAGGCACCCTGCATAG